>NZ_JBWVBD010000023.1:0-4452 GCF_057221075.1 Ruegeria sp. HKCCD6647-2 | reverse complement strand
TTTTATTCTGCGGCGTCTTCGTATTCCGACATTGGGGGGCAGGTGCATACGAGGTTTCGGTCGCCGTAGGCGTTGTCGACGCGGTTGACGGGGGACCAGTATTTGTCGACGCCCATCGAGCCCGGCGGGAAGCAGGCCTGTTCGCGGGTGTAGGGGCGGTCCCAGCTGCCCACCAGATCGCGCACCGTGTGGGGGGCGTTTTTCAGCGGGTTGTTCTCGGCGTCGATCCTGCCGTCGATGATGTCCTGCGCTTCCGAGCGGATCGACAGCATGGCGTCGCAGAAGCGGTCCAGCTCGTCCTTGGGTTCGGATTCGGTCGGCTCCACCATCAGGGTGCCGGCCACCGGCCAGGACATGGTGGGCGCGTGGAAGCCTGAATCGACCAGACGCTTGGCCACATCGTCGACGCTCACATTGCCCTCGTCGGCCAGCGGGCGGGTGTCGAGGATGCATTCATGCGCCACCCGGCCGGTCTCAGAGGTGTAGAGGATCGGATAGGCATCCTTCAGGCGCGCGGCGATGTAGTTGGCGTTCAGGATTGCCACCTTGGTCGCCTGGGTCAGGCCCGCGCCGCCCATCAGCAGCACATAGGCCCAGCTGACCGGCAGGATGGACGGAGACCCGAAGGGGGCGGCCGAGACCGGGCCGATGGCCTGGTTCAGCTCGGGGTGGCCGGGCAGATAGGGTTCCAGATGCGCCTTGACGCCGATCGGACCCATGCCGGGGCCGCCGCCGCCATGCGGGATGCAGAAGGTCTTGTGCAGGTTCAGGTGGCTGACATCGCCGCCGATCTTGCCCGGCTGGGCCAGACCGACCATGGCGTTCATGTTCGCGCCGTCGATATAGACCTGGCCGCCATGATCATGGGTGATCTGGCAGACCTCCTGCACGGTTTCCTCGAACACGCCGTGGGTCGAGGGGTAGGTGATCATGCAGGCGGCCAGATGATCGCTGTGCTTCTCGGCCTTCTCGCGGAAATCGGCCACATCGATATTGCCGTTCTCATCCGATTTCACCGGCACGACCTGATAGCCCACCATCTGCGCCGAGGCGGGGTTGGTGCCATGCGCCGAGGTCGGGATCAGGCAGACGTTGCGCTGCCCCTCGCCGCGCGCGGCGTGATAGTTGCGGATGGTCAGCAGGCCGGCATATTCGCCCTGCGCGCCCGAGTTGGGCTGTTGGGAGATCGCGTCATAGCCGGTGATCCGGCACAGTTTGTCGTTCAGATCGGCAATCATCTCAAGATAACCCTGCGCCTGATCTTCCGGGCAGAACGGGTGCAGGTTGCCGAACTCGGGCCAGGTGACCGGGATCATCTCGATCGTGGCGTTCAGCTTCATGGTGCACGAGCCCAGCGGGATCATCGCCCGGTCCAGCGCCAGGTCGCGGTCGGCCAGACGGCGCATATAGCGGGTGATCTCGGCCTCGGCCCGGTTCTTGTGGAAGATCTCGTGGGTCAGATAGGCGCTTTCGCGCAGCGCGTAATCGGGCAGGCGATAGACCTTGTTCGAGCTGTCATCCTTGCGGTCGATGCCGAAGGCACCCCAGACCGCCTCGATGGTCTCGGGCCGGGTCTGTTCGTCCAGGCTGATGCCCACTTTGGTGTCGCCCACCTTGCGCAGGTTGACGCCACGGGCCACGGCGGCCTCCATCACGGTTTTCTGCAGGTGGCCGACCTCGACGGTGATGGTGTCGAAGAACACTTCCGGCTCGACCGCAAAGCCCGCCTCTTCCAGACCGGCGGCCATGCGCGAGGTCTTGCGGTGCACCGATTGCGCGATGGCCTTGATGCCATCGGGGCCGTGATACACGGCATACATCGAGGCAATCACCGCCAGCAGCGCCTGCGCGGTGCAGACGTTCGAGTTCGCCTTCTCGCGGCGGATATGCTGCTCACGCGTCTGCAGCGCCAGCCGGTAGGCCTTGTTGCCACGGCTGTCGATCGACACACCGATGATCCGGCCCGGCATCGCCCGCTTCAGCTTGTCGGTGGTCGCCATGTAAGCGGCGTGCGGGCCACCATAACCCATCGGCACGCCAAAGCGCTGGGTCGACCCGATGGCAATATCCGCGCCCATCTCACCCGGTGACTTCAGCAGTGCCAGCGACAGGATGTCGGCGGCGACGATGGCGATTGCCTTGTGTTCGTGCAGCGCGGCGATTTCCGATGTGAAGTCGCGCACATGACCATGGGTGCCCGGATACTGGAAGATGGCGCCAAAGACCGCGCCCGCGTCCAGCTGGTCCGGATCGGCAACCTGCACGTCGATGCCCAGAGGCTCGGCGCGGGTTTTGATGACCGCGATGGTCTGCGGGTGGCAGTTCTTGTCGACGAAGAAGGCCGCGTTGTTGGCCTTGGAGCGGCCGCCGCGCTTGGCCATCGCCATGGCTTCGGCGGCTGCGGTGGCTTCGTCCAGCAGCGAGGCGTTGGCCACGTCCAGACCGGTCAGGTCGCTGACCATGGTCTGGAAGTTCAGCAGCGCCTCGAGCCGGCCCTGGCTGATCTCGGGCTGATAAGGCGTGTAGGCGGTGTACCAGGCCGGGTTTTCCAGGATGTTGCGCAGGATCGGCGCCGGTGTGGTGGTGCCGTAATAGCCCTGACCGATCAGCGAGGTCAGAACCTTGTTCTTGCTCGCCACCTCTTTCATGTGAAAGAGCGCATCGCGTTCCGTCATCGCCGGACCCCAGTCCAGCGGTTCGGTCTGGCGGATCGCGGGCGGGACGGTGGCGTCGATCAGCTGGTCCAGCGTCCTGAAGCCGATCACCTTGAGCATGTCGCGCATCTCGGTGGGCGACGGGCCGATGTGGCGGCGATTGGCGAAGTCATAGGCTTCGTAGTCGGTCAGTTTGAAGGCCATGTGTGCGCTCCTCAAGGAATGTCTCGCCCGGCCGCTCTGGCAGGAGCCTCCGGCGGGAGTATTTGGAAAAAGATGAAGCGGGGAGCCCCAAGGACGAGGCTCCGAGATGGGTTTAGCCGATGAAGGCCTTGTAGCCGGCCTCATCCATCAGATCTTCCAGCTGCGATGCGTCCGCAATCTTGACCTTGTAGATCCAGGCCTCACCTTCCGGGTCTTCGTTCAGCGCGCCGGGGTTGTCGGCCAGCGCCTCGTTCACTTCCGTAATCTCGCCATCAACCGGCGCGTACAGTTCCGAGGCCGCCTTGACGGATTCGATCACCCCGATCTCACCGCCCTTTTCGAACTCGTCGCCCGCTTCCTGCTGCTCGACGAAGACCACCTCGCCCAGCTGCTCGGCCGCATGCGCGGTGATGCCCAGCGTGGCCGTGTCCCCTTCGACAGCCAGCCATTCATGCTCTTCGGAATAATAGGTTGCCATGTTGTCTCTCTCCTGACTTCAACGCTTGTAATTCTGTTTGACGAAGGGCAGCGCCACGATCTGCGCCGGTTGCGCCTTGCCCCGGATGATCAGGTTGACCTGCTCGCCCGGCTCGCCATGACCCTTGCTCACATAGCCCATCGCCACCGGCCCGCCGACCGTCGGGCCAAAGCTGCCCGAGGTGATCTGACCGATGGTATTGCCCTCGGCACATTGCACTTCGACGCCCTGACGCGCGGGGGCGCGGCCTGTCGGTTTGATGCCCACCAGCTTGCGCGCGGGGCCTTCGGCCAGTTCGCGTTGCACCCGCGCCGCGCCCGGAAAGCCACCCTCTTCCTTGCGCCGCTTCTGGATCGCCCAGCCAAGGGATGCCTCAATCGGCGAGGTGCTCTGGTCGATGTCATTGCCATATAGGCACAGCCCCGCCTCCAGCCGCAGGCTGTCGCGCGCGCCCAGACCCGCCGGTTCGCAATCCTCATGCGCCAGGAAGGCGCGGGTGATCTCGATCGCCTTGTCCTCGGGGATCGAGATCTCGTACCCGTCCTCGCCGGTATAGCCCAGCCGCGAGATACGGCATTCGACACCGTTGATGTCCGCCAGGGTGGTTTCCATGAAGGTCAGATCGCGGGCGGCCGGGCAGAGCGCGCCCACCACATCCTCGGCTTTGGGACCCTGGACCGCGACCAGCGCGCGGTCGAAGATCTCGGTCACTTCGACCCCGTCCAGATTGGCCTGCATATGCGGAATGTCCTGATGCCGCAGCGCCGCGTTCACCACCACGAAATAGTGATCGCCCGCATTCGACACGATCAGGTCATCCATGATCCCGCCGTCCGCGTTGGTAAAGAACCCATACCGCGCCTTGCCTTCCTTCAGGGTCGCATAAGCCTGCGGGCAAAGCGCTTCCAGCTTCTCCCCCACATTCTCGCCCCGCAGGATCACCTGACCCATATGGCTCACATCAAACAGAGCCGCCTTCTCGCGGCACTGCTTGTGCTCGCCCATGATCCCCAAAGGATACTGAACAGGCATCTCCCAACCCGCAAAATCAACCATCTTGCCACCCAACTCAACATGCAAAGCGTAAAGAGGCGTGCGCTTAATATCGGTCATCGG
>NZ_JBWVBD010000022.1:0-4819 GCF_057221075.1 Ruegeria sp. HKCCD6647-2 | reverse complement strand
TCCTGCCATTGCAATTCGAGACCAAACCCTATGCCGAACGCTCGGTGGATATGGTTTGGTCTTTCGAAAAGCCCATGGGCCAAGCAACTGCCAAGCTGAATGAACTGCTGGCTGAAAACTCCATTATTCAGAACTCTACTAAGGCTTAGGCTTCGTCGCGAAGCTCCTTTGCAAAGGATGCAATGGTATGTTTCGGAGATCCAAGGACCTCACGGGTTTCGCCATCCACTTGTTCTTCACGTAGCTGTTGCACGAATGTCAACAAGTGTTCGATGAATGCCGCCTGCTCTTCCGGCAACCCCATCTGGCCGACCGCCTCCATAGGCAACTGGATGACTTCAGCCTCGGGAGCGTAGGTTTCCAGAAACTCGGTTGCCCCCTCGGTGTACGTCTTGGCTTGATGACCCTGAACGGCGAACTCTCTGTTTTTGGCCGCATCATTACCAATGGCATTAAAAATCAGTTCCGCCAGATCGCTGGAATTTGTGAACCAAATTGGATGAACGTGATTTCCGATGACGGCCAGTTGGTTGTCCATTAGGAATTTTGGCAGTGAATCTAAAAAGAAAGAGCAATAGAAAAATGTATAGGGAATGCCCGATGCCTTGATGGCATCGATGCCGACCTGGCGGATTGCATTTGTGCCATAGGCCATACCTTCGGTCGAAAACTCTGGATAGGCAGTGTCGACCCCTGCAATTTGCATGATGTGCTGAACGCCTGCCTCTTTTGCGGCTTCGACAATATTGATCACACCTTCCCGTTCCGTGTGGAACGGCAGGCTGGTGTCCAGCGACTCGGTGTTCAGGGTGATGTACAGCGTCTCAGATCCCTGCAAGGCGGATCTCAGGCCGGCCGGATCTGACACGTCGCCCTGAACAAGCCGAACATCAGAGGGCAGCGCGGATTTCGCCGCCTCTGGATCCCGCACTATGGCAGTCACTTCCGAGCCATTTTCAACAAGCTTTGCGGTCACGCGATGCCCCAGATGGCCCGTGGCGCCGATGATGGTGATCTTTTTGGTCATGGTAGTATCTCCTGTTTCAGCGACGCTTCTACAGGTTTAGCTGCAATGCGTTTAATTACGATCCATCTGATTGATAGATATTACGAGGACAAACGAAGGATCGAGCCTTACGATTTCAAGGAAAACGTGCACTTTGAAGTCATTCAGGAACTGTGTCTGCGTTCGCGAAGCGACGCCGACTTTGCAAAGTCCGGAGTCTGCTCAAAGTTGCTGTTAGGTGCGCACAACGCTGCTAATGCAGCGAATGACGGCTGTGTGGCCACTTGAGACTTGGTCACGTCTGATCAGTTGCAGCGTTCGATATGCTAAGTATTGCCGATTGAACGGATCGAAGGTGCTGTCCTACATCGATTCTTGGCAAAGTGAGCGGCCACCCAACGATACGTTTTCCCCAGGTTGATTAATAGCGTACGACGCAGTTTACAGTCTTTACAAGACTCAGCTGCGCACACAACCCTGCGCTGAATTCTTGGGCTGTAACGAACCGCGAACGTCGCTGAAGGGGTGTTATGTGAAGCGATCTCTGGTTGAGCGGATCACTCGGATCGGGTCGCGCAAATCATCTTCTGCGCAGTGAGGCAAATATTGTGTGACCACGCAATCCCATTGGGAAATCCACGTTTCGGGAAAAGTGCGTATTCTCACTAGATTGACGGCTGAATCCCAATGAGGCTGCCGCCCAATCCTATTGGGATTAAGCGCGAACGATCCCTGGGGCCAACGGCCAAAAGCGCGGAGATCGCCAAGTTTCGTAGCACCTTTGGCCATTGGCCGCGTATGCGCCAATCACTATCCACGGTCAGGAAACGCGCGGAACTCTGCCCTTTCCTTCTTGTGGAAGCGATAAGTCGAACGCCACGGGCCAATTACTTGGCAGGAGTCTTTGCGTACTCTGCCATGGCAAATGTGAGTAGAGATAATCCCATCGAAATACCAACTCGTACAGCTATCGCAAAGGCAACAGATCCAGAATATGTCCCCGCGTATAGCAACGCGGCTGAGACCAGAGCGCCCGCGACAGCGCCGAAGATCAATGCCTGTCGCCAGGTTTTTGCAAAACAACCCGCAACAATCACAACAATAAAACCACCCATTTGATTCCTACCTACATGCGCGTGTATTTGTTTCGGTACAATCGAAGAGCGAACTTCGGCGGTTTTTGGGCGGTGTCAACGACACTGACTTGGTCAGGCGACGGTAACCAATACTCTGCTATGGTAATCCGCTGAAAAAAACGGAAGCTGACAAAAATGACAGACTCAAAAAAGCGTTTTCGCTGAGATTTCCAAATCGAAAGCCGACAAAAACGAAGCGAAGTACAGTACAACGCATCACGGGCCCAGCAAATCTTCAACTGTCATCTCCAGGTGAATGTGTGGCCCACGGCTTGAGCTCTTCAGGAACCATTGGACCTCACGACCATCCATTTCGCATTTTCCTAGAACCATATGAGATGTGTCTCCTGGACCCCCAAATACTTTAGGCTCTCGCTTTTGCTCGATGTTGTAGTCTTCTAGCATTTCAATAATTTGGCTTTCGACATCGCTTGGAATCTCCACACCGAAAGAGTTGACCCGACACTTACTTCCCGGACGAATGACCACATCTAACCAGCCTCCGTTTCCTAAATAGATGAACCCATCGTCTCGCAACCCCTCAGAAAGACCATAAGCGTTCTTTGACTCGTCAATTGATCCTTTGAATTCTGGGAAATGCTCCAAGCAAACCACCTCGAATGCTTCCAGAAGACGGTGCGCTCCATCTTCCACCTGACTACCTTGGGCCGATGCGATTGATATGACGCTGAAGCCCAGTACAACGCTCAGCCAACAACCACGTGCATACTTTCGCATTTGTCTTGCTACCTTCCTATACGTGAATAGTTCGTCATAATCACAACTTAGGCTATTATTTTTGATGCTAGTAACATCCACGGCAAACTGAGCACGTAATGGAATGCGTTTCACGCTAATTGCACTCGTTCCATTTCTCTTACTTTTTTATTTTCGCTTTGCTGAAAACACCCGCTCAAAACCGGATTACGCGCTGAGGAAATATTGGCACAAAATTCAACACCATCTTTCGGCATGTGACAGTAGTAATCCTTCTCGCGGAGGGGCACCGGTCAAACCGAACAACTCCAATTGTTCCCTTGTGACCGTGCATTCAAACCTATGGTAAGCAACACTTAAAGTTAAAGTCGCACGACCTCCCAACCTCGTATTTACATATCGGTATTCTTTAAGCAGTCTATAGTCAGTGTTCTCATCGGCACGAATTAGATACTGCCACTTCGCAAGATGATCTACATCATCACCCATTCCTGCACTTATATAGTGGATGCCTGATGAAGGAATATCAGGTAATAGGGTTCGAAATTTCTTGGATAATTGTTCATCCCTGCCATCCACGTCCAAGTATACCGAGCATTCATCGCCCCTGGAAATAGTCACAGATTTAACAAGACTGCCAGAGCTGAGAGGTGTCCAAGTTCTGTCCTTTCGATCATCAAATGATGCTCCAAATTTTTCGGAAGCGTAGTCTTTAGATCGTCTGAAGTCGGGAAGCGCATCCAGGCAGATTTCTTTGAACATGTTGAATGCTTGTTGGAAACTTGCGCGCGCATTCCCATTTTGCAGTTTCGAACCTTCCTCGCCATCAGAGGCTGACGCCGTCAGAAGCGTTCCAAGGCTTGCTAAAAAGATCAGTATGTAACATCTGCCGGTGATCGACACAGTTTGCACCTTTCATGAAAAAAACTCAGCCCCCGATAGGGGCTGTTTGGGTGAATTTCTTCGAAGGAAGAATTAAGTTCTCTCGTCATTGAAAGGGTGTTCAGCGAGGATGTTTTCGATTTCATCCTTTAGAAGGCTATACCAAGCTGATGAGAGCTTTTTCATCAACTCCAACTGCTTGCGGAACAGAATCCTACGGGTGCCTTGGCAGCCGTCACGATGTCGCAATTCATATTCTTGTGCCAATTGCGATGTGATCGAGCAAAATATCCAATACAGAAGTTGATCGAGGCTCTGCGTGGTCTTCTCAGCGAACACATTGCCCCGCTCTTCGTAGACAAGTCGAAATTGATCTCCCTAGATTTCTATATGTGGCCGGCCGTCCTGCGGCGACGTAGAAAAAACCGTAGTGCACGATTTAGGTGCGTCAATTTTTGAGGCCAGATCCCATACCTTCTGCTGAATGAAATTGATTGAAACGCCCACTATAGTTCACCTCTCTTGACCTCGCGCATTCTCGCTCACGATTTCGAAAGGTTCTCAGCTAGTTCACATGCACGATCAAAATTCTCGTTGAGGGTCTCAGTATCGTGTCTGTTATCATATAACATCCTGAAGTCATTCAGTAGATGGTTGCCAATTTTAGCATATCCATTTCTATCCTCATTTTGCAGGATATTGATAGATTTTGCCAAACCTTTGTAAATTGTGGCGCGTTTTGCCTGGGCGATTTCTGCCTGAATTCTTACCAGAAGCCCCAAAAGCTCCTCTTCTCTCTCACTTCGCATTACATCACCTCAATTGAACTGCTCGGGATATGCGGATTTGAACTCATCAAGCGTATAGGTTTTGCCAGTCTTTCCGTCGCGCACAGATTTAATCCAAGCGTCCGGATAATCCCGAGGCAACAGTACTTGATCAGCACCACCTCGATATTTGGGATTTGTCGATCCAACGGGCTGTGGGGCTACTCGACCAATATGAATTTGAGTACCTTCGGGAGTGTCCGTCGTCAGGGATTTTGGGACAGATAGCGGCGTGAGCTAAGAGAGGGTCT
>NZ_JBWVBD010000021.1:5000-6188 GCF_057221075.1 Ruegeria sp. HKCCD6647-2 | reverse complement strand
TTTGGTTGCGGGGAGAGGATTTGAACCTCTGACCTTCAGGTTATGAGCCTGACGAGCTACCGGACTGCTCCACCCCGCGCCAGGTGTTTTGTTTTCATCGATAGAGAGAAGTATTGGGATTTTACTAGGTTTGGCGGTGACCTACTCTCCCGGGGCTTAAGCCCAAGTACCATTGGCGCGGCAGTGCTTAACTTCCGGGTTCGGGATGGGACCGGGTGTTTCACTTGCGCTATGACCACCAAACCGAGGAAAATCCCCACGTCGCTGTTTTTGCGGAGCAAAAAAGCGACGGGTGGCAGGCAGCGTATTCGCTTGCGAATGCGCGTTGCCACTCGGTTATTTAATCAACCAACATCGCGGCTTGGCGCTGCGACGCTGTCCTTGGTCAAGGTCGGTGTATGCTTTTGGTTTGATTTGTCTTTCTGTTACTGGATCAAATCAAGCCTATCGGGCGATTAGTACCGGTCAACTGAACGCATTACTGCGCTTACATCTCCGGCCTATTGACGTGGTGGTCTTCCACGGCCCTCAGGGAGACCTTGTTTTGAGGGGGGCTTCCCGCTTAGATGCCTTCAGCGGTTATCCTGTCCGATCATAGCTACCCAGCACTGCCGTTGGCACGACAACTGGTCCACCAGTGGATCGTTCACCCCGGTCCTCTCGTACTAGGGGCAACTCCTCTCAAGTCTCCTACACCCACGGCAGATAGGGACCGAACTGTCTCACGACGTTCTAAACCCAGCTCACGTACCTCTTTAAACGGCGAACAGCCGTACCCTTGGGACCTGCTCCAGCCCCAGGATGAGATGAGCCGACATCGAGGTGCCAAACACTGCCGTCGATATGGACTCTTGGGCAGTATCAGCCTGTTATCCCCGGCGTACCTTTTATCCGTTGAGCGATGGCCCTTCCACTCGGGACCACCGGATCACTATGGCCGTCTTTCGACTCTGCTCGACTTGTCAGTCTCGCAGTCAGGCTGGCTTCTGCCATTGCACTCAACGAGCGATTTCCGACCGCTCTGAGCCAACCTTCGCGCGCCTCCGTTACGCTTTAGGAGGCGACCGCCCCAGTCAAACTACCCGCCACGCAGGGTCCCGGATCCGGATAACGGACCGCGGTTAGACATCAAGAGTGCGAAGGGTGGTATCTCAAGGGAGGCTCCACGGATACTTGCGTTTCCGCTTC
>NZ_JBWVBD010000020.1:0-6963 GCF_057221075.1 Ruegeria sp. HKCCD6647-2 | reverse complement strand
GTCATTCACCCGCGGCATCTGACATCGTCAACAGCCAAAAGTTTGCAACAGATCCTAGCGTCAATCCATATGCGGTAGTCGGCCGTTGTTGACCGCTAAACAGGTTTTGCTGCGCTTTGGTGCAACTTCATAGGCCTGTCTTTATCGCAACACGCAGTTTCTAAACGCGACTTCATCGAGATGAGAGAATAAGATGTTTACTATCTACGGCAGGCCAACCTCCAGCAATGTACAGGCCGAGATGTGGTTGGTCTCGGAACTGGGCGTAGAATTCACAAGGCACGACGTGGGTGGCGCTTTTGGGGGCAATCGGGAGCCTCCGTTCCTGATGAAGAACCCGATGGGACGAGCGCCGGTGATCGAAGACGAACACGTCACCCTGTTCGAGAGTCAGGCCATATTGCGCTATCTTGCAGCACAGTATCGGGCAACGGGCCTTTGGCCCTCGGATCCCGCCGACCGCGCACCGGTTGATCAATGGATGGAATAGGCCAAAGTGAATGTTGCGCCCGCCCTGATCTACAAGGTCTTTTGGCAACTTGTGCGCACCAGTCAGGCGGAGCGCGACAGGCAGCGCCTTTCCGAGGGCGTCGAGGAGTTGCAAGCGCTGATGCCGATTGCCAAGGCCCAGATCCAGCGCCACGGGTGCTTGGCTGGACCGCAAATGTCCCTTGCCGACATTTCATTCGGCACGCAGTTGTTCCGGTACTTCACGGTTCCGTTTGAACGACCGGATTTACCGGCTTTGCGTGGGTATTTCGACCGGCTGAGCACGCGCCCGGCCTATGCCGAGCACGTGATGGTTTCTTATGACTCGTTGCGCGCCGCAGGCGCCTGATCAGCCGTTGGATGTCATCGCTGTGGCCAGCGTTTCTCCGGCCTTATCCAAATCGAGAACGCTCCAGGCCGCGCGCAGCAGGCGATCTTGTTCAGCTTCGGTCAGGACACCCGCACAGCACGACCGCGCTTTGGCTTCGACTTCTGCATCGGTCAGCGGGTTCTCTGGCCCGCCGCGATAGCGCTCGTCCGCCCAGCCAGCAATCTCGCGCCCGTCTTTCAGCCTTATCGTGATGCGAGAGCGCATTTTGTCGAAACCCTGTGCTTCGATCTCGGGGTCCAACTCGGTCCGCACCCGCCGCTGCATCTCTTGCATCGGGGCGGAGCCGACAAAGGCGTCCGAGAACTCGATCTTGCCGGCCTTGCGGGCCAGAGCGATCATCGACAGCGCTGCAGGTAATGAGAATTTCGCCTGCAAGTGATTTGACGCAATGGGATAGCGGATGGGTTTGAGAATATTGGTGCCCGCGTAGACCGACACAGTGTCGATTTCCCCGGACTTGATGTCCGCGTCCGTGACAAGGCGCAGCATCAAGTCAATTGTCGGGTGAGTCAGCACCCCGCATGGGTAGGGTTTGATCGATACGCCGGGGTCAACGATAGTCCAGGTTCTGCCAAAGCCCTGCGAGATTTTTTCCGGGCTAGCACCACCGCCTTGTACAGCCATGAACCCCCATGGACCATCCAGAGCCTGCGGATCGGCTGTGTAGCCGCGCGCAGCCAATAGGGCTGCAGTGATCCCGTTTTCGGCAGCGCGCCCCACATGCAGGGGTTTTGTCATTGTGCCGAAATTGCAGCGGATGCCAGCGGCAAAGCTGGCAGCAATTCCGAACCCGTTGCGCAGTGCGTCGCCTTCAAGCCCCAATAGTTTCGCGGCTGTCGCATAGGCTCCGAAATGCCCGACGGTTCCACTGGAATGCATACCTTGCATGTAATGTTGCGGCAGCATCCATTCCGAGATTTTGCACTCCACCTCGAAGCCGGTCAGAAACGCCAGCATGAATTCCTTGCCTGACACGTTGCCCAGCTTCTGAGACATGACAATAGCCGATGTCAGTGGTGGAATAGTTGGATGTGTGAGCAGGCCATAGATATGGGCCGGGTCGATGCTGACTTGACTGTCATCCCAGTCATGGGCGTGGCCTGCAGTTCCCAAAACGCGCGCCGCCATTGGGGCGGGAACCTTGGTATTGCGTCCGAGCAGCAGGGCATCCTCGCGCCCGCCAAAATCCAGAGCCTCGTCTACGAGAATATCGATTGTGTGTTCTTCGGAGCCGGCAACATAAAGGCCAACACCATCCACGATACAACGCGTACCAATGCGCAAGGCCTCTTCGGGGATGTCTTCGAAACGGATTTTCTCTACAAACTCTGCTGCTTCGGCCGTGATGTTGGTATCCTGCGGCATTTCCGCAAATGCGTTCTGCACAGCTGACATGGGTGTCATCCTTTCGGGGTGATGGAAGTGTCGGATTGGGAAACAAGATTGCGCCAGACAACACCGGCGCAGGCGTTGACCAAGACGGCACGAACCGCTTGGAATGCGGCGACAAGGGCAACGTTTTGACCCAGAACCTTTGAGGTCAGAACCATTTCGGCCATTCCGCCTATGGAGAAACAGAGAACGAGAGTTGGCAGGCTGATGGGCATGACCAAACTTGCCAAACCGGCAGCGGCCGCCATTGCCGTCATGATCACAACAAGAACGGGCAATCCTGTGCTGAGCGCCCTCGGGATCGAAGACAAACGATCCCGCCGGAACCTGGCACCCAGCGAAATGCCGACCAGAACCTGCACTCCGGCCATCAGGGACGCTGGCATGCGACCGCTTGAGAAGCCCAAGGAAGACAGCATACCAACCGCGATCAGCGCACCTAGCAGCCATGCGGCAGGCAGCCCCAATAGGACAGCGGCCCACCCGCCAGCGACGCCGACAAGGATGACCATGGCCAGATGGGTCCAGCTCAGCAGTGCCACATCCTGCACAGGGTCGCCGGATGCAGGAAAGAACGCGTATAGTACCAAGGGCAAAAGGCCGACAACCAGCGCCACGCGCACAGCATGCAACGCGGCGACAATCGTTCTGTCTGCACCGTGGCCTTCACCGACGTTCGCCATTTCAATGACGCCACCGGGTAGTAGCGAGAAAAACGCCGTGCTGCGTTCCATGCGTCCAAAGCGGGCAAGAAGCGGTGTCATAAGCACTGCGGCTCCAACACCCAAGCAACCGGCGACAACCATCACAGGTGCCCAGACCAGCAGAGCGGCTGCAACATCTGGCGTGATGGACAGCCCGACGCCAGCCCCCAGAGCCGCCAGCGATACGCTATAGAGCGGTTTTGGAACTACGACCTCGACATTGCACATGGCAAAGCAACCGGTCACTACCGCCGCGCCCATCAGCCAGCCGAGCGGGAGGCCAAGAGCTTCCCACAGGCTGCCCCCGAGCGCGGCAGGCAAAAGGGCCAGTAGAAAGCCCTTGGTTATGCCGAGATCGTTTAAGGTCACTCGTTCAGGTCCCTGTACACGGGTGCATCAGCGCGACGACGACCTTTCAGCCAGTTGCTGAGTGGCGACGATGCGATGCTGAGGATTGCCAGAGCAAAGAAGAACAGCGCAATCGGGCGCGTCAGGAACTGACTCATGTCCTGATCGAACAGGATCATGGACTGGGCCAGAGAGTTCTCGACCAGATGCCCCAGCACAAGCCCCATGATGATCGGAGCGGGCGAGAACCCGGCGCGGTTCAGGAAGTAACCGACCAGACCGGCGACCAGCATGATGTAGACATCACTCATGGACTGCCCGACTCCATAGGCACCAACCACACATAGGCAGAACACTGTCGGCCAGAGGAACTGACGCGGGATCAGCGAAATGCGCGAGAAATGCTTGGCGCCGATCAGACCGAACCCAAGGAACACAAAGTTCGCGATCAGCATCGCAAAGAAGATCGCATAAAGCAGATTGGGCTGGTTCTCGAACAGGTACGGACCGGGGCGCAGGCCGTGGATCTGCAGGCCGCCCAGAATGACGGCGGCCGTTGCCGAGCCCGGAATCCCGAGCGCCAGCGTCGGAACCATCGCTCCACCGGTTGCCGCATTATTCGCGGCCTCCGGCCCGGCGACGCCTTCGATCTCACCCTTGCCGAAATTGTCCTTGTTCTTCGACCAGCGCTTGGCCTCGTTATAGCCCATCATCGCAGCAACGGTTGAACCTTCGGCCGGCAGGATGCCCACGAACGTCCCCAGACCCGAGCTGCGCAGGATCGTCTTCCAAACACGTTTGAAGTCATCGATTGTCGGAAGATTCAGCGCCGACATGCTGAACCGTTCCAACGGCGTGTCTTTTTGCCCGGCCTGATCCAGCAATTCAGCCATGGCAAAAAGGCCAATCAATACAGGGATAAAGCTGATGCCTTCGTAAAGCTGGGGCACACCGAAAGTGAACCGCTCGACGCCGGTGGTCAGGTCCACGCCAACGGTGGCCAGCAGAACGCCAAAGGCACCGCCGATCAGGTTTTTTACCGCGGACTTACCGCTGATCGACGCCAGCATCGACAAGCCAAATACGGTCAGCGCAAAATACTCCGGCGGACCAAACCTATAAGCAATCGTTGCCAGTGCGGGCGCGGCCAGGATCAAAACGATCAGAGAAAAAATACCGCCCGCGACGCTTGCAACCGCAGCCATGCCGAGGGCTTTGCCTGCCTCGCCCTTCTTGGCCAACGGATACCCGTCGAACGCGGTCGCCGCCGCAGGTGGCGCGCCCGGCGCATTGATGAGGATCGCAGTGATGCTGCCGCCAAACGTGCCAGCGCAATAAAGCGCTGCAAGCATCGCAATTGCGGGGATCGGTTCCAGATAGATGGTGAAAGGCAGCAATAACGCAACCGCCATTGAGCTCGACAAGCCGGGAAGCGCGCCGACCAGAACGCCTACGATAGTTCCCACCATAATCAACAGCAGGGTCGTGGGCTGAATAATTTCAAGAAGTCCGCCAAGAACGTCCATGTTTCCCTCCCTTCAGAGGCCAAGCGCCGCGAGCGGGCCCATAGGCAAGCGGAGTCCCAGCAGCATTTTGAAGACCACGTAGATTGCGACCGGCACACCAATGGCAAAGGCAACTATCGTGCCATAGTTCCGCGCGCCCCACATCGCCGGCAAAGCCAGGCAAATGCAGAAGAACACCAGCGGCACGCCAAGAACTGGAAAAAGAAAGGCCGCCAACCCTAGCACCGCTGCAGTTGCAGGCATCTGCCAAGGGGGCACTCCGCCCAGGGCGTCGCCGCCGCTTGCAAGGCTCTGCAGGATCATGATGACGGTAAGTCCGGCGATCACACCGAGGATCAGACGCGGCATATGCGTTGCGGGCATGCCCTGCGCCATGCCAAGCGGGTCCGAGTCAAAGGTCGTCGTGACCCACCAGAGTATTGCCGACAGGACAAGGATCAGCCCGCCTGCGACAAGGTCGCGAGAGAGTTTCATGGGGTTTCCTTCCACTGAAACGAGTGACCGCCCGCGATAACGGCGGACGGTCGGGAGGTGGCCTTACTTGCGCAGGCCCAGCTCTTCGAGGGTCGCGTAGATGTTGTCGTACATCTCGCGGATCTGAGCGTCCCAGACCTCGGAGCCTGCAACCGAGCCTGCATCCAGGCCAATACCCTCGAGGTACGCCTGATACGTGCCATGCCCCATGCCTTTGATCAGCTTTTCTTCCAGCAGCGCCACACGATCCTCAGGAGTGTCCGCCATTACAATGATGCCGCGCACGGTCGAAAAATTGACACCATCAATCCCCAATTCGTTTAGCGTAGGGGTATCCGGCAGAACACCCAGACGCTCCTGCGCCATGATCGCCAGCGGCACGAAGTCTCCAGACTCAATTCCGTCGACCGCTTCGCCGTAGTTCAGACCCGCCGCCTGAATGTTCTTGCCCATCAGGTTGGTGATTATCGCACCGCCGCCATCGAAAGGCACGTATGCTACCTTGGCACCGGATTTGTTCGCAAAGGTCATCGCGGCGATATGGTCGATGCCACCGGCCTGCGTGCCGCCCCATTTAATCGGAGCTGATTTTGATGCCTCAATCAACTGCTCAAGGCTCTCGATTCCGGACTCCTTGTTGACAACAATAATAATCGGGTCATCAGTTGAACGGGCAACCCCTTTAATGTCGTCTATGCCAATCGGCGCGCGGCCCCGGGCCATGGTGATCAGATGTGTGGGGGTAATCGCCATCAAGGTGTGACCATCAGCTGGTTTGCCCGAGGCATAGCTCATAGCCACAGCACCCCCGCCCCCCTTTTTGATCTGCACAAAGGCATCCACGCCAAGTTCCTTGCGTGCCCGGATCAGCATCGTCCGCGCGGTCGTGTCAGTGCCGCCACCTGCAGATGCGTGGGTAACAACCTCGATCGGCTGCGATGGGTATTCTTCTGCCGCCGATGACGTGGCAAACGCCGCGACGATCATCGCACCAGCAGCGATACGCGAAAGTGTTTTCATGGTGTCCTCCCATAGATTTTCGCCCAGCCAGATACGGCCGTTGAATTTGACTGGTATCATTGCCGACTGTAAACTGTCAACAGTTTTCAATTTTGAAAGTCACCCGACCACGTTCAGATGGCTCTAAAGAGATGCGATCAGGCGTGTCAGCCCGTTGGAAACGTGGTCGCGTAGCGCCTTGCTTGCCGCAGAAGCATCGCGCTTGATAAGGGCTTCAACTATTTTTTTGTGTTCCGAATTTGAAACCTGAAGATTTCCTTCCTGGACAAGCCCACGCCTCCGCAGCAAGTGAAGCTGATTGACGATTTTTCGATAGGTATCTTCAAGCGCCGTGTTTCGGGCTGCCAGAACCAAAGCATCATGAAATTGCAAATTCAGTTTGTAGTAATCCGCTGTGTTACTCTTGTCCGCTGCCGCCTGCATCTGATCTACGAGACCACTTAGTTCTGCAATTTCAGCATCATCAGCGCGCTTGACTATCAATTCTCCTGCAAGCCCCGCGATGGCACCTCGCAGCTCATACAAATCTCTTGCTTCATCCAGTGAAACTTCACGCACATACATACCCCGGTTCACCATGCTGGTCAGAAGTCCGGCTTGTTCGAGGCTTCGGCATGCT
>NZ_JBWVBD010000019.1:0-11300 GCF_057221075.1 Ruegeria sp. HKCCD6647-2 | reverse complement strand
GCAGATCGAACTTGTCCTCTACCCGGTCCAGCATGGTCTTGGTTGATCCAACCTCGGCTTGCCGGATCGATCGCGTCGCCTCGACATCCCTTGCCCGGCAGTCGTTTGCCCTGCAAACGATGAGAGGGAACGATGACGCCATGATCCGTGTCGATCAGATAATTGTCGGAATAGCAAAAGAACGCAGGGCCTTTGCGGGCCGCCGTCCATTGGCTGGCGGGGTTGGAATGGGATGTGAATTTGGGCTGGACCTCGCTCGCAGCCCCGAAAGCAGCCTCATCCAGCGTGTTGAGATACGCGCGGACCGCGCGGGGCGCATCGGCCGGATCGATACTCGTCGCGTCCCAATCTTCCTTCGGTGTTGAATTCTGTTTGTTGGCATCCGCCTCGATCAGGCTGGCATCGACCGCCATGCGCTGCCCGCTCACCAGACCTTCCGCGATGCAACGGGCGACGGTCCTTTCGAACAGATGACGCAGAAGCTCACTCTCCCGGAAACGCCCGTGTCGGTTCTTGGAAAACGTGGAATGATCCGGGATACGGTCGGTCAGATCGAGACGGCAGAACCAACGGTAGGCGAGGTTTAGGTGCACCTCTTCGCACAGCCGTCGCTCAGAGCGGATGCCGAAGCAATAGCCGACCAGCAGCATCCGGATCAGCAGTTCCGGATCGATCGAAGGGCGTCCTGTGTGGCTGTAGAAATCTGCAAAGTACGAGCGGATGCTGTCCAGATCAACAAAACGATCAATCGACCGCAGCAGGTGACCTTGGGGAACGTGGTTCTCCAATGAGAACTCATAGAACAGCGACGATTGCGCTTCCTGCCTCGGTCCCATCATGGCTGATCCCCCCCTGCACTACAGGAATTGAATCAGCAGTTCAGCACTCGATCAAGGAAGAGTTTTTCAACAAAATAGACGGGCCAAAATGCAGCGATGACGGTTCCTAGTCAACGGCGGCTTTGGGCCGTCCTTGCGTGAGGTATTGGTACTTTTGGCTGAGATGCTGCATTCGCCCTAGCGGCCGCGGAGAGTCCAAAGCAGACAGTTTCGGATTCATAGTAACTTCTTTCGACCGGGAACCATCATTTTAACGCGGTCGATCGGTTTTTTGTTTCCCCCGCGCTCGGCCAGTCAGTCGCGCCGGTTGTTGGATCATACTTGTGTTTGTGCAAATAATTGCCGCATGCGTTGGTGATAAATCCGGCCATTTTAAGCGAGATCGAAGCATGGGAAGTCGTTTAGCAGTTATCATCGTAGCGGACATTGTCGGGTACTCCGGAATGATGGCCCGCGACGAAGCAACGGGCATAGCTGCCGTCAGAGAGATCAATGACACCAAATTGGTTCCGATCTGCAATCGACACGCGGGTGAAATCCTCAAGCGTTTGGGCGACGGTTGGATCCTTGCGTTCGGGTCGATCACGATGGCTCTGGACTGTGCAACTGAACTCCAGACTGAACTGGCCAAACATCCAATGATAAAGCTACGTATCGGCGGCCATTTGGGCGAAATTACCGAGGATGAAGACGAATTTTATGGTGCCGGAATCAACCTTGCGGCCCGGCTCGAGGCTGAGGCACCGCCGGGCGGCATCATGATTTCGCAAGACCTTTTTCGGCAGCTGACCGGCAGTCTGGCAGCGGAATTTGAAAGCGCGGGATCACTCGAGCTCAAGAATATTCCCGGCCCGATCGAAGGCTTCTACTGGTCACCTAAGAAAAAGGTCACACCAGAAGAGGACAAGCGACCCGTCATCGTTGTTGAGAAGATAGAGTTCGGCCCGAATGACGAAGACACCAAGGCAGCCGCGCTGGAGTTGCGCGATCAGCTCTTGATGAACCTGTCCAAACGCACCGGAATCCGGGTTGTTGACGCCCTCACAGCGATGACGCTTAACCCCTCATATTATCTTCGCGGCAGACTGCGAATGGCAGCGGGCCAAGCGCGGCTCAATGTAACTCTGGTGATGTCTGAAACCGGCGAGCCTGCGTTCTCGCAGAATTATCAGGGTGCAACAGCCGACATCTTTGCGTTCTTTGACCAGACAATCACGCAAGTGAACGCGGATATCCGTAACCACTTGAACAATTTTGACGCTGAGCGCGTGAAACATGTGCCAATCGAAGAAATGGGCATATCCGACCTCTTGGCGCGCGTCGCGAGTACCGGTCAGTCTGGAAAATACCAAGAGTGGATAGAGGCCAGGAAATATTTTGATCGGGCACTTGAACTGAGCCCGGACCATCCGATGGTTCAAGGGATGTCGTCCATGGGTGAGATCCTGTTCGCTCGCGCGAAATTCCAGGACATTGGACAAGAAACAGCTGACCAGCTGGAAAACGACGTCAACCGCGCCTTGGTATCGATGCCTAAGAGCGATTACCTGTTTGCGGTTCGGGGTATGTGCTTTTTGTTCGGCAAACGGGACGTTGAAAGTGCAAAGCGCGATTGCCTGCACGCCCTGAAACTCAACCCCACCTACTATTTCGGTCGATTGATCCTCTCAATGGTCGAGATGGCGGAAGCGAAATTCGACGATGCGCTTGCGACATTGGAACAGGCAGAGGGATCGGCGACAGAGATGTCGTACGAACCAATGCGGCAGGTCAATCTTGCGTTCTGCCTGTATTGTTCCGGCGACTACCAGGGCTGCGCCAATGCCCTGGAAACCGCAATCCAACTTCAGCCCGGCTTTTGGACGCTCCATCGGTTCAAGGCAATCGTTCTAAGAAAACTCGGTAATTCAGACGCTGCCAACGCAAGCGATGCCGTTGCCGACGCGTTGCCAAAAGAACCGACAATGTTCTTTCTCAAGCCATCCCTGCCACCAGACTACTCCGACCTACTGGATGCGCTCGCTCCAACAGAAGATTTCTAGCTGTGGGACATGAGGTGACCAGCAGTAGCCGCATTGACAGAAGCGACCCAAACCGGACCCAATGTCATTTTGGCAAAGTCCGCTGTTCAGACCTCGATCATTACCAAAATTGAGCAAGTGCAGTGAATGACCGCTAAGCGGGCTGCGTCCGCAGCATTCGAGACCATGGTTGAGTGACCGGTATGGGCCACTACAGTCCAAACTCCATCGCGCCAAGGAATCCTTCAAACCCATCTGTACGCTCCGCTTCCTTGTAGGCTTCATTCAGCACGAAGAGCGCAGCTTTCATCAACTGGGTGTCGCGGTGGTTGTCGTGCTTTTTGTCACCATGAAACAAGTTATTTCGAGCGGTTTTGATGCTTTGGAAGAGGCTTGCTGTATCGTGTGGTACAACAGGGTTTCTTGACCAGTCCACGCCACCATCGTTGGTCGTGACGAGGTGATCTGGAGGTGCCTCGAAGTATATTTTCGCTTGGTCGGACCCCACCATTTTTTGAAAGAATTCTTGCGGTAGGCGCTGAGCAAAAGTGTGCCAAGCGGGGTCCGGGTAAGCCTCCCGGCGAAATCCGCCTTTCTTCATTGCGTACTCGAACCGGCTAAATACGGCCAAGAGATCGTATCCTGCTTCAGCCAGCCTAGGCCGATAGTATTCTTCAAGCTTCACCCTATGCCTCATTGACTTGATGCGGGAGTGTACAAGGTCACCCTTGTGAAATTGCGGTTTTTCTTGACTGCAGGCAATGTCTGCTATCGTGTTTACGGCGCAGCACATTTCAGAGGAATGGAAGGCAGCTCTGGACCGTGCGCACCGATGAATGTCGGTCCGCCCCACTGTGATGCCGCATTTGCGCCGGGGTCAGCTTCGAGCCGATATTGTTGAAAAACTCGAAAATCTGGGAGGCCCCGATATTCTGCGAACGGGCACTAAATCCGAAAAGCTCATTGCTGATACCGATGACTGGCGTTTCGGGGCCCACTGGTGGACAGTGCCAGATTTTGGCCGACCCCTCAGCTGAAAACTCCCGTCGGCCTTGTCCGGCCAATTTCTGACTCGAGTTTACGCAAATTGGGAGTTTTCCAACAAAATCAGCCCATCCTTGACGAATGCTGCGTCGACCAACGTCTGCTTGGCTAATAGAGGTATAACGTCTGGCGCAACGCTTTTTGATTGTCAGCTGAGATGTTTAATACCGAGCTGCGTTTCATCAGCCGCATAAGGAAAAATTAGGTGTTGGTATTTCTTGCCCATGCGATTGAACAACTTGACCTTGCTGCTGAGCATATTTCAAAGGGTGATCCGAACAACGCACGATTTGGGCTCATGTTGACAGACAATGTTCTGGAGCTTGTGTTACATCAAATGGCAAAGGACGAACAGCGTGAGCGAACTAACTTCTTGAATCGCGAGAAGACCTACGCCGACGAGTCGGACTTGAGAGCCGCACTTGGCAGGCATTTTGATGCCAAAGTCTCATTTTTCAGATCACACAACAAACTGAGTGCCGAAGAAGCAGAAAGTATCACAATCTGCCATAGCTATCGTAACGAGGTCTACCATATCGGCTTGCACCATCAGGACATCCTGCCTGCTCTTGCGCGTTTCTACTTCTATTTGGTTTGCGGTGTTCTTGGCCGCTATAAAACCAATACGATGAGCTATAGCCCTTCTATGGTGTTGCCAGAGCGAGCCCAGAAACACCTAGGATCAAAACCAATAGGTTTTCATGTATTTGACGAGTACCAAAGTGGTTGCCTGACGCTCCAAGAAGGCATCTCATTCGAAGCCTGCAATCTGGTTTCGTCACTGGCAGATCATATGACCGAAATCATAGAACAGCAGGACATTGGTGTTGGGATGATCGCCACGGCTGGACCGAGACAGATGACACGTGATGAAGCTATCGTTGAAAGCCAAGCTTGGCGGTTGGCGTTCAAGGAAGAAGGTAAGAAGTTTGCGACGGGAAAATGGTCCGGTGGCAGCGTGCTTGATTTTGTCAACTGGATTGGCGCAAACTACCCCTTCAAAAACAGGCGTGATCCTATTCCATCATGGCAAAAGCGCGAGCAATCTTTGCGCTTGGAAAAGAACCCGCACAAGGCGCTCAAGAAATACAAAGACTTCATGTCGCAAACTGAAAATATCCGGGATGTCATCGAAGAAAGCCACTTGCAGGTCGAGATGTACATTGATGAACAGATCGACAGAATGCGCGGCAAGTAATTCGGAGCAGCGACAACCCAAAACCCGTTTAACATCAGCGGCCAACTTTGGCGGCAAAAAAATTAAGAGCTGACATCAAGATCGAATTGTCTAAGGTCAGCTTCGTCCCGCGCTTTAGACCTTCGACAGTCTGTTCGTTTTGCGAGTGCGGCGAACGACAGCCAAGACGCACCGCAGCGCAGCGTCTTGAACATCAATCGAAGGACCGGTTTGGGCCGACGTTATTTGTGTGACACGCTTTGCCAATACCCTGATCTTTTTGCCCTAACCCAACGGCAACTATCGAAGGTTCGCGAGACTTTTCGCGGGATCATTACGAACCAATATTTGACTTATCAGTCCTTGTGTCGCGAACCTTTTATCCTGCCCCGATCAAAGGACAGACAATGCAGATCGCAATTCTAAGTACAGATAAGCTTCCGAAGTTCCTCGGCGATCGTCACCCGATGGAGGACTCTCTGTTCGCTGAGGATGACGTGCTTATGGCGGAACTTTCCCGCATTGGCGTATCGGCCAAGCGAATAAGTTGGAGAGCTCCAGACGTAGATTGGACCAGCTTCGAGGCAGTAGTGATCAGAAGCTCGTGGGACTACATTGACAGCCCCAGGTCATTCTTCGCGACCCTCAAACAAATTGAGAAGCTGGGAACCCGCATCTTAAATCCGGTCGAAACAGTGGGTTGGAACTTAGACAAGCGATATCTCGAAGATCTCGCAAAGTTGGGTTTGCCAGTTGTTCCAACGTGTTTCCTGAGACGCGATTCCGACACCAAGATTCCGCTGAGCTGGTTTTCGGGAGAAGGTAAGGTGGTTCTCAAGCCGACCGTAGGGGTAGGAGGATACGGAGTCAGAACACTCAAGACACCAACAGAATTGACGGAACAGTTGTCCAGTTATGATGGAATAGGCTCGCTCATGGCGCAACCGTTCCTGCCGTCGGTTATTAGTGAAGGTGAATGGTCATTCATATTTGGTGCTGGCGAATTGCTTTACAGCGTACTCAAAAAGCCAGCGGAGGGAGATTACCGTGTTCAGGTCATGTACGGCGCGACTACAACAGAAAAATCACCTAGCAAAGAGGACCGCGAAACCGCAAGACATATTGCGAGGAATCTACCAGTGACCGCATTCGTGACGCGCATAGATATGGCGAGGATGGAGGATGGGACACTTGCCCTCATGGAGGTCGAGCTGATCGAGCCACAATTGTATCTATTCGATGTACCTGAAGCTGCAAGAAAACTTGCTTGGGCCATCAAACGGTCTTTGGAGGCATACTGAAGACGACTTGAGGTTGCGAAGGTGTAGACGCTCCCGCTGGCCTCGATGTGCCGTTTTGGGTTTGCAAACGACCTGAATAGAGGCGTCTGTGGAATGGATTAGCATAATTGGCCTGGCGGCTTGGACCTGCGACTTGCCCATTCTCATCGTTGTAACGCTGCGCAGTGGCGCCAAGGTCCGGAATGACGGGCCGCCCGCGGCATAGCCCAATGCCTGGCAACGGCAGCTTTGGGCTGTTCAACCCGTAGCTCAAGTTAAAGACATTTGCCACGGCTGGGCCACTGCTGAAGTGATATGCATGGTCATTGAAACCGCAGCGCATGGGTGCCTAAAAAAGCGTTCACGCTTTACGAAAAAACTGAATTCACGCAGAATTACACTGTGAAATATGCATTCGATCAATACGTTCTGGACGCAAGCCGGCTGCAATTGACACGGGAAGACGTTCCCGTTGCTACCGAGCCGCAAGTGTTTGCGCTGCTTCGGCATCTTATCGAAAATCGCGAACGCGTTGTCTCGAAAGACGAGATTTTTTCGGTTATCTGGAAAGACCGGATCGTTTCGGATGCTGCTCTTAGCAGTCGGGTCAAAGCGGTAAGGGCTGCAATTGGAGATAATGGCGCGCGGCAAGTCTTAGTACGAACTGTGCACGGACACGGTTTCCAATTTGTTGGCGCGGTCGAGGAAACGCATGACAAGACCGGCTCTGCAGCAGTTTTGTCGCAACCCTCCATTGCCATCATGGCAACCAAAATGGTGCATCCAACAGATGCTCAAAGGGCCTTTGGTGAAGGGTTAGAGGACGATATTAGCGCAGCCATTGGTCGGGTGGGAACGATTTATGTTGCGCGGTATTCTGGTAAGGACGAAGCAAAGCAAGCAGCCGAGGAATTGGGCGTCCGGTACGTGCTTGGGCTCAAGTTGCGGTTTGCAGGTAGTGCATTTCGCCTAAACGCGTCTTTGTTGCATGCCGGGCGGCAAGCGGAGGTCTGGGCAGATCGTTTTGAAGGGCAGCTTGAAGATCCTTTTGAGGCGCAAGATCTTGTTGTTGCGGCCATTCTGGGCCGCCTCGTCCCGAATATCATGATGGTTGAAGTGCAACGCGCCTTGGCTGAGGCTGACTTGACGGATGCATATCATGAACTCCTGCGTGCAACACCGCTTTGCATGCGGATGGACGCGGATGACAATCGGCAGGCCGTGGTACATTTGCGACGTGCATTGGTGTCAGACCCCGAACATGCCTTATCCCGTGCCATGCTGGCATGGTGCCTTGGGCAACAGGCGATGTCCGATTGGGCTCCGGACGGCCCAGCTGCGCTTGCAGAGGCGATGGTACATGGCAAAAGCGCGCTCGACCTTGCCCCACGCGATGCTTTGGTTCTGACTTTCGTAGCGACCGCCGAGGTGGCTGCAGGGCAACATGTGGCAGCGCGCCATCATCTCGAGACGGCTCTGGAGCTGGATCCCAGCCTGGCCTGGGCGTGGGCCATGTTGGGAGCAGTGGAAACCTTTGCGGGCAACATGAACGAAGCGTTGGCAAACTACGAAAGAGCTTTGCGCCTGAGCCCGCATGACCCGATGCGATTTAGCTACTATTTTGGCATCGGCGCAGCTCGATACGGATTGGGTGAATATGAAGATGCTCTACCGCTGCTTGAGCAGGGCTATATTGAGGCGCCTGGCTCCACTTGGGCGCCACGCCTGATCTTGGCCTGTGCTGCCGAACTTGGTCTGACCGACAGGATGCAGGCCATGGCTGAAAAAGTCCGTAGCGTGAGGCCGGATGCCACTGCCGAAAAGCTTGTAGCAGCAAGTGTCGTGAAAGATCAGGCATACCGTGATCGCATGCTCAGTTCATTTCGCAAGGCAGGTTTTTGAAAACTCAGATCCCGCACCTATGGCTCAAGCGACCTTTCTGTTTGGTTGGTAGTGTTTCAGGCGCGCAATTTGCGTATCGCCAAATCCACGCAAAGAAACTGTCTCGGCCTCACTGAGCTTGAAATCGTCGATCAGTTCGTCGCGTATTGAGTCGCATATCGTGATCTCCATGGGGTTTGATTGAGCTTGCAAACGCGCGGCCATGTTCACGGCAGGGCCAAAGACATCATAGACGTATTTCTGAACACCGACCACTGAGCCTACGACAGAGCCGCTGGCGATGCCGATGCGAGCACGCCATGTGTGCGGGTGCGTTTGATTGCGTCTCTCCAGAAAGCGTATCATTTTAGCTGCAACCCGCGTGGCCGAAAGCGCGTGATCTGGCGTGGAATGCGGTAATCCAGTCACTGCCATGTAGCAGTCTCCGATGGTTTTTATACGCTCGCTGCCGTAAAGTTCGCCAATCTGATCGAATGCGGTGAAAATAGAGTTTAGTTCAGAAACGGTTACGTTAGGGTCGCCCGCTGCGGCCATCTTAGTAAAACCCACAAAGTCTAGCATGATGACCGTCACCGGCTCGAACAACCGTGGCGTGACACATCCGAATGTCATGAACTCCTCATAAACCGATTTTGGCATCATGTTCAAAAGCAGTTTTTCGACCCGCCTGTTTTCTCGCTCCAACTGGCGGGTGCGCTTGTCAACCATGGCCGCATAGCTGTCGATCATGGCTTCGGTCTCGCGCAGGCGCGAGATGTTATGACCTTCGATGACAATCAACGTGTTGCCCTCGTGTTCTGCTTCATGGGCACTGAGTTCAACGACCAAAGTACGATGTTTGACCTTCGTGCGAACCTCCGCCGGCTCCCTGTCTGGCAGGTCTTTCAATGTGAATGACGTATCCAAATTCAAAACTTGACCCAGTGCCGCGTCACTGAACCATGTCTCAAACGTTTGGTTCAGCGAAACGATGACGCCGGTGTCAGCGTCAACGATGCAGATTCCAACATTTATGGAACCAAGTAGCCTTGCACTAATTTCTTGGATTTGCATGGAATTACCTAACAATCAGCGAACGGCGCGCTTCAACAGCGCGCAGTGTTTTGGAAAGATCGTCTGGAGCAAAGCCCGCTTCGGTCAGCGTCTCGCTCAAAAGCGCGATAACTTCATCGAATTGAACGTTTGTTATGGTCATGTGAAGATGTGCACTCACCAGTCGTTGATCTGTGTATTTTGCGGGTCCTCCCAATATCGACGCGAAGAACTTCATCTGGTGATCAATCAGTTTGGCCATGTCGACATCGTCGAAGAAAGGGCCCACAATATCGCTGTCCAGCATGCGATCGTAGAAATTGATGATCACCGAATGCAAAGCACGCATGCCGCCATATTTGTCAAAAAGCGGGAGTGATCTTTGGTGTTCGGTACGCCCTAGCATGGAATGTCTCCTGAGAATGACTGCCCGGCGAAATCCCGCCGGGCTGTTGGTTTTTCAGGCTCGATGAATGATGATCTCGGCGTATTCCGCCGGAACAATCATAGCTTGAGTATCGGTCGAGTAATTCCGCGCAACTGCGATCAGGTCCGCTGCGAGTTGCGGTGCACGCTCGCCGACGGCGTCAAATGCTTTGTGCATTGGGCCGTAAATATCACGCCACCGTTCCACCCAATGTTGCGGTGAACGTTCACGGAAGGTGAAATGGCGTTTCGTGATTTTGATCTTTTGAGCTTGGGCCCCAAAGAGCTCTTGCAACCGCGACTCGGTTCCCCATTCCAACGGAGAACGAACGCCCGCAACCGGTGGCACATGCCGTCCGATGGTCCGAAACACTTCGCCTATGAAGCTTTCCGGCGTCCAGTTAGCAAGACCGATGGTGCCTCCGCTGCGGCAGACGCGCAGCATTTCATCGGCACCCGCCTGTTGATTGGCCGTAAACATGACGCCGAATGTAGATGTGACATGATCAAAAGACGCCGTTTCAAAAGGCAGATCTTCTGCATCGGCTTCTCGAAAAGCAACTGCTAGATGCTCGGCTTCGGCGCGGGCGGCACCAGCGCGCAACAAGCTTGCAACATAGTCCGTAGAAACGACATCGCAGTGTCTCCGTGCTGCAGCCAGGGTTGCATTGCCATTTCCGGCGGCAACGTCCAGAACGCGGGCGTCGGGTCGCAAATCCATCGCTTCTGCAAGGGTTTCACCAACGATTTGTAAGGTCGTGCCTACGGCGGCGTAATCACCTGACGACCATGTAGCGTGTTGCTTTGATTTAACCGCGGCCAGATCTGGTGCGGTGGCAAGTGAGGCGGCTGTATTCATTGTCTGTCTCCATTGATTTCGCATTCAATGGAACAACTCTTGCCAATAGTCGGGATTTGAAACTTGTAGAAGACCTGTAGAATGTCTGATGTTTTCTGCAGGTTTGTCGATTTCTAGTTGTTTCGATTGAGATCGGTGGGCTCCTCGACGTACGTGGCGCCCTGTCAAGTTAAGTTCGACGATTGCCGCTGACAAATGTCCAGTATGCGGGTGCGGCTGCAATATACGGATTGAGTGTTCAATGTCTGGAGTGGGCCGCGTGCTCAAACGGTTTGAGGATGAACAAGCTCCGTTGCTGCGCTATCACCGGGCTTTGTCGCAAACTTTTGGCTAGGAGGTCTTCGTGTTAATGGCGTCTCGGATTTTGATCGAGGTAGACAGTGACAATTTCATTCAAAGGCGCTCATTTCCCTAGGGACGTGATACTACACGCAGTGTTTTTCTATCTTCGTTATTCAGTGTCCTACCGGGATCTGGAAGAAATTCTGGCTGAGCGACGCGTTTCGGTTGATCACGCGACGCTGAACCGTTGGATCGTCAAATACGCACCTCTGGTCGCCGACCGGGCGCGTCGTAAGAAGCGTTGCTGCGATCGATCCTGGCGAATGGACGAAACCTACGTGCGCGTCAAAGGCGAATGGGTCTACTTGTACCGCGCTGTCGACTGTCTGACGTCAGCACCAATGGGGCAGTTTGAGTCGATTTGATAAGAGAGGGTTT
>NZ_JBWVBD010000018.1:0-11689 GCF_057221075.1 Ruegeria sp. HKCCD6647-2 | reverse complement strand
ATCAGCTCGATCTCGTCGCGCTGGCGGCCCAGCTCGGATGTGATCGAGCCGAACAGCTCGGGGTCACGCTCGGCAAGGGACTGGGTGAAAAAACCGTCGGAACGGTGGGGAGCATTCATGGTTCATATCTCCGTTGAGAAAGGCCGATGCGGCTGCCTTGGATGCATTGGCTGATGTTTCAAATGAGTCTCAGATCACTCGGTCACGTGGTTCGCGGCCTTCGAAAAAGTCACTCAGGTTATCGAGCACACGGAACCCCATCGCCTCGCGTGCCTCTTTTGTGGCGCTGCCCAGATGCGGCAGCATCACGAGGTTGTCGCATTGCAAAAGGTCCGGGCTGATGCGGGGTTCCCCATCGAAGACGTCCAGTGCCGCGCCGCCGATCATGTCGAACATCAGGGCTTGGATCAGCGCCCATTCGTCGATCACTTCACCGCGTGCAGTGTTGATCAGAAAGGCATCGGGCTTCATCAGGCCCAACCTGCGCGAGTTGATCAGGTGTCGGTTTGCAGCACCACCGGGACAATGGAGCGACACGAAATCGCACTGTGGCAATAACTCGTCGATTGCGTCTACTTGCTTTGCATTGCACTGGGCCAGAACGTCCGGGGCCACCTGGCTGCGGTTGTACACAAGTATGTCCATGCCGAACCCGTGATGGGCGCGGCGGGCCATCTCTTGCCCAATACGGCCGTAGCCGATGATGCCCAGCGTTTTGCCGCTGACCTTGGTGCCGATCAGATGTGTGGGTCGCCAGCCGGTCCAGTTTCCGGCGCGCAGCTCGCGCTCGCCCTCACCCGCCCGACGTGCCACCATCAGCAGCAGCGTCATGGCGATATCGGCGGTGCATTCGGACAGCACGTCAGGCGTATTTGTCACCGTCATGCCCAGCCCGCGGGCCGACGGCTCGCAGATATGACTGTAGCCGACACCATAATTGGCGAGGATCTTTGTCTGCGCGCTAGGCACATCCAAAGCTTCCGCGCTCAGCGTGTCCGTGACCGTTGGCAGCACAGCGTCATAGGACTTCAGCGCTTGCCGGATTTCGGCCGGGGACATGGGTTTGTCCCCGGTGTTCAGTACGGCGTTATAGTTCTCGGCCAGTTGCGCCTCGACGGCGGCAGGCCAGCGACGGGTAACCAGGACCGAGGGTTTGACCATCACGCTGCCTCCATCACGCGGGCAATGGTTTCGCCGATGACAGCCGGGTTTTCAGCCACGGTCACACCGGCGGCGGACAGGATCTCGACCTTCTCGCTGGCGCTTTCGCCAAAGGCCGAGATGATTGCGCCCGCGTGGCCCATGGTTCGGCCTTTGGGTGCGGTCAGACCTGCCACATAGGCGACTACCGGCTTGGTGACGTGATCGCGGATGTATTCAGCAGCTTCGGCTTCCTGCGGGCCACCGATTTCGCCGATCATCGCGATGACATGGGTGTCCTCGTCCTCTTCGAACCGCTGCAGGATATCCTTGAAGGACGACCCGTTGATCGGGTCGCCACCGATCCCGACGCTGGTCGAAACGCCAAGCCCGCGCTCTTTCAGCTGAGCCGCAGCCTCATAGCCCAGCGTGCCCGAGCGGCCAATGATTCCCACATGCCCGGGCAGGTAGATGTGTCCCGGCATGATCCCCAGCAGTGCCTTACCGGGAGAGATCGTGCCCGCGCAGTTCGGCCCGGTCAGAACCATGCGCTTGTCCCGTGGATAGCGATACATGTACCGCTTGACCCGGATCATATCCTGCGCCGGAATACCGTCGGTGATGCAGACGCAGTAACGGATACCGGCATCCGCCGCTTCCATGATCGAATCTGCTGCGAACGGCGGCGGCACGAACACAAGGCTGGCATCCGCCCCGGTGGCTTCGACAGCCTGTTTGACCGTGTCAAAGACCGGCACGCCTTCGACGGTTTCGCCGCCTTTTCCAGGCACGACACCGCCCACGACATTGGTGCCGTAGTTCAGCATGTCCTTGGTGTGGAACCGGGCCATGCGCCCGGTGATGCCCTGCACGATAACGCGCGAGTCACGATCGAGAAGAATGCTCATTACACAGCCCTCATCTTGGTGCCTTGAGTAAGGTCGTTTTTCCATGCGCCGACGGCGCGTTCGGCGGCTTCCATAAGCGTCGTCGCGCGAATGATCGGCAGGCCCGATTTCGCAAGGATTTTCTGCCCCTCTTCGACATTGGTGCCAGCCAGTCGCACGACAACCGGGATGTCGATGTCCAGTTCCTTCAGCGCCTGAACGACGCCTTCGGCAACCCAGTCGCAGCGGTTTATGCCGGCGAAGATGTTGACCAGGATCGCCTGCACATTTTCATCCGACAGAACCAGCCGGAACGCTTTGGCCACACGTTCTGGTGAGGCTCCGCCGCCGATATCGAGAAAGTTGGCGGGCTCGCCCCCGGCCAGTTTGATCGTATCCATCGTCGCCATCGCCAGACCGGCACCGTTCACGATGCAGCCGATATTGCCGTCCAGTCCGACATAAGACAGGCCCCGGTCCGCCGCGCGGCTTTCGCGCGGGTCTTCCTGGCTTTTGTCGCGCAGCTCGGCGATCTGCGGGTGACGGAACATGGCGTTGTCGTCAAAGCTCATCTTGGCGTCCAGGGCCAGGACACGGTCGTCGCCGGTGATGACCAGCGGATTTATCTCGACCATGGTGGCGTCCAGATCGCTGAAGGCCGAATAGCAGCCTTGCAGGGTACGAACCATCTGCTGGATCAGCTTGGGTTCCAGCCCCAGCTTGAACGCAATTTCACGTGCCTGGAATTCCTGCAAGCCAACCGCCGGTTCGACAATCGACCGGACGATGCTGTCGGGTCGTTCGGCCGAGATATCCTCGATCTCCATTCCGCCTTCCGACGAGGCCACGATCATGACCCGCTGGCTGGAACGATCGAGCACGAAGCCAAGATAGATCTCGCGATCAATAGGAACGGCGGATTCGACATAGACGCGGTAGATGCCTTTGCCTTCCGGCCCGGTCTGATGTGTAACCAGTTTGCGGCCGAACAGGTCATCGCAGGCCTCGTAGATTTCATGCTCGGTGTTGCACAGCTTGACACCACCGGCCTTGCCGCGACCGCCTGCGTGGACCTGAGCCTTGACGATCCATTTGTCGCCACCCAGTTCGCGGGCGCGATAAGCCGCCTGTTCGGGGCTGTAGGCCAATGCACCCGACGGCACATCGACGCCGAAGTTGGCAAGGATTTCCTTCGCCTGGTATTCGTGGATATCCATCTGATCCGCTCCTGTTTATGCAGCGATTGAAGTGCCGTAACGGCTTTCCAGCAAAGCCTCGATGGCTTCCTGATCGACAGTTCCGCCCAGCTCGCGCAGGGCCTCGGCGAACAGGCGCACGATCCGGCTGACCGCCTCCCGGTTCAATTGGTTGAGGATGCCGATGCGCACCTGAACGGGCGCGCTGAGCGTCGGCCAGATGCCGAAGCCCCGGGCGCGGCAGTTCTGAACCAGCTCCATCTCGCGACCCGCCAGTTCCGGCGGCAGGTTCAGGACGACAAGGCTGGGCATGTCCGAGGTCACTTCGCACCCCATTTCGGTCACGGCGTCGCGCAGAACCTTTTCGTGGGTCCGGTAAGACTGTGACCGTTTCGCCAGGCCTTCCATCAGCGTCAGGCGCAGGGATTCGTGGAATGCAGCGACGGCATATCCGGAATGTGTCCGGTGGTAGGTGCCTTTTTCCACGTCTTTCCCGTCGACGATGCCCCAGTGGCGGGCTTCGAAAATCGGATTGTGCACGTAGGTATATGCACCCGAGGTTTTCAGGGACTCGATATAGGCGTCCGTGAAGCTGACCGGCGCGTAGGTCAGGGGCAGGCAGCACAGGCCTTTCTGCGGGCACGAGGCCCAACCAGCGATTCCGGGGTGGTCGTCGATCGAAAAATCATCGGCCCCCAGTGACGAAACCGCGTCGATCAGGCCCATTGCACCGTGGCGCTCGCAGGCATCCGAGAAGCCGCGCAGGTCATTGACACGGCCTGATCCGGTTTCCCAATGCGCCATGAAGGCCCATTTCGGTTTGTGCTGAGCTAAAGCGGCCTCAACCACTTCTCCGGTCACGGGCTGGCCATGCGGAACCTCGATCACCGTGACGCTGGCGGCCTGAGGGTCAAGCGGGTTGGCGGAATGCTCTTCGGGAGTCGCGGCCTTGATGCGCAGCGTCAGCGCATCGATGCCGGAAAATGTGCCGTTGGTGAAGGCAACGACCCTGTCACCGGGCATGACGGCGGAAAACATGGTGTCCAGCGCGCTCCATCCGGTGCCGGCAACCGCGAATGTATAGGCATTCTCGGTGCCCCAGATCTTCCGCAGCATGTGTTTGCATTCGACCATGCCCCTAAGGACATCGCCCTGCATGTGGTCCGCGACACCGGCGCTGGCAAAGGCGCGCAGAACGCGGGCGTCGGTATTGCCCGGTCCCGGACCGGCAGCGAGAGTCTCGGGAATCTCGAGCGGAGGGAAAATCTGAAAAGTCATGGTTTGACATCCTCGGCTGTTGGTCTGGGCCGTGGCCCGTTGTGTTACGTTGGCAGACAGAAAACCGAGACTTGCCAGATCGCGCAACGTAACTTACTACTGCTTTAGGATGGCTATTAGTATGGGAAATAACCTACCCATAGTGGTAAAAATACCGATGTATACCGAAAAGCACCCCGCCAAAATGGGTAGTTTTTTGGAAAATTAGGGAGAAATCAGTTGGTTGATGCCGCCAAACCCCCGATCGATGTCATGTTGGCCGACAGTAACCCGCTGGTTCTTTCGGCGATGTCCGAAATCTTCGAACGCGACCCGCGATTCTCTCTCGTCGCGACATCAGCCACCGCCGAAGGGTTTCTTGGAACGGTTATGCGAGTCCCGGTTCAGGTTGGTGTGGTGGACTGGAATCTTCCGGTATTGGGCGCGGCCAAGCTGATCGAAGTGTTGCGCGAACAGGCCAATGCGCCCCGTTTTGTCGTCTACGGCGATACGGCAGGTGACATCCCGCGGCTGGCGATGCAGGCAGGCGCCGCGGGATTTGCCGCCCGGTCCGGTGAGGTCGAAGTCTTGCTGGAAACCTGTGCCGATGTGGCGGCGGGCAAAATGGTGTTTCCATTCATCGACGTTCGGAAGATGCAACAGGACCCGATCCAAAGCTTGTCGCGCAAGGAACGCACAATTCTTGAGGCACTGGCCAAGGGGATGTCGAACCGCGACCTGTCCAAAGAGCTTCAGATTTCGACGAATACGGTCAAGTTTCACCTGTCGAACATTTACGAAAAACTGTCGGTGAAAAACAGAACCCAGGCGATCGCGTTTTACTATTCGTCGCAATATTCTGGCGGATAGGTTGATCGCTGACCGCTATTCCAACGACACCCACAGCACCTGTGCATCTTCTTTGCTGGTCGATATGCAGCCGTGCCCCATCCCGCTGTCGTAATATAGCGCGTCGCCCGCCTTCATCGGCAGCGGCCGATAATGTTCCGAGATAAAGATCAGCTCACCGCTCAGAACATACATGAACTCCTCGCCGGAGTGCCTGATCCAGGTCTCAAATTCGGAAACATCTCGTGCCTTGATCGTGGCAATGTAGGGCAGCATCCGTTTGCTGGTCAGTTCCGAGCACAGCAACTCATGCACATAGGTTGGCGTTTGTCGGGTTTCGCCCGCGCCCTTCGGAGTGAAGTCTCGCCTTCCCGATATCCCTGATTGCCCGGACTGCAAAAACAGCTGGGGCGTGTTCATATCCAGTGCTTGTGTCAGACGGCGGACGATGTCGAAGCTCGGCCGGGTCTGATTGTTCTCGATCTTGGACAAGGTCGAACGCCCTATCCCGGCGGCGCGCCCAGCTTCCTCCAACGTCCAGCCCTTGGCGCGTCGCGCGTCCCGGATGGATCGCCCCAAGGCGGCGCCATCGTGTTCTTCCGGCCCGGAAACCTCCGTTTGATTTTCTTCCGTCACGCGTAATCCCCCTGTTTTATCGAAGGTTACAAAAATCCCCTTTTGGATACAACTTCACATTTTAGAGATTTGTGTTGCTTTACGTGTACGATTTCCACTATAGGAAACAAAATTTCGTACTGAGGATTCGGTTCAGATGGAGGAGACCATGTTCAAAACGCCGCTGACTGAGGCTGATCCGGTCATTGCCGCGTCGATTTCGCGTGAGGGCAAGCGCCAGGCGGAACAGATCGAACTGATCGCATCCGAGAACATCGTCTCACAGGCCGTGATCGACGCGCAGGGTTCTGTCTTGACGAACAAATACGCAGAAGGCTATCCGGGTCGCCGTTATTACGGTGGTTGCGAATATGTCGACGAGGTCGAGGTCGAGGCCATCGAGCGTCTCAAGAAACTGTTTGGCTGCGACTATGCCAACGTCCAGCCGCACTCGGGCGCGCAGGCCAACGGGGCGGTCAAGCTGGCACTTCTGAGCCCGGGCGACACGATCCTGGGCATGTCGCTGGATGCCGGTGGGCACCTGACCCATGGTGCGAAGCCTGCCCAATCCGGCAAGTGGTTCCGCCCGATCCAGTATGGGCTGACGGATGCAGGTCTGATCGATTATGATAAGGTTGAAGAACTGGCCAAAGCCGAAAAACCCAAACTGATCATCGCGGGTGCATCTGCCTATTCTCAAAAAATCGACTTTGCCCGCTTCCGCACCATTGCGGACGAGGTTGGTGCATGGCTGCTGGCGGATATGGCGCATATCGCCGGACTGGTCGCAACCGGCTTGCATCCTTCACCTGTCGGTCATGCGCATGTTGTGACGTCAACCACGCATAAAACACTGCGCGGTCCCCGTGGCGGGATCATCCTGACAAACGACGAAGCTTTGGCGAAAAAGATGAATTCCGCCGTTTTCCCAGGGCTTCAGGGTGGCCCGCTGATGCATGTGATCGCAGGTAAGGCTGTGGCATTCGGTGAAGCACTGAAACCGGAATTCAAAGAATACATGCAGCGTGTTGTCGACAGCGCCTCGGCCCTGGCGAATGTGATGATGTCGCGGGGATGTGACATCGTTTCGGGCGGAACCGAGAATCATCTGATGCTGGTGGATCTGCGCCCGATTGGCGTAACCGGAAAGGACGCCGAAGCCGCGCTGGAACGCGCCGGTTTCACCTGCAACAAGAACAGCGTACCAGGTGATCCGGAGAAACCCACCATCACAAGCGGTATTCGTCTTGGCACTGCAGCCGGCTGCAGCCGTGGTTTCGGACCTGAAGAGTTCCAGCAGATCGGCCATCTGATCGGTGACGTGCTGGACGCCCTCGCGCAGTCGCCGGAGGGCGACGAAGCGGTCGAAAAAGAAACTCGCGAAAAAGTTCGCGCCCTGTGCGCAAGCCACCCGATTTACTGAGAGAACACCTAATGACCACCTACGATCTCATCGTTATCGGGGGCGGGCCGGGCGGCTATGTGGCTGCCATCCGCGCGGCCCAGCTGGGCATGAAAGTCGCCTGCGTCGAAGGGCGCGGCGAGCTGGGCGGGACCTGTCTGAATGTGGGGTGCATACCCTCCAAAGCGTTGCTGACCTCCTCGGCCAAATATGCCGAACTTGCACATCTCTCCTCCCACGGTATTGCGGTCGAGGGGGCCAGCATCGATGTGGCGGCGATGATGGGGCGCAAGGACAAGATCGTCGGTGATCTGACCAAAGGCATCGCGTTTCTGTTCAAGAAAAACGGGGTTGAACTGATCCAAGGCTGGGCCAGCATTCCTGCGGCCGGGCAGGTCAGGGTTGGCGATGAGGTCCTTGGGGCCAAAAACATCCTGATCGCGACGGGCTCGGAACCGACGCCGCTGGGCGGGATCGAGATAGACGAGCAAGACGTCCTGAGCTCGACCGGCGCAATTGCGTTGGAAAGCGTGCCGGAACATCTGGTTGTTGTTGGTGCGGGCGTGATTGGGCTTGAACTCGGGCAGGTCTGGGCGCGGTTGGGTGCGAAGGTCACGGTTGTGGAATATCTCGACCGCGTACTGCCTGGCATCGATGGCGAGATCGCGAAGCTCGCGCAGCGCGCCCTGACAAAGCGTGGCCTCAAATTCCAGCTGGGTCGCGCATTGAAAACCGTGGCTAAGTCCAAAGCCGGGTTGACGTTGATTATGGATCGGGTCGGCAAAGACAAGGAAGAGGTGATCGAGGCCGACAAGGTCCTGATCGCCGTCGGACGCCGCCCGGTGACGCGCGGGTTGGGGTTGGAAGATTTAGGGGTGGCCCTTGACCCGCGCGGTTTTATTGAAGTGGACGGTAATTTTCAGACCACTGTGGATGGCGTCTATGCGATTGGCGATTGCGTACCGGGACCGATGCTGGCGCATAAGGCCGAAGAAGATGGCGTTGCCTGTGTCGAAATGCTGGCCGGGCAGGGCGGTCATGTGGATTACAATACCGTTCCGGGCGTCGTCTACACCGATCCCGAAGTTGCCTCGGTCGGTCTGACCGAGGAGGAACTGAAAGCGACCGATACCGAATACACGGTCGGCAAGTTCGCATTCATGGCGAATTCGCGTGCCCGTTCGATCGGGGAAACGGACGGAGCGGTCAAGGTTCTGGCTGGCACCGACGGCAAAATTCTGGGCGCACATATTTGCGGCGCGCATGGCGGCGATCTGATCGCCGAGCTGGTTTTGGCCATGACCAAGGGCGCAACGGTCGCCGAGGTCGCAGCGACCTGCCACGCGCATCCGGCCATGGGCGAGGCGGTCAAAGAAGCCTGCCTTGACGCCATGGGCCGCGCGATCCACGCGTGAACGAGGGGAACCAGATGACTATCCAGCTTCGCCCCCGCCATCCGGAAAAGGCAAAAAAGACCGACAGTGTCATTCCGCGCAAGCCCAAGTGGATTCGCAAGAAAAAAGGCGACAGCGCCGAGTATTACGAAACCCGCCGCCTGATGCGCGATCACGATCTGGCGACTGTCTGCGAAGAGGCTGCGTGCCCCAATATCGGCGAATGCTGGTCCAAGCGCCACGCGACCATGATGATCATGGGCGAAATCTGCACCCGTGGGTGCTCTTTCTGCAATGTAGCGACCGGTCGCCCCGATGTGCTGGATGTGTTCGAGCCCGGCCGAGTCGCGGCGGCGGTGAAAAAGCTGGGCCTGCGCCACGTTGTGATCACGTCCGTAGATCGTGACGATCTGGAGGATGGCGGAGCAGACCATATCGCTCAGACCATCCGCGCGGTGCGCTACCAAAACCCGGGTACCACGGTCGAAGTGCTGACCCCTGACTTTTTGGGCAAAGGCGATGCGGCCGACATTGTCTTCGACGCGGCGCCGGACGTGTTCAATCACAATCTGGAAACCGTGCCGCATCTGTATCCGGCGGTTCGTCCCGGCGCGCGCTACTACACGTCGCTGCGGCTTCTGGACGACGCCAAACGCGCGAACCCGAATATGTTCACCAAGTCCGGCCTTATGGTAGGCTTGGGCGAGACTTTGAACGATGTGCGTCAGGTGATGGATGACCTGCGCGCCGCCAATGTCGATTTCCTGACGGTTGGACAATACCTGCAGCCGACGCCGAAACACCACCGGATTGACCGTTTCTGGGCTCCGGAAGAGTTTAAAAAAATAGAACAAATCGCCCGATCAAAGGGCTTTCTGCACGTGTCGGCGACTCCGCTGACCCGGTCGTCGTTCCATGCGGACGAAGACTTTGCCGCCCTCAAGCAGGCCCGCCAGCGGGCCATCGCCAACGGGGCATCAACCTAACGCAAATGGGAGGGATACCATGGAAGCGTTAAACTCAATCGTAGGAGCCATCAATGGCGTCGTATGGGGGCCGCTGATGCTGGTTCTCATTCTGGGCGTAGGCTTCTTTCTCCAGGTCGGCCTGAAATTCATGCCGATCCTGCGCATTGGCACGGGCTTCAGCCTGCTGTTCAAAGGCCGTGAAGGTCAGGGCGAGGGGCAGATCAGCCCGTTCAACGCGCTGATGACCTCGCTGTCGGCGACCATCGGCACCGGTAACATCGCCGGTGTGGCCACTGCTGTCTTCCTGGGCGGTCCGGGCGCATTGTTCTGGATGTGGATGACCGCCCTGGTGGGCATGGCCACCAAATATGCCGAAGCCGTCTGCGCGGTGAAATACCGCGAACAGGACGAACTGGGCAACTTTGTCGGCGGCCCGATGTACTACATCAAGAACGGCCTGTCCGCGAACTGGCATTGGCTGGGCTGGGCGTTTGCCCTGTTCGGTGCAATTGCCGCGTTCGGCATCGGCAACGGTGTGCAGGCCAACGGCGTGGCGCAGGTTCTGGATTCGAATTTCGGCGTGAACACCTCGGTCACCGGAGTGATCCTGATGGTTCTGACCGCCGCCGTCATTCTGGGCGGCATCACCCGCATCGGTGCGGTTGCGGGTAAGCTGGTACCGTTCATGGCAGTTGCCTACATCATTGCCGGCTTGCTGGTTCTGCTGATCAACATCGGCAATATCGGCAGCGCACTGTCGCTGGTCTTCACCTACGCGTTCACTCCATCCGCCGCCGAAGGTGGTTTCGCAGGCGCAGCCGTCTGGGCCGCAATCCGTTTTGGTGTGGCTCGTGGTGTGTTCTCGAACGAAGCCGGTCTGGGTTCTGCTCCGATCGCACACGCAGCGGCCGAGACAAAAGGCCCGGTCAATCAGGGTCTGATCGCGATGCTGGGGACCTTCATCGACACCATCATCGTTTGCTCGATCACCGGTCTGGCGATTATCTCGTCTGGTGCATGGACGTCGGGTGAATCCGGTGCGGCGCTGACCAGCCACGCGTTCGAGCTGTCTCTGCCGGGTATTGGTGGTTCGCTGATCGCCGTCGCTCTGTCGATCTTTGCCTTCACCACAATCCTGGGTTGGTCCTTCTACGGCGAGAAATGCGTCGAGTTCCTGCTGGGTGTCAAATCCCTGATTCCCTACCGCGTGCTGTGGATCGTCATGATCTACTTCGGCGCAACCGCGGATCTGGGCTTCATCTGGCTGCTTGCTGACACGCTGAACGCCATGATGGCCATCCCGAACCTGATTGCCTTGGCGTTGCTGAGCCCGATCGTCTTCAAGCTGACGAAAGAGTTCTTTGCCAGCGGCGGCCAATCTGAAGAGCCAGGCGGCACAGCAGCCGAGTAAGCTCGGAACTAAACCTCACGGGGGGCCGGTCCGGCCCTCCGCTTTCCGAAACCAAATACAATTCCCGAGGAGATGCGTGATGGCCACGAAAATCCTGCTGCCCATTGATCACACTGATGACCGTTCCTGGAAACAGGCTCTGCCGGTCGCTCTGGAACAGGCCAGATTCTACGGGGCCGAGTTGCACGCGATCTCTGTCATCCCCGAGATCATTCAGTTACCGAACCTCCCCGCCAACTATGGCGCGGGTGCCAAGGAGCACGTGCGTAAGGCGGTTCAGGCCATTCTGGATCATGGCAATGCTTCCGACGTGCCCGTGCATATCGAAGAAGGCAGTGTCTACCGCGAAATCCTCAAGCTTGCCTACAAGGAGGGTTTTGATCTGATCGTCATGGCCTCGACCAAGGGCGATTTCCCAAACTACGAGATTGGCCCGAACCTGTCGCGTGTCGTGCGCAATGCGCATTGCACCGTCATGGTCGTTCGCGACCGATCCCGCTGATTGAAAGGCCATACCGATGACCGATATTAAGCGCACGCCTCTTTACGCTTTGCATGTTGAGTTGGGTG
>NZ_JBWVBD010000017.1:0-12393 GCF_057221075.1 Ruegeria sp. HKCCD6647-2 | reverse complement strand
CGCCACCCGCGTTGCTGCCCAGCGGCCAGCCCATGGTGTGGGTGACTGTGCCTTCTTTGTGCTTGGCCGGGTCGATCTCCCAGATCTCTTTCATGCCAACGCTGTATTTCTGCGGCAATTCGCAGCATCAAGTAGTCCCCAATAAATGAAGTGCGCTTTTATACTGTGAATTGAAACACGTTGGACAAATCCGGAATTCTTGGCGAACGTCCCCAATAAAAAGTGCGCTTTTGGCGAAACATCAATATCTTGGTGGGGGGCATCTTTTTTCACATCGAAGATGTCAGGAGTTCAAATCTCTCATCACCCACCATTCAACCCGCTGAAATACCTTACTTTTCGCCCAATCCGCACGTTGAAAAGAAGTGCGTCATGGTCATTTGAACCCAAGCGAACCTAATACCGCACCGAATCCGGTTCCGGCCAAGTGGGAAATTTCTCCGTCGCTGGCACGTCCTTGCGTTCCAACCATTCCTTGATTGCCATCCAGTAGTCTTGCAGCTCGGCGGCGTACTGGCGCGGTTGAAGGCCGTCGATCGAGCGCTGTAGCTGTGGGTACCACAGGATCTTGAGCTTCAGCCCGTGGGCCTTTGCCCAGACGCGCAGAGCTATTTCCCAGTCCGTTGTTGGGCGGGCTTCAAGTTCTTTGTGGAGGTCGAAGGGGATTCGGTTGGGTCAGGTAGTCATGGCGCTGATATGGGGCAGTCAGCAGCGGTCGGCAAAGCCGCTTGTTTATGAGATCCCGAATGACCGGAGAGCCCCAAACTGCCTTAGCTGAACCATTTGAACTCTGCACCTGCATGCGTCCGGTCAGCGGGACCGAAGCCGACATATGCAGAGCGTTGACCAACGACCGCTTCCCGGGGCTTCGACCGGAATCGGAGCTCAAATCGACATGAGCCACTTCTTGAATATTCTCACTGTGACCCGCTCTTGATCTCCGGGTCGGCAAACGAAATAGAGCCCACGATCCAGCGGCACACGGCTTTCATCTAGCCGGACCAACCGTCCAAGTTTCAAATCCCTCTCCGCCAAAAGATGCCTTGCTAATGCCACGCCTTGCCCGTCAATTGCAGCCTCCAACAAGACAGCGCTGTCCACGTACTTGACGCTCTGAGCGTTGATCCGATCACCATTTAAGCCGACTTGCGCTGCCCAGCTTTCCCACCCGACATTGTAGGCATCGTGCAATAAGGGGAGATCGGCCACGTCCTCGGCGCGCATTGGTCGCCGTGCTTTCTCAACAAGGGACGGCGCGGCCACGACAATCAATTCCTCTTGTCTTATTTGCTTATGATAGAGCCCGTCCCAAGCAGGTTCCCCGAACCGTAAGGCGACATCGACCTCGGATGTATCAAAATCCGCAAAGGCGTCATTTGTGTCCAGCAGCAATGCGATACCGGGATGGTCCTGTTGAAACGAACTCAATAAAGGCACAAGCCATTTGAGCGCCAGCGACGTGGACAATGACACCGTAATCGATTGGCGGCGATGTAAGCGCCTCACTTCCGATACACCCAACTGTAGTGCGGAAAATGCCCCACGCGTTGAGTGGTGCAGACGTTCCCCGGCTTGGGTCAGTTCAACGCCATTCGGTCGGCGATGAAAGAGTGGCACGCCAAGGTGCAATTCCAACAGCTTGATCTGCCGACTGATCGCACCGTGTGTGACGTTCAGCACATCCGCTGCCTTAGTCAGGCTAGAGTGGGTTGCGGTTTCGTCAAATGCCTGAAGGGCACGAAGGTGTCTGAGGTTTTCCGCCATGTGAGAAAATCTAACAGCAACGCGCCAAAATCTCGATAGGCGGCTGCAAATTTAAAGAGTTACACTGACTTAACTCCCAAAAACCTCATACCCTTTGTACCACAAGAAAGGAAACACTATGCCCGAAGTCAAAGTCGCGGTGATGACAGGCACGGGACAAGGCATCGGACGGGGCTGTGCCATTGAGATGGCAAAGGCAGGCTACAAAGTTTCGCTGATGTCCCCGTCCAACCGGTCTGTTGAACTGGCGCAGGAGCTTGGGGGCATTGGCCGTCGCGGCTCTGTACTGGACGTCGATGATCTGCAGGCGATGATCGATGACACCATGAGCAAATACGGGCGGATTGATGCAATTGTCAGCAACATGGGTCACGGTGGAACAGTGCCCGAAGCCATCAAGACAGTAGGATTCGACCCCGACTTTGATGGGCCTCTTTTAGAGCTTAGCGACGCATTGTGGCACGAAAGTCTGGACATGTACGTGCTTAACGTCGTCAAGATTGCTCGTATCGTAACGCCCATCCTGATGGAACAGGGTGGAGGTGCCTTCGTAAATATCTCGTCCATGAACACAATTGAGCCCCGCGCCCCTTACCCAATGAGCATGCTGCGCGGCGCGTTGCACAGTTTCTCAAAACTCTACGGCGATCGATATGCTCGATATAATATACGCATGAACAATCTGCTCCCCGGCTTCTGCGAGAACGTGAACCTATCCGAACAGGCCCGTCGGGAAATCCCAGCTCAGCGAACAGCCACATTCGAAGAAATTGGACACGTTTGCGTGTTTCTCGCCAGCGAGGGGGCTCGGTACATCAACGGCCAGAGTATATTGTCGGACGGCGGGATGAACCGCGCGGTAAGGTAGCAAGGAAGCGAGGAATATGATTGTCAAATCACTCAATGAAATCCTTGATACAGGACGTGACGTTTCCGGGCCGGGATGGAATAGCAGAAGACTGCTGCTCGCGTCAGATGGCATGGGGTTCTCGTTAACAGACACGGTCATCAAAGAAGGCGCAGAGCTTGAGCTGGAATACACCCACCATTTGGAGGCGTGTTATTGTATCGAGGGCAAGGGTCAGATCCGGGCGTCAGAAGATGAAACTTGGTATACTCTTGAACCATTTACCCTCTATGCATTGGATCAACACGACCGACACTTAGTTCGCGCTACAGGTGCAGATCTACGGCTTGTCTGCGTATTCAATCCGCCGCTCAGCGGGCGCGAAGTGCACCGAGAAGACGGAAGCTATGCACCAGCTGCATCCTAATGAGCGCTTTGACCACTTTCGCAAACCGGCCAATCATGCACCGCGCAGCATCTGGAAAAATGGGCTCTTTCCGGACTTCGGGTGCGACGCAGCATCGGGCTTCTGCGGGAAACCGTCGCCCGGCACTCACCATCCCATATCAGACCATCGGCACCTCGGTCGAATGCTGCGGTGACAGCCCGCTTTGCGGTCATTTTCTGTGAGAGGGAAATCTAAAGCCGATTTGCATCTGCATCAACTAAGGAGCGATCCCTCAAGCGGACGCTTTCTGCGCAAGTGTTTACAGATTGTTGTTATTGCCTTTGGGCAGCCCTAAGCTTTTAAAGGCAATGCCGGAGATCAAACGATGCCAGAAGTTAACGAACGGCCAAACGTCATTTTGATCCTCGCCGATGACTTGGGATTTGCGGATCTCGGCGTGACGGGTTCTGAAATCAAGACACCCAACATTGATGCGCTCGCTCGGGATGGCACCATGTTGTCGGCCATGTACAATTGCGCCAGATGTTGCCCGACCCGCGCGTCGTTACTGACGGGGTTGTATCCTCACAATGCAGGCGTTGGTCACATGGGGGCAAATCTTGGCACGCCCGCTTATCAAGGGTTCTTGCGCAATGACAGTGCCACGATTGCAGAGCATCTTAGGGCCAACGGCTACCGAACACTGATGTCCGGCAAGTGGCATGTGGCCGGGGATTTTATGGCTCGCGAGGTCGACAGTTGGCGCGTCGGCGATCTGGAACACCCGACGCCGCGCCAACGAGGGTTTGACCGCTTTTATGGCATCGTCGATGGCGTCACGCATTTCTTTTCACCTCACTACATGTTGGAAGACGATAGCCGGGTCGAGACATTCCCCGACAATTTCTATTTCACCGACGCAATTACCAACAAAGCCATCGGTATGATTGAAGAGACGTCCGATGATCAGCCGTTTTTCCTCTACTTGGCACACACCGCCCCGCATTGGCCGCTTCACGCGCATGAAGAAGACATTGCCCGATATGACGGAGTCTACAATGCCGGGTGGGACGCCACTCGCACTGCGCGGCACGAGACGATGAATGCCATGGGGCTGTTCCAGACCAACTGGGACATTTCACCGCGCGATGACCAGGTTCACCCGTGGACTACAGAGAAAAACACTGACTGGGAAGCCCGGAAAATGGCGACGTATGCCGCAATGGTGGACCGGATGGATCAGTCCATTGGCCGTCTGATCGCCGAGCTGAAACGCATGGACAGGTTCGACAACACGCTGATCTTGTTTCTGTCCGACAACGGCGGTTGTGCCGAGTTCATGGCCGAAGATGGTTGGTGCAAGTTCTTCCCAGATACCACCTCTGACGGTCGCAAGATCGATATGGGCAATCGCCCTGACGTTATGCCTGGTAGTGCACTGACCTATCAAAGCTATGACAAACCTTGGGCCAACGTTTCCAATGCACCATTTCGGCTGTTCAAGCATTACGTGCACGAAGGTGGGATATCAACGCCACTGGTCGCGCATTGGCCCAAAGGGTTTAAAGCCCGGGACACGACCCATGCTGCCTGTCACGTCGTAGATATTCTGCCGACCATCCTTGAAGCGACAGGGAGCACATATCAAGAGGCGGTTGGAGGGCACGAAATTCAGCCTATGCAGGGTGAATCCCTGCTTTCCTTGCTCCGCGGAAAAGACTGGGAACGCGAGCAACCGATCTTCTTCGAACATGAAGGAAACGCAGCAATTCGACTTGGGCAGTTCAAACTGGTGCGTCGATTCTCGCAGGATTGGGAACTATACGATATGGAAGCGGATCGTACGGAGTTGAACAATCTGGTTGGTGCATCTTCCAAGCTTGAGGAAGATTTGAAAGGTCAATACCAATCATGGGCCGCCCAAACCGGGGTTTTGGATTGGGAGATTGCACTTCCGAGGTTACTGGACGCCTGGAAGATTGAGACTGCTGAAGGCTAGTCCAAAGCTTTATCTCGGTTATTTCGGCCCAAACCGGCCATTGAACAAGTGTCATGTATTCTTCTGCACCGCTGTTGATGCAGGCCTTAGCTGCACCGGCAAACTGCACTCCAAAATCATCCCATGTGATTCAAACCTGTCCGGGAAGCCACAGAACGATTGCGGGGAAGGCAACGAGCATCGCGATTGTTGCAGCATCCGCCAGAAAGAAAGGCGTTACACCTTTAAAGACATCCTGAACGCTTAGGTCATCACGCACGCCAGCCACGACAAAGCAATTCAGCCCGATAGGTGGGGTGATCAGGCAAAACTCGGCCATTTTGACAACCAGAATGCCAAACCAGATAGCACACATGGGCCCGGACATACCGAAGGTACTCTCGGCTGCGCTTACGGCTTCACCGCCATTCAAAGCCATGACGGCGGGGTATACGACCGGCAACGTCAGCAGCAGCATACCTATCGCATCCATGAACATGCCCAGTACAGCGTAAGCCAGAAGAATACAGATCAGGATTAGCATCGGAGACATCTCAAGCGAGGTAATCCAGTCGGAGAATGCACTTGGCAGTTCGGCGAAACCAAGAAAACGAACGTAGACCAAAACGCCCCAGATGATCGTGAAAATCATGACGCTTAGTTTGGCGGTTTCCAAAAGGGCGTCTTTGAGTTCAGACCAGCGCATGCCCTGATACAGCGCCATCAGGAACACCACAAATGCTCCAATTGCGCCGCCTTCGGTTGGCGTACCCCAGGCATCGCCGCCGAACGGGTTGTAGACAAAGAAAATGATGGTGACGACAACAATCACGATGGGCAATGCGGGCGGCAATGAGAGGAAACGTTCTTTCCATGTAAATCCGGTGACTGCGGGACCAAATCCTTTGATCACGACGGCCATGCCAATGATCAGCAAGCCATAAATCACAGCCGAGAACATACCCGGGATGAATCCCGCCAATAGCAGTTTGCCCACGTCCTGCTCGACGATAATCGCGTAGATGACCAGTATGGCCGAAGGCGGGATGAGCGAGGCGAGCGTACCGCCTGCAGCGACGACTCCTGCAGCAAAACGCTTGTCGTAGCCGATCTTCAGCATCTCGGGGATGGCGATACGCGCAAACACAGCGGAAGTGGCGACCGAGGCCCCGGATACCGCCGCAAACCCAGCGGTCGCAAAGACTGTCGAAACCGCCAGCCCGCCGGGAACCCATGCCAGCCAACGCTTCGCGGCTTCGAACAGGGCTTTGGTGAGGCCCGCGTAGTAGGCAAGGTAACCAATCAGGATGAAGGTCGGGATAAGGCTCAACGCCTGGCTTGAAATCTTGGAGTGCGGCACCTGCCCCGCTGTTTTGACGGCCACAGTCACAGCCTTGCCGAACCGTGCCGGGTCGTACCCAAACTTGGCCCAGAAGATCCAGATCAGACCAACCATGCCAGCTGTCGCAGCGGCGAAAGCCACGCGCATCCCCAGCACCACAAGAACAAGCATACCACCCGAGACGATCAGACCAATATCAATGGGTTCCATCAGATTTAACCTCAGTTATCGTGGCCCGAGACGTGCTCGGCTTCCATTGCAGCTTGAGTGGCTGCGTCAGCTATCAGCGGGACGGCAATAGGTGCCTGATCGGGGTGCCGGATCGCGCGACCGTAGGCCCAGAGCTGTAAAGCAAGCCTTAGGCAAAGCACGCTAAAGGCAACGGGGGCCAACAGCTTTGCGGGCCACAGCGGGATACCTATGTCGATGGAGCTGTCGCGGCTCCAGAGTGGAGCACCAAAGTCAAAGCTGCGTGCGAAATGCGCCCAGCTCCCCCAGATCAGCAAGACGATCAGCGCCAGAATGACAGCGGTTGTAATGAACTCAACGATATAGAGCGTCCGGCCTCTAAGCGCTCCAACAACCATGTCCATTCGTATGTGGCCGCCATCACGCTGCGCATAAGAAATCCCCATGAAGGCGATTAAAGGCATGGCCTGCTCGATCCAATCCACATAACCGGGAAGTGGCGCATTGGCGAAATTCCGACCACCAACGGAGACTACGGCCATGACCATCAGCGAGAAAACTGCAAGACCGCTGATCAGAGCCAGAAAGCTTTCCAGTTTGTAGAGGCGTTGATCGAGAATGCTGAGACGGCTGTCGTCGGACAGCGCCAGGGATGACCCGGCCATCGTTGTACTCCGCTGTCAGGAAAGAAAGAACCCGACGCCAATCAAGCTGACGCCGGGTTGTGAGTGGATTAGCTGCCGTTTGCGATCTTCCCAGTCACAAGGTCATAAAGCTCTTGTGCTGGTAGGCCACGCTCGGTGTTTTCTGCAATCCAGGCCTCGGCCGCGGGGGCGGCAGCGGCTTCTTTGAACGCTGCAATTTCTTCATCGCTGAAAGTGACCCGTTCGATGCCGCGTTGATCCAGCTCAGGGCCCCACGCTTCCATCGTTTTGGTCTGGTAGTGGCTCACGTAGTGATCCAGTGCCTCATCCACAGACCCCAGCAGAGCTTCGCGGTGTTCGTCAGACAGATCTTCCAGTGCCAGCGTGTTCACCACGACAGGGCAGTTGACGGTGCCGGGATTGAGGTTCGTCGTCCACCACGTGCCATTTTCAATGGTGCCAAAGGACATATGCGCGTGTGGCGCAAAGCTGACCGCTTTGACGATGCCGCTATCCATTGCCTGACGCACTTCGGATGCAGACATCGAGGTCGGAACTGCCCCAACAGTCTCCATCGCTTTACCGATGCCGCCAGTCGCCCGAACGCTCAGACCTTCGAAATCGGTTAGTGATTTAGGTGCTTCACCGACGCCAACAAGGTTGTACTGCGGCAGCGGCGACGGCATCAGGAGCGTAGCATCCCAGCGGGCCAGATCCTCGACAACGGCCGGGTGTTGGTAGACAGCCATCGACAGGTCAACCTCTTGGTCCAGCGATGTCACACCCAGAAACGGCAGTTCCAGAACCGTGATCGAGGGGTTTTTGTCGCGATGATAGCCAGCGCAGAACTGGGCCATTTCAAACGCACCAATCGAAATCCCATCAAGATTTTCTTTGTTCTTCGACAGACCGCCATAGCTGATGTTGAGTGTGAACTCACCGCCCGTTTTTTCGTTCACCAGTTCGGCAAGTTTCTCGACGTGTTCGGTAAAGGCACGACGCTTGCCCCACAGGGAAACGTTCCATTCGACAGCCAGTGCTTCGGATGCAACGGTCAACGACAGGGCAGCAATGGCCGCTCGGTTAAGATATTTGCGCATGTTGGCTCCTCCCAGATCACGCAATGTGTTTGGGCAGAGTATTCAGGATGCGCAGCAGCCTGCCTATGAAGGAAAACGCGCGAGAAATTACTGTTCCCCTGCGGATATCCGCAGAGTGGTTTCGCTTACAACAGCGCCTCTTTATCGAGACCGAGTTTGACGATCTTTTCATTGAGCGTCCGGCGGCCAATCCCTAGCGCTTCGGCGGCGGCATCCATGCGGCCTTTATGCGCCTTGATGGCTTTGCCGATGAGCTCGCGTTCGAAAGCCGCAACAGCTTCGCGTAGCGTATCCGGCACATCGTCTAAGTGTTGATCGCTGTGGATAGCCTGCGCCATCGACCCTCCTCCGCGTCGGGCCGCCAAAATGCGCCGTTCGCAGACATGGCGCAATTCACGCACATTGCCGGGCCAATCATGTGCAAGCAGAGCGGCCAAATCGTCCTGATCGAGTTCTGGCGCGTCAATCTCATAAACCTGCGCGTATTCGTTCAAGAAATGCGTTGCCAAAAGAACCAGATCATCCCGTCTTTGACGTAGTGGAGGTAAGGACAGGACAACAGTATTCAATCGAAACAACAGGTCCTGACGAAGGCGGCCTTCCTCGGCGGCCAGTACAACGTCTTCGTTGGTTGCTGACACGACCCTGAAACTTACCGGCACCGGCGACACAGCCCCCACCGGCAGGACCTGCTGATCTTCGATGACCCTTAATAGCTTGGCCTGCGCCGCTGGGGGGCACGAGCAGATTTCATCCAGAAACAAGGTCCCACCCGATGCCGCCACAAGCCTTCCGTCGGATTCACCCGCGACGCCGAACATTTCTGCTTCAAACGTATCTGCCGACAATGCGGCGCAATTCAGCGCCAGAAACGGTGCCTCCGGCGAGCGGCCCAAATCATGTAAAGCATGGGCAACAAGCTCTTTCCCGGTCCCGGTATCCCCCTGCAACAAAACCGCAACCGAAGTATCGGCAAGATCAAGTACTTCCTGTCGCAAGTCTGTAATGGCGTCTGTTTGGCCCAGCAGGATGCGATCCAGCCCTGACAGTTTGAACAGCCGGTTTTTGAGACGGGCATTGCTTCTTCGCATTCGGTTTTGTTCAGCCGCGTGCCTCAGCACCGTAAGCAATCGCCTTGGTTCATATGGCTTTTCGATGAACCCATACGCCCCGTCCTGTATAGCCTGAACCGCCATCGGGATGTCACCATGTGCCGAAATCAACACCACCGGAGGCGCCACATGCCTGTCCAGGCTGGCCAGCAATTCAAGTCCCGACATGCCGGGCATACGCACATCAGACAAAATGACATCGGGCGAGGCGTTGGCCAGATGTTCCGTCACGTGGGTCGCGCGCGACAGGGTGCTAACAGTCCAGCCGGCGGCTTCGAGCAACTCGACAAGCGATTGTCGCATCGATTTGTCATCATCAACGACCAGAACTTTGAAAGGTTGCTGCTGGGTCATTCGTCCGTTTCTTCAGTCATCGAGGCTATCGGGAATATGACTCGAAAAATTGTTCCGCCGCCATCACGGTTTCGGGCCGTCATTGTGCCATCGTGATCTTTGACAATGCTGGTGGAAATCGCCAATCCTAAGCCCATGCCTCGCCCGCTTTCTTTTGTGGTTACAAATGGCTCTTGCAACTCAGCCAGCGTTGCCTCGCCCAACCCGTGACCGTTGTCCTGAATTTCCAACACTGCCTCATCACCAGAAGCCATGATAGCGATATGGATTTCCGGCGCATCCGCTTCATCCGTTGCATCTATGGCATTGCGCAAAAGATTGGTGATGACCTGTTCGATCCGCAGGGCACTGCCCCGGATAAAGACCGGACTGGTCGGCGCATCAACTGAGATTTTCACCCCACCCTGCTCGATGTTTGGTGCAACCAGAGCCAAAGCGGCATTGACCGAAGTGCATAAGTCTACGTCGGCGAACGCTTCACTCTCTGACCGTGCGAAGAACCGCAATTGGCGCGTGATCCCTTCCATCCTGTCAACCAGGCTTCCGATTTTTTGCGGCAGCTTGGTCTCACCGGAAGTCGAGATCTCTGCTGCCACCAGATGATTGCGCATCGCAGCGATGGGCTGGCCCAGTTCATGCGTGACCGACGCGGAGAGTTGCCCCAGAGCCGCCAGTCGGCTTGCGCGCTCCAACTCGCCTTGGGTGCGTTTGAGGCTCCGCTCGGCTGTCTTGCGGTCGTCGATTTCGATGGCGAGCCGTTCATTTGCCTCGCGCAGCTTTGCTTCTTCCTCTTCAGATCTCGCCAAGGCCGCACCTACGCGTCTCGCGCGTTGTATCTGGAAGAAGATAAATGCGACCCCCGCCAAAAGGACAAAAACTGCAGTTACAAGCCAACTGCGCGCTACGGCCTCGTCGTCACTTGCAAAATAGTGAAGCGACCATCCATGGGGTAATTCTGTAGCCGCAAGATGCAGGCGCTTCGTCCCTGCTATTCTGGCCTTATCCCCCGGTAACTCAACCCAATCCAACGCATCTAAGTCTTGCCCCGGAAACTGCCTGGCATCTCGAATCCGTTCTTGTTGTGGTGCTGACAATGGCGTCAACGCGCGATATTGCCAATCCGAGTTCGAAGAAAGCAGAACGACACCGTCTTCATTGGCCAAAAGAACCTGTTCGCCCGAGTTTTTCCAACTATCCTGAAGATCAGAGAAATCGATCTTTATCGCTATGACACCAGCCGAAGCTCCACGGTCGTCAAGTACTGCGTTGGCGATGAAGTATCCTGGCAGACCAGTCGTTGCTCCGATGGCATAGAAGCGGCCTTGTTTACCAGAAATGGCACTTTGGAAATACGGCCTGAAAGCGTAGTTCTGGCCAACAAAGCTTCCATTGTCGCGGTAGTTCGATGCGGAAATTGTGATCCCGTTTTTATCCATCAAGTAGATCGCATCCAGCCCCGCCTGCTCCGCAAAATCCTCGAGGCGTCGGTTTAAAGCTCCGGTGCCGTGTCCTTCGGCTGTTCCAATTACAAAGGAATCCTGTGACAGCACATATGTGAGGTGGGAAAATCGTTCGAGTTCGCTGTTCACCGAGCTTTGGTAGAGAGAGAGCCGGCCCTGAGCTTTCGAAAGCTCCTCCGAAACGAAGTATTGGTAAGAAACCAAATAAAGGCCAATGCTGGCGGCAATGGCTACCAAAATACCTACAATATACGACTTTGATCGCATTGAATGCCCATGAACTGCGACAGCATAGGATCACAGTAGAATTTAGCCGTCCATCCCAAGACTTCTAATCCGACATTTAGATGTTCTGACCAAACAAGAATGACCGATCAATTCGAGAACGCTAAGCAATGAACGAACCTGACGAAACAACTATTTGCTTTCCGCAAGTAGACGTCTGCCCAGAGCTGCCATTTGTGCGGCATTCAAATTAATGCAGCGCGGCCTGCCATTGCCGACATTCGCCGCGAGTGCGAACTCGGGGCCCTAGCGAACTCACATTCTGTGGACATAGCTCCAATTCGCTGCCGAGCAGCAACCCGGCAGTACAACGTCAGAAGGCGCAGAAACCAGACTTTGCAAACTTTGGCGGACGAGCCAATGCGGACAGTCATCATCTCTCTCGGATGCTGCGGTTGCGACCCGCTTAGCTGAGGATCACATATTTCTTCATCTTTCGCTCCCTGGGTACTCGATCTGATTGTGTTGAGGCACCGGCATTCAGTGCGTATAACTCCTGTAATAACTACAGGATCAGGTGGAGGCACTTCACATGATTGCGATAGGTGAGGCTTCCCGGCAAACTGGGGTCGGAATAGAAACCATCCGCTACTACGAACGCGAAGGTATCGTACCAAGACCCGCACGAGCTCTGAACAATCGTCGGCTCTATTCAGCAAGCGATGTGGGAAGACTTCGATTTTTGAAGAAATGCCGCGACCTGGGGTTTCCTTTGTCTGAAGCAAAGGCGCTTTTGGAGCTGTCAGAAGGAAGTGCTGAAGACTGCCGGTCAGTGAAAGAATTGGCCGAGGCTCACATTACCAGCGTTCGAACCAAGATTGATGAACTCACACGCCTGGAGCACGCCTTGAGTGAGCTTATGGCCAATTGTGATATGTCTGACGTCAGCACCAATGGGGCAGTTTGAGTCGATTTGATAAGAGAGGGTTT
>NZ_JBWVBD010000016.1:0-13005 GCF_057221075.1 Ruegeria sp. HKCCD6647-2 | reverse complement strand
ACTCGAAGGCACCGCCGGTCGTGGCCTATTTTTCGGGTTTAGTTGAAAAGTAATTTGCACGGCTGTCCTATTGAATTCAGTTGGCTGTAAGTTTTTGCCAGACGCTGACCGAAGGCAGTATGAATGTCGGTTTGGTCCGCACAACAGGCTTTGGGGCCGGTAGAACCGCGTCAATGTCCTACTGAATATGTCAGATGACCGTTCTCGAGCCCGAAGCGGAAATCCTTGCCTGGTTGCGTCCATCTGGTAATCTCCCAATTTGGGGAAGAATGATCCTATGGAACGTCGCCTCAGTGCGATATTCGCCGCCGACATGGTTGGCTACTCGCGGCTCATGGAAGCCGATGAGGTCGGCACGTTTGAACGCCAGAAGGCTCATCGCCAGGAACTCATCAACCCAACCTTTGAGAAGTTCCACGGCCGCATTGTCAAGGAGATGGGCGACGGGCTGCTCGTCGAGTTCCCGTCCGTGGTGGAGGCAGTGCAATGCGCGATCACCATCCAGCGCACCATGGCCAAAAGAGAGTCCGGTGTTCCGGAAGAGCGCCGCATCACCTACCGGGTCGGTATCAACTTGGGCGATATCATCGTCGAGGGAGACGACATTTACGGCGATGGCGTAAATATTGCAGCGCGATTGGAAGGAATCGCGGTACCTGGTGGTGTGTGTATCGCCGAAAAGGTCGGTGCGGAAATTGCTAACAAGATCGATGTCTGTTTTCAGGACGGTGGCGAACATAGCGTCAAGAATATCGTCCAGCCTGTACACGTTTTGCACTGGCACCCGGACCAGAATGTGATCTTGCCAGCAAGAACGGGAGCGTCTGACGAAAGTGACGGCAAAGCGGAGAGGAAGCCCAATTTGGCAGTAATGCCTCTCGAACCGGTTGGCGGTGCCGATGAAACCGCGAACCTGGCCGCAACCATTGATAACGAGGTGTCGGGAGCCCTCGCCAAACTGACTGGTATCTCGCTGGTCACCAATGAAGAAAATGCGAACTATGTGGCCACGGGAAGCGTTCAAGAATCAGGGAAGCGCTTTCGCGCAACGGTTCATCTCCAGGATCAGGCCAAGAAGGACAAGTTCTGGTCCGGGCGCTTCGACGGAAACCTTGAAAACATATTCGAGGCGATGGACGAACTGGTCATGCGCATCAGCAACTCGTTGCGGTACGAAGTCTACGGACGAGAAGCGCAAAAATTGAAACAACGCCCAATTGAAGAACAGAGCAACCAGGAATTGATGAGCCAGGCTGGGCATATTCTTTTTCAGCCACGGCGTGCCAATTACGAAGAATCATGGAAGCTGATCTCGATCGTTGTCGAGCGCGAACCCGACAACGCCATGGCGCTGGCAATAGCTGCCGTCAGCCGCGCACTGTTGGAAGTGTTCTGTGGCTATGGTCCGATCGCACCTGCGGACGCAGCAACTGGCATGGCGTATATCCGTCGCTCGTTGGAGCTCAACGAGCTTTCGGACTTTGCCCACATGGTTCAAGGCAGGCTCCATCTACACTATGAGCATGATGCATCAGCTGCCATGCTCGAAGCCGAACGTTGCCTGGAACTCAATCCAAGTTATACATTGGCATTGGGTCTGTTGGGCGAAGCCAAGTGCTTTTTGGGTGAGCCGGAAGCTGGGATCGAATACAGCACCAGGGCGGTTGAAACCGATGCACGTTTTCCAGGCAACTTCTGGTTTATGGAGGACATTGCGCTCGGCAATTTCGTTCGCGAAGACTACGCGGCAGCCATCAAATGGGCAAATCGCGCCGACCACCGACAGCGCGATGTTCCAAGAATACTGCTTGTTCTGACCTCTGCCTATGCGCACGCCGGGCAAGGTGACGCTGCCGCCAGGTCGGCTCAAAGACTGATCGACCTATGTCCAAATATCAGTGTTGGCGCTCTAAGGCGATGGCCCTTTCAGAAATCGGCACACTGGGATCGCTTTACGAGTGGGCTGGTCGAAGCTGGCTTGCAGGAAAACTGATGCCCGGATGGCATGCTTCATAGCGAGGGTCGTCGAACTGTGTGAACGTCTGTTTTGTCCGCACTTGAGACCTTGGCCACTATCGAAACCGAGCGGGTGCAGCCAACGGCGGCTATGCGGGCTGCGACCGCAGAAATTTAGGTGGGTGGTGAATGTCTCTTATGGGCCGCGATGTCGGGATTCGAACCGGATCTCTCCTATCACGCCTAAGGCCCAAGATGTCGCAGCCCAATGATCTGGTCAGTCATATCACTCCACTGCAAAGTGGCTCGCGGTTAGGTTCCCCTAATCGATCTGCCCCAAAAACTCAGGTCCGTGTCAGTGCCCAGAACCGTAGGGGCAGGGCAATCGCCGCCGCAACCAAACCCAGAGTATAACCGATCCAGACGCCGACGGCTCCGAGATCAAAAAGGAACCCCAGCGCATAGCTGGCCGGCAAAGCAAGTGGCCAATAGGCCGTCAGGGTAATTATCGTCGGCAGGTTCATGTCTGACATTCCCCGTAGCGCACCCAGCGCGGTGCCCTGAACGCCATCCGCAACCTGCAGCAGTGCCACGATAAAAAACAACGTGACCGCGAGGTCAACGACGGCCGGGTCATCCGACATGGTTTCCGCGATCATCCGGCCAGCAGTAATGAAGACGATGGCGGCAACCGCCTGCCAGAGCGTGACCATCACAAAGGACGCCATCAGGATCGGTCTTAGCCTTTCTTGACTTCCTGCACCGACTGCAAGGCCCACACGGATCGAGGCAGCACCCGCCATGCCAAGCGGGATCATATAGGCCAGCCCCGCAAGCGCGTTGACGATCTGATGGGCGGCCAGCGCCTCGGCCCCCAACCAGCCCATCATCAGGCCCACTACGGCGTAAGCTCCGCCTTCACCCGCATAGCCAAGACAGAGCGGGAGGGCGTCTTTGGCCTGTGACCAGACATCCGCCCAGGCAACGGTCACCCGCTGGCGAAAGGCGGCCAGCCTAGGCGCGCGTATCAACACGTAAATCCCGGCAACCAGCGACGTACATTGTGAGAGTATGCTGGCCAGACCAGCGCCCAGAATTCCAAGATCAAGGATGTGAATGAAGGCATAGTTTGCGGGTACGTTGAACAGGACGCCCAGATAAGACAGCGCCACGGCTGTCCAGGGCCGCCCAACGGCGTCGAACAGTGCTTTCAGGCCGAAAAAAAGTGTAAAAGGTACGATCCAGATCGCCATCGACATCCAGTACGGCAGCAGGATCGCCAGAACCTCTTTGGGTTGTCCCAAAGGCCCCAGCAACGGATAGAGCGCCATCATCACCAGTGCCGCGCCGCCGCCGCCCAGAAGACATAGCAACAGCCCGCTGCGCAACGCCAGAGCAACCCGCACGGCATCGCGTGCGCCCTCGGCTTGGCTGATCTGTACGGAAATAGCGGTGATCACGCCCCAAAGAGCGGAAATCAGGATGATCAGAACAGCCGTGGTCACACCGGCCGCCGCCAGCGGGACCGTTCCGAGCGGAGAAATCATCGCCGTATCTACGACGCCGATCAATAGCGCTGCGGCCAGCCCAACCATCAGCGGAACGGCCAACCGGATCAACGGCGTGAATTCGGCGCGGGTGGGTGCCTGCGAAATCAGGATTTGGTCTGTCATGGGTCACCTGCCGGACAAGGTCCGGCGACAAAGTCGCGGTAAGGAGCTTTAGGCTCAGAATGAAGAGGGGCTGTTCAGCCCTGCGACGGGAACACCATGAAATTGGTCCATTTAGGGACAAGATAACAAGTAAGGTTCTAGGGGAAGAATTGTTCGGCGTCCAGATCGCTTTTGCAGGGCTGCTTGCCGAGTCCTAGAGAGGTCAGGAGTGAGCGGATTTCACCGGGGCGCGGTGAGGCTCTGGTCAAACCATCATCTAATTGGCAGCCACGAGGGCAAGGTCACGCAGAAATTTGGCACTTTGGTCGTCGGCCGGAAAAAACAGCTCAATCTTCAAATCGTCCAGCGTGACGTCCGTGACTGTGCTGAATTGCGCAATGGTTCCAAACAGGGAAAGCCGCTGACCACCAAAGCGGTAGATCGTAGAAATTGTCGGCCCGATGACCGCATCGCTGCGGGCGTGCCCCTGTTGCGACAAAGCGCGCGCCGCGGCGTCCAGCGCGGGTATGCCTCCTGCGTTGGCGCTTTCAGCGCGCAGCCTTAACATCGTGTGATGCGCGACCTCGGACCAGTTTTCAACAAGCTCAGGCATCAGCGGACTGGCCAGCAGCTCCAGCAGGCTTTGCCCCTCGCCGATCCCCAGTGGCTTGAACAGCCTTTGTGCTCCGCTGTTGAGCATTACAACATTCCAGAGCCGGTCCAGAACCATTCCTGGGTAAGGGTCATGCTGCTGAAGTGTCCATTCGACCGCATCCCGGATGGGTGACATCGCCGCGTCATCAATCGGCGTCGCCGCAAAACGCGGCGCGAAGCCTTCGGCGCGCATCATCTGATTTCGGGTTTCGACCGGAAGGTTCATGACCTCGGACAGATGAAGGATCATGTCTGGGCTGGGCCGGGACCGCCCGGTTTCAAGAAAGGAGATATGGCGCGCGCTGACCTCAGCCTCGACCGCAAGGTCCAACTGGCTCATCCTGCGTCGTTTTCGCCAGTCTTTCAGCATGCTTGGATAAGGAGTCATGACCTGAGTTTAGCAAGGGTCCTAACAGAATTCACTTACCTCAGAGGTAATTGATTTGCACCCGCCGCAAGTCGCATGAAGAGCATATACCTAAAGGAGAAGGTCATGACCCAACAACAGTCAGCAATGCGAATTTCAGGCGGAGTTCTTGTTGTAACCGGGGTGCCCTTTGCTCTGGCCGCGTTTCAGTTTCTTCATCCCGTTGCACATATCTTTCTGCAGATCGCGTATTGGCCAATTCACGATGTTCCCGCGGAACTGATGGTTCCGTCACCTTTATTACTGGTGATTACCGGTGGCCTGACGGTTGGCTTGGGAGGAATGCAGTGGGCGCTGGGAACCTATGTTGCTCCGGTATCGGCGGCAGCCGCGACCAAGACCGCTCAGATTACGGTATGGTCCTGGTTTTGCGCCGACAGTTCAGGCTCCATTCTGGTAGGGGCGCCCTTCAACGTCGTACTAAACCTGTCCTTTTTGGTCCTGATCCTGTTGTCTTGCCGTCCCGGCACAGCAAGCAAACACGCAACATCCTGAGGTGAAATGGAATTCACTGGGTTTGAAAGGAAGGCCTGGCTATTTCAGAAAACCTTCAATGATCGAGGCGACTTCAACGGCAGTTTTTGCATCGGAAATGCTGGTGTTCTCAAGGGCGCTGCTGTTTTCGCACTTGGTTTGAGTTGGTCGAATATGGACAGAATTTCCTATTCCAGTTTGGCTGGCTTTTCTTCGGACCAGCCGACCTTGGTCTTTGCAGGTTGCAGGACGAGTGCGAAACGATCTCTCCGGCGACCTTGAACAATCGTCTAAAGAAACTGCAAGCCGCAGGGTTCGTTTATCGCGCGGAAGGAGGATACGCATCACTCAGGACACGGAACGATTGTTAAGAGCAAGGGCAGCTTAATGCCCTTGCTTGGTCGGTTCCTTAAAAAGGGAACCGATAATGCGAAGGAGGTGGGTGTTCAACCTCCGGCGGAAGGCCAACGTCCTTCCTCAGGTGAGCCGGCAACTCGGATCTTTTGTGCAGAATCGGCCGTTCCACACCGGGTCGCCTCGCGAAGACAGCCGCTAGCCGCAGAAAGAGGCCACGCGACCGGCTGATTGGTATGTAAAGTGATAAGCTTGGCATTGTTCTCTCCATGAATTGATGGAAAGCCGCCACATGAGGAAAACACAAAAAGGCCGCTCACGAGGCGGCCTTCAGATCGGAAACCTGTCAGACCGCTTTAACGGGCTACTGCGCCTACCGCGCGAAGCATTGAGGTCTGACAATTCAGCATATCTGATCTCTTGTATCAGGGTTTCCGGTTCGTCCAGTTACCAGACGAGTGGTCTCAATTCAACATCCCACACATGTATTGGTCGAATTCCGCCGGATAGCCAGCTCGAAAGCGTTGGGAAAAAACCAACGTATTGTTCTATTTTCAACCAGTGGTGACAGCGGCGGCATTTGACATTTCTCAAACTTTGCGTTCGCAGCGAACGGCAGCTGTGCGGGCTGCAAGCGCAGCAAAATTACTAATCAGTGTGAGCAGGTTTGGGCCGTAGGTGGGTGAGGCGAGACGCTTCTCTTAGTCAGGTTGAGGCGTTCGCGGCCCTCAAGCATAGCTGCTTAAGTGTGTCGAGCTGTTGCAAGAGGTGTTCGCGGTCCCTCGCGTAGCCTTTGGCGGCGCGGGCTGATCGCTGCACAAACTCCGCGAGATCCTTGGATGATGTTCCACTGTCTTTGAGTGCATTTTCGAATGGCTTGAGAATGCCTTTTATCACTGACTGATAGCGTTGCGCTGCGGCCTCTAGTTCTTCGAGTGATCCATCTTCGAACTCCTCTTCGATTTCTTGCCCGCTAGGAGTGGCGTGCACGAGGTCAAAGCTCGCAACTGTCATCACTTGAAAGACCACATCCAACTGCTGTTCCAGCCCCTCAGTATTGGCCAAAGCTGACTCCATCTGTTCAGCCACCTTCGTTGTATACAGGCGGAGATGGGTGCGCAGCACATCGTCTTTGCTACGAAAGGACTTATAGAGCGTTTGGCGGGAAATCCCCGCTTCTCTGGCGATATCGGCCATGCTTGTGCGCTTCACGCCAAAACGTGTGAAGGCCCGCAGCGCGGCTTGCAGGATGTTTTGGTCGCGATCCGTCATGGATGACATATTGACAAGTACAGACAACCTGTCAATATTGACACATGTACAGATTCTGTCATTCCGACACTTTGATAGGGGTGACCGTGCAAAAGGACCGACACGATGCTCTATGGAATGCTAGCTGACCTGGCGACGAAGACCCGTGCGCCGCTCTTTGATAGTCCCGCAAACTGGGATCTTCCCTATGAGGATGTAGAGTTCGAAACCGCCGATGGGGTGACGCTGCGCGGCTGGCTGGTCAACCCTGGTGAGAGCAAAGTAATCATCCAAAACCATTTTGGTTTGATGTGCTCGCGCGCGGGATACACTAACGACGGAAAGCCACGCATGTTGCAGGGCTGGCCAACGGATGTTCCGTTTCTACGGCACATCCAGGCATTCGCACAGCAAGGCTACACGGTTCTGGCCTATGATCTACGCAATCATGGTGCCAGTGAAACTGGTCCTTCCAAATATGCGTGGGACGGCCAGGCAGAGTATCAAGATGTGTTGGCCGCTGTGCATTTCATAACGTCGCATGCAGATTACAAGAACGCGCCCATTGGCATGCTCAACATCTGCATGTCGTCGAGCGCTGCAACCTTGGCCCATGGCGTTGAAGATGGGTTAGAAACTGTAGCGAACATCAAAGCCCATGTCGTCCTACAACCACTCTACAGCGGTGCATGGTTCCGGCAAATGCGTATCCCGGGTTTCATGATCCGGGGTGCCATCCGAAAGAGTCGGAGTCGAGGCGGCCCGGACTTTGATCAATCGCCCATCGACCGCGTTAACATCATCAACAAGCCCACGATGGTGATCCAGAACAAGAACGATCCAATGGCCGACATGGAGTACGTGCGGTCCTACTTCGACAACTTACAGGTCGAGAAAGAGATGGTTTGGACAGATGTCGGAAAGAGCCGAGTCGCCGGATACGCTGACCTCGGCGACCACCCTGAAAAAGCCATCGAATGGTTCAATAGATTTGTGCCCCATAGCAAGACCGAGAAGTCCACAGCATCTAGCAGATAGAGTCCGCTTTTGCCGGTAGCAGCGCAGCATTTAGTCCCGCTGGTCAATGTCTAGAACGGGCCGTCCACTGCGCTAACTCAGGCCTGGTTTTCCGCGATGCTGCAAAACATCCGATGTCCGCGATGAGCCCCATTTGTTGACGTTCGCCGGGTAAGTTGCCTCGGTCATGCAGGGCGATGAGATCGTACTCGCTGCGTGAACCCACACATCACAAGTGGGGTCAAAATCGGACGCTAGTTTTTCAACCTTCGCTAAAAAAATCTGTATCGCCGCTAGGCAACATAATTGCCCAGAACACATTCGCCAATTGGCGCAAGTATCAAGACTCCCCGCATTCGAAGGCTATCGATGAACTTGCAATCTTCCTTAGGATACTGCTTGCAAAGGCGCTCCGTTTGGATCGCACTGATCTTGCCGCTCTGTGAAATTCCTTGCGAAACAAGTGTTAGAGTGGGCAGACTTACATAGTCACAAAGAGGAAAAGCCGGACAGAGACTGGGGAAATCAGAAGATGCCACACTTTAGCGTGGCCGCCCTCACAGGTGACATGACGGTTCCCGGCTCAAAGCTGGCAGCTGGACAAATATGGGAGGAAAGACTTTGAAAAATCTGACAAACACACTTGCTGGCTCGCTGATCGCATTCACCGCTTCGATGGGTGCTGCGCAAGCCGACAAGCTGACATTCTACTGTTCGGCGCAGGAAGACTGGTGCCAGCTGATGGCGCGCAGCTTCGAGGACGCCACTGGAATTGACGTGAACATGACCCGCAAATCCTCGGGCGAGACTTTTGCGCAAATCCGTGCGGAAAGCTCGAACCCCAAAGGCGATGTTTGGTGGGGCGGAACAGGTGACCCGCACCTTCAGGCGGCCGAAGAAGGTTTGACTATGGAATATGTCTCGCCCATGCGTGACCAGCTGCATGACTGGGCGATTTCACAGGCCGAAAGTGCCGGCAACAAGACCATCGGTATCTATTCGGGTGCGTTGGGCTATGGCTACAACTCTGACCTCTTGGCGGCCAACAACCTGCCTGAACCCGCCTGCTGGAAGGACCTACTCAAGCCAGAGTATAAAGGGCACGTTCAGATGGCGAACCCGAATTCGTCCGGAACTGCCTACACGACGCTGGCGTCGATGGTGCAGATATTTGGCGAGGACGAGGGCTTTGAATTCATGAAAGGCCTCCACGCCAACATCAACCAGTACACCAAATCTGGCTCGGCACCCATCAAGGCCGCGGGGCGTGGTGAGAACACGATCGGCATTGTCTTCATGCATGACGCCGTCAAGCAGGCGGTGTCAGGCTTCCCTGTAAAGGTTGTCGCCCCGTGCGAAGGCACTGGTTATGAGATCGGTTCGATGTCGATCATTGAAGGCGCTCGCAACGAAGAAGAAGCCAAAAAGTTCTACGACTGGGCGCTGAGTGCCGAAGCGCAGAACCTCGCACTTGAAGTCAATGCCTTCCAGGTCCCGTCCAACAAGGGTGCGCAAACATCTGAAAGCGCCCCGGATATGAGCCAGATCAAGCTGATCGACTACGACTTCAAAAAGTATGGCTCCTCTGATGAGCGCAAGCGTCTGCTGCAAAAGTGGGACGAAGACGTTTCGGTGCTGCCGCAGTAAGTGACTAACAAAGCGAAAACCAGGACCCACCCGGTATTGATCTTCTGGATCATTGTCGGTTGGGCCGGCTACGTCCTGCTGCCATGGTACATGGTTGAGGATGGCCTTTGGTCATTTGAATGGCTCTTTAACGGCTATCCGTTTGACGAAGATTTTGCGCCCGCTCTATTTCTGATCGGGCGGGGTGAAAAGCTCTGGCTTGCACCCTTGCTGATCCCGCTGGCATTGCCAATTCTGGTGCTGGGGAAACCTAAATCTGATCCGATCTACGCTAAGATCCTGATTCTTGCCGGTGCACTGGGCTTTGGCTGGCTGATTGCGCAAGGCTTCGGGATCGGCATTCGCGGCTTCAACTTCGACTGGCTCACGGCCCTCTTTGGTGAGCCGAAAATCCGACAGTTCGGCATGGGGTATGGAGCGATGCTCTGTGCGTCGGCCTTCCTGTTCCTGCTCACGCAAGGCATCGCGGCGCGCGGTGCAGTCAACGGCGATGTGTTTGTCGTCAGCGCAATTGGCGGCGTCATTACAATCGTCACCGCCTTCGTGTTCTTTCCAATTGCCAACATGCTGTTTTCGGCCTTTGTGACCGAAAACGGCGCCTATTCGGTATCTGTTTTTGCCTCAAAATTTTTTGATGACCGTCTCTGGGGATTGGGGTGTTTTTGGGGTGCTAAATGCGGCGCCGCGTGGAACTCCCTCTTTTTGGCCATTCTCGTCGGCCTGATCACCACGGTTCTGGGACTTTGTTTTGCACTTGTGGTCACCAGGTCAGGGTTTCGGTTCAAGCGTGGGATGCGCGCGCTGACGGTTTTGCCAATCATCACGCCCCCCTTCGTAATCGGGCTGGCCTTGATCCTACTCTTCGGTTTATCCGGGTCGGTCACAGTCTTTTTCGCTGATCTTTTTGGCGTGCAACCGTCGCGGTGGCTCTATGGAATGCCGGGTGTCCTGATCGCCCAGACGCTGGCCTTCACCCCCATCGCATTTCTGGTGCTGATTGGTGTTGTCGAAGGCGTGTCGCCGTCGATGGAGGAAGCCGCCCAAACGCTGCGCGCCAATAGGTGGCAAACCTTCCGAACGGTGTCGCTGCCCCTGATGAGACCCGGTCTGGCGAATGCCTTTCTGCTCGGCTTCATCGAAAGCATGGCCGACTTCGGCAACCCGCTTGTTCTAGGCGGCAATTTTGACGTTCTGTCGACCGAGATTTTCTTTGCCATCGTCGGCGCGCAATATGATCAGGGTCGGGCCGCCGTGCTGGCCATGGTACTGCTCTTCTTCACGCTGTCTGCCTTTTACGCGCAGCGCGCCTGGCTCGGTAAGAAAAGCTACACCACCGTTTCCGGCAAGGGGGACGCCGGCGTGCATCCGCTGATGCCCAATGGGCTGGCAATACCCGTGCTGGCCATCGCGACCATCTGGGCGCTGTTTACAGCGGTTGTGTACGGCATGATCATTTACGGCAGCGTCGTTGAGCTTTGGGGCGTCAACAACACGCTCACCTTCAAACACTATGTCACCGCCTTCTCAGTGCGCTTTGAAGAGGAAGGCATCCGCTGGACGGGTGCTGCATGGGACAGTTTCTGGACCACCATCAGCATTGCGGCCATAGCGGCTCCACTGACGGCAGCTGTAGGACTGGTGACCGCCTACTTGCTCACGCGCCAAAATTTCGCCGGAAAGAACGCCTTCGAATTCGGAACGATGCTGTCCTTCGCCATTCCCGGTACCGTCATCGGGGTCAGCTACATCCTGGCTTTCAACGTTCCCCCGATCGAAATCACAGGCACCGGTGTGATCCTCGTGGTCAGCTTCATTTTCCGCAACATGCCCGTCGGCGTGCGTGCGGGCATTGCATCCATGTCGCAACTGGACAAGTCGCTTGATGAATCCTCGCTGACGCTGGGCGCAAACTCTTGGCAGACGTTTAGACGCGTGATCCTGCCCCTGCTCAAACCCGCCATTCTGGCTGCGCTCGTCTACAGTTTTGTCCGCGCTATGACCGCGATCTCGGCGGTCATTTTTCTAGTGTCGGCCGAGTACGACATGGCGACCAGCTACATCATCGGGCGTGTCGAGAACAATGATTACGGCCTTGCCATCGCCTATTCCACCACGCTGATCTTCGTGATGCTGGCAGCGGTGGGGCTTTTGCAATTCCTCGTGGGCCGCGTGCAGATCGGACGGCGTACCCAAATAGGAGCGGAAAGAACGACATGACGGATACCAACATTGCTAGTAAAGCCGCGCCGGTTCGGTTCGAAGGGGTGTCAAAAGTGTTTGGCAAAGATGTTGTGGCCGTCGACAACATCGACCTGCACGTGGAAGCAGGTAAACTGGTGACGCTGCTGGGGCCGTCGGGCTGCGGTAAAACAACGACGCTGCGCATGATTGCCGGTTTGGAAATGGCGAGCTCAGGCCGGATCGTGATTGGCGACCGAGATGTGACAAAACTGCCTGCGACCGATCGCGACGTTTCCATGGTTTTCCAGTCTTACGCCCTGTTCCCACATATGAGTGTGCTAGAAAACGTGATGTACGGGCTCACCTTCTCCGGCTTTGACAAGGGAGAGGCCAGATCGCGCGCGCTCAACGGGTTGGAACTGGTGGGCCTCAAAGGCTTTGACAACCGCTTGCCAAGCGAGCTGTCCGGTGGCCAACAGCAAAGGGTCGCCGTCGCCCGCGCTCTGGTGCTGGAACCGCAGGTTCTACTCTTTGATGAGCCCCTATCGAACCTCGATGCTAAACTGCGCCGACAAGTGCGTGAGGACATCCGCTCTATTCAGCAGGACCTCGGACTGACGGTTGTCTACGTGACCCACGATCAGGAAGAAGCGTTGGCCGTCTCGGACGAGATTGTCGTCATGCGCAACGCCGCCATCGCCCAGATTGGGACCCCGCGACAACTCTATGACGCGCCAATCGACCGCTTCGTAGCCGACTTTATCGGTGAAGCGAACCTGATCGACTGCAAAATCGTCGAAGTCGACGGCGATCAGGCGACAATAGAAATCGAAGGACACCGCCACAGTTTGCTTTCGCGCGATTTGCCCGTGGGTCCAGCGACTCTAGCGGTGCGTCCTTCCCGCATCCTTATCGGATCTGAAACCGGCATCCCGGCAAGAGTCGCCAAGGCAACCTATGTCGGCGTGCGCATGGAATACACGCTGACCGGCGCATTCGGACAGGTGTTTGCCGTGCAGGACAACGTGGATGACCCGTTGCAACCGGGCATCCACGTCAAAATGGCCTTTGCAGACCGTGGGCCGGTTTTGCTGCCGGAAGGTTGATATTGGCGAAACTCGTTGTCATTTCGCACCCTGAAGTGCTGGTGGACCCAGAGATCGCGATCACCAACTGGGAACTGAGTGAGGTGGGCCGCACACGGGCCGAAGCATTTGCAAATGCGCCGATCCTGGCCTCGGCCAGCGCCATCTGGTCCAGCAGCGAGCGCAAGGCAGAACAGACAGCTGCGATCCTGGCCAAACCGCACGGACTTGAGGTGAAGGTAAACCCGGCGCTGGGTGAAAACGACCGTAGTGCCACCGGTTTTCTGCCACCGCACCAGTTTGAAGC
>NZ_JBWVBD010000015.1:0-22213 GCF_057221075.1 Ruegeria sp. HKCCD6647-2 | reverse complement strand
CGCGGCCTGGCCCGCGAAATCACCGGACAGGGCAGATACCGCTTCTGGGCCGCAGATGTGTGAGGGACAAGCCAACGGGTCGCAGAGTGCTTCGAGCACGTGGCTCTGAATTGGACCGGATCCGCTAGCGCCATACGGGCCAGCGGCACGTGCAAAGGACGCACAACAGGCCGAACACATGTCAGTACCCGAACCGATGCAATTACCGGCCAAATTACCTCTTGCGTTTTGGGCGTCTACACATGTCGCAAATTTAGTTCCCACCTGTCAAATCAAGCGTCGTTTTGGTAGCGCATGCTCGAATAAGACAGGAGCAGACCATGACGATCTCATTCAAGGGCGCATTTTCCGAAAGAGGTGATCTTGTACGCTGTTTTCTTCTATCTCCGATACGGGGTGTCATTGGGTCGTGTTGCTGCGCAACGATCCTCAGTAGTCCCGCCTCATTGGGTGAATCAAATCAAAGTATGAAGCGGTGCGCGCCCGTACGGTAGGTTCGTCTAACGACTAAATTCGCAGTTCAAGTCTGAATTCGAACCTCGTTTCAGGGGGGGCAGCACCTGGCACCGTATGCAGCGCAGGGCGCACATCCGTGTTGTGCATCTAGCGACGCATTAGCAACATCTCGTACGCAAGCTCGATGCCGGTTAAAGCGTTAAATAAGCCCATGGGTATTCCCGGAACGCATCCGCGGTTTCCCAGCAGCCCAGGCAAGTTCACCAAGCAGTTCAAGAAGCGCATAAAGAGCGAGATAAGTGGCGGCAAGGATGAAGCGGTGGCGCACTTGCAAGGGAGGTTTTCTTCATAGGGGACATAAACCAAGGTCATGTTCTGGTTAAACCAAAGTGGAAGTCTGCCCACATATCACCGAACTGCTCCGAAGCTCGATTCAAAAATATCACTAATTATCAAAATATTACCCGAGTTTCGTGCGGCTTTGACCGATATCGAGACCAGATTTGACACAGGCGTCACTTTGAATAGTACCAAGGTGCAGAGCAACGCATGGAATGTGCACTAGATTCCTCTGCGCTTCGCAAATGTGGTTTACGGGCAGAAGGAGCATTGAGATGACCCAGGACAGACTTGGCATGACCGCACCGATCAGCCGCCGCCAATTCATCAATGGAGTGGCGGTATCCATTGGTGCTGCAGCCAGCATGCCATGGTTGGCAAAACCCGGTATGGCGGCAAGCGGGAATGCGCCCTATCCGCCCGCTCTAACAGGGATGCGCGGTTCACATCCGGGTTCGTTCGAGGTTATGCACCGAATTGGCCGCGACGGCGAAGATGGACCACAATCGGACAAGATCAGCGGCAGCTATGATCTGGTCGTGGTGGGTGCAGGTCTGAGCGGTCTTGCGGCGGCGCGCAAGTACCAGCGCGACCATCCACAGGCGCGCATCCTGATTCTGGATAACCACGATGATTTTGGCGGTCATGCCAAGCGGAATGAGTTTACAGTCAACGGTCACTTCCTGATTGGCTATGGCGGTAGCCAGACCCTCGAAAACCCGCAGGAGTTTGACATCGAGGTGATGGATTGCCTCAGGGATATAGGAATTGATATTGACCGGTTTGAAACAGCCTATGATCGGGGGTTCTATGAACGGCTGGGTATGCAAACCCAAATGTTCGCCGAACAGTTAGGTGCCGAAAAAGACGTTCATTTTCCCTTTACCGTGGCCTACGGAGGCGGGCGTGGCCAGAAACCAACCCCCGAGCAAATTGACGACCTGCCGTTGACAGCTGAAGATCGGGCGAAACTCAAAGAACTCATGCTGTCACCGCCGGACTACCTGAAGGGTGTTTCTGACAAGCAGGAAATTCTCGAAGGCACCTCCTACACCGATTACCTGCGCGACTATTGTGGCATGTCAGAAACCCTGATCAGCCTCTTTCGCCAGTCCACCAACGGAGGGTTCGCCGTTGCGCCTGATCTGGTGCCAGCGGGCGCAGCCTGGCTCTATAGCGGGCTGCCGGGCTTTGCCGGGCTGAAACTGGGCATGGCCGGTTGGTTCATCGACCGTCCCGAGGATTCCGAAGATGAACCCGAGACATATATCCACCATTTCCCGGATGGGAATGCATCGATTGCGCGACTTCTGGTGCGCAAGATGATCCCTGGATGTGCCTCGGGTAACACAATGGATGACATCGTGTTGGCGCGGTTTGACTATGACAAGTTGGATTTGCCCGAAAACAATGTGCGACTGCGTCTGGATAGCACTGTGGTGAATGTACGGCCGGGAGACGGGGACAAACCGGCAAAGGTAACTTACGTGCATGGCGGTGAAACCTATGCGGTAGAGGCGCGCCATTGCATTATGGCCTGCTACAATATGGCAATCCCCTTTCTGATCCCAGATATGGAAGAGGCGCAGGCTGAAGCGCTCGCCTCCTATGTCAAAGCGCCGCTGGTCTACACCAATGTTGCCCTGACCAATTGGCGCGCCTTTCACAAGCTGGGCGCAAGCGCGCTCTATTGTCCGGATGGGTTTCATGCTGAGCTCATGCTGGATTTTCCGGTCTCGATGGGAGGTTACGAGTTTTCCCGCAATCCAGATGAGCCCATAGTCCTGCATATGGAGTTCTGTCCCGCCCTATACGGTGAGGATCTGGATATGGTCGATCGGTTTCGGATGGGTCGTTATGAGCTGCTGGAACTGACCTTCGAAGAAATCGAAAGACGCACTCGCGAGCAATTGAACCGCATATTTGGTCCCTACGGGTTTGATGCGGCCAGCGATATTGCTGCGATCACGGTGAACCGCTGGCCCCATGGCTATGCAGGCGGACAACATCACGGGGTAGCGCGGCAGACAATCGGCAATGTGGCAATTGCAAACTCTGATGCCTCCGGCCAGGCAATGGCCGAAGCCGCGATATCAATGGCGTATCGGGCGGTGGATGAACTTTCGTAACGCCTGTTTCCCGGCTGCCCTCTGGCAAGCTCACCCAGTTGCCAAGAAAGAATTTCAATAACCCGCGCCGAGGATTTCTTACCTATCAGCACGCAGCGCACAGCCAACTAAGGAGGACGACCTGAAGTTCAGTGACAAAAACGTAGATGAATGTCTGGTTCGGTGGGTTCCGCTCCAACACCACAAACCTCATGCCGCATTTGCGAGGGGTTTCTGCGTCAGCAAAAACGGCGTGAGCAAAAGGTGGATGTGCCCCGCTCACCTATCATGCGACACCTAGTTTTGAACGTCCGGAATGTGACGTCTGCAACCTGCTGCATGATCGAATGGTGGAGGGTGTGCCAAGGGTAGGTATCCGCTTCTAACGCGGATTTGGCAACACCAAGATTGATGCAGTGAAAGCGGTTGCAGCAGTAGCAAGCGATAGACTTCTTCGACTCGATATTCGGCGAAAATCGTAAGCAAGAGTTGACTGAACTTTGGAGGATACAAATGGGCCGATTTAGTGTGTTGTTAACCCATCTAATTATGACTTTTGGAGTTGTAATAATGACTGTGAGCTTGGCTGTCGCTGAAAATCCCCAACCGATTACACCAGTTGACGTCGCCTCAAATTGGTATTCTGTCGGGCAGATCGATCCGGACACTTATGTCATTGAAGAACGTCGGAGTAGTCAGGGCAACGTTAGTTATCTGGTACTTGGTACAAAGAAAGCTATCATGATCGACACTGGTACGGGCGAGAACAGATCTGTTGGTGGCAGTAAGATGACACATATCATAGAGCAACTGACCGATCTGCCCGTCACGTTACTTCCAAGCCATTTCCACTTCGACCACATCGCTAATATTGAAGAGTTTGAACACGTGGCGTTTCCGGATTTGCCGTTCCTGCGTGTCAATATCTCCGAGGACGGCTCATATCGTTTCTCGCAAGAAGAGCTTTTGGACGGTACGCGACCTGAACAAACGAGAGTTGACGAATGGTTCCCGCTTGACCAATCGATTGATTTGGGCGAACGCGAAATCAAGTTGGTTCACCTTCCTGGTCACTCTAAAGAGACTATCGTGATTATTGATGACGAGAGGAAATTGGTTTTTTTAGGTGATTTCCTTTATAGCGGGCCGGTTTTTGTGATGGCGGCAAGCGATATTGAGCCCTACGCTAAGAGCGCGAAGCGGGCCATTAGGGTTTTTCCCACGGAAGCCCGTTTGTTCGGGGGGCACGGGCGACCTGAAGTCCCCTACAGCAATTTACAGAAACTGCCTGGACTACTAGACTGCGTTCTGGCCAAGAAGTGTCAGGTGAAAGCTGGGCATGTTTACGGTTTTCCAGCGCTGACATACACTTACAAGAAAATGAAGCTTGTGCTCTTTACAGATTGACCAGCACCACGCCGGTGAACGGGGAAAAGGCCATAAAGTGTTCACCGGCCAGGTCGCCGCGAGTGCTAGGGAGGAGTCAGCCTCGTGACAGGGAGAATTTCTGAGATCCTAAAGCCCGGTCTGATCATACACCGCCCACGCAGACGTACTTGATTTCAAGGTAGTCGTCACAACCGTACTTTGAGCCTTCTCGTCCCGTTCCAGACTGTTTTACGCCGCCAAACGGAGCGACTTCTGTTGAGATTAGTCCTGTATTGACCCCCACCATGCCGTATTCTAGTGCTTCAGCGACGCGACAGACATTGGCGAGATCCTTGGCGTAGAAATAAGACGCAAGGCCAAAGATGGTGTCATTGGCTTGTTCGATGACATCTTCAACGGTGTCGAACTTGAAGAGCGGTGCGACCGGACCGAAAGTCTCATCGCTCGCAATAAGCATGTCGCGCGTTACGCCAGTCATGACCGTTGGCTCAAAGAAAGTACCACCGAGCCCGTGGCGCTTTCCGCCTGTGACAAGCGTGGCACCCTTGCTCGTCGCATCAGCGATATGTTCTTCCACTTTATCGACAGCCGCTTCGCTGATCAGCGGGCCAGCCGCAACGTCGTCGGAAAAACCGTCGCCAACCTTTATCGCCTCTACGGCTGTGACAAGCTTCTCAGCAAAAGCATCATAGACGCCGGCTTGCACGTAGATGCGATTTGCGCAGACGCATGTTTGGCCGTTGTTGCGGTATTTGGAAATCATAGCTCCTTCGACCGCAGCATCGAGGTCCGCGTCGTCGAATACGATGAACGGTGCGTTGCCGCCGAGTTCCATGGACGTTTTCATGACCTGGCGTGCGGACTGCTCCATCAAGATACGTCCAACTTCGGTTGAACCTGTGAAGGTCAGCTTGCGCACTTTCTCATTTGCGCAAAACATCTTGCCGACGTCAGAAGACCGTTTCGACGTGATGACTGAAAACAGGCCTGCTGGTAGGCCGGCCTCTTCAGCGAGCTTGGCCATGGCGAGGGCCGAGAGCGGCGTCTCAGCGGCCGGCTTTGCGACAAAGGAACATCCGACCGCAAGAGCCGGGCCAACTTTACGAGCAATCATGGCATTGGGAAAGTTCCACGGCGTAATCGATGCGACAACGCCCACGGGTTGCTTAAGCACCATGATACGCTTGTCAGGCTGATGCCCCGGAATGATATCGCCATAGATCCGTTTCGCTTCTTCACCGAACCATTCGATGAAGCTGGCGCCGTAGAGGATTTCACCTTTCGCCTCTGCAAACGGTTTGCCCATTTCCGCCGTCAAGATCATTCCCAGATCGTCGGCATTGTCGACCATCAGGTCATACCAACGGCGAAGGACGGCCGCGCGTTCCTTGCCGGTTTTTGCAGCCCAGTCCTTTTGCGCGATGTACGCCGCATCAATCGCAATGCTGGTTTCACCAACACCGAGATCCGGCAAGGTGGCAATGACCTCTCCGGTCGAGGGGTTTTTTACCTCAAAGGTCGCGCCATCGGAAGCAGTTTCCTTCCACTCACCTCCGACGAAGGCGGCGTTGATAAGCAAGTCCGACCTCGCGAGCCGTTGCAACACATTGGAGAGTGCCATTTATACGTTTCCCCCTTTGGCCGCTTTCACGGATGTTTCAAGAGTGTCAAGTGCTTCGTTGAACACATCGTCTTGGATCGTGACGGGAGCGAGGAAACGAATGACGTTGCCGTAGACACCACACGTCAAGAGTATGAGGCCACGCTTCATCGCCTCGGATTTGACCGCAGTTGCAAAGTTAGGGTTGGGCGCTGAGCCATCTGCTAGATTGAACTCGACCGCATTCATAAAACCGGGACCGCGAATATCTGCAATTTCAGGAATCGTATCGCGCATTGAGGAGAGCCGCTGTTTTAAACGGTTGCCAAGTTGATCAGCGCGGGCACAGAGGTCCTCTTCTTCGATCACGTCCAGCACAGCATGTGCCGCCGCTACACCGATTGGGTTGCCGCCGTAGGTCCCACCTAGGCCGCCCGGATCCGCTCCGTCCATAATTTCGGCGCGGCCAGTGACAGCAGCAATTGGGAATCCGCCGCCAAGACCTTTGGCCATGCATGTCAGATCTGGGACCACGCCATGGTGTTCCATGGCGAAGAGTTTGCCCGTGCGTGCAAAGCCTGTTTGCACCTCATCAGCGATCAGCAGAATGCCGTGCTCATCACAGACCTTGCGTAGATGCTGCATCAGCTCTTTCGGGGCTTCATAGAAACCGCCCTCACCTTGCACGGGCTCTAAGGCGATTGCAGCAACGCGCGCTGGATCGACATCTGCTTTGAACAGCTTGTCCAGTGCAGCAACGCTGTCTGAAACGCTCACGCCGTGAAGATCGACTGGGAAGGGAACATGGAACACGTCGCCTGGCATCGCGCCAAAACCCTTCTTGTAGGGAACTACCTTTCCGGTCAACGCCATACCCATAAAGGTCCGACCGTGAAACCCACCGGAGAACGCGATGACCGCCGAACGACCGGTAGCTGCGCGCGCGATCTTGACCGCGTTTTCGGCTGCTTCAGCGCCAGTAGTGACAAAGATGGTCTTTTTGTCAAAATCACCGGGCACAAGTACATTCAGACGTTCTGCCAGCCTGACGTAGTTTTCGTAGGGAACCACCTGATGGCACGTGTGAGTGAAGCTCTCGAGCTGAGCTTTGACCGCTTCTATGACCTTCGGATGCCGGTGGCCGGTATTGACAACGGCGATACCTGCGGCAAAGTCAATATATCGGTTTCCTTCAACGTCCCAGATTTCAGAGTTTTCGGCACGCTCTGCGTAGACTTGGGTCATCATACCAACGCCTCGGGCAATTGAGTTGCTCTTTCTCTCCGATATCTCAGCGTTCAGCATAGTCGTCTTCCATTGTCTATTTTGAAACTCGTCGATCACCGTAGAATGGCTCATTATACAAAAAAAGTCTGTTTCTTTCTGCTTGCAACATGTTGTATTTATTAACCTCAGGTGAGAGGTATTAGGTAATAATGAACAGAACAAACACGAAGAATGGCGACGTTGAGCTGGGCTGGCGCCTGCGGACAGTTCGGACCAGAGCCGGCCTGTCGCAACGCGCTTTGGCAAAAAAGGTCAGCGTACCTAACAGTACTATCTCATTGATAGAATCCGGACAGATGAACCCATCCGTTGGAGCCTTGAGAAAGATACTTGATGGGATTCCGATTGGATTGTCGGAGTTTTTCGCCTTCGAGCCCGAACCCGAACGAACGGTCTTCTACTCGGCGGAAGACCTAGTGGAGATCGGCAAAGGGCAGCTGTCGCTCAAGCAAGTGGGCGCAAATCTGTTCCGTCGTTCACTGATGGTATTGAAGGAGACTTACAGCGTGGGTGCGGACACCGGTCGTGTCATGTATTCTCACGAGGGTGAGGAGGCTGGGATCGTAATTTCGGGCAGGGTCGAGATTACGGTAGGAGAGCATCGCAAGATTCTTGGCTCCGGTGATGCCTATTATTTCGAAAGCAGACTACCGCATCGATTTCGACAGGTCGGTCCGGAAGAGGCGGTAGTCTTCAGTGCTTGCACGCCGCCCACATTCTAAGGTGAGATGGGCGACGTAGATTTAGGCCTACTGCGTTCACGCTCTTTGCGCAGATTCAAACCATCTCGAACTGTTTCAGATCATGCCTCAGGACGTTTGCGTCATGTAGTCACTCTATCGTGTGGGGTAATGCCTACCGGGCAAGTACGACACCAGTATGAGGCTATATTACTTCCCATCAGTGCTGGTTTTTCTGTGACATTGCATCAATAGTGCCTCTTTTGCCCTTGGCCGGCCTGTTGATCCGATCGCCCACTCGTTGGTAGTTATCCCGATCATGTCGGTTACGTTGAAACAACTCAGGTACTTTTCGGCAGCAGCTGAGGAGGGATCCGTCAGCAAGGCCGCTCACGCCCTGTCGATTTCTCAAAGTGCGGTCACGGAGGCGATCAAGGAACTCGAAGCCAACTTGGGTGTCAAGCTCTTTGAGCGACACCCCCGTGGAATCTCCATAACTCCGGACGGGCAAGTTTTCTTAAGGCACACAATTTCAATTCTCGCTGAAGTCTCTAGCGCAACGCGTGCCGTAACGACTGGTTCGCGTCAGATTAAAGGGACTCTGAATCTCGGAGTAACCTCTCTCACTGCAGGTTATGTTTTGTCGGAAGTACTGTCGCGCTATCGACGGCTTTTTCCTGACGTAGAGGTGAGCGCAGTCGAAGACAATGCTGAATACCTAGAACACTTGATCATAGGGGGTGAGTTGGACATTGCAGTGATGGTGACCACTCACTTGCGAGACAGGTATGCACTTCAGTCCGAAATCCTCGATGTTTCATCGTTCAGACTTTGGCTTCCGAATGACCACGAGTTAGGACGACAGCGCAGCATCGCGCTGTCTGATGTCGCAAAGGAGCCATTGATCGTTTTGGATGTTGACGAAATGGAACGCGAAGCTGTCACGGTCGTATCCGCATTTGGCGAACGCCCAAAGGTGGCGTTTCGGACTCGGTCCGTGGAAGCGGTTCGATCCCTTGTAGCAACTGGTGCAGGCGTTGCGTTGCTCCCAGACCTGGTTTATCGGCCCTGGTCGCTTGAGGGCGACCGAATACAGAGCAGAGATGTCGATAGCACTCTCCCCGTCGTTCAGGTGGGCCTCGTTTGGCGTCGCGGATTGACCACTTCTGATGCCACAGACGAGTTTATTGCCGTCGCTCAAGCAATGAAAAACGCCCGGAATCGTTAAGAAAATCCAGGCATCTGAATTTCCGATACAACAGCATATGATAATTGAATTGGAGATATCAAAAAATTCCCTCCATTGTCTTTCCAAGAATCGTGTTTGAAAAAAACAGGGAGACAATCATGAGATACAATCTCAAACCTTGCACAGCGATTGCTTTGGCTGCTCTTACTGCGGCGGTACCGGTAGCGAATGCAAAGGTGGCAACACTGGGGGCCGGTGAAGGCCAGTTGAATATTGTCGCTTGGCCGGGTTACATCGAAAGAGGAGAAACGTCACCCGAGTTCGATTGGGTCACAGGCTTTGAGAAAGCGACTGGTTGTGCGGTTAATGTGAAGACCGCGAATACATCAGATGAAATGGTTGCGCTAATGAACGAAGGCGGTTTCGACCTCGTGACCGCCTCTGGCGATGCGTCGTTACGCATGATCGCTGGAAAACGTGTTCAGGAAGTCAACACTGACTTGATCCCAAGTTGGAATACAATTGACGAGCGCCTCAAGGAAGCTCCTTGGCACTTTATCGATGGCGTGCACTACGGAGTTCCATACATGTGGGGCCCAAACGTGCTGATGTACAACACCGAAGTATTCGGTGATCAGTCACCCGACTCTTGGAGTATCGTGTTCGAACCTCAGGACTTGCCAGATGGTAAACCGAATGAGGGGCGCGTTCAGGCTTACGATGGGCCAATTCACATTGCCGATGCAGCACTTTATCTGATGACACATCAGCCTGAGCTGGGTATCGCGTCGCCCTATGAACTGAATCAGGAACAGTACAACGCCGCTCTTGAGCTCTTGCGTCAACAACGCAAGCTTGTCGGTCGCTATTGGCACGACGCATTCATTCAAATCGATGACTTTAAAAACGAGGGGATGGCGGCATCCGGGTCTTGGCCATTCATGGTGAACTTACTTCAAGGTGATGACGCGCCAATCGCAAGCGTGATCCCGAAAGAAGGAGCAACTGGGTGGGCTGATACAACGATGATGCATGTGGATGCGGAAAACCCAAATTGCGCTTACATGTGGTTCGAGCACACACTGAGCTCCAATTTGATGTCCGACCTGTCAGTTTGGTTCGGTGCTAATCCCGCCGTTCCGGCGGCTTGCACCGATGGCCGAGGCAAACAGACCGCAGACGGCTGCACCAAAAACGGCTTTGATGATTTCGAGCGAATTCGCTTTTGGCAAACACCGGTTTCCAAATGTGAGAGCCATGACGAATGTGTGCCGTACTATCGCTGGGTCTCTGATTACATCGGTGTAATTGGCGGTCGATAAACCAGCTTCGGCTCACCGCATAGCTGAGCGGTGAGCCCTCCTAAAGGAAACACTGTCATGCTGTCTGCCGTTCGCCTCCGCGCGGTTTCTCGCCACTATGGTGCTGTACGCGCCGTGAATACCGTTGACCTAGATATCGCTGAAGGGGAGTTTTTTGCGATGCTTGGTCCTTCCGGTTCCGGTAAAACGACATGCTTGCGATTAATCGCTGGATTTGAACAACCAACAGCAGGAAAGATCGAGATATTCGGAGAAATCTCCGGAGCAACTCCTCCCTATCGCCGTCCAGTAAATACCGTTTTCCAAGACTACGCGCTCTTCCCGCACTTAAATGTGCGCGACAATGTCTCCTATGGTCTAAAAATCTCTGGTTATTCAAAGGCCCAACAGCATCGTGCTGCTGATGAAGCGCTGGAGATGGTGGCGCTGCCTGGCTACGGCTTGCGAAAGCCGTCTGAATTATCAGGTGGGCAGCGGCAGCGCGTAGCGTTGGCACGAGCACTGGTTAACAAGCCCAAAGTGCTTTTGTTGGACGAGCCCCTCGGTGCGCTTGATCTCAAATTGCGTGAACAGATGCAGGAGGAGCTCAAAGGCCTGCAACGTCAGCTCGGAATAACGTTTGTTTTTGTGACCCATGATCAAGGCGAGGCCCTGTCTATGGCCGATCGTGTCGCTGTATTTAGTGAGGGTCAGATACAACAAATAGGATTACCTCAAGAAATCTACGACGCACCGCGTACCGCATTCGTGGCGGATTTTGTGGGCTCATCCAACGTGCTATCGGAGGAGTTTGTCGAGAGCGTCACCGGGGAAAAACGGCCGGCCAGCCTTCGACCAGAAGCTGTCGAACTGCGGAAAGAAGGGTACGCGGCTCAGGTTATTTCTCATGCATATCTAGGAGCAACAACCCGAGTGTCCCTCAACTTGCAAGGGCAAATCATCAATGCAGCCTTACCGAAAACTGTGCCGGCACCGAAGGTTGGCGAAACAGTCCGTATCAATTGGAATGTTGATGCGCTGCACTTGATGGAGTCCCAAAATGGCTGAAACGTCGGCTCAACCCGCAGGCAAGCGGCCACAAATTGGCGCCGCAAGTCGCGTCTCAGACTTGCTTTGGCGAAAGCCAAATATCCTGCTGCTTGCACTGATTTTGCCCCCTGCTCTGTGGCTGGGCATCATTTATCTAGGATCGCTCTTCGCGTTGTTGGCGCAGAGCTTCTTTTCGATTGACGAGTTTTCTGGGCTCATCAACTATGAATTTACTCTTCGCACTTATGCCGAGCTTTTCCGGCCAGCGAATTTAGACATAATACTGCGCACAATTGCTATGGCTGCAAGTGTAACGCTTGCAGCAGCAATCATTGGCTTCCCGGTTGCCTATTATGCCGCGCGCTATGCAAAAGGCTGGTGGAAAGCGTTCTTCTATTTGGGGGTTATGCTCCCACTCTGGTCGAGCTATCTGGTCAAAGTCTATTCTTGGAAACTGATCCTGGCCAAGGAAGGTATCCTAAGTTGGATCTTCGAGAGTATGCACCTGACATGGTTGCTGGAAGCCTATCTCTCGCTTCCCGTCGTAGGGGGCAACTCTCTTTCCGTCAGTTGGACAGGAACCTTCCTTGTGTTCCTCTACGTTTGGTTGCCTTTCATGATCTTGCCGATACAGGCCTCGCTTGAGCGCGTGCCAGCTTCCCTACTTGAGGCGTCGGGGGATCTTGGAGCAAACCCAGCACAGACTTTCCGTAATGTGCTTTTGCCTTTGGCTTTGCCAGGCATCATTGCGGGATCGATCTTTACATTTTCTTTGACGCTGGGTGACTACATCATTCCTCAGATTGTTGGCACTTCAGCCCGGATGATTGGACAAGCTGTCTATCAGTTCCAAGGAACGGCTGGAAACATTCCGCTTGCGGCTGCATTCGCCGTCGTTCCGATTGTGATTATGGGTGTCTACCTCTACGGAGCACGCAGAATGGGGGCTTTCGATGCACTCTGACCGCGCCACACTATCGCTGAAGCTCGCCGCAGCTTTCGGGCTCCTATTTATGCATCTTCCGATAGTTTTGATATTCGTCTACGCGTTCACGACGGAAGACAAGAGTTACCAATGGCCCCCCCCGGGTTTGACGCTTAAGTGGTTCGGCGTCACTTGGAACCGCCCAGACGTTTGGGAGGCCTTGAGCTTGTCCCTTCGCGTTGCTTCAGTCTCGACGATAATTGCGCTGATCCTTGGAACCCTGTGCGCTGCGGCCGTGGCTCGTTCAAAGTTCTTTGGTCGCGAGACAATATCTTTGCTCGTGATTTTGCCCATCGCTCTGCCCGGGATCATCACTGGTATTTCGCTACGTTCTGCCTTCAACCTTGCGGACATTCCGTTCAGTTTCTGGACGATTGTCCTTGGGCACGCCACTTTCTGCGTAGTGGTTGTATACAATAACGCCGTGGCCCGTTTTCGTCGTACTAGTGGCAGCCTTGTCGAGGCGTCCATGGACCTTGGTGCAAACGCCTTCCAAACCTTCAGGTTTGTAATCCTGCCGAATATCTCTACAGCGCTTTTGGCGGGAGGCATGTTGGCATTTGCTCTCAGTTTTGACGAGGTGATCGTAACGACGTTCACTGCCGGGCAACAGCAGACTTTACCAATCTGGATGCTTGAAGAACTCGTACGCCCTCGACAGCGTCCGGTGACAAATGTCGTCGCCATGGTTGTCGTCTTGGTTACGTTCCTGCCGATCCTCGGCGCGTTTTATCTCACCCGCGGCACCGACACGGTTGCTGGACAAGGCAAATAGTAGGAAGCAAAAAATGTACACAGATATGTTGATTGGGGGCGAATTTGAAGCCGGCACGGAAACGGAAGAAAGCGTCCTGAATCCGCGAACGGGTGAGATCGTCGTCAAACTGCCGGAGGCAGATCCAGGCCAGATTGACAGAGCGGTTAAGGCCGCGCGGCGGGCTTTTCCCGCCTGGTCGCGCACAACCCCGAGTGAGCGATCTGCGAAGCTCTTGGCAATTGCCGATGCTGTAGAGAAAGAACTTGAAACTCTTGCTCAGTTGGAGGCGCTAAATTGCGGCAAACCCATTAACGAAGTCAGGAATGAGGAGATTCCGGCCGTTGCTGACTGCTTCCGCTATTTCGCGGGCGCGGTACGGAACATGCATGGTCCAATATCCGGAAATTACATTGAGGGGCATACCAGCATGATCCGTCGCGATCCAATCGGAGTGGTCGCCTCAATTGCACCCTGGAACTATCCAATTATGATGATGGCCTGGAAACTTGCTCCTGCATTGGCGGGTGGAAACACCGTTGTAATCAAGCCATCTGAACAGACTCCGCTCACTGCGTTGGCCTTTGCACGCATTTTGTCCAACATTTTACCGGAGGGCGTCGTCAACGTGATCGTGGGGCAAGGGGGATCAGTTGGCAATGCACTGATCAATCACGAAGACGTCGATATGATCTCGATCACAGGCGACGTCGCAACGGGTAAAAAGGTTTTGATGGCCGCAGCAAAGTGCGTCAAACGCACGCATTTGGAACTTGGCGGCAAGGCTCCTGTTATAGTCTTCGACGATGCCGACCTCAATCGCGTGATTGAGGGACTAAAGGCGTTTAGTTTTTACAATGCCGGTCAAGATTGCACTGCGGCCTGTCGCGTTTATGCTGATGATGGTATCTACGAAAAGCTTGTCACTGAATTAACCGATGCGGCAGCCAGCATTGTCTATGACGATGCGGACGACACGTTAAATGAAATACCGCCATTGATTTCTCCTCGTCAGCGGGATCGGGTTGCCAGCTTTGTTCAGCGGGCCTCTGAAAACAAGCACATTGAAATCACCACGGGAGGTGAGGCTCACAATGGGTCGGGGTTCTACTATGCGCCGACGGTAATTGCAGGTGCGGTACAGACCGACGAGATCGTGCAACGCGAAGTTTTTGGTCCCGTGGTTTCGGTGACACGATTCACAGAATCTGACCCGGTTATCGATTGGGCCAATGACAGCCAATACGGACTTGCGTCCTCCGTTTGGACAAGAGACGTGGGAAGGGCGATGGAGGCCTCAGCACAACTTCAATATGGCTGCACGTGGATCAATACACACTTTATGCTGACAAACGAAATGCCTCACGGCGGACTCAAGCAATCCGGCTATGGCAAAGATATGTCGATGTACGCTCTCGAAGACTACACGGCAGTTCGCCACATCATGGTTGCCCACTGATTTGGCGAGATTGCCGGGGTCTGGCAGGATGTTCTCCCACTTGCCAGACCCAATTCCCTTCTACCCATTGCCCTCTGGGTGGGGCCGCGTGAGGCTTTGAAGGTGTTGTCTTCTCTATTCGGCGTGTTTCCCGCGCCAGACACGTTCGCCGTCGCGTCGGATTGAAACTGCGGTCTCTTTCAGCGACACATCGAGACCGATATACTCTTTCATGGCTGTTCTCCTATGATGCTTGGGCCCGGTGTGCAGTCGTGAACCCGCACTTTCATCCTATCGGGGAACAGCCACTCTCCAACGCTAAGGCTGAACTTCGGGGCGTCTACACCTTCAGAACCCTTCTAGGTGGTGTCAGGTGTCGAATACCCGGGTGTCCTCTGGTGCCCAACCGAGAGTGAGTGTCTCGCCACGATTGAGCAAGCGACCTTCGGCTGCATCTGCAGTCAAACGGATGATGACCGGCTTCTCGCAAGCAGGGGTGATCAGATGCACCTGCAAATCCAGTCCGTGATAGGCGAGATCAGAAATCTTGCCAGTCAACTGATTGTCACCCGGCCTGGGGTCGAGCCGCAGGCGTTCAGGACGGATCGCTGCAACCAACGACCCCTTGCGACAGGCAGTGTCGACAGTGATCGAAGCGCCGGTGCGGTCTCTCAGGGCGCCGTCATCGGTCCGGACCGGAAGAAAGTTCATCACTCCGATGAATTCGGCTGCAAAACGGTTGGCGGGATGTTCATAAACAGCGCGCGGGCTGCCGCATTGCACGAGCGCGCCGTCTTTTAGGATGGCAATACGGTCAGCCATGACCAAAGCCTCCTCCTGATCGTGCGTAACAATGATGAAGGTGATGCCGAACTCCGCCTGAATTCGTTTCAGCTCCAACTGCATTTCGCCGCGCAGTTTCTTGTCAAGTGCGCCCAGAGGTTCGTCCAAAAGCAGAATGCGCGGGCGTTTTACCAGCGCACGCGCCAGCGCCACGCGCTGGCGCTGACCACCGGAGAGTTGATCGGGTTTGCGGCGCGCTAGTTCAGTCAACTGGATTACCCGTAGGATGTCGTCCACGCGCGCTGCGATCTCGCTGCGAGGCAGTTTCTCCATCTCCAACCCATAAGCGATGTTTTGCGCGACACTCATATGCGGGAATAGCGCGTATGACTGAAACATCAGGTTCACGGGGCGCTTGTTGGCAGGCAAGGTTGAAATATCCTGCCCGTCAAGCAGCAGTTGCCCACCCGAAAGGTCTTCGAATCCTGCGATCATACGCAGGAGGGTAGTCTTGCCGCTGCCCGAGGGGCCGAGCAGGGCGAAGAACTCGTTTTCAGCGATTTCAAGCGAGACGTCGTCGATGGCAGGCACTGTACCAAACGATTTATTGACTCGCTGGATGGAAAGAACATTCATTGTCCCGGTACACCTCCTCGGTTAAGGCGCTGCGCGAGGGTCAAAGCGAGGACAGAGACACACATGACGATCGTAGATAGCGCGTTGATTTCTGGCGTGACACCGAACCGGATCATCGCGAATATCTGCATCGGGAGAGTGATGGAGTCGCGGCCAGCACCGGCAGTAAAAAATGCGATGATGAATTCATCAACTGACAGGGTGAACGCCAGAAGTGCACCAGCCATAACCGCTGGTGTCAAAACCGGCAAAACCACACGCCAGATCGTGGTTGCGATTGGCGCGCCCAAATCCGCCGATGCTTCGACAATGGACCAGTCGAAGGTCTTCAGGCGCGCCCGCACGACCGAACAGACAAAAGCCAAGTTGAAGACAACATGGGCGAAGATGATCGTATGCAGACCCATGGTAACATTGAGCACGGAAAAGAAAGACAAGAGCGCGATGGCCAACACGATATCCGGGATGATCATGGGCGCGAAGATAATGGTTTCGAGAACCCGGCCCTTGCGACGACGGATTTCGACCCCGATGGCCAGAAACGTGCCTAATATCGTTGCCATCACCGTTGATACCAACGCCACGATCAGCGTGTTGAGTGCTGCCCCCAGGATGTCGTCGTTTTCCAATAGCGCGCCAAACCACTTGGTGGAAAAGCCAGTCCAGGCTGTGGGCAGACCCTTTTCGTTGAAGGAAAGCGCGAAAAGAACGGATATCGGGATGTAGAGAAAGGCAAAGACCAGCCCGAGGATCAGCAGCATAAGACGGTTTTTGGCGCGGCTTTGATCCGTCATGTCGGCTTAACCCTACCGCCCGACGCTTGCTCGCTCGCAAAAGTCTGCAACGTCAACAGCCCCATCATAATAGCAATTAAAACCATCGACAGCGCGGCACCGAATGGCCAGTCATTCGATTTCAAGAACTGATCGTATATAAGATTGCCGATCATCTGGAATTGGCCGCCGCCCAGCAGGGCCGGCGTCACAAAATTGCCGATGGACAAAACAAAGACAAAGACGAAGCCGGTTGCGATGCCGGCCGCTGTCATGGGCAGCGTCACGCGCCGGAATGTCGTCCAGCCCGTCGCACCCAGATCACGAGAGGCTTCGGAGACTTCAGGGTTCAGCCGGGACAGGGGCGCATAGCAGGCGAGGATGACAAAGGGCAGGTAATTGTAGACTAACCCGACCACCACGGCCCCTTCGGTATAGAGCAAGCGCGGCATCTCGCTCTCGTACCCCAACCAGCCCGCGAGACCCGTTATCAACCCTTCGCGGTTCAGCAGTACGATCCAGGCATATGTGCGCACAAGGTAGTTCGACCAGAAAGGCATAACGGCAAAGAACAGAAGGAGCGGCTGATACCGCCGGTGCATCGAGGCGATGGCATAGGCCGCGGCATATCCGATGATGACAGCTACTGTTGCCGCAAGCCCCGCAATCCAGGCGGATTTCAGGAAAATTCCCGCATAAAGCGGATCGAAAACAAGGGCCACGTTTTCAAGGGTAAATGTGTACTCGATCCCGCCATAGATACCGCGCCTAAAGAAGGCGAGCGCAAGGATCAGCAGGCACGGCACGACCATGAAACAAGTCAACCACGCGAATGCCGGGGCCATGAAATACGTAGACTTGCGGTCAATCATATTGAATTACGTCCAGTATGCCACCAATGTCCCGGCGACGATATGATCGCCGGGATCATCGCGCAGGGCAGGATCAGTTCGCGGCGCGGATTTCCGATACCAAACGCGCATAGGCGCGCTGTGCTTCGCCTACATCGCGAAGCTGCTCGAATTTCAACATGTCCTCCGGAGCCATACTCATGTTCGGGTAAATCTCGAAAAGGCTGGGGTCGACGCCTTCCATCGCGGCCTGGTTGGGCACCTTGTAAAGGATGTTTTCAGCGGCCCAGCGATGGGTTTCCGCGTCAAGGATGTAGTTGATGAACTCATAAGCCCCATCCTTATTTTTAGACGCCGCCATAATCACCATTGTGTCGACCCAAAGGTCGCTGCCCTCGGTTGGGATAGTGTATTTTATCTCTGCATTCTCGGCGATGCCGTAGTTGCACCAACCGTCCCAAGCATGCACTAACGACGCTTCGCCCGACACCAACTTGGCAAAGAAAGTAGTGTCGTCATAGGCCAGAAGCGTACCCTTGGCGTCGATCAACAGATCGCGCACCTCTGTCATTTTGCCTTCGTCCGTTTCGTTCACGGAATAACCTTTGGCCAACTGCCCGGCGGCCAAAAGCCAACGGTCGGTGGCCAGCATGGTGGTTTTACCGTTGACATCTTCGGCGGGTTGCAGCAGGTCCATCCAACTGTCGGGTGCCTCTGATACCATATCCGCGCGGTAGCACAGGCCCGTCGTGCCCCAGGCGTAAGGGACCGAGAACGTGTTGCCCGGATCATGTGGAAGCTCCAACGCTGCCGGGTATAGGTTCGCCATGTTCGGAATCTTCGACGCATCCAGCGTTTCTACCAGCCCAAGGTTGTTTAGCACCTCGGCAAAGGGAGATGATACAAAAACAACATCGTAGCCCTTGCCACCAGATGCGATCAATTTGCCGATGATCTCCTCATTCGTGGCGTGCAGCACCAGTTCGGCGGTGTTCCCCGTGGCGCTATTGAATGCATCAACCGCGTCTGGTGGCATGTATCCATCCCAATTGGACACAACCAAATCGCTGGCCTGAGCGGCGGCACCCAATAAAGAAAAAGTGGCGGCGCTTAAGTAGTAGGCGGGTCGTTTCATTTTTGACTCCCTGCTTGGTTTGTTGACTTGTTTAAAGTTGGTTGCAACGAACGCTTTAGAACGCTGTCGTTGTCTTGAATCCTTGAGGCTTGTTTGGAGCGGACGGTTGCTCCAGGCATCTATGGCTGATTAGGTTAGCAAGGTCGCGTCGATGATGGAGCGTCTTGGACAGTAGATACTGGGGGAAGTCTTCGGACAGTCTCTGGGAGGCGCAGTGCACTTTTTGCAGGATATTGCGACGCCGTGGTACGCGCTTGTTCGATGCCCATTCAAGTGGTGTTGTTAAGCCCACTACCATGGCTCCCCAGCGCGTGATCGATACTCGGATCACCGTCGGAAAAACCTATGCGGAAGACATCATGGCGTTCACCAAAAACACCCAGCATAGTTGCACGAGCACAGTACTGTGCGACGTTTTCATCGAGACTTCGAAGGTCTTTAATCGGGTAACGCTTGCCAATGGGTTCTCCAGCAATATCGAATAGGATTGCATCCACAAACTGCACATCTGGATGCGTATTCAGGAAGCTGTCCAATTCGCTCATGTTTTCGGGTTTCTTCAACATTTGCGCCTCCGAGGCGTTGTCGCATTCCTCACGGTACTGACCGACACGATTTCAACAACTTAAGTTAGCCTACCAATTTGGGTACTTTTTGACTCCAATGAGAGGACCAAAGTTCCCCACATTGAGGCCAGCTGGGGCGTCTACACCTTCACAACCCCTTCTTGGGGCGGGCCGCGGTTGCGGATGCACAGGACCCCGACCCCGGAGGCGGGCCGGCCGGTGGGCGCGCTTGGCGCGGGGTTTCGGGCGCATCATGAGCGGCTGGACGCGGGTCACGCGATGACACGCGCCGCCTGCGATCTGGCCTTCTGGCGCCGGGAAGGGCTCACACCCTGGGACGAAATTCTGGAACCGGTGGTGGCGGCGATGAGGGCCGGGGCAGGGGGGCTGGCGCCGTTTTTGCCGGTCTCAAGCGGCCACCGGTTCGACCGCCACGCGCTGAAGGACGGCGAGGCCTTTGCCGAAGCGCGGGTGCGCGCCTTTTACGCGGCGGCTGAGGCGGGGGCCCTGGCGGCGCTGATGGAACTGGACCGGCTGTCAACCTGGCTGGATCGCGCGCAGGCGCAGACCCGGGATTTGTCCGGACGCACGCCGCCGCTGCTGATCGACATTCTGACCCGCTATCCGATCGTGTCGGCCGAACTTGTGACCCGGCAGGCGCGCTGTTCGTCGATGTCCGCCCGCCGCAACCTCAACCTGTTCACCCAACGCGGCCTGGCCCGCGAAATCACCGGACAGGGCAGATACCGCTTCTGGGCCGCAGCAGTGTAGGGGGGGATGAATTTGAACGACGTCTGGTGTTCAACAGGCAATTGTATTTGCGGGATAACAGTATTCCGTTTGATGCAGACTGTGGTTGTCGAACACTGTTTTCGACACGACCTAAAGTCGCCTTGTTGGACTGAAGTTCATACGTTGGTCATACGAGAGGCTTCTTTCTAACCCGAGACGCTCCGCAAAGGCGTGGGGCATTGCGTGTGAGGCAAGTTTCTTAGTGATTGAGGCGTAACATAAATAATTGGAGCGACACCAAATATGCCAGATGAGATTGAAAGTGCTTTGGATCGAGCCCAAAAGCGTGGAAGACACGGGCGCCAGCAGGAAGAAGGTGTACTGGTCATCCGCACCATCGCGATGCCGGCGGACACAAACCCTTCCGGGGACATTTTTGGGGGCTGGTTGATGTCACAAATGGACCTCGCAGCTGGAAATATGGCGGGCAGAGTGTCTCAGGGACGAGGCGCCACGGTTGCCGTCGAGGCAATGCAGTTTTTGCGACCGGTAAAGGTCGGTGACGAAGTCACACTATATGCGACGCTATTGAGCATCGGTCGCACATCTATGCGCATTCATGTCGATGTTTGGGCGCGCGCCCGCTTTAAGGAAACATCCATGAAGGTGACAGACGCCGATTTTGTGTTCGTTGCGCTGGATGCAGACGGTCGACCAAGAGAGGTTGAAGACAAATGAGCAAAACCTGATGATTGGCTTTTAGCACTTACGACACATCCCATGTATGGCAAGGGGCGCAGGAGCATAGACACGGTTTTGTTGCGAAGTTTCTGACCGATCGAAGAGATCTCTCCGAACCATCGGATTAAACAGCCAATTCTGAAAAATGGCGAAAGTTAGAAGTGTAACAATTGTTGTGAAAGCGAGTAGAGGAACATGGAAGACTTGGTTGAAATCGGAAGAAGCTTCGTTCAGGCACTGCGCGATCGCAGGGGGCTCGTGAGTGTTGATGAAATGTATGCCGAAAACGCGCAGTCGATTGAGGCCGTGGTGCCTCCGGTTCGACAATTTCGCGTAACAAAGGGCCGAGAAGCCATCAAGGGCAAAAGAGAGGATTGGTCGGCAGCGTATGAAATACAAGAACTCGACATAGATGGCCCGTACGTCCACCCGCCCAACCGCTTTGGAGTGCGGTTCAGGGCTGAGGTCACTCAGAAGGCTACGGGTGAGCGGATGACCCTGCGCGAGATAGCCCTGTATTCGGTGGCAGATGGCAAGACTGTTCTGGAAGAGTTCTTCATGCTGCCGAAGTAAGAAAAGCGTCCGGCAACTGCTATTTGGTCTGGCACCAAAGCCTGCAACGCTTGTTGGTGATTGCCGGGGTCGTCAGTTATTCTAAAGTGCTAACCGGAGGTTGATGCTGGTTTGCCTGACCGTTTCCGTCAAGGAACCCTGTCACGATTGACGTTAGTTCGTCCCAATCAGTAAATTCCTGTGCCCCATCTCGTGGATCGATTTTCCGACCCAGCAAGACGACGTGCCGCACGATTTCCCTTTCAAAGTACCCATAGTTTTCGGGTCTCACCGCGCCCGCGACCAGCGCGGTCGCGTCGGGTTCAAATTCTGTTCGCATCAGCATTTCGTTGAGATAGTCTTGGGCTTCTTCGCGACCTGAGGCAAACGCTGCTTTCAGACCAACCGAAAGCACGAGAGATCTTCGTTTCAACAACTCGTCCTTGTTGGACGTGATAAACGCTTCGAAGGCTTCAGGGTGCCGACGCTCGTGAACAGGAGCTACAAGAATAATGCGGTCGACATCTTCCAAGGGCGCTGGACCGGACAATTCGTCGGTATTGATCAGCCTCATATTGCATCCGGCTTCCTTCGCGATATTGCTGATAAAACGCGCGATTTTGGCTGACTGGCCTTGAACGGTAGCGAAGGCGATAAGCACTGTCATTCCGATCCTCCCATAAATCGGCCTGAATAGCGTTCAGAGTATGATGAATTGGCTGGCGTTCGCCCTTGATTGAGATCAAGGGCGACTCTCAGTTGACTTGGAGAGAGTTGTAGAACGTCGTTGCGACGCAACCTACTGCTGCTGCTGGGCTGGCGCCGTTTCTGCCGGTCTCGAGCGGCCACCGGTTCGACCGCCACGCGC
>NZ_JBWVBD010000014.1:0-23596 GCF_057221075.1 Ruegeria sp. HKCCD6647-2 | reverse complement strand
ATGTCCCAAAGCGACGTTCTCTGACCTTTGCTGACCTTGGTCCTGCATTCAGCACAGCAGTTCTTGCACTCTCGATTGTAATTGACCGCTTTCACAGATTGGAGGAGTTGCCCTCGCGGATACAGCGAAGGTCGTGTGTGGATGGCTCCTGCATAGCAAGACATTTTTGAGCTGATTTCGTGCATTTGTCAGAAGCAGTCGTGTGTCCGGCCTGTTTGCGCGGCTTTGACCGCTGGCCCTGATGGGTTCCGCAAACCAAGTCCCTTACGGCTTAGCGGGCCATGATGCCCGGGACCTTCGACGGGTTGTCCTGGTTTTGGCGGCTGACTTTTGCACCATCATTTCGCTGGTCTTGCTAACTCGTTGTTCTTTCTCCTCAGGCCATATGTGGGTTGTAGGGTGCGTTTCGGGTGAGAACGGCCCAGATGATCCGAGCCGTCTTGTTGGCCATAGCAACTGTAGCCAGGCGGGCAGGTTTGCGTTCGAGTGGCGATGTCAGCCATTTGCTGGCGCGCTCTGGATGTGATCGGGTTTGCCTGACCAGCGATGTCATCCCGACGACAAGCAACGATCTTTAGTACTGATCGCCCATTTTGGTGATCCGTCCCAGCTTCTCTTTTCCACCGCTGGATTTATTCGCGGGCGTCAAGCCAAGCCACGCCGCAAATTCGCTGCCATTTCTGAACTGGTGCCCGTCTCCGATGCTGGCGATGATCGCCGAGGCGGTCACCGCTCCAACGCCCGGGATGGTTCGCAACGGTCTTACCCGCTCATCTTCTTTGGCAACCTGCTTCAAACGTTCTTCGTACCAGCGGACGCGCCTATGCAACGCCGTAAGCTGTTCGGACAGGTTGCGGATCACCTCATTGGCGATGTCTGGCAGATCGAGCACCTCTCCGAAGGTGATGTCTTCAGCAAACTCAATGACGCGAGCCAACCCTCTGGGAATGTGGATGCCGAACTCAGCGACCAGCCCTCGCAGGCCATTTATGAGCTGCGTGCGTTGCCGCACCAAAATATCGCGAGCAAGATGAAGCGATAACAGGGCTTGTTGCTCAACCGTCTTGGTCGCCACGAAACGCATGGTCGGACGGGTAACAGCCTCGCAGATTGCCTCTGCATCAATCGCATCCGATTTGCCGCGCTTCACGTAAGGTTTGACATACATCGGCGGGATCAAACGCACGTCGTAGCCCAAGGCCGTCAATTCACGAGCCCAATGGTGAGCCGTGCTGCAGGACTCCATACCAATCAGGCAGGGTTCTAACTTCGCGAAGAACGGCAAAACTTGTGCGCGGCGTAGCGGTTTGTTGAAGACGACACTGTCATCTCCTGCAATCCCGTGGACCTGAAACACGTTCTTCGCCAGATCAACGCCGATTGTGGTAACTTGAATGGGGTGGCTCCTCTCATAAGCAGACTTCGACGCCTGTACTATGGCGCATCGCGACGCCGGTTGGAGCAGGAGCCATCCACCCCATCGGGTTTCCGCCCATTTACAAAGCCACTTCGGTATTCTCCAAACTTGAAAGTCAGAAAAAAGTACTATATTTTCTGACAAGGAGACAGTTATGATCACTTCATCTATTAGACAACGCATCATCGGAAAAGGCCGGGGGGCAATCTTTGCGCCAACCGACTTTCTGGATATCGGCTCCCGCGCAAGCGTGGATCAGGCATTGTCGCGCTTGGCGGATCAAGGGGTGATCCGACGGTTGACGCGTGGGCTTTACGACTATCCAAGAAAGAGCGCCCGTTTAGGGCTGTTGTCTCCGTCAGCCGATGACATTGCCAAGGCGATTGCACGCAAGGATAATCAGGTTCTACAGCCCTCCCCTACCATGGCAGCCAATCAGTTGGGGCTGTCGACCCAAGTGCCGTCCAAGCCGATTTATATGACCGATGGTCCGACCCGCACCAAGAAAGTCGGTCGACAAGTCATCCAGTTCCGGAATGCATCATCCAAAACACTAGTTGGTGCAGGCCAGAAAACCGGTGCCGTATTTCAGGCGTTGCGCTATGTCGGCAAAAACCGGGTGGATCGCCGGGTTGTCGACACGCTTGCGCGCAATCTGGATGGTAAGGACCGGGCATTGCTTGCAAAACAAAGCAGATATGTTCCGGCTTGGATGCATCCGGTAGTGCAGCAAATCGTGGCGCGGATTTGATCTTGGACCAATTTGCCAACGATACTCCTGAGAACCGTGAAGAGGCGTTTCAGGTAACGGCCGCCCAGCGGATGTCCATTCCATCACATCCGTGAATGTTCGTTTCGGGCTGGCAAATTCCTGCCGAGGATTCGACTGGCCTCTTTCATAGCCGTCAGGTTCGCAATAGAGTTCCGCGACCACTCAAACCGGCAATGAAATTTCTTGCAAAACAGCAATTGCAAAACGAATACGAATTGGCCGCGCCTGACCGGCACTGCCCGCGCTGTGATTGCGATGGGGTTTGTTGCTTTTGTCTCTGCCTGCGCACAGAGCCCGAATGACGCGGATCTCGATCCTGAACGCCAAAAATTGGCGCTGCAAGAGGTCTCACAAAAGCAGGCTCAGGGGCAAAGGGTGTGGTGTGTGCCCTACGCACGTAACCTTAGCGGCATCGAAATTCGGGGCAATGCCAAGGATTGGTGGGGCAAAGCGCACAATATCTTTCAGCGGGGCAATGAACCAGTTGTCGGAGCGGTCATGTCGTTTCGCGCAACCCGCGGAATGCCCCTTGGTCATGTGGCCGTCGTGTCCGATGTTGTGACCGCGCGAGAGGTCGTCGTGAATCACGCCAACTGGCACCGCAACAAAGTATCGTTGAAAATGGGTGTCAGGGATGTATCCAAGAACAATGATTGGACGCTGGTCCGAGTTGAAAGCCATCCGGGCCGGTATGGCAATTTCTACCCGTTGAACGGATTCATATATCCGAAAGATGACGGGTAGACTAAATTAATATCTCTTTGCATCTGCCTCGAACCCATAGATTGCACCACCGGCGACCCTCACCTAGGACCTGAAGCATATCCACGAGCCGCCTGCGCGGGTCCGACGAATTGTTGCGGTTTCCAGTATCTAGGAGAGTGCAAAGCTCATTTTGGATGTCTGCTTTAGGCTGTCACTGGTCAATCGAGCGGGAAGCAGAGACGAACAAGGTCACTGATGCTGGACCCCAATGTGTAGATTCTGCGCGCAAGATCATCCGGAGCCTGAATGCTGATGCTCGGATCGTTGAAACCGATCACTCCGATGTGGCTGCTGATGTAATTTTAGATACTGGCCTTTTCGATTTCGAGAAAGCACATGAACACCCGATGTGGGCCAAAGAGCTTTATGGGTTTGCGGACCATGCCCCCGAAACCGAGGAATATGGAGTAACAAGTTTTGTCTACCGAGCACGGCAGCCTTTCGTGCCCGAAAAAATCCTGGCTGTGCTCAACGGTGAATTGCCTGGAGTGATCCGCGTCAAGGGGCATTTCTGGATTGCCACCCGCCCGGATTGGATTGCCGAGTTTTCACTTGCCGGCTCTCTGTCCTCGATCAGACCACTTGGCACATGGTGGGCTACTGTTCCGGAAGACCAGCGCCCTGATCATGAGAGTGCACGGGCTTACATGGCCGCACACTGGCAAGAGCCTTGGGGCGACCGGCGCCAGGAAATCGTGTTCATCGGAAGTGGTATCGACTGGCCGGAGTTGAAGGGCCGACTGAACGCAGCCCTGCTTCCCGCACTTGTTGCGGACCGACCCGAGGATTTGCCGAACCTGCCTGATCCGTTTCCAATGTGGCGCCGTTCGGAGGCAGCAGCATGATCTTTGGTCGAGAGATCAACAACAACGCTGCCATTGGCGTTGGTATCGCAGAAATTCCAGAGGGTTTGTCTGCGATCCAAAACGCGGGTTGTGCGGCTGTGGTCTGGCGAAGGAAACCTTTGCAACGCTTTCGATCTTGGATCGATGGGTTGCCATCGGAGAAGTTGCCAAAAGTGCGATTGATCCTGCGCCCGGAATCAGTTCGGCAAGCGGTTTCTGAGATATGTGACGCGTCGGGAACTCCGAAAGCCGACGAACGCGACCGCTTGATTGATGACGTCGCCGCGTTATCCGGTATCTTCGAAGAAGTAATGGGAGCGAAATGGCTGCGCCTGCGCTTGGATGTGGTGACCACGAATGCCTGTCGTAGGTTTCATGTTGATGCCGCCACCACGCGTCTTGTTTGCACGTATCGCGGAACGGGCACACAATATGGCAACTCGGTGAACGGCGCTGATCCAGGTCGTGTTTTCACTGTGCCCACCGGCGCGCCAATTCTTTTGCGCGGAACACTCTCGCCTGAAAACCCAAAAATAGGGCTATTGCATCGCTCGCCACCGATTGAAGGCGCCGGCAAGGCGCGACTACTGCTTGTCCTGGATCCGGTTGTCGATCCTGACGACGAGCTCAACCAAACGTCAATACTCTGACTCAGCAAGATACCGTCACACAGAAACCGGTGTAGCGGTGTTTGATACCGACGCTGAACCGAATTTTGTTCCAATTTCAGAGATGGCAGCATGGTCCGCGTTGTGTGAATTCAGGTGACGGTCAACTTCGCAGTCGCGGCGAAAGTCAGCAATGACGGGCTGCACCGCAACAATGCATCTCTGGGTCTAAGGTCCACAGTGGGCCGTCCGCGCAAGGGAGAGTCGTGCGGAGGAATGGGCTTTCACCGCGGTTCGGGACGTATTAGGCCGCGCACGGAGCGTGCAATCGGATCGAAGACCAGTGTTATGATAGCACGACACGCTTCACGCCTGTCCTATGCGGCGCTAGTCTCCGGTCATAGCAACGCTGAAAGGAGCCGCCCAATGTCCCTCTTCTCAAAACTCTTCGGTGGCGGCGAAAAGTCGGAGCCAGAGCCGGTCACTTACAAAGGGTTCGAAATCTTCCCCGACCTGATGCCCGAGGGTGGCAAATACCGCCTTTTGGCCCGTATAGAAAAAACCATCGACGGCGATCGCAAGACCCATACGGTGATCCGGGCAGATGTCTTTGAAACCCGGGATCAGGGCGAAAGCTTCAGCATCGCCAAGGCGAAGCAGGTGATTGACGAGCAGGGCGAACGCATTTTCGAATAAGAAAAAAGGCAGCCTGATGTAAGCGCTGCAATCGACGGGTGTCATTTGAACGGCGGTTGGCTAACCACCTCTCAGTAGGTTTCAACGTGCAAGTCGGACTGCACGCCTTATACGCCTTTGCGTGCGCCGCGAATGGCAGGCTCGACGTGCCGCAACGCAGAATCGCCACTTTAGATTATGGTCCACTTAGCGCTGTTATTTTCTGATCCCATTGCCGTATTACCTTCAACGGAATTCTGGTTTCCAATAAAAATTCAACACGTTCATCATCAATAGCCACTGACAATTGAACGTCGACAGTACGATAGTAAGATCGAAACCGTTCTCAGCAGAAAGCGATCAACGTGTCCCGGCTCAAACTCGAACACCTACAAACGTTTCTTGCTGTTGTGCGGTTCGGTAGTGTCAGCAAGGCAGCAGAAGTGCTTAACCTGACGCAGCCTGCCGTGACTACTCGCATCAAGTCCTTGGAAGATGGCTTGGGAACGTCGTTGTTCGAACGTGAAAGCGCTGGCATGCGCCTCACTAAGCGTGGCGATATGCTGGTCCACTATGCCGAGCAATTTCAGCACCTTTCAGATCTGGTCGAAGAGCACGTTGTGGATACGAGCGCCGTTGACAGGTTGATCCGCCTTGGCGTGTCCGAGACTATCGCCCAGAGTTGGCTGCCCGAATTTGTCGGCGCATTGCGAGCAAAGTACCCGTCTCTCAAGATCGAGATCAGCGTCGACATTTCGTTGAACCTCCGGGATCAGTTGCTGGGGCGTGAAATCGATCTGGGTATTCTGCTTGGGCCTGTTTCGGACTACACGGTGGACAATGTAGTTTTGCCGGATGTGCCACTGGCCTGGTTCCAGGCAGCGGGTGGACCTGTTGGGCAAAACGTCGATCTGGCTGGCATCCCAATCGCGACCTACGCCAAGAACACCCGGCCGTACCGGGAACTGAGGGCCGCACTTTTCGAACGATTCGGTTCCGAAATTTCCCTGTTTCCGTCCTCCTCTTTGTCTTCTTGTTTTCGGATGGTCGAGGCCGGGCTATGTGTTGGCGCGCTGCCGATCTCGCTGGCGAAGAAGCTGGTGCAAGAGGGAAAGCTGGTCGAATTCGACCCGGGCTGGGTCCCCGAACCTCTTCAATTTTCTGCCTCTTATCTTGGTGATCCGCGCAACCATCTGCTTGAGGCCGCGGCGGTCATCGCCCGGGAAATAGCGCTTCAACAGGTATAAAAAAATATTATGTAGAGAGCAAAAATAATACAATTTGATTTTATGCCCCAGTCGCACGAACGTATTCCAAATTAGGGAGGCGTCGAAATGAGCGATCTGTTTGAGCCGCTGAAATCTGCGACAACAGCGTCTGTGCGAGCGCAGATCAGGTCACGGGCCTATCGCGGCCACACAGCCGGATTGGGCGGGAATACCCTGCAGGCCAATCTTGCGATTTTGCCCGAACATTACGCGTTGGATTTCATGCGCTACTGCCAGCGAAACCCAAAACCCTGCCCGATTGTTGGCGTTTCCGATACGGGCAATCCAAACATGGACACCTTGGGTGTTGATATTGATATCCGCACCGATACTCCAGCTTACTGCGTATATCGCGACGGTATCCACGTCGACACAGTTCATGATCTTAAGCACCTGTGGCGCGATGATTTTGTGGCGTTCGCTTTGGGGTGCTCATTCACTTTCGAACATGCATTGCAACAGGCCGGTGTACCGCTCTGGCACATCGAAAACGACCGCACTGTGCCGATGTTCATTACCAATATCCAAACGATCAAATCTGGTCTTTTCGAAGGGCCGATGGTTGTCAGTATGCGGGCGATCCCTGATTCCAGGGTGAACGAGGTTGTCGAAATTTCGCGCAAGTTTCCTCTGGCGCACGGCGCGCCGGTGCATTGGGGCGAGCCAGAGAAAATTGGTATCGCCGATGTAAGTAGCCCGGACTGGGGCGATCCGGCTCCGGTCTCAGACGGTACCACGCCAATGTTTTGGGCTTGTGGCGTCACACCGCAGGCTTCGATCAAGAATGCCAAACCTTCAATCGCGATCACGCACAAGCCGGGTCACATGCTGATCACCGACATCGCGGATGACGCTGAAACTCCCATCTATCAATCAAAATAATACAACAGGAGAGAAACCAGATGAATAAACTCGTAACAACGCTCGGCGCGCTCGCTGTCTCAGCAACTGCAACCTTTGCCGACAATCCCGTGGTTCTAAACGCCGTGGGAACATGGTCCAGCCTGACGAATTACCAAAAGCACGAAGAGCCATTCTTTAACCAGCGGCTCAACGAGGCTTCGGGCGGCGAAATAGTCGGAAAAATCCAGTCGCAATCCGGCTTGGGGCTGAAAGGTTTCGAGATCATGCGCATGGTCAAGAACGGTGTCTTCGACTTTGCCTTTGGCTTGCCCGGCTACGTCGCCGCTGAAAACGCGATTTTCGAAGGCGCTGATCTGTCCACTTTGACACAGGACATCGACACGCAGCGAAAGGTGGCCGACGCCTATTTCGACACTCTGTCTTCAGCGTTCGAAGAAATCTACAACGCCAAATTGCTGATGCTGTACCCGTTCCCAAGCCAAACGCTGTGGTGCAACGCCGAAGTGAACGGAATTTCAGACCTGGAAGGCAAAAAAATCCGCGTCTATTCGACGACTTTGGGTGATTTTGTAGAAGGCGTCGGGGGGACATCTGTAACCGTCGCTTTCTCTGAGGTTATCCCGGCGCTGGAAAAAGGTGTTGTAGACTGCGCGATCACCGGCACCATGTCAGCCTATACAGCCAAATGGAACCAGGTGGCCACTCATGCCTATACTTTGCGTGTTGGCTGGGGCCTGGCATTCGGAGCCATGAACCTGGACAAATGGAACAGCCTGACGCCAGAACAGCAAGCTTTGCTAGAAGCGGAACTTGCAGCCCTGACAGATTCCATGTGGGCAGAAACTGCGACCGAGGATGATGTTGCTATTTCCTGCATTACTGGTGGCACTTGTGAGATTGGTGAAGCCGGGTCAATGACATTGGTCGAACCCTCGGCAGACGATCTGACCGCACGGGACAAGATCGCGACCGATGTCGTGCTTGCCCGTTGGGCGGAACGCTGCGGCGCCGACTGTGCCGCGAACTGGAACGAAACCGTTGGCCCGATCCTTGGCCTGAAAGCTGAAGCTAAGTAATCCGGCCTATCCCGTGGGGCGGCCAGATTCCCGCCGCCCCACCACAAACCATCAGGTAATTGAAATGTTAGACAAGCTCTTAGGCGGCGCGCAAAGGTTGAGCCTTTGGATGACGTGGTTGGGCGGAACGCTGATTGTGGTTTCAGCCTTTCTCATCACTCTCGAAGTCTTTCTGCGCAAAGTTTTCAACATCTCGCTGGGCGGGGCGGACGAAATCTCGGGCTATGCCTTCGGTGTGGCAACCGCGTTGGCGCTGTCTTTTGCGTTGTTTGAACGCGCGCATATCCGGGTGGATGCCCTGCTTGGAACAATTCCGAAAGTGTTGCACCCGTTTATCAACCTGTTTGGCCTGGTGCTTCTGACAGGATTTGCCTTGGTCATCGTGGTGATGGTGTGGGGCATGGTAGGCGATACGCTGGCCAACGGTTCCCGGTCGATTACACCGATGCGCGTTCCGCTGGCCCTTCCCCAGATACCGTGGCTGCTGGGTTGGATGTTCTTTGTTGGCTCAGGCGTTCTGATCGCTCTGGTTGCAATCAGACAATATTTCCGAGGCGATCTGGCCGGAGTGCAGGATCTGATTGGCGTGAAGTCTTTGGACGAACAAATAGAAGACGAGACGGTGTAGGCCGATGCTGATCAAGACACTTCTGATCCTTCTTGCCCTCATCGGTCTGGCAGTTCCAATCGCTGCCTCGCTGGGTTGGCTGGGCCTGATCCTGCAATGGACCGACAGCCCGATGCCGCTGCATCGCGCAATATCAGACATGGCATGGCAGACCAGCACAGACTTTCTGCTGGTGGCAATCCCGATGTTCGTAATGATGGGAGAAATCCTTCTGCGCGCCGGCATCACCGAACGGATGTATGACGGTATCGTGAAATGGCTTGGTTGGTTGCCAGGTGGGTTGATGCACTCCAACATCGGATCCTCGGCCTTGTTCGCGGCCACGTCAGGGTCATCTGTGGCCACCGCGGCAACCATCGGAACGGTGGCTGTGCCGCAGATCAAAAAACGGGGTTACAACGAACGGTTGTTCCTCGGCACCGTGGCTGCAGGTGGAACGCTCGGCATTCTGATCCCGCCATCGATCAACCTGATCCTGTATGGGTTGTTGACCAATACATCGGTGCCGGAACTGTATCTGGCTGGGTTCCTGCCCGGATTTCTGCTGGCACTGCTGTTCATGGCAACCGTCGTCGTGGCATGTATGATCAGGCCGGAATGGGGTGGTGACCAATTGCGGCATAGCTGGTCAGAACGGCTTGCAGCGCTTCCTGCACTGATCCCCCCTCTTGGCATCTTCATGGTGGTCGTCGGCTCGATTTACGCGGGTCTGGCTACGCCAACCGAAGCTGCAGCATTGGGGGTTGTTGCCTCGATGGCGCTTGCGGTGTTCAACGGTAAGATGTCGATGGAAACCATGCGTCACGCGATCGAAGGCACGATGCGCACGACCGCCATGATCATGCTGATCATCATCGCTGCTGTTTTCCTGAACTTTGTCCTTTCGATCATCGGCCTAACCCAGGCTCTGACCGATTTCGTCACTGGGCTGGGCTGGAGCCCTATGCAAACCATGCTGATGATCGTAGCAGTGCTGATCCTGATCGGCTGTTTCATGGAGACGTTGTCCATGTTGTTGACCATGGCGCCGCTTGTTACGCCGATCGTTGTGGCTCTTGGCTTTGATCCGGTGTGGTTCGGCATCTTGTTGATGGTACTTCTGGAAACCGCTCTGATCACGCCGCCCATTGGGATCAACCTTTATGTGGTGCAAGGGATCAGGAAAGGAGGGCCAATGATGGATGTGATCCGCGGCGCATTGCCGTTTGTTGTCACCATGTTTGTCATGCTCGGGCTTCTGCTGGTATTCCCGAAGCTCGCAACCTGGTTGCCTTCCTTGGTGTACTAAATCGCCGAGGCTTCCTTCCCCCTTCATGAAATTCAATGCCGGTTTGCCCGGCAAACAGAGGAGTTATGTCCATGTGGCAGTTTTGGGTTGATCGGGGTGGCACGTTCACCGACATCGTTGCACGCAAGCCAGATGGGAGTTTGCAGACACATAAATTGCTGTCCGAGAATCCCGAATGCTATACCGACGCCGCTGTACAAGGTGTTCGTGAATTGCTGGGTCTGGAAAGCGATCAGGACATCCCGACAGGGTCAATTCGTGCGGTAAAGATGGGAACCACGGTTGCAACGAACGCGCTGCTGGAACGCAAAGGCGACCGAACCATTCTGTTCATAACGAAGGGGCTGCGTGATCTTTTACGGATCGGTTATCAGAACCGTCCGCGCCTGTTCGATCTGAACATCCAACTGCCCGAGCTTTTGTACGAAGACGTTGTCGAAGTCGAAGAACGCGTCGCGGTGGATGGCGAGGTCGTAACACAGCTGGACGTCGACAAAACGAAAACTGCGCTGGAAAAGGCATATTCGCGTGGCTTCCGTTCCGTTGCTGTCGCGCTAATGCATAGCTTCCAGCATCCCAATCATGAAAAACAGATCGGTGCGCTGGCACGTGCCGCTGGGTTTCCACAAGTCTCGCTCAGCCACGAGGTCAGCCCGCTGATTAAATTGGTGGGCCGCGGAGACACCGCGGTGGTTGATGCCTACTTGTCACCCATTCTTCGTCGATATGTAGAGCAGGTAGCGACAGCTCTGGGCGCGGATGAGGGCGGGTGTGATCAGTTGATGTTTATGCAGTCTAACGGCGGGTTGACAGGCGCGGATCTGTTCCAGGGTCGTGATGCAATCTTGTCCGGCCCGGCGGGCGGTGTGGTCGGGATGGTGCGAACCGCCGCCGATCATGGCTTTGACAAACTGATTGGTTTCGACATGGGCGGTACGTCTACGGACGTGTGTCACTATGCCGGTGAATATGAACGATCCTTTGAAACCGAAGTTGCTGGCGTTCGGATGCGCGCGCCGATGATGTCGATCCATACGGTCGCTGCAGGTGGTGGATCTATACTCTCCTTTCGAGATGGCAGGATGCAAGTTGGGCCGGAAAGCGCCGGAGCCAACCCCGGGCCCGCTGCCTACAGACGCGGCGGCCCGCTGACCGTCACGGACTGCAATGTCTTGCTGGGCAAACTGCAGCCCGAGCATTTTCCTTCAGTCTTCGGTCATAATGGTAATGAACCGTTGGATAAGGAAATCGTGCGCCAGAAATTTGAAGCTCTGGCGGCTGAAATGGGTACGGATAAGTCGATTGAAGAACTTGCCCAAGGATTCTTGCGCATCGCTGTTGAGAACATGGCGAATGCGATCAAGAAAATCAGTGTGCAACGCGGTTACGACGTTACCAAATATACCATGAACTGTTTTGGCGGTGCCGGGGGGCAGCACGCCTGTCTGGTTGCCGACGCGCTGGGGATGGAACGGATATTCATTCACCCTTATGCGGGCGTGTTGTCGGCCTTTGGCATGGGTTTGGCAGACATCACGGCAATACGGGAACATCAATTCCAGTCTTCTCTACTGGACCCGGAAGCAAAAAGCATTTGTAACGCTCTGGCACAGTCCGCAACGGCCGAGGTCATGGCCCAGGGTGTGGCCGATATTGACATTTCAGTCTCTGCGACCGCGCATATTCGTCCCGTGGACGCTCAGCAAAGTCTGTCGGTGCCGTTTTCCGACCCGGATACGATGCGCAACGCTTTCGTTGTGGCGCACAAGCAGCGCTTTGGATTTGCACCGGACACTAGCGATCTAATCATCGAGATGCTGGTGACAGAGGCAATCGGAAAGACGGGTGAGCAGGTCACCTTGCCCAACAACATCGCGGCCGAGGCCACTCAGATTCCGGTGACGCTTTATAGCAGTGGGCAACACCAACAGGTTCCCCTTATCGATCGGACGCAGCTTGGTGTTGGCCAATCGGTGAAAGGCCCTGCGATCCTGACAGAGCCGACCGGGACAAATGTCGTCGAAGACGGCTGGACCGCCACTTGCCTGAACGGTGGCAACCTGGTCCTGACACGTGAAACACCACTGCAACGGGTTGAGGCGGTCGGCACAAATGTCGATCCGGTCATGCTGGAAGTGTTTAACAACCTGTTCATGTCTATCGCTGAACAGATGGGGGCAACGCTCGCGAATACGGCGTATTCTGTGAATATCAAAGAACGGTATGATTTCTCATGCGCGATATTTGACCAAAACGGTGATCTGGTTGCCAACGCACCGCATGTGCCCGTGCACTTGGGATCGATGTCGGAAAGCGTTCGAACGATCCTGCGCCAAAACTATGGCAAGATCCGTCCAGGTGACGTGTTCATGATGAACAACCCGTATAATGGCGGCACCCACCTTCCCGACGTCACCGTCATCACCCCGGTTTTCGACGAAGCAGGTGACAATATTGTATTCACGGTCGCCTCGCGCGGCCACCACGCAGATATCGGAGGGAAAACTCCCGGTTCGGCCCCACCAGACAGCCGCAACATCGAAGAAGAAGGTGTGTTGATCGACAACTTCCTGCTGGTCGATCAGGGTGAGTTGCGTGACGAAGCAGCGCGCAAGCTGCTAAGCTCAGGACGCTACCCTTGTCGCAACGCCGATCAGAACATGGCCGATTTGGCAGCCCAAGTCGCCGCGAACGAAACCGGAGCGGTCGAACTGCGTAAGGTATCGGCGCAGTTCGGTCTGCCGACAGTTCACGCCTACATGAAACACGTTCAGGACAACGCTGAGGAAAGCGTGCGACAAGTTCTTGACGTCCTGCATGATTGCGACTTTTCTTATCCATTGGATGAAGGAGCGAAGATCGAAGTAGCGATTTCGGTGGACAAAGTGACCCGAACCGCGACCATCGATTTCTCAGGTACGTCAGAACAGTCTCCACTCAATTATAACGCACCTCTGGCGATTTGCCGGGCCGTTGTCTTGTACGTGTTCCGCACGTTAGTCGGTAGTGAGATTCCGATGAACGAAGGTTGTATGAAACCTTTGAATCTGGTTGTCCCAACAGGCACGATGATCAACCCCAACCCACCTGCAGCGGTCATATCTGGCAATACCGAAGTGTCTCAAGCTATTGCGGATGCACTATATGGCGCATTGGGAGTTGTCGCCGGCAGTCAGGGTACGATGAACAACTTTGTCTATGGCAACGCCGCTTACCAAAACTACGAAACCATCTGTGGCGGTACTGGAGCTGGCAAAGGTTTCAACGGAACAAGTGCCGTTCACAGCCATATGACAAATACAAGAATGACGGATCCGGAGATCCTCGAATGCCGGTTTCCCGTACGTCTGGAAGAGTTCTCAATCCGATCCGGTTCGGGTGGAAACGGTCAGTATCAGGGCGGCGATGGTATTCGCAGGCGGTTGCGGTTCTTGGAAGAGACGACTGTGACGGTCCTGTCATCTCACAGGGAGACGCAACCACACGGTGCCTCTGGCGGAGCCCCGGGTGCGATTGGGCAGAACGCTATTGTCCGAAGCGACGGGTTGGTCCAAGTGCTTAGCGGTAACGACCAGTCAGTGCTGCTTCCGGGAGACGTATTCGTAATGGAGACACCAGGCGGTGGGGGGTTCGGCCAACCAAACAAAACTGTATAAGTTGGAGATATACGATGAAAGATGGTTTTTGTAACACAAGGGTGCCCTTGGTTCGCTCGGCATGTAGTGAAACCGCATTGCGAACAACGGGAAAAAACGAAAAAAGTCAGCTTCGCCCTGCGGTGCTAGCCTTCTTCTGAGCGTTGGTCCCGTATGTGCGGCCAATGACTGCTTCGGGGATGCTGCATCGCTGCATTGAACCGGTAGGTGAAAGGCGCTTTTGGCCGGTCATTTGCAATAAGCCATGAAGTGGATTTCCGATAGTTCAAACATCTGAACTTGGATACTAATCGAGTTCACTTAGAACAATCGTCGGAACTCCGCTCGTTTGGTTCGTGGGTTGAAAAATCAACCTAAAAACCATTCAAGCATTGCAGCAAAAAATGGAACACAAACTCCAACAGTTATGTAACCTAAGCAAGGAAGCATCGTATAGAGACCGATCGGAAAATCGAACTTATGGCAGTGCAATCTAACCGAGGTTCGGAAGCATCGGAAGGAGATGTTCAACAGACATCTGCTCCCAAGAAACTTGGTCTGTTCGCCATGACTTTGCTGGTCGTGAGTGCGATGTTTGGCGGCGGAGTTTTCAATATTCCGCAAAACATGGCTGAGCAGGCCGCACTGGGCGCGATTCTCATCGCTTGGCTCATTAGCGGTCTGGGTATTTTCTTTGTTGCGAGAAGCTTTCAGGTTCTGGCCGATATCCACCCCGAGATGACCTCGGGTATCTACATGTACGCCCGCGCCGGGTTTGGCAGGCTGGCCGGGTTCCTGGTCGCCTGGGGCTACTGGCTGTCCGTTGCATTCGGAAATGTCAGCTATGCCGTTCTGCTGATGGACGCCCTAAATTACTTTTTCCCGCCTTACTTTCAGGATGGGAATACATGGCAGGCCACACTGGGTTCATCCCTGATTATCTGGGGCCTGTGTTTTCTGGTCATGCGTGGCGTGAAGGGTGCATCGCTTCTGAACAGCATCGGGACCGTAGCCAAGTTCCTACCGGTTCTTATGTTCTTGGCGGTCGTAGTTTTCTTCTCGTTCGGAAAGGGACTTATCACCGCGGATTTCTGGGGGAATGTTCCTAACACTCAGGATGCCGACAAAGCCTTGGGCAGTCTTCTCGACCAGATCAAAAGCACGATGCTTGTGACGCTCTGGATGTATATCGGCATCGAATGCGCAGTGGTGATGTCCGATAAGTCCGACGCCAAAACTGTCAGCCGGGCAACGATCCTTGGCTACTTCATCGTGACGGTTATCTTTGTTCTCATTTCTATCGTGCCATTCGGCGTGATGTCCCAGGGTGAGCTTGCAGCGCTGGCACCACCATCCACTGCGGGCATCATGATGACGCTTGTGGGTTATTGGGGCGAAGTGTTTATCAATGTCGGCGTCATCATCGCCTTACTCAGCTCCTGGCTGGTCTGGACGCTGCTTGTGGCGCAGCTGCCGTGGGTCTGTGCAAATGACGGGACCTTTCCAAAGTACTTTGCCAAAACAAACAAGGCCGGTATCGCGTCGAATTCACTGATTATTTCAACTGTAATCATGCAAGCAGCCATCATCGTTGTTTTTTTTGCCGACAACGCATGGAACCTGATGCTGTCGATTACTGGCGTGGTCATCCTGCCGGCTTACATAGGCTCTGCAGTTTTTCTTTGGAAAGTGATCTGGTCAGGCAATTACCCACGCAGCGCAAAGCTCAGCAGGAATACGGCCCTAATCACTAGCTTGCTTGCGACAGGCTTTGGTCTGTGGCTGGTCTACGCGGCGGGCATCCAGTTCATGCTGGCGGGTGCCATTATCTATGCGGCCGGATTGCCGGTTTTCTACTGGGCGCGGCGGACCGCTGCGGATTCAGCTGCCGCATTTGACCGGGTCGAGGCGTTGGTCGTTGCGGGACTGTTGTTGCTAGCGGGTGTCGCCCTGTGGATGTTGATCATCGGGCGGCTGCCTCAGGTGTTTTCGATTTAAAGAGTTGAGATTACCTGCGCGGTCCAACAGTTGCGATCCGTTGGTTAACCAGGATGTTCGTGCTGTCCAGTCCTGGTTCCTGCCCATACAGATCAAACTCGATATCAACGTCTGACTGAAAGACCAGGCAATGCGTCGAGCCACCAAAATGGAACATACCAATCTCGTCACCTTTAGTGACGTGCTGGCCTTCATAAACGGTGATGTCACAGGTTGAAACTTCTGCCATGCCGATGCCGACAAAACACATCAGGCCGATATCCGGATTGTCCGCCTCAATGAATATCAACGCGCGCGTGGCAACCTCGGCAATGTAACCCTGTGAGGCATTCGGACCAGCAGGGTCCAGCCCTTCCGGCATGATTTCCGAGTAATAGGTTCCTTCGATCCGACGGGTTTTGACGACCCGTCCCGAAACCGGCGCATGCCAGCGATGATAACTGAGCGCGCTCAGGAACGCCTGGTACACTGTGGCCGAGTCATAGTGATCAACCAGCGGATCGTTATCCAGCATGAATTGCAAGGCGTAAGGTTGCGCTTTGATCCAGAATTGATCGCGCAGCTTTACCTCTCGGGCGACGCGATAGGGCGCGGACTCGCAGGCGTTGATGACAACCGCATCATCGTCGGGCGCGGCAATGGGCCGGACACCGTCACGAAACCGGCGTGTGAAGAAGTCGTCCCAGGATTTGAACCCAAAATGAGGGAGCGACGAGTCGCAAATAAAGTCTTCTTTGAAGGTGGGCATCGCTTTTTGTGCATCTGCCCCGAACCACCCGGTTCTGGGATCATCAGTCAAAACCGATCTGCTTTCCGGTGATTGCAGAAAGACGGCCCATTCGTTCAGCATTTCGCGCAGGCAGGCATCAACCTTGTCATCCAGAAACCCGGCCCAACCGCCGACATTGGCCATTGACCAGTCGAGGATGGCATTGAACGGAAATCCGACCAGACCACTTTCATTGAATTCGGGTGCGTGGGTCATGATCGTGTTGAACAGCCGAAGCATGTGTTCATAGTTGCGCACCTGCGGTTTGCCCGAGGGCGAGGTTTTCTTGCTCTCAGGGACCTCCTGAAACATCTGCGAAAAGAACATATACGCCCTTGCATCCGTCTCGATCAGAGTCTTGAGCCGTTGTACGGATGGCAAAAGCGGGCTGGTGTCCTGCTGGGCCTTGGCAGCGATTTTGGCAGACCAAGCGTCCAGCACATCTTGATCCGAAGGCAACCATTTGCCGACTTTGTAATGAACGTTTACAGAAGTTTCTTTCGAAGTCATCGTAAGCACCTTTTCCAGCTACGTTCTGGTCGATCTCAACCCTGACGATATTATGTGTCCAGACGCCACGGAGTCCATTTAGTTGTAGACAACTCGAACTTTGCAATGTCCGCGGTCCTGACACTTATCACGACATAGATTGTTCACTTACAGCGAATGACCGTAATGCGGGCTGCTGTCGCAGCATTCGGGGAACCTTTTAAAGTCTGCTTTGGGCCGCACTGTCTAGTCGGCACCCATCACCTTCAATGCCGACACCCGAAGCGCAGTCAAAAGCTCAAGCAAGTGCTTTCTGCTTTTTGCGCTGTACTTGGCGGCAGTTGCTGAATGCTGTATGAAGTCCGCGAATTGGCCGACGGTCAGGCCGCTCTTCTCAATACTGCCGGAGAAGGGCTCCAGGACCCTTGCAATGATCTCAGTGTTTCTCTTGGCGCCTGCTTCAAGCTCTTCCTGACTGGATGCAGTGACACCTGCTATAATATCCTCGGCGTTGGGAGAGGATTGCAGGAAGTCATAGTGCTCAATGACTGCGTGTTTGAAGATGACGTCCAATTGAGCGCCAAGGCCTTCAGCATTTTCCAGATCGGCCTCGATATCCAGGACAACCTTGTCCGCCAGCGAACGTATCGTCGCCTGCAACACCTCATCCTTATTGGCGAAGGCCTTGTAGAGCGTTTGTCGTGAAATGCCTGCGGCCTCGGCAATGTCGTTCATGCCGGTGCGTTTCACTCCATAGCGCAGAAACAGGCCTTTCGCAGCCTCGATGATGTATGTGTGACGATCTTCCATTGATTTGCATATTGACAAATGGATGATTGGTGTCAATATTGACATTCATACATCAACTGTCAACTCGTCAGGATTTGGAATGTCTGCACAATCTGGAAGAACAGCCATCGTCACTGGTGCAAACAATGGCATCGGATTTGAAACGACGGTCGGCATGGCCGCCGCCGGCTTTCACGTCATCATGGCCTGCCGCAGTCAGGAAAAAGCCGAGGCGGCCAAAGCTGATGTTCTCGACCGAGTGCCTTCCGCCTCGCTCGACATTATCTTGCTGGACTTAAGCGATCTTGCCTCGGTTCGTGCCTTTGCCGAGACGTTTCGCGCCCGCTATGCGAAGCTCGATGTGCTGATCAACAACGCAGGTGTCTTGCTTTATTCGGTACGAACCAATGCCGAGGGCGTAGAGCTGCAATTCGCCACGAACCATCTGGGGCACTTCCTGCTGACGGCCCTGCTGGTCGACAGGGTTCCGGACGATCCCGCGTCGCGCATCGTTTCGCTCTCCAGCATCGCGCATAAGGGGGCGAGTCTCAACTTTGACGACCTGACTTGCGGGCAGGACCCCGGCCGGGCCTATGGGCAATCGAAGCTTAGCTGCCTTCTGTTCGGCGACGAATTGGACCGCCGCCTGAAAGCAGCCGGCAAGGCGGTGAAGTCTCTGACCGTGCATCCCGGCGGTTCCGATTCCGGCCTGTTCCAGGACCTGGATGACGCCTCGCGTGAGGCAATGAAGGCGCAAGTCGAACAACTACTGCACTCCAACGAAGACGCTGCCAAGCCGTCTCTGTTCGCCGCCTTGTCTGACGAGGTCGAGGGCGGGGATTACTACGGACCGACGGGCCCCGAGGAGATGAGCGGGGCGACCGGCGTCGCGATCCGCAATCCGATTTGCCACGATCATGATGTGGCTAGGCGCCTCTGGTTGCTCTCGGAAGAGATGACTGGTCAGATGTTTGCTGTCTAAGGGCGAAGCCATGAACAGCAATGGAAAAAGAGTTGCCCTTGTGACCGGCGCCTCTAGTGGCATCGGCAAGGCCACCGCGGAAGCCCTCGTGAAGGAGGGTTATGTTGTCTACCCGGTGGCACGCCGGGTTGAGATCATGGACGATCTGAAGGCGGTTGGGTGTATCCCGATCAAGATGGACGTCACCAAGGAGGAGGACGTTGTTGCCGTGGTCGAGCAAATCACGCGCGATCATGGCGGCGTCGATATCCTGGTGAACAACGCCGGCCTGTCGGTCTATGGATCGGTCGAAGAAACGGATATCGACAAGGCACGCTATCAGTTCGACGTCAATTTCTTTGGGCTTGGCCGACTGACCCAACTGGTTTTGCCGCATATGCGCCAGCAGGGGTGGGGCAAGATCATCAACGTTTCGTCTGGCGAGGGGAAGGTGCACGCACCGTTGGCAGCCTGGTACGTCTCGAGCAAGTTCGCGCTCGAAGGCTTCAGCGATTGTCTTCGTGCCGAAACAGCACAATTCGGGATTAATGTGGTGATCGTTCGCCCAGGCGCGATCGATACCGAGATCACGGGCGGCTTTATCGAGCCGCTACTCGAGACCTCAGGAAGCGGTCCATACAGCGCCATCGCGCGGAAGATGGCGAACTGGTTCCGCAACATGAGTGCGGAGAACGGCACAGCCTCGCCACCCAGCGTGATTGCCAATGTCATCGTCGGGGCGATTAAGGCGTCGAAACCCAAAACACGCTACGCCGCCGGTGTCGGCGTCAGACAGGCCATTTTCTTCCGTCGTATCCTGAGCGACCGCATGTTCGATCGGTTCATGATGCGGATGTTGGGGTGAGTCTGATGACGACACTAATGGACCGTATCTCGCAAGGCTTCGAGTTTCTGATCGTGCTCGCATCGATGATCATGCTGGGCTGGGGGTTGCTCGGGTTTCTGGAGTACTTCACGGGTTTCGCGCCCTTGATGCCGCTGCAGAACGCGACTTTCCCGGTCGGTATGCAGACCCTCCATTGGATATTGATCACCGCATCTGGGGCCACGTTTCTCCTTGGGTACTTCCTGTGCTGGAGGCTCACGCCGATTGCCATGCTGGTCATGTTCACAGCGCTTGCCACCATGTGCGCCGTGCAGACCTTTGACATGTTGGAAAGCCCGGATCGCTACCGGAACTTTGTTCAGGAGTGCGTCAATTACATCATCATCTCGATCTATCTCTTCCGATCCAAACGCATGCAGGATCGGTTCGGGCGGATCACAGTTCAGGGCAGGGATGGCCCGTCGCCAATCAGCGCCTGAGACTTAAGGAAGAAAATCATGGAAAACGGAACATCGGAAAAAGTGAGCTTCTCGCACCACAGGATTCACACCGACATCGTGATCAATGCGCCACCGGACACTGTTTGGTCGGTGCTGACCGACACGGCCAACTACGGCAATTGGGCGGCCTTCCTCGTGGGCATCAAGGGAGAGATCATGGATGGATCGAAGATCACAGTCGATTTCCAACTCGATCCTTCAAAGGAAAAGCTGACCACTCTGGATCATACGATCACAGTCGTGGACGGAGAGCAGTTCTACTGGGCCGAGAAAGGACCGGGTGGAATTCGGGATAACCATCATTTCCGTGTCGAGCCCTTGGACGGAGGAAAGACTCGCTTCGTGCAATCCGACGAGATCATAGGCGGCATCACCTTCCTTATGGGCGGTCGTTTGGCCAAGATGTACGTGGATGGCTACCAAGCCTTCAATCGCGGTCTGAAGGCCGAGGCAGAACGGCGTGCCCACTCCGACTGATAAGACACCGCGACCACTTGGGCGGGTTCTGCTGACCGGCGCGACCGGGATGGTGGGGTCATCGGTCCTCGCGGCATTGCTGAATGAGGATAGCGCGCGTGAAGTTGTGTCGCTTGGGCGCAGACTGTCAGGAAAAGAACACGCAAAGCTGACAGAAGTAGAATTCACGGCGTTCGGTGATGTTCAGGCACTCGAGCCTCACCTGAAGGGTATCGACGCGGTCTTTCACTGCCTTGCCACCTATTCTTCGCGCGTCAGCCGCGCGGAGTACCAAGAAATCACCATTGATTGGTTACGTGCATTGCTGACCGCCTGCGAAAAGGTCTCCCCAAAGGCCACGTTCTGCCTGTTTTCCGCTCAAGGTGCCCGGCCCGATGGCGGCGGCATGTCCTTTGCTTTGAAGATCAAAGGGCAGGCGGAGAGCGCACTGTTCGCGACCGCTCTCGAACGGAGGTTTGCTTTCCGTCCGGGCTATATTGCGCCGTCCGGGCCGAGGAGCAGTTGGAAACCTGCCGACTATGCCTTCAAGCCGCTCCAAAGGCTCGTGCCGCCCATAGGTGTGACGTCGGATGAACTCGCGCAGGCCATGTTGAGGACCGCGATGCACGACCCTCGAACATTCGCTGCTTTGGAGAATGGAGAAATGCGTGATCTGCTCATCTAGGGCGTGTCAAGTTGAGTAGGTGGGGGAGGCAGTTATGTCAGGCCCGTTGTCGTTTCTAGGAGGCTGTCAATGACTGCCGAATTCATGCTGATCACATTTATCCTATTTCTGGCGGGGGCCATTGCGGTGCCAGTCGCTTCGCGTCTGGGGCTGGGATCAGTGCTCGGATATCTGATTGCAGGCATTGCCATCAGTTCGATCCTTCGTGCCGTGGGGGCCGACGTCATCGCACTTCAGCATTTTGCAGAATTCGGTGTTGTGATGATGTTGTTCTTGATCGGTCTGGAAATGAACCCACGCGAATTGTGGGAATTGCGCAGTCGCATATTCGTCCTTGGTGGATTGCAAATCGGTATCACGACAGTCGCCGTTATGGCCATCGCCATGTTACTGGGCCAACCATGGACGGTCAGCCTGGTCATCGGGTTGGTTTTTGCCCTGTCGTCCACAGCCATTGTTAACCAGACCCTGAAAGAAAAGGGGCTATCACGCTCGGACGGCGGACAGTCGAGTTTTGCCGTACTCTTAGCGCAGGATATTGCGGTGATTCCCATGCTGGCGCTTGTCCCGTTGCTTGCGATGCCGGAACTGGTCGAGTCGCTGTCACACGCTGCTGATCACGGCGACGACCATGGTGACCACGGGTTGAGCATCTCTCTCGTTGATGGCCTTCCGGGCTGGCAAACAGCACTTGTCACGCTTGCAGCCATCGGTGGGGTTTTCGTGATCGGCAACTATGCTGTTACGCCTTTGTTCCGCTTCGTTGCTCGGGCGCGCCTGCGGGAGCTCTTCGTTTCTACCGCGCTTATGGTCGTTCTTGGCATCGCGCTCTTGATGACCATGGTTGGCCTCTCCCCGGCACTCGGCACGTTCCTCGCTGGCGTCGTTCTGGCAAGCAACGAATACCGGCACGAGTTAGAAAGCGACATCGACCCCTTCCGCGGGCTGTTCCTCGGCGTCTTCTTCATTACCGTGGGAGCCAGTATCAACTTTGAGCAATTGGCGGGCAGCTTTGCCACCGTCATGGGGCTGACCTTCGGACTGATCGCCCTGAAGGCCGTCGTCCTTTACGTTCTGGCAAAGCTCTTCGGGTTGCGTGGCAGCGATCAGTGGTTGTTCGCCTTAGGCTTGGCGCAGGCAGGCGAATTTGGCTTTGTGCTGTTGTCCTTCACCGTTGCCAATGCGGTCATCCCGACCGGCGTTTCGGATATTCTGTTGTTGGTCGTGGCACTTTCCATGCTGCTGACCCCGGCCTTGTTCATAATCTATGACAGGGTCATTGCGCCGCGTTATGTCTCGGAACAGGCCACAGAAGCCGACGAGATCGAAAGTGAAGCCAAGATCATCATTGCGGGGCACGGGCGCTTTGGCGGCATCGTCAACAGAGCACTTGTCGCAGCGGGCTACGGGACCACCGTCGTCGATTATAGCAGCGAACAGTTGGACATGCTGCGCAAGTTCGGTCTGAAGGTCTACTTCGGGGACGCCACGCGACCGGATCTTCTAGCGGCGGCCGGGATCGCTGAAGCAAAACTGTTGGTCGTCGCCATTGACGGCAAGGGCGCCACGACAGAGCTGACTCGCTATGTGCGAGAGACCTTTCCACACGTCCACGTCATCGCGCGCGCGTTTGACCGGCCACACGTCTATGATCTCTGGGCGGCAGGATGTCGAGACATCATACGGGAAACCTATGACAGTTCGGTGCGGATGGCGCGATCGGCATTCGAAGCCCTCGGCATTGATCGCGCTGCCGCCGAACGGATGATGTATGAGTTCGAAGCCGCCGATCGCAAAATGATGCTTGAGACTGCTGAACTACATGACATTGACACGCCCCTAGCCGAGAACCAGGCGATCATCGATATGATCAATGAGAAGCGCGACGAATGGGAAACGCAATTGGCCGAACGCATGAAAGCCGTTTGGGATCAGACCAATTGAGCGGCGATTGACGCCTACTTTGCACACGTCATCGCTTTTGGGAAACACCGATCTCTGTTCTATTTGGCGAAACCGGATTCGAGCGAGTACCGACATTGGAACCGTTGCGCTCGTTGCCGGTTTCATCCCGCAGATCGCGCCTTTGATTAACCCTTGATTTCGCACTTGCAGCGAACGGCAGGTTTAGACGCATTCTGTTGAAAAACAATGTGTTGCTGGCGCAGAATTGACGGTATTGAGCACGGCGCGAGCGCCTTTCTGATCAGGCTTTTCGCGTTTGCTGCGGTGCAGGAATGATCTTGGCCAATTTGCGGAGG
>NZ_JBWVBD010000013.1:0-42997 GCF_057221075.1 Ruegeria sp. HKCCD6647-2 | reverse complement strand
CCGTCTCCGCCGTCTCCAGCGTCCCAGCAACCGCCTCAGCAGCGCCGGTGAAGGGCGTTCTAAGGATAACAATCAAAAGCCGCAAGTGGAAAATTGCGGAAACCAGCAAAAAACCGCATTTCTGTTTTTTACGCTTTAAATCAAAGCATTATGAAAAAATCATTCTCAACGGAGCTTCAATGGGTAGCGTACTGAACCCCAGGAATGGCTTTTACACAGGGTTACCCACAGACTCAGCCCCGAGTCAGACGGAATCGGCCTGACGAAACCGAGTCAGCAGGGTTGGGAACGGAATACGCAGCAACAGCAGACTGATGATCAGAGACAGGTAGATCAGCGGTTCGATCTGAAAGCCTTTGGCAAGCATGACGTAATGCAGTCCGCCCAGTAACGCTGCCGGATAGACCAGGCGCTGCAGACTGCGCCACAGGGGTCCCAGCCGACGAACAGACAAGTTGTTCGATGTCACCGCCAGCGGCAGCATCAGGACGAATGCCGCCATGCCAACCGTAATATAAGGTCGCTTCACGATATCCGCCCAAATCTGGCTTGGTACCTGCACGTCCAGAACCAGCCAGACCAGCAGATGCAGGCTGACATAGCCAAAAGTCAGCACGCCCAGAGCCCGACGGAACTTCATCAGGTTCAGACCAAGAAACCGGCGCAACGGAGAGATCGCCAGTACAAAGATCAAAAGCTGCAGCGCCAGTTCTCCGTATCGGTGCTCCAGAGCTTCGATCGGATCGACGCCCAGACCACCCGTCAGACCCTGATAAAACAACCAGGGGCCGGGAATCGCACCCAGCACGTAAACCATCCAAACGGGAATACGGCGCAATATCTGGTTCAGGGTCTGCATAATCTTAATAGTTTTTCGCCAGGTCCATCCCTTCGTAAAGCCCGGCGACCTCTTCCTCGTAACCGTTGAACATCAGGGTCGGGATCCGCTTGGCAAAGAGACCACCGCCGATTTGACGTTCAGAGGCCTGAGACCAGCGCGGGTGATCCACATTCGGGTTCACATTACTATAGAACCCGTATTCGCGCGGGTTTGCCATGTTCCAGCTGGTCGGCGGTTCCACATCCGTCAGCGTGATGCGGACAATCGACTTGATGGATTTGAACCCGTATTTCCACGGCACCACCAGACGCAGCGGTGCGCCGTTCTGGTTCGGAATCGGACGGCCATAGATACCTGTGGCCATGATCGTCAGCGGGTGCATGGCCTCGTCCAGCCTCAACCCTTCACGATACGGCCACTCGAGCACCGGGTACTGAACACCGGGCATCTCGTCGGGACGATATGCGGTTTCAAACGCCACGTATTTGGCGCCATCCTGCACGCCGGCCATATTCAGCAAATCGGCCAGTTCGAAACCATTCCACGGAATGACCATCGACCAAGCCTCGACACAACGGAACCGATAGATGCGCTCTTCAACCGTCATCTCGGACATGATGTCCGTGAAGTCGTACTCACCGGGATTGTCGACCAGACCGTCGATCTTGACGCTCCACGGTTCGGTCACGAGCATATGGGCATATTTTGCCGGATCATCTTTCCGCGTCCCGAACTCATAATAATTGTTGTACGATGTAATCTCTTCCCAGGTGTTGGGCTCCAATCCGTCTTCGGCCGCTGCGGGTCGAGCCATCGCAGTCAGTCCGACACCTGCCAGCCCCGCCATGATCTGCCGCCGGTTCAGGAACGCCGCCCTTGGGGTGACGTCGGCATGTGTCAAAGTATTGGTCCAGCGATGCGCCATCCGGATCTCCGTAATCAGTCCACCTCGGCAATGAGGTAATGTCTGATAGCACAGAGCCAAGGAAACAGGCGTCACGATTGAGCGAACGGATTGTAACGTTGCCCGACCAAAAGCGCATTGAGAAGATCCGGGGTATTGCGTTGACTTGCACCGCAGGGAGAGCGGACACTTACGGAAGTTTGGTAAAGTTCAGTCCGGTTATGCTTCAAGAGGCGGTCCACGATGAAGGTCATTGCCTGTTATTCCAACAAGGGTGGAGTGGGTAAAACAGCTACAGCGGTCAATCTGGCCTATTCCCTGTCCACGGCAGGTGTAAAAACGCTTCTGTGTGATCTCGATCCTCAGGGGGCTTCCGGGTTCTACTACCGCTTGAAACCTTCAAAAAGGCTTTCAAACGCAAAGTTCTTCAGAGGCAGCAACCAACTTGCGAAATCCATACGCGAAAGTGATTTTGAGAACCTCGACATTCTGCCCGCCAATCAAAGCTTTCGCAGTTTCGACGTTTTGCTTTCTCAAATGAACAACGGCAAATCGCAGCTTGAAACGGCATTGGCTGGTGTTGCGCCCGATTATGAAGTCGTGGTTTTGGACTGCCCGCCGAATCTGTCCCTTTTGTCCGAAAGCGTTTTTCAGGCGTCGCATGCAATCGTGGTACCGGTCATTCCTTCGACGTTGTCGCGGCGCACTTTGGATCAATTGGTGAAGTTCTTCCGGAAGAACGACCTTCCAGTCAAAAAGCTGCATTGTTTCTTCTCGATGGTCCAGAGAGCCAAGACCCTGCACTCTGAAACGATTACCGAACTGAAAAAGGACTATGGCAATCGCTTTCTAGACGCGCAAATTCCCTTCGCAACCGATGTGGAAAGAATGGGCGTCCATCGCGCGCCGGTGATGGTGACCGCCAGAGGATGCGCCGCCAGTCAGGCCTATCTGTCTTTGTGTGAAGAAGTTCTTTCACGGGTCTTTCGAGCCTAAAGTCCCCGTACCAAACTTGGATACGTTAGCGTCATGGACGCAGAAAAGACCCGCCGAAATGGCGGGTCTTTGAAAGTCTCACATGGATCAATGTACCACGGCATCATCCGGACGGGGTCTTTCAGAAGTTCCCAACCGATCGCCGATGATCAAGCCATCGGAACCTGCGGTCACAGGAACGGTCTCACCGTCCTTGATTTCACCAGCCAGCAGTGCTTCGGCCAGCGGGTTCTGCAAAGCGCGCTGGATCACGCGTTTCAGCGGACGCGCGCCAAAGACCGGGTCATAGCCTTCGTTTGCCAGCCATTCCTTGGCACCTTCGTCCAAAGCCAGCTCGATCTTGCGGGCGGCCAGACGTTTCTGCAGGCGCGCCATCTGGATATCGACGATGCCATCCATGTCGGCCCGCTTGAGCCGGTCAAAGATGATGGTCTCGTCCAGTCGGTTCAGGAACTCGGGCCGGAAGTGCGCCCGGACCGCATCCATCACGTCACGCTTGGCCTGCGCACTGTCCGCGCCTTCGGGCAATTGGCTCAGCGCCTGGGACCCCAGGTTCGACGTCAGGATGATCAGCGTTTGCTTGAAGTCCACAGTGCGGCCCTGACCATCGGTCAGCACACCATCATCGAGAACCTGCAACAGCACGTTGAACACATCCGGGTGTGCCTTTTCGACCTCGTCAAACAGCACGACCTGATATGGCCTGCGCCGCACGGCTTCGGTCAGCACACCGCCTTCATCATAGCCGACATAGCCCGGAGGGGCACCGATCAGACGGGCGACTGCGTGTTTCTCCATGAACTCGGACATGTCGATACGAACCATCGCGTTGTCGTCGTCGAACAGGAAGTTCGCCACGGCCTTGGTCAGCTCGGTCTTACCCACACCGGTCGGGCCGAGGAACAGGAACGAGCCCAGAGGCCGATTCTCGTCGTTCAGTCCCGCACGCGCGCGGCGCACGGCGTTGGCGACGGCTGTCACGGCGGCATCCTGACCGATCACACGCGAATGCAGATCGTCTTCCATCCGCAACAGTTTCTCGCGCTCACCTTCCAGCATTTTCGAGGTCGGGATACCGGTCCAGCGTTCGACCACGGATGCGATCTGTTCTGGACGCACCGTTTCCTCGGCCATCATCGCGTTGCTTTCGGCGTTCTCAGCCTCGGTCAGCTTTTTCTCAAGCTCAGGGATGACGCCATAAGACAACTCACCCGCCTTGGCGAGGTTACCTTCGCGCTTGGCGATCTCCAGATCAGCCCGCGCCTTGTCGAGCTGTTCCTTAAGATCACGCGCCCCGGCCAGCTTGTCGCGCTCGGCCTGCCATTGGGCGGTCATCTCGGCAGATTTCTCCTGCAAATCGGCCAGATCCTTTTGCAAGGTTTCCAGACGATCCTTCGATGCCGCGTCGTCCTCAAGCTTCAGCGCCTCTTCCTCGATCTGCATTTGCAGAATCTGGCGATCCAGCTGATCCAGTTCCTCTGGTTTGGAATCTACCTCCATCCGCAGACGCGACGCCGCCTCATCGACAAGGTCGATGGCTTTGTCGGGCAGGAAACGGTCGGTGATATAGCGATGCGACAGGGTTGCCGCCGATACCAGCGCCGAGTCCGAGATGCGCACGCCGTGGTGCAACTCGTACTTCTCTTTAATACCCCGCAGAATGCTGATCGTGTCCTCGACGGTTGGCTCAGTGACCATCACAGGCTGGAACCGGCGCGCAAGGGCCGCGTCTTTTTCGACATACTTGCGATACTCATCCAACGTGGTTGCACCGATACAATGCAGCTCACCCCGGGCAAGCGCAGGCTTGATCAGGTTGGCAGCATCCATCGCGCCGTCGGATTTACCGGCGCCGACCAGCGTGTGCATCTCGTCGATGAACAGGATGATCTCACCAGCGGCCTCGGTCACTTCGGTCAGAACGGCCTTGAGGCGTTCCTCGAACTCACCGCGGTATTTCGCACCGGCAATCAGCGCACCCATATCGAGGGCAAGCAGCTTTTTGTCCTTCAGCGATTCCGGTACGTCACCGTTGACGATGCGCAGGGCCATACCCTCGGCAATCGCGGTCTTACCGACACCGGGTTCGCCGATCAGAACCGGGTTGTTCTTGGTGCGGCGCGACAGAACCTGCATCGAGCGGCGGATTTCCTCATCCCGCCCGATGATCGGGTCGATCTTGCCCTCGGCCGCTGCCTCGGTCAGATCGCGCGCGTATTTCTTGAGCGCGTCATAACCTTCTTCCGCCGACGCCGTGTCAGCGGTTCGTCCCTTACGAATATCGTTAATCGCCTCATTGAGTTTCTGCGCGGATACGGCGCCAGCCTCCAAAGCATCCTTGGCCTTGGATTTAACCATGCAAAGCGCCATCAACACGCGTTCGACCGGTACAAAACTGTCGCCTGCTTTGGTGGCGATCTTCTCAGCCTCGTCCAGAACCTTGGCGGTCTGGCCATCCATGTAGATCTGGCTGGCGTCGCCACTGACTTTCGGGATTTTCCCCATGGCCGCATCCAGCGCTTCAACCACGCGGTTGGGCGCGCCACCGGCACGCGTGATCAGGTTGCTGGCCAGCCCCTGATCGTCATCCATCAATGCTTTCAGTATATGTGTGGGTTCCAGTCTCTGGTGCCCCTCGCGCAGTGCAACGGTCTGCGCCGCCTGCACGAATCCCCGTGCACGCTCGGTGAACTTGTTCAAGTCCATTTTATTCTCCTTCTCTCAAGCGCCCCGTTTTGATGCGCCCGCTTGGCGGCACGCGTCGGTCGAAGCCTCACATTCAATCTGGGAAATATCTTTGACGGTTCAAGAGGCTAAGAGGGCAGATTCAGCGTTTATCTGCGGGGTACTGAATAGACCGAGTATCCTCCGCTTTCAGCCACCGGGCGCGCGCCGTACATATCTACCAGAGACTGCGCTGCGTCGCTGTCGTTCGGGCACGAGACAAGGTCAGCGGCATCATCCAGAAAATTGACCGTAAAGGCAGTTTCCCCGGTTAACTGACAATCATCATCGGTGGCGCGATAGCCGCCAACAAATCTCAGATCGTCATTTGGAGAAGTGACCGCGTCTGCTGCCGTTTCCGTCGGAGTTTCCTGACAGGCTGCCAAAACAAGTAATGGAACAAATAGCTTTTTCATCTCGGACCCTTTCAAAGAATGCGGCGACCTTAACACAGGAATCGCGCATTGCATGGACAGAGCGGCCCGAACCCGCTAGGACGCAGACGTTTGCCAATTAGGAGCCTGCCCCATGTCCGATGACCGCCTGATCGTAGCCCTTGATGTTCCCAACGCCCTGCAGGGTCTGGCCATGGCCGAACGGCTGGGTGACAGTGTTTCGTTCTACAAAATCGGCCTGGGGATGCTGACCGGCGGTGGGTTGGCCTTGGCCAATGAGCTGAAGCAGGATCACGGCAAGCGCATCTTTCTGGACATGAAACTGTTCGACATCGGCAACACGGTGGAAAACGCCGTTCGCGGGCTGGCGCAGTTCGATCTGGATTTCCTGACTGTTCACGGCGACCCGCATGTGGTGCGGGCGGCAAAAGAGGGCGCCTCGGGCAAGGACCTCAAGATTTTGGCAGTGACTATCCTGACTTCGCTGAACCGCCAAGATCTGGATGCCAGCTTGTTGAAAGGTGGCGATGTACAGGAACTGGTCGTCGAGCGCGCGGCCAAAGCATTCGAGGCCGGGGCCGATGGTGTAATCGCCAGCCCGCAGGAGGCCGCCCTGATCCGCGCCCTGCCCCAGTCCGAAGGACGATTGATCGTCACTCCCGGTGTCCGTCCGGCAGGTGCCGACCTGGGGGATCAGAAACGTGTAGCGACCCCGGCCAGCGCTATCGGAGATGGAGCCGACCATATCGTCGTGGGACGCCCTATCTATCAGGCAGAGGACCCCAAAGCGGCGGCAGAGGCAGTTCTTGCTGAGTTAAATTCCTTGACCCGGCACTGAATCAAGCGGTCGAATTCGCAGGGATTTCAGGCAAAAACTGACCGACAACTGGTTGACCTTGCGTCAATTTTTGGCACCTCCGCGCCAAATCGTCCCTGTGCCCGAAAACACACATGATAAACTCGAGTTTTGTCCAAAGACCTTAAACCCTATCGAAAATGCAGGATTCGCGCGATTCTGGGGATGAAACACTCCCCAACGGACCATTTCTTCCTGAGGTCCGTTACCTCCCCCCGCCCTAATAGCGGGGGTTTTCTTTTTCGAGCAGAATCAAACGCGGACCTTTGATCGCCCGCTGAGGGTGTTATAAGTAGCCCCGGTACAAATGCAGAACGCGCGAGGACGCAGATGCCCGGCCTTTGCCGAGATTGCCTGACCCGTCTGACCGACGAAAGACGCTGCCCGTCCTGTGGCAGCCCACGCGTGACATTGCACCCGGAACTGTTCGACCTGACCATCGCCCACATGGATTGCGACGCATTTTATGCCTCGGTCGAAAAGCGCGACAACCCCGAGCTGGCGGACAAGCCGGTCATCATCGGCGGCGGCAAACGCGGCGTTGTGTCCACCGCCTGTTATGTTGCGCGCATTCGCGGTGTTCGTTCCGCAATGCCGATGTTCAAGGCCCTGAAACTTTGCCCGGACGCAGTGGTCATCAAACCGCGCATGTCGGTTTATGCGAAAGCTTCGCGCGAAATCCGGGCGATGATGGATGAACTGACCCCTGTCGTCGAACCCCTGTCCCTGGACGAAGCCTTCATGGACTTGTCGGGCACCGAGCGGCTGCATGGCGCTCCACCTGCGCTTATGCTGGCGAAACTGGTCAGGCGCATGAAGGATGAATTGGGTCTGACCGGCTCGATTGGATTGAGTCACAACAAATTCCTGGCCAAGGTGGCCTCGGATCTCGACAAACCGCGTGGGTTTTCCGTGATCGGTCAGGCCGAAACGGCGAATTTCCTGTACGACAAACCTGTGCGCCTGATCTGGGGAATTGGACCCGCGGCGCAAGAGTCACTCGACCGCGCAGGTATTCGCACGTTCTCGGACCTGCTGCGCTGGGATCAGGAAGCACTAACGGCCCGGTTCGGCTCGATGGGGTATCGCCTGTGGCATTTGGCGCGGGGGCAGGACAAGCGGCGCGTTTCAGCCCACGAGCCGATGAAATCGATCAGCAATGAGACCACGTTTTTCGAGGACACAGCAAACCTGGATATTCTGGACGGGCACCTGTGGCGCATGTCCGAAAAAGTGGCCGACCGGGCCAAGGCCAAAGGTCTGGCCGGGCGGGTCGTGACATTGAAGCTGAAGCGGGCTAACCACAAGATCATCACTCGGCGGGTCTCTCTGCGGGATGCCACCCAGATTGCAGACAAGATCTACCGCACGGCGCGCGGGTTGTTCGATCAGGTCGGTGATCAGGGGCCCTATCGGCTGCTGGGTTGCGGGTTGTCTGACCTGTGTTCAGAAGAGCAAGCAGACATTTCAGGTGACCTGCTGGACCCCGGCGCGGAACAGCGGTCCAAGGCGGAGCGCGCCACCGACGAGATACGGCGCAGATTTGGCACGGATGCCATTGTCAAAGGTCGCGCATTGCGGTGACTTCACTCGGCCGCCAGTGGCAGTTGTTCCCGGCCGATGCTCGCGATGTCCGAGATGACCCGACGCAACACCTGGCGAAATTCGGGAAAATTGGCGTTCGGCTCTATCGTGTCTTCGTTCATGTACAGCGCCCGGTCGATTTCGATCTGTATCGCGTGCTGATGGCGCGCCGGGCGGCCATAGGTCTGGGTCACATAAGCACCGGCAAAAGGCGCATTGCGGGCAACTTTCAGGCCGGCAGAGGTGAAGGCCGCTTCAACCTGGTCGACGATCACACCGGAGGCCGACGCGCCAAATCGATCTCCCAAAACGACCTCGGGCCGCTTGGGCTGCGAGTTACTGGCCAGCGCCACCGCCTCATGCGGCATCGAATGACAGTCGATCAGAATCGCCTGTCCGAACATGGTATGCGATTCGGCCAGCAGCGACTTCAGGCGTCTGTGATACGGCCGCCAATATGTGTCGATACGCAGACGAGCTTCGTCCATCGTCAGCTTGCCGCGATAAATCGAGCGCCCGTTGGCGACGACCCGAGGGATGACACCCAGACCGGAAGCGACCCGTGGATTGTGTCCCTGCCGCTTTGCCCCCTGAATCAGTGCCGGATCCAACTCATCCGCACTGCGATTGAGGTCCAGATACGCGCGCGGCATGGCCGCAGCCAGCAGTGGCGCGCCAAAGTCAGGGGCCGGCGAAAACAACTGATCGACAAAGGCATCCTCGGACGACCGAATCATATTGCGGTTCAGAACCGAACGCCTCAGCAGGGTATCCGGATACAGCCGACCACTATGGGGCGAAGAAAACACCACGCATGAACTGCGGTTTTCTGGCATATCCAGTGCGTAGGCTGCGTTCGACATGGTCTCTCCTTGCTCGTGACCAACATAGACCGGAAAATAGTTCTTCCAAACCCCTTGATCCCCCAAACGACTCCTTTTATAGACCCCGCTACCGGCGCGGGGTTCCGCGCCCCATTTCGTTATGGGGCAGGTCTTGCAACGGTTCGTGGGCGGTTAGCTCAGCGGTAGAGCACTTCGTTGACATCGAAGGGGTCACAAGTTCGATCCTTGTACCGCCCACCATCTATTCACTGTTTCGGTTTTTCCGAGGCACCCGCTAACCCAGGCGCTGGCCACGTCCTTGATGAAGGCGCCGCAGATTGGAGACAGACCATGAAGGTCAGGAACTCGCTCCGCTCGCTCAAGAACCGGCACCGTGACTGCCGTGTTGTGCGTCGCAAAGGCCGCGTCTACGTGATCAACAAGACGCAGCGTAAGTTCAAAGCTCGTCAGGGCTAAGAACAGCTATTTTTGAATTCAAAGAACCGCGCCTTGGGGCGCGGTTTTTTTTGTTCTCAGTCAATGCCAGATCGCATGTTACTCTTGCTCCATTCATTTGGAGCGCGAAATTCATGCAAGAACATGGCGTCGATATTCTGGTCGGAACAACCAAAGGTGCATTCATCGTTTCCAGTAACGGCGACAGGTCGGACTGGCAGGTATCGGGACCTCACTGTGATGGCTGGCCGATCAACCACGTCATAGCAGACGCAGTGACGGGAACGCTGTGGGCTGGCGGAGGAGGCGACTGGAATGGCGCGGGAATCTGGCGATCCGAGGACGGCGGAGCAACTTGGCAAGTCACGAAGTTGACCAGGGGCCAGGTGGACGAATGGGCTGCCAATGACCCTGACTTTGCCGAGATAATCGGGTGGTCAGACGAACCAGCGCCTTTTGCCGACGAGTTTTCCCAGATCTGGTCGCTGAACTACGCACACGGCGTATTGTATGCAGGGGCCAAACCAGCACGATTGCTGGCCAGCCAGGACAACGGACGAACGTGGACCACGGTCGAAGGACTGACCAACCATCCTTCGGCTCCGGACTGGAACCCGGGTGGCGCGGGGTTGGTGTTGCATTCAATCGTGACTGACCCGGAAGATGCGCAGAAACTCTGGGTCGGTATCTCGGCAGCCGGCGTCTTTGCATCAGAGGATGGCGGGGCAAACTGGGAGCGACGCAACCGGCTGTCCAACGCGGAAAGCTGCGGTCGTCACGACCATCCTGCGGCCCCTCGGGATGGCGAAACCGGGCATTGCGTGCATAACATGGTCCAGGCTCCCGGAACCACGGACTTGCTGTATCAACAGAACCACCACGGTGTCTGGCGCTCAGCCGACGGGGGCCGCAGTTGGGAGGATATTACCAAAGGGTTGCCCTCTACATTTGGGTTTCCCATTCATGTCCATCCCCGCGACCCGGAGACGATCTGGACCCTGCCCTTGAACGGCGACAGTATCGGACGCTATCCACCCGACGCCGCAGCCGCGGTCTGGAAATCCACAAATGGCGGTGAAACGTGGATTGACCAGCGGCATGGCTTGCCGCAGCAAAACTGCTTTTTTACCGTTCTGCGACAGGCCATGGCCGGGGACCGCCGAGATCCCGCTGGGCTTTATTTTGGCACCAACAGCGGGTCGGTGTTTGCCAGTGACGACGAGGGAGACACCTGGACAGAGGCAGCCCGTCATCTGCCGACAATCCTGTCCGTCGAGGTTTTGGATCGCGGTTCACCCGACCAGAAATAGCCATCCAGATTCTGGGCAGTAAGGCTCGTTGCACGGGCCGGGGCCTGCACCCCTGATTCTGCCGCGGCTATTTGACCAACTAAATCTGTCGGATTTGCTTGCATCCATCTGAGAATCGTTTAATTGACCAATTCAGTCGGGTTATGCCCGCAACGAATTGAAATGTTGGGACACATGATGTTGAAATCCACCACTTGCGTTGCCGCCGCCCTTGCGGCCCTGATCACCACCTCAGCCGCTGCCGAAGGTGAGTTGAACCTGTATTCCTCGCGCCACTATGACACTGACGAGCGTCTCTACTCCGATTTCGAAGAGGCAACCGGCATCACCATCAACCGCATCGAAGGCAAAGCTGATGAGCTGATTGCCCGGATGGAAGCCGAAGGTGCGAATTCGCCCGCCGATATCCTGCTGACCGTGGATACTTCGCGCCTGGCCCGCGCCAAGAACGCAGGCATCCTGCAACCGGTTGACAGTGACGTTCTGGAACAGCGTATCCCGGCCAATCTGCAGGACGAAGACAATCAGTGGTTCGGCTTTTCGCAGAGGGCCCGGATAATCTTCTTTGACAAAGCGGAGGTCGCAAACCCACCGGCGAGCTATCTGGATCTGGCCAAGCCGGAATACAAAGGTCTGGTCTGCATTCGGTCGTCCAGCAACACCTACAACCAAACTTTGCTGGCCTCGATCATCACCAACCACGGGGCCGAAACCGCCAGGACCTGGGCCGAAGGCGTGGTCGCCAACATGGCGCGCGACCCTCAGGGCGGTGACACCGACCAGCTGCGCGGCATCGTTTCGGGTGAATGCGAAATCGCCGTTTCGAACTCCTACTACTTTGCCCGCGCCCTGCGCAAAGACGTCAAAGGTCTCAGCGCCGATATCGATATGATCGGTGTGCAGTTCCCGGCGCAGGATGCCGAAGGCGCGCACATGAACCTGTCGGGCGCCGGCATTGCCGCCAACGCACCAAACCGTGACAACGCCGTCAAGTTCCTTGAATACCTGGCCAGCGATCAGGCGCAGGTCTACTTCTCGAACGGCAATGACGAATTCCCTGCGGTCGAAGGCGTCGCCTTGGCGGAAAACGTCGCCGCGCTTGGTGAGTTCAAAGCGGACGAGGTGAACTTGTCCGAGGTCGCCAAGAATATTCCGGAAGCACAGAAGATCTTTAACGAAGTTGGCTGGAAATAGGTCCTTCACCTAGTCGAGCAGCCAAAGGGCGCAGATTTTCTGCGCCCTTTTCCATTGCTCGCCTATAGATTTTATACGATACTCTCATATATGATCATGATTCTCGTATGTGAGCTATGCTGGACAACCTCTCAAACCGCCTCGCCAGTCGCTTGAATGAGCTGCGTCAGGGACGCGGTTGGTCGCTCGAACACTTAGCTGATCAAAGCGGTATCAGCCGCGCCACCCTGTCGCGGATGGAGAAAGGCGATGTCAGCCCGACCGCCGAATCTCTTGGCCGTCTGTGCGCCGCTTACGGGTTGCCCATGTCGCGGTTGTTGATGATGGTCGAAGACAGCTTTGATCCCAAGGTCCCTTTTGAACGCCAACCGGAATGGAGCGATCCTGAAACCGGGTTTACCCGACGGTCGGTCTCTCCCCCTGCGGCGGGTCTGAGCGGTGAAGTGATGGAAGGTCACCTGCCGCCTGCAACAGTCATTTCTTATGACGCACCGCCAAGACCCGGGCAGGAACACCATCTGATTGTACTGGATGGAGCCCTGACCCTGACCGTCGACGGTGTCGGCCACGCGCTGGGTGGCGGTGACTGCTTACGGTATCATCTGTCCGGTCCGACGCGGTTTGAAACCGGACCCGCTCGCGGTGCGCGTTATCTTCTGGTTCTGATATGATTACACGGTTGACCGACGCATATTTCGACAGCGCGCTGGATGATCTGGCCGAAATTCTGCATGGCTGCGTTCACTCCGGGGCCAGCATCGGTTTCATTCTGCCCTTTTCGATCGAAGACGCATGCACCTATTGGCGGGATCGAGTGCAACCGGAGTTGCGATTAGGCAATCTGGATCTGTTCGTCCTTTACGGAGCTGGACGCATTCAGGGAACCGTCCAGCTGATACCGGCAGCCATGCCGAACCAGCCACATCGCGCCGATGTGGCGAAACTGCTGGTGCACCCGGAAGCCCGACGTCGGGGGCTGGGTCGGGCGCTGATGGCGGCGCTCGAAACGCGGGCAGCGGAACTGGGCAAGTCCATGCTGGTACTGGATACGCGCAGTTCGGATCCATCGCGAATTCTGTATCAGTCGCTGGGTTTTCAGATTGCCGGAGAAATTCCGAACTACTGCCGCAACCCTTTCGAAAACCGGTTGGAGCCCACGACCTACATGTACAAAGACCTGAGTTAGAGCGCTGTTTCCGCACATTTGAGCCAAAACAATTACTGATACCCCAGCGGATCAGAGTGAGTTTTTAAGTGTTTCGTGAGCCGCACATCATCGATGCCGAGAGAATGCACTCTTCTCTCATCAAGAACTACCGAGCGAACCTGTCTGCTGGTACAGAGCTTCTGCATCCCCCGAACTCCAGCGCGTGCTAGATACGGCTCCGTCTGGTTTCATGGGCGGACCTGTTCATCAAAACCGCAAAAAGCCCAAGGTCTGACCGGCTGGCATGGCCTCTGTATCGGCCGGGATAATGGCTAGCCCATCAGCCTCGGCCAGCAGGGCCACGCGCCCGCTATAGGAGTCCGCCATCAGGCGCAGCCTTGGGGAACCGTCCGGTGACGTGCCCTCAATGCAAACCGGGCGATACTCCTGGCGTCCTGATTGCCGCCGCAGCGGTTCGGCCAAAACGGCCTGTTCCGGCGTTTGGCTCGTTCCTTGAAGCCCGGCGCGACGCGCCATCATGTGCGACCCGATGATCTGCCACGTCACAAATGCTGAAACCGGATTTCCCGGTAGACCAATGTAAAGCGCATTTCCACGTCGCCCGAACATGATCGGTTTGCCGGGCTTCATCGCCACTTTCATCACATCGGTCTCGCCGCCGATTTGGCTGAAGATACGCGGCATGTGATCCTCGTCTCCGACCGAAACGCCGCCTGTGGTGACGATTAGATCGGACGAGTCGCAAGCCTCGCGCAAGACCCGCTCCAACAGCGCTGGGTCGTCTTCGACCGGCCCCTTGTCCATTAGGTCGATCCACGGTTTGTCCAACAATGCCAGCAGCATATAGCGGTTCGAGTTATAGATCTGCCCGGCATTCAATGGCTCACTGGGCTGACACAACTCGCTGCCGGTCGAAAAGATCGTAACTCGCAACTTGCGATAGACCGAGACCTGACCGTAGCCCGCTGAGGCCAGCGCGGCAATTTCACGCGGGCCGATCTCACATCCCCGGCGCAGGATTGGTTCACCGGCCTTCAGGTCTTCGCCCGCCCGGCGTATATGCTGGCCATTCTTAGGGCGGCGGGTGAACCGGATTCCTTCAGCCGTGACTTCGCAGTCTTCCTGCATCACGATCGCATCGAAGTCCGCGGGGACCGGCGCGCCGGTAAAGATGCGCAGCGCGCTACCACTTGGCGCAGCATGCGCGCCGCCGTCGCCAGCAGCCACGCGCCCACCAATTTGCAGGTCGTAAGTCGGGCCTTCACCAAGATCGGTCAGACGGACGGCATAACCATCCATGGCCGAGTTGTCGAAGGCCGGCATGTCCACTTTGCTGACGCAATCCTCGGCCAGAACGCGCCCTATCACCTGTCCCAATGGCAAAATCTCAGTATCAATGATCGGCCGGGACGCGGCCAACCCCCGGCTCAGCGCTTCGGATACCGAGAGATACAGATTGGTTTGGCGGTCGCAGCCGCAGCCGTCAGCCATGTTGTGCCTCCAGTTGCACTAAATGTCCTTCAAACCCCCTGCGCTCGGCCTTGGCCACCGGGGCGACCCCCGCCGATCGTGCAAGCATCATGGCCATATCGGCCTTGTGGGCAAACTCCATCTATCCCTCCGGGTTCAGGCCGCCCGAGAGGGTTTCCCCGGCAGATCGGCCAAAGCGCTGGTCATCACTGGCCATTGCATGCGACGCACTTGGTCGCGTAGCCCGGCCATTTTTTCGCGGCCAATGAACACCACTGCTCGGATACTTTCATTGACATAGGTCACGCTTCGCTGCTCAGGGTTGGCCAGCAAGAAAGGCAAGATGGCAGCCTTGGCATATTCCGACGTGGTTTCCGGGAGAATACGAATGGTTTCCGGACGCGACTCAGAGGCAACCACTTCCGGCCCAGGTCGCTTGTTTGCCAATTTCGGTCCTTCATTTTCTGAACATAGCTGTGGACCAGTTCAAATCGGGTGGCCCCGTTGGAATTTCGGTGGCGCTATCCCTTGGAACCCGCGGGAACGTTTGTAACCGCAAGCCGAGCAATAGGCGTGAAAACAGTGCCATTGGCCCAAAATACGCGCCAATCCTACGTTTATTTTGCAGTTCTGTTGTGTACTACTCTACCAAAATGGCAATCTTTTGCTGGAGGGACTTGTGTTATGAAGTTGCGGCCATTGAACAGCGAACAGTGTTAGGCAAGAGATCAAAGCAGGTGAACGTTGTGGCCGAAACACGATCCAAGATCTTGCACCCAACACTTCTGGTTGTATTCCCCGATTTCAGTTGCCCTGCGGCTTCTAACAAGAAATGTCCCGTGGATAGTATTTGAGACCTCTCGGCAAAATTGGCTTTTTGTGCGTATTTGTGAGTGAAGGAAGGATATTGCTGTGAACTCCCGTTACTTGGTATGTTGCTTGGCCGCGCTCTCGATTTCGGGATTTGTTTTTGCATTCCTTTTTGGCTCTGCAATTGGTGACATGGCGTTGTCGTTTTCGCCCCTCACCGAAAACGGGTTGTCACGTGTCGCAGCTGACCCAGTGTTTTTTGTTCTGGTCTCTCCTGCCCTCACAATTTGCGCAACACTATGGCTGATCGGCCCAAGTACAATTGCCTATGTTGGCGCGAGGCGGCCGGAGAACATCCTGGATAGTGTCCTCGGCGGCATTGGAGCGGGCTTTATCGCGATGCCGGTGCTGGTACTGCTGCTCGGGGCCGTTATTTCAGAACCGCTTACATCAATTCACGTGCTCGTTGCTGGTGGTTTATTGTTGTTTCTTGGTCTGGTCCTTGTAGCTCGGCAGGACACCTTTGAAGTCAGTTGGACAGGCATAAGTGCCGTTGTTGCTGCCATCGCACTTACCTGGGTGCTCGTTGCAATCCTGGCTCCGAAAATCTACTTCGAAGCATTCAATGATGATGGCGCACAAGCATTGGAAAGCACCATACGGATTGTGCGTGCGGGTACACCTTTTTGGCCGCCGGGCTCCGGCGGATTGAATAGCTATCCTACGTTCAACACACTTATCAATCACGTCCCTTCGACACTGTATGCATTGTTCTTGGGCGAATCCGAGCCTGCCGTTCGTCTTGTTGGCCCGGTCGGATCCGGCATCCTGCTTCTGGCCATCTGTCGTCTGAGTGTGGCTATCCGAAAGCAATGGAACTTCCCAATCACAGATCTTGCGCTGATCGGCTCTACGCTCATCGTCTTTGCGATTTCACTTAGCTATTCAGGTAGCTACGAGCAATATGCCGACATGGCGATGCCCTATGCGCGCGAAGTCTTGTTCTGCGCGATGGTCCTGGCGGCGTTCGGATACATCGTCGCGGGGAAGCTTGCAGAAGCTGCGGTTTTCTCAGCCCTTTCAGTCATATCAGTGCCTACGGGCGGACCTCTCATATTATTTTTTTCGGGCCTGTTGTTTCTTTTCGCGGGACAAGGGCGGCGAGCGTTCTTAATAAAGGTTGCCGCTGCGGTCATTGCGGCACTTTTGATTTTGCAAGCCTGGTATGCACTCTCGCAGTCTATGGGCTGGCCGCTTCCCGGTTACGAGTTCGATGTGAGTGGAGCGCCGGGACGTTTTCGCTTCCTATCTTTTGTTGATTTCGAACGCTTGCCATACCTTCTTTTGCCGGCGGCGATCGTTCCTGTTCTGGCGGCACCGATACTATTGGTTCGCGGCACGGTGATCGTAAAGATTCTGGTGTTCGTTGGGCTTTGCTACGCAGCGTTTTTCTACACTCAAGGTTTCCGCTCGTTGTTGCATCACATGGTCCCGGCCTGCGCAATACTTCTGGCAGCATGGTACGCTGGGCTAGGCCCTGGGATGTTGCCCCGATATGTTTGGGCGGCAGGTGTCATAGCGGCGCTGTTTCTTGTTCGCCCAGCAGTATGGGAGCTTGAGCACGGGCCTCAGCGTCAGGCTGCCGGGATTTGGATGCACGAGGAATTGCGAGGCGATTACAGTGTTCAGACCGTCTTGAACCTGAATTCAGCTCTCGGAGAGATACTGCCATACGTAAATTATCGGGATCGTTTTGACCGGGATGTGACCGGGAATGACATAATGGTCGCAAATGTTTATGCGCGGCGCAGCTGGGCGGACAAGTCGACTGCCGCCGTCATCATGTGCCCGGTCGGGCGCTGCGAAGAAAAACTTGCATCAAGTTTTGGCAACTTGTCGGTCCATGTCACAGCCGAGGACAAGCTTGCCGCTGTGGCTGAGCCACCGGCCACAACTTATCGTCTGTCGTCAATGCTTTGGTTTGCCCCAGAAAAAACATTCAGAAACTATTTTGCGGTTCAAAAACAATCCGATCGTTTGATCGACGCAAAAGAGACCCTGCTTTCTCTGATCGGACGTTAGCCCGTCAGAAGGCAAGCGTCGCCCCCTGAAACCAATTGGGCCGTTTCCTATGTGGCGCACACTTAACCCGGTGCAATTCATCCTTTTGGGTGAGGGTCAAAGCCAGCAATGTTTAACAAATCAGCCAACTGCTGATCTTTCTCGTCACGGTTATTGAATTGCCTTGATCCCGGCATAGGACCGCCTGAATTTTTGATAGGACTCCTCGAAACCTTCTCTCAAGGTCTCGTTCGTATCGAATTGAGCATGAAGCTCCGGCGCAAGCATGATCTCTTCCGGCTGACCCTGTCCTGCAGCAATCATGGCCAACCGTGCCGCGCCAAGCGCCGCACCGAATTCTCCTGACGCTGGCTTTACCAGAGGCACCCCCAGAACCGTGGCAATCAACTCCAGCCAGTAGGGCGATGCGCTGCCACCGCCAATTGCCACCAGGCGATCGAAACTCACGCCTGTCGCGCGCAAGGCGTCGAAGCTGTCGCGCAACCCGAATGCCACCCCTTCGAGAACGGCGCGTGTCATGTCCTCTTGGCTCGTATCCGCGGACAGGCCAGTAAATCCACCGCGAATGGCCGCATCATTATGAGGTGTTCTTTCACCGAAAAGATACGGAAGAAAGCGCACCTCTCCGGGAGCCGAGATCGAATCGCCCAGAGCGGAAGTGAGCGACGAGGGCTTGTCACCGACTATGCGGGCCAGCCAATTCAGGCTTTCGGTGGCCGACAGCATGACGCCCATCTGATACCAACGCCCGGGAACAGCATGACAGAAGGTGTGCACGGCGGACTCCGGTGCGGGGCGACATCCATCTCGCGCGGCCAACAAGACGCCGGAGGTGCCTAGCGAGACAAACCCCTGCCCCTCTTCCAAGGCTCCGATACCGCAAGCTGCGGCCGCGTTGTCTCCGGCACCACCTGCAACGATGACAGGCCGGGAAAGTCCCCATTTTTGCGCCAGTGTCGCGCGAAGCATGCCGGCACTCTGGGTTCCTTCTACCAATTTCGGCATCTGGTCCGTGCGCATCCCTCCAGCCTCAAGCAGCTGTTCCGACCAGCGACGCTGTCTGACATCGAGCCACGACGTGCCGGCACTGTCTGACATGTCAGCAATGAATTCGCCGGTCAGATAGTGGTTGAGAAACGCGGCTGGCAAAAGGACTTTCGAAACCCGTGCAAATGCCTCCGGTTCATGGGTTCTGATCCACGCCAGCTTTGGCGCGGTGAAGCCCGGAAAGACGATGTTGCCTGAAATACGCCGGACCTCGGGTTGTGCGTCAAGTTCTGCGGCCTCGGCATGGGAGCGGGAATCATTCCACAGAATGCAGGGACGTATCACGGCATCATTGGCGTCCAGCAGTGTCGCTCCGTGCATGTGTCCGGCGACGCCAATGCCGCATAGGTCGCCGAAGGCTGTGTAGCGGTTCCGCATTTCGTCGATGGCGCCTTCGAGCGCGACAATCCAGTCGGCAGGATTCTGTTCGGACCAGCCGGGGCGGGGATGCTGCGCATCATAGGGGCGTTCGGTCGAACCGATTGGCACGCCTTCCTTGTCGACCAGAAGGGCGCGCAGACCCGAGGTGCCCAGATCTATTCCCAGAAACGACATCCACCCCCCCCCTTGCACAGGCGCGCACCATCTCCACGATACCTTGCGATTGAACCCTTCTGAAGGCTTTCGTAAAGGCTCGGAGGGTTTTTCGCCTCCGTTCGGGGTATTCGCAGGCCCATCAAGGCACCTTATGGCCTGACGATGCATCTGCATCGTCAGGGTCGACCGGGTAACAACAATTTTCTGATAAAGGTGTTCCAACCCCGTGGGGCCGGCCGACATGACTTCCGCATTTTAGACAGATCGGATCAGGCATTGACCTGATTGCCTCAACACTTCAGCGGGCGCTGGGGATAACGGTAGGGTAATTCCCGATCAGCGGTTGATCGCGATACGTGTTGCCCGGTTCAGACGTCGATATCCAGTGCCAGCGCGTGAATACGTGCAACGACGTCGCCCAGCGCGGCGTGAACGGCCCGGTGCCGCGCTACGCGGGACTGGCCCTGAAACGCCTCGGACCGGATGCGTACGTTGAAATGACTCTCTCCTCCGTCACGGTACCCCGCATGGCCGCGATGGCTCTCGCTGTCGTCGATCACTTCCAGCTCGCGCGGGTTGAAAGCCGCCTGCAGGCGGTCGCGGATTTCTTCGGTAACGGTCATTTTTCGCTCGGCGGCAAATTTTTTGCCGCTCCCCTCTTCTACTCTCTGTCCCTTACGTTAAACTGCCGCCTCCGAGTCGAAAAGACGCGTTCGCAGGAGCACGCCCATGGTGAAATCAGACCCGTTCGGATTCGATATGTCCGTTTCCAGCGCCAAAAAGAAGAATCCGCGCGGTCGCCGGGGCATGTCAGGTGCGTCGGAAACCTCGGTCCGAATCTGTGATCATGAGGGCTGCGAAGAAGCCGGAAAATTCCGCGCACCCAAGGCGCCGGACGTATTGGACGATTTCTACTGGTTCTGCCAGCAGCACGTACGCGAGTATAATCAGAAGTGGAATTTCTTCGATGGTACCACCGAGGCCGAACTGAACGCGCAACGTTCCAAGGACAAGGTTTGGGAGCGTGAGACCAAACCCATGGGCGACCCCGAGGCCCGCGCCTGGGCCCGTTTGGGTATCGAAGACCCGCATCAGGTTCTTGGTGGGAACGCAACCAAGAATCCCGGCCGTACCGCAGGTGGCGGCGGCCGTCGTTTGCCGCCGACCGAGCGGCGCGCAATTGAAATCCTCGAAGCCAAGGACAGCTGGACCAAGGCCGAAGTGCGCAAAGCCTACAAGAAGCTGATCAAGGTCCTGCACCCGGATATGAATGGCGGCGACCGCTCGCAGGAAGAGCAATTGCAGGAGGTTGTCTGGGCCTGGGATCAGATCAAGGACAGCCGGAACTTCAAGTAAATTCCCGGCATTCAACCCAAAAAGGGCGCCTGAACCGGCGCCCTTAAGCTTATTGGTATGTCCCGATCAGCCGCCCTGATTGCGCTGAAGCGACTCCAGAACCTGATCGATCGAGAAACTGGCCGGTTTCTGTCTTGGCGGGTAGTCATTGAACGTAGACAAGAACTGCGCGACAAACGCCTGCGCGGGAACCAGCAGGTAAGTACGGTCTAGGCGCCATTTCGGATAGCCTATCGATTCATGCTCGGCGCGCTCAAACGGGTCGGAATACAGATCGATGATCTTCGGCAGACGCAGGAATGTCAGCGGTTCCTGCCAGACATCAAACCCATGGGCACGTTGTTCGGCAAAGACCACTTTCCAACGGTTGTAGCGCAAGTTCACAAGATCGCCGCCGTCAGAGAAGTACAGAAACTCCCTGCGTGGTCCTTCGTCCGTTTCGCCCTTGAAATATGGCAGGAAGTTGTAACCGTCGAGGTGCACCGGTTCGTTGCCATTTCCAAAAGGCGCCTCGGTCAGCATGATCTCTTTCATGTTTGCATCACCCTGCGCCGCCATGAAGGTCGGGAACCAATCGAGGTGGCTGATGATCTCGTTGGACCGACGCCCCGGTTCGATCACCCCCGGCCATTTCAGCAGCAACGGAACGCGATAGCCGCCTTCCCAGTTGTCGTTCTTCTCACCACGGAAGGGGGTTGTGCCGCCGTCTGGCCAACTGAACACTTCGGCCCCGTTGTCGGTCGAATACATGACCACGGTATTGTCGGCGATGCCAAGCTCATCCAGTTTGTCCAGCATCTGGCCGACCATCTTGTCGTGCTCAACCATGCCGTCCGGGTATACGCCCAAACCTGTCACGCCCTGACTTTCCTCCTTGAGGTGCGTGAAAATGTGCATGCGGGTGGTGTTATACCAAAGGAAGAATGGTTTTTCCTGCTCGACCGCTCTGTCGATGAAATCCAGCGCGCCGACCGTCACCTCTTCATCGATCGTTTCCATTCGCTTGCGGGTCAGGGGGCCGGTATCTTCGACATTTCCGTCCGCACTGGATCGGATCACACCGCGAGGGCCAAACTGTTCGCGGAATGCGGGGTCTTTGGGATAGTCCACATTCTCGGGCTCTTCCTCGGCATTGAGGTGATAGAGATTGCCGAAGAATTCGTCGAAGCCATGATTGGTCGGCAAATGCTCGTCCAGATCGCCCAGATGGTTCTTGCCGTACTGACCGGTCATATAGCCCTTGGACTTCATGTATTCGGCAATGGTTGGATCTTTTTCACTGATCCCCTCTTTTGCTCCAGGCAAACCGACCTTCAGCAAGCCGGTGCGAAAACCGGACTGTCCGGTGACAAAGCTTGCGCGGCCCGCTGTACAGGATTGCTCGCCATACGCATGGGTGAACAGCATGCCTTCGTTGGCGATGCGGTCGATATTGGGGGTTTCATACCCCATCATGCCCTGGTTGTAGGCGCTGACATTCCAGTAACCTATGTCATCGCCCCAGATAATCAGAAAATTCATTGGCTTGTCTTGAGCCAGAGCAGGAAAGGCTAATCCGATCCCCAATAGCCCAGCGGCAATGCGCCGTTTCGTACTTGCGAATTTCGACATTTCATTCCCTCAATTATGACCTTAAAAATTACAGCTTCCAAACGCGTGACATCACACACCTTGTAGCAGCCATTGTCATTATACATGAAACAATCGCGATTTGTGTTAAGCTTGCCGACTGGGGTTTGAATGACCCCGTTCATGACCATGAACCACACTCTGCCCAAAGCACTGGCACGTCTGAAACCGCGACCGCAACGGTCGACCAAAAGTTGAGGCGGTTCAATTGGGCGACAGTTTGGTTCAGTGCTTGATAAGGGCGCTGAGTTTTTTCAACCTGTTACAAATAACCGTTACGGCCTGTCTCATGGGCCGCTTTGACAGCCCATATCCGAAAAAGACCTGTCCCAATTGGAACGTGATATGGAACACCTCATTTACCCTGTACATGCGATTTCTTTGTTGGTTGCTCTCGGCTCGGCCCTGTTGCTGAGCGCATATCTGGCGCTGAACCTGCGTCTCCCGCAGTTAGGATTGTGGCCTAGCGCCAGCGGATGGCGCCATCATACCGCCTTTGGCCTGTTCCGGCTGTTTTGCGGTGCGACGGTGGTTTTCGCATTCAGCGAAGTCTGGGTAAACGGTTGGGGGCATTGGGTGCGTTACATGATCGGTGTTCCGATCATGGTCCTGTCCTTCGGGATCACACTGTGGGGCTACCGTTTTCTGGGCCTGGACAACACCTATTGCGAGAGTGACGGCCTGGTGACGGGCGGCATGTATGCCTATTCCCGAAACCCGCAATATGTGACCTCGGTTCTGGCTACGGTCGGATTGGGCATCGCCAGCGGTTCGTGGGCAACCCTGGGATTGGCGGCGGCATTGTTCGTAATCTACTTCTTATTCGTGCTCAACGAAGAACGCTGGTTGCTGCAGGGCTATGGCCGCGCGTTTCACGAGTACATGCAATCGACCCCGCGCTTCGTGGACGAACGCAGCCTGATCCGGGTGCGTGACGCGATCCTCGAATAATCGGCGCTTGCACGTCCATAAGTCCAGTTTCAAAGAAAGACCGCACTAGTCCGGGGCGCGCGCGGCTTTCCCTTGCCCTTGCCCGTAATATGTTGCACCACACACAGGTTCAAACCCGCCGGGCGGGGCAAAGGATAAGGACAAGACGCATGGCTGACGGATCGATCGACATCAACGCAAAACCCACCGAAGATATCTCGGTCCGTGACGTGTTCGGCATTGATACCGACATGAATGTCAAAGGCTTTGCAGAGAAAAGTGATCGTGTGCCGGTCGTCGACCACACCTACAAGTTCGACCCCGAAACTACGTTGGCGATTCTGGCGGGCTTTGCCCATAACCGCCGGGTGATGATCCAGGGCTATCACGGCACCGGGAAATCGACCCATATCGAACAGGTCGCCGCGCGCCTGAACTGGCCTGCTGTTCGCGTGAACCTCGACAGCCATATCAGCCGGATCGACCTGATCGGCAAAGACGCCATCAAGCTGCGCGACGGCAAGCAGGTCACCGAATTCCACGAAGGCATCCTGCCCTGGGCCCTGCGGAACCCGGTCGCAATCGTCTTCGACGAATACGACGCGGGCCGCGCCGACGTGATGTTCGTGATCCAGCGCGTGCTGGAACATGACGGCAAGCTGACCTTGCTGGACCAGAACGAGATCATCACGCCGAACCCTAACTTCCGCCTGTTTGCCACGGCAAACACCGTCGGTCTGGGCGATACGACGGGTCTCTATCACGGCACGCAACAGATCAACCAGGCTCAGATGGACCGCTGGTCGCTGGTCTCGACGCTGAACTACCTCAGCCACGACGCAGAAACGATGATCGTGTTGTCGAAGGCACCGCATTACAACACCGAGAAGGGCCGCAAGACCGTCAGCCAGATGGTTACCGTCGCCGACCTGACCCGAACCGCCTTTATGAATGGTGACCTGTCCACCGTCATGAGCCCACGCACCGTGATCAACTGGGCGCAAAACGCCGAGATATTCCGCGACGTGGGCTATGCCTTCCGCCTGTCGTTCCTGAACAAGTGCGATGAGCTGGAGCGTCAGACCGTAGCCGAATTCTATCAGCGCTGCTTTGACGAGGAACTGCCGGAAAGTGCGGCGAGTGCGAGCCTGGGGTGATCCTGGAGCTTCGTCTCAACGACAAATTTTGGCAGTTTCCCTGCCTGACCAAGGGATCGGTTGGCGAATTTCAAAAAGGGATGGAGACAAAGACCAGGCCTCGTTGCGGTTAGTGTTCTGACCAAACTTTCACCTTTCAAATTGTAAGGTATAGCATCGCAATCGTTGCTCTGGACTTTCTTTAGACGGCAACAACTATCGTACGAACAAAGGTGGGAGCTTAGGTGGGAGAAAAAGATGCACATCGGTTTGATCGGCGGAATCGGAGTTGCGGCAACGGTCGTTTATTACCAGCGGCTGACCGCAGCAATGGCCGCGCGCGGTAAGCCTCTGGAACTCACAATCGTCCACGCCGATGTGCAGGAGCTGATCCGCAACAACCTGGCCGACGAACGGAAAGCGCAGGCTCGGGTGTATGCCGGCCTGATCGATCGGCTCAAAGCTTCCGGGGCAGAGTGTGCGGCCATAACCTCACTGGGTGGACATTTCTGTTATGAGGAGACGGTGGCCCTGTCGTCCCTGCCTCTGGTGTCCGCAGTAAAACCGTTGGACACTTATTTTGCGGCGCAAGGTTTCCAATCCGTTGGCCTGCTGGGGACGCGTGTCGTCATGCGAACCGGCCTTTATGGGCAACTGCGCGTGACACGTCCCGTTGTTCTGGAAGATGAGATCGATACGCTCGGGCAGACGTATCAGGATATGGCTGTCGCCGGCGTCTGCTCCAACGAACAGCGCGCGCTATTTCTGGATGCGGGCCAGCGCCTGGTCGAGGATCACGGGGCGGACGCCGTGGTGCTGGCCGGAACGGACCTGAATCTGGCGTTTGACGGTCAATCTCCGGGATATGCCGTGGTGGATGCGCTTGACGTTCATGTGGACCTTTTGGCGCGGCTAGCGAGCAAAGAGATCGCGTTGAGCGACGCAGGAGCTGAGCTCTGATACCTCGAAGCGCTGACTGAAACAGATTTTGTCTAAAATCTGCACCAATGGTTTCTGCATCTAGGCGGTACCGTGACGGCAAGTCTATATACGGCCGCTGCGTCAATATCTTGCTGGAATAATACGCCAATTTTGAAGATGTGGTGCGTTTGCTACAGGCAGTGATGCGGTATGTATATACGTATTTTATACAATGCATATCTATGTTATATTAATTGCATGTCATATTTTCGCCTTTTTTCAGTTTTCGCATTTGCCGCCGTCTTTGCAGGCTTTCCAGCGCAAGCGCTGCCCGTTGAATCTTCGGACCGCGCAGAGCTGTTTGCAACCTGTTCTGGACGGCTGGAGGCACTGGCCACGCGCCATCGGGCCCGGCAGGAGGAACAGGCCGGTTCCGTTTCGGTACTTCAGCAGGAATTCGACCAGATGCTCGAAGCTGTTTTGCCCTGGGCCCTGGACGACGGTGTAGATGAGCATCAACCCAAGCGCTGGCGTGTACGCGGATGGGTCGAAGTCGCCCAATTACTTGCTGACATGGATTACAGCTTTGACGCACGCATCGTCGCCGGAGCCGAACAATTGCTGGCGCTCCGGATTTCCGAGTGCCGCGAAGTCCTGCTGTAACAGGTGGCGCAACGGGAAATCGGGACTGGCCCTATGGTCAAGGCCAGTGATTGGCTCTAGGTTGCCCGAACAGAACAACGCCGGACCTGCCACCGATGAGCAAACCCAACGACAACCCTGCCGATCCGTTCAAGAAAGCTCTGGCCGAAGCCACCAAGGTGATGGCTGACGATCCCGAGCTGAACGTCTCTTACACGGTCGACCCTTCGGGCCTGTCGGGCGAGTCGATGCGGTTGCCGCAGGTCTCACGCCGGATGACGCGCGAAGAAGTGCTGCTGGCGCGCGGAACGGCGGATGCGTTGGCGTTGCAACGCAAGTATCACGACGATGCGACCCATGCGCGCTATGCGCCACCGGGCGACATGGCGCGCGATCTGTACGAGGCGATGGAGGTTGCCCGCTGCGAGGCGATGGGCGCACGGGATATGCCTGGTACCGCGTCCAACATCGACGTCAAGATCGGGCATGAGGCGATCAGGCGCGGCTATGATCAGTGCAAGCAACCGGCCGAGGCGCCATTGTCCGTCGCAGCCGGTTACCTGATCCGGCATCTGGCAACCGGGCGCGACCTTCCTCCTGCGGCCGAGAACGTGATGAACCTGTGGCGCGGATTTATCGAGGAACAGGCCGGTGAAGTTCTCGAGAACCTCGACGAGGTGCTCTCGGATCAGGCCGAGTTCGCAAAATTCGCCCGCCAGATGATCAAGGATCTGGGCTACGGCGACCAGTTGGGCGATGACCCGGACGAGCTGGACGACGAGCAGGAAGATCAGGCCGAGGACGACGCCGAAGAACAACCTGATCCAGACAGCACCGGTCAGGACGATCAGGACGAACAGGACGCCGACGCGACCCCGGAACAGACGCAGGAAGAGCAGCAGGACCAGTCTCAGGCCCAGGTCTCGATGGACGAAATGGCCGAGGATGAAATGGGCGATGAGGCCGAGATGCCCGAAGGCGAGGCGCCGATGGAACCGCCCGCCCCGCCGCCGGCCTCCGAGGCCGATCCCGACTACAAGGTCTACCTGAACACATTCGACGAAGAGATCGCGGCCGAGGACCTGGCCGAGCCTGCGGAACTGGAACGTTTGCGTGCCTATCTGGATCAGCAACTCGAGCCGCTGAAAGGCGCGGTCAGCCGTCTGGCCAACAAGCTGCAACGCCGCCTGCAAGCACAACAGAACCGAAGCTGGGAGTTCGATCGCGAAGAAGGCATTCTGGACGCGGGCCGCCTGGCGCGGGTTGTGGCAAATCCGACCACGCCGCTCAGCTTCAAGGTCGAGAAGGATACCGAATTCCGCGACACGGTGGTGACGCTGCTGTTGGATAACTCGGGCTCGATGCGCGGCCGTCCGATTTCAATTGCCGCAATTTGTGCCGACGTTCTGGCGCGGACGCTGGAACGCTGCAACGTGAAGGTCGAGATTCTGGGCTTTACCACGCGGGCATGGAAAGGTGGTCAGGCGCGTGAGGCGTGGCTGAACGACGGGCGCCCTCAGCAGCCGGGACGTCTGAATGATCTGCGTCACATCATCTACAAAGGTGCGGACGCCCCTTGGCGTCGCGCGCGCCCGAATCTGGGCCTGATGATGAAAGAGGGCCTGCTGAAGGAAAACATCGACGGCGAGGCACTGGAATGGGCACATCGCCGGATGATCCAGCGGCGCGAGCAGCGCAAGATTCTGATGGTGATTTCGGACGGGGCTCCGGTCGATGATTCAACGCTGAGCGTGAACCCGGCCAATTATCTGGAAAAACACCTGCGCGACGTCATTGCCATGGTCGAAAAACGCAAAATGGTCGAGCTGCTGGCCATCGGTATCGGTCACGACGTGACCCGATACTATGACCGCGCGGTGACAATCACCGATGTCGAGCAGCTGGCCGGCGCGATGACCGAGCAACTGGCGGCCCTGTTCGACAGCGACCCGCGCGCGCGGGCCCGTGTGATGGGGTTGAAACGGGCAAGTTAAACCCGTTGACCCCGCCCTGCCGGACGGAATAGCATCCCTATCAGCCAGTTCTTCACGACCGATCCTGTTTTTCGTTCGGTTCCGGGCTGGGGTGCCTTGTACCTGTGCCGAACGGCGGTGTGGTGCAACAATGCGGTGTCGAATGGCGGCATCATTTGTATCTCCTGTCTGTTGCCTTCAATCTGGCAACCGCGCTGCCTTCCCGCTTGAAGACAATCCTGAGAAATCCCCGAGAAACCTTTGGGAATGCCATTGAACCTTGTGGCCCCTAACGAAACGGAGTGTATTCGGCCCATGCGCTATAAGTTTGCAGATTGTGTTCTGGACGTGGACCGTCACGTGCTTCTGCGTGGCGGTCAGGCTGTACCGGTCGAACCCCAGGTTTTTGATCTGTTGGAATTGCTGGCCGAACGCCCCGGCAAGCTGGTGGCCCGCGAAGAGATCATCGAGCGGGTCTGGAACGGTCGCTTCGTTTCGGAATCGACGATCAGTGCCCGCATCGCTGCGGCCCGCAAGGCGGTGGGCGACGATGGCAAGGCGCAGCGGATTATTCGGACGATTGTGCGGCGCGGGTTGCAAATGACGGCGGAGGTTCACCGCGAGCCCAAGCCCGATCCGAACGGCAATAGGCGAATGCAGCAACTGAAATACGCCCGAGGCCATGATGGCCAAGCGATAGCATTCGCCGTATCCGGCAAAGGTCTTCCGGTGCTGAGGGTGGGTTCGATCGTTTATGACCTTGAGGCAGAATGGCGGCTGACATCAGAACGCGCCTATCTGAAAGCGATGGACGCCAAGTTCACGATGCTGCGTTACAACAAAAGCCAGCAGTCCCATTGGGGCGATCCCTGCCGGGCGAACTACGAAGGGGTGGCAGAGGATATACTGGCCGTGACACAGGCCGCAGGGTTCGACCGATTTGCCATCGTCTCGGAATTTGGCGGCGTATTCTCGGCCCTGCAATTTGCCACAAAATATCCCGAACGTGTCAGCAGGCTGGCCATCGTGGGCGGCTGGGCCGAGGGCCGTGATCACCGTGAAGGCGTGGCCGGGCCGGATTCGATCCGCAACCTGATCATTGAAGGCTGGAAGGATCCAGGCAGCGGTTATGCCGTCGGCTCACTGCTGAGCTATTTCCCTGAAGGCCCGCTTGAAACGGTGCGCGAGATTGTGGACGAGATGCAAGCGCTCTATTCCGTCGAACAGAAACTGTATCAGCGGGACAGCGGGAACACCGCTTCGATCCTGCATCTGCTTCCAAAGGTGCAATGCCCGACGTTGGTTCTGCACGGTCGCAACAGCGCTGTGCATCCCTTGTCAGAGGCGCGAAAGTTGGCAGCGGGTATTCCTGATGCGTCACTGGTCATACTGGAGACTGCCAATCACATTCCCCTGCCCGGCAACGATGTTTACGAAACCTATATCGAGACGCTGCAAGGCTTCCTCGGCGCAACTGAATAACGTCGGGCCGAGGTGCTGGACATTTGCCGCCGCAGGCCTCAGGTTCCCCGGCATCGAGACAAGAATGAGGCCACCATGTTCCAGTCCTTCGAAGTCACTGCGCGCCCGGAACAGGGGCCGCCTCGCCTGGCTGCCTTGCGCGCGGAGATGACGCGTGAAGGTTTGGACGGGTTCCTGATTCCACGGTCAGATGCACATCAGGGGGAGTATGTGGCCCCTCGGGATGAGCGGCTGGCGTGGCTGACCGGGTTTACGGGTTCCGCCGGGTTCTGCGCGGCGCTCGCGGATATCGCCGGGGTGTTTATCGACGGGCGCTATCGCACTCAGGTCAAGGCGCAGGTGGCCAGCGACTATACACCGGTGCCCTGGCCCGATGTCAGCCTGAGCACCTGGCTGAAGGAGCAGTTGCCAAACGGAGGCAAAGTGGGGTTTGATCCGTGGCTGCATGCTGCGGGACAGGTTGCAACGGCTCAGAAAGAATTGAATGGCGGCAAGATCGAGCTGGTGCGATGTGACAATCTGGTAGACCGGATCTGGGAGGATCAGCCGGACCCGCCAATGAAACCGGTCAAGGCGCACCCCATTGAATTCGCCGGAGAAAGCGCCGACAGCAAAATCGGCAGACTGGCCGATGATCTGAAAAAGGCCGGGCATTCGGCAGCCGTTATCACCCTGCCCGATTCCATCATGTGGTTGCTGAATATTCGGGGCTCGGACATTGCACGCAACCCGGTGGCACACGGATTTGCCATTCTGCATAGCGACGGTCGCGTGGATCTGTTCATGGCCGCGCAAAAACTCGCAGAACTTGAAGGGCATTTCGGACCGAAGGTGACACAATACGAGCCCGACGAATTTCTTGCGGCGGTCAGCCGATTGGAGGGCACCGTTCAGGTCGATCTCGGCACTCTGCCTCAGATCGTTGCGGACGCTCTGGGTGACCGGATGATCGACGGCGGTGATCCTTGCGCCCTTCCCAAAGCCTGCAAGAACGAGGCTGAAATAGCCGGCAGTGCTGAGGCACATCTGCGCGACGCGGTTGCCGTCATAGAACTGTTGTGCTGGCTGGACGCTCAAGCCGCCGGCAGCCTGACCGAAATACAGGTGGTCACGCGGCTTGAGGAATTCCGCCGCAAAGACAACGCGCTTCAGGACATATCGTTTGAAACCATTGCCGGTACCGGGCCGAACGGCGCAATCATGCACTATCGGGTGACCGAAGAAACGGACAGCCGGTTGGAGAACGGTCATTTGCTGGTTCTGGACAGCGGCGGCCAGTATCTGGACGGCACAACCGATATCACCCGGACCATCGCAATCGGTAATGTCGCAGACGAAGAGAAAGCCTGCTTTACGCGGGTTCTGAAAGGCATGATCGCAATGTCTATGCTGCGCTGGCCCGTTGGTCTGGCAGGGCGCGACATTGAATGCGTCGCACGACTGCCAATCTGGATGGCCGGGCAGGATTTCAACCACGGTGTCGGGCACGGTGTCGGCGCTTACCTGAGCGTTCACGAAGGGCCTCAACGCCTGTCCCGGATCAGCCACGTACCGCTTGAACCCGGTATGATCCTGTCGAATGAGCCGGGGTATTATCGGGAAGGCGCGTTCGGTATTCGCCTCGAAAACCTCGTGGTGGTTCAGGAAGCACCGGCCTTACCGGGCGGAGACACGGAACGCGCGATGCTGTGCTGGCGCACACTGACCTACGTCCCCCTTGACCGTCGGTTGATCGTGGTCGACATGCTGACCGCAAGCGAGCGTGCCTGGTTGAATGAGTATCACCGCGACGTCGCGGAAAAACTGCGGCCCAGGCTGGGCCCTGACGCACAACTGTGGTTGGATGCCGCAACTGCCCCGTTGTGACATCGAACTGTTACATAAAGCGGGCACCAGATGGGGGCCCGACACGACGAAGGAGACCGAGGGAATGACAGATCACATCACGATCCGCCGCCTGCCAGGCAAATGGACCGTCCGCTCTGGAGGAGCAATTCTGGGCGAAACCAGCAATGCGCTGGAACTGCTTGAGGGCGATCTGGACCCCGTGATCTATTTCCCGCGCGCCGATATCGCCATGGCCTTTCTGGACCAGACCGACAAGGTGACTCACTGCCCTCACAAGGGCGACGCGACGCATTTCTCGATCGTCAACAAATCCTCGGTCACCGACAATGCCGTCTGGAGTTACGAGGAACCAATCCCCGCGGTCGCGGAGATCAAGGAACACCTGGCGTTTTATCCAAACGACTCGGTGAAGGTCGAACAGCTTTAACGCCCTCATGCAGGCCTTTTGCGTCAGATTTATTGGCGCAGCTCTTCGAGTTGCGCCAAGAGTTCTGTGCTGACGGCAACGCCGGTTCTTGTGGCCGAGGCCCGCTTTGACAGCCTGCCGTCCCCCGGCACCCGGGCCTCACCATTGCCTTCGATTTCCGCGCATATCCGGGTGATGTAGTCACCAAACACAGGGTTGCCAAATCGGGTCGGGTCAATGGCGATCATGGTGGCGCCGCCCTTGATATTCAGCGCTCCGTGAGCTTCGCGCGAAGCGTTGTCGACAGACAATGTTCCGCCAGCAAGCGCTGCGCCCAGAACCTCGATCAAGAAGGCAATGGCTGCGCCCTTGTGCTCGCCAAATGGCAACAGGCTGCGTGTCTCAAGGATGGCGTTGGGGTCGGTGCTGGGAGAGCCTGTCGTATCCAGGCCACCCGGACGTGGCAGATCATGCCCCTCGGCCGCAGCCATTCTGACATCCATAAGCGCCACAACCGAGGAAGCCTGATCCCAGACAATCGGCTCTTTCCCATCGCGCGGGCAGGCAAATGACATCGGGTTTGTTCCGAATACAGGGCGAATACCGCCCTGCGGTACAACCATGGACAACGAGTTCACGACGCCCAAGGCTACCAACCCGGCCTGTGCCAGCGGTTCGGTGTCAAAGCGCAACGCCGCCAAGTGGTGACAGTTGCTGCAGGTAAAGGCGGCAATTCCGTTTTCACGCGCCAACGCTATCAGTTCGACCCGCGCCTTCTCGGCGGCGATCTGGTAATACCCGTTGTCACCATCGGCGCGCAGAACGCCAGGGGCCATACGCTCAACCGTCGGGCTGGGCGTTGGATTGGCATATCCCGAAGTAAAGCTCTGCGCGTAGACCGGCAACATGCGCAGCCCATGGCTGCGTGGGCCGTCACGCTCGGACAGCATTACCAGATTTGCCAGAACGTTACTGCCTCGCTCGTCCATCCCAACTGATACCAGAACGGACTTGGCTAGGGTCCTGACCTCTTCAAGTGAGAGCGTTTTCGTCGAGATGTCGGCCATTTCCATAGTCCTGTCCTGTATTGGCGCTAAAGGGCGCAGGTGCCCTAGTTTGATCTTTGTTAGCTTTGGTATTCCGCGCGCTTTTTGGCAACAAATTCATCCAGCGCGCCGCGTTGATCGTCAGGCATGAAGGGCCGAACGTAATTGTCCAGAATGCGTCGCGCTTCTATCTGACCGACGATTTCGGCTGTCTTCGATCCCTCTGCTTCCCATTGTTCAAAACTGTCGTTGTTCTGCAGTTGGTTCATATGCATCGGGTTTTCACGCGTATGATCGGTGCCAAGGAAGTGACCGCCGGGACCGATATTGCCAATATCCCCCAGAAGAGCGTCCAGGTCTTCGTCCTGAAGGCCGCTGAAGAAGCGATGGAAGTTTTCCAGTTGCAGGGCGTCCTGCACCCACTTGGAATAGCTGACGCCCAGTGCGCCTTCAAGAAACCCTGCCGAGTGAACGATGTAGTTGGCACCGCCCAACAGAACGGGCCACATGGAATTGGCTGAATCATACCCTGCTTGCATGTCGGGGGACTTCGAACCGGTCCACATGGTACAGGTCCGCCAGGGCACCTGATAGAAGCGGGCCATCTGCCCGACCAGCAGGTTCATCAGCCCCGGTTCAGGAGAGCCCATCATCGGCGCGCCGGTTTTCATCGAGACACCCATAATCGCCACGCCCAGAACCATCGGTGCGCCCCGGCGGATTATCTGGCTGTACGCCATGCCTGCAAGGCCCTCCGCGATCAACAGCGCGACGCCGCCCTGCGGACTTGCCGGGGTTGAGGCGCCCGCCAGTACGAAAGGCGACAACAGGCAGGGCTGGTTGGCAGCCGCATAGACCCGCAGGCTTTGCAGCATGGTTTCGTCCCAGACCAGCGGGGTGTTGCAATTCAGAAGGGCGGCCATGACCACATTGTTGTCGACGAACTCCTCACCAAAGACGATACGGGCCATGTCAACACTGTCTCGGGCAGCCTGCTCGGACAGAACCGAGCCCTTGATGGGTTTGTCGGTCAGGGTCAGTGCCGCATGTACCAACTCCAAATGGCGCTGCGGAACCGGAACGTCCTGCGGTTCGACGGGCAGGATACCCGGAACCATCATAGCCTGGCTCATCTGACTCATCTTGAAGAAGTTATGCGCGTCATCCAGTGTCGAAGGGCGGCGAACACCGTCCAGATCATAGACAAACGGGGCCCCGTAGGCGTTGGCAAAAACAGAATTTCGCCCCCCCACCCGCAAGGAGCGATCAGAATTGCGCGCGGCATAACCCCATTCCGAGGGCACGGACGAAATCAGATCCATCAGCATGTCGCGCCCAATCCGAACCCGCTGGCCATCGACATCCGCACCGTGTTTTTTCCAATCGGCCAGCGCTACAGGATCGCGAAACTCGATCCCGGTCGTTTCGAGGATGGTCATCGCCGCGTTGTGAAGCCTCTCGACGCCGTCCGGTCCAAGCAGATCGATGGGGCCCACCCGGCAATTCAAGGTCGACAGATACGCTGGCGGCGGGTTTGTGCGGGCGCGCACACGCGCGGCACGACCGCCGCGGGCTGAACGTGGATTTGGCTGTGTCATGTTTCCACCTCTCGCTCAGGCCCGCGCGCGGGCACTGGTGGGATCAACGGCGCAAATGTCGATGACCTCGGCATCTCGCATCTCGTTATGGATCAGCACCTTCAGTTCTGTGCCGGCGGCGGTCAGTTCCGGCGGGACCAGCGCCATTGCAATATCGTGGTTGCAATAATACGAGAACCCGCCCGAGGTGACGCGCCCGATCAACTTGCCATCCTTGTAGACACCTTCGTCAAACATTACCGAGGTATCGCAGAACGGCAATTTCAACGTGACCAGGCGGTTGTATCCACCCTCATCCTTCTGTCTCAGAAGGGCCGCCTTGCCGATGAATTCCCTGCCTTCGGTCACGACAAATCGATCCAGGCTCGCCTCATACGGCGTCATGTCCTTGCAGATCTCGCGATTGATCGCGCGATAGGATTTTTCGAGGCGCATGGATTCCAACGCCTCAAGCCCAAAAGGTTTGACGCCCGCCTTCAACAGCAGGTCGACAAGATGGCGGTTGTAGCCGACCGGGTGGTGCAATTCCCATCCCAGCTCACCGGTATAAGAGACGCGCAGCAGGTGCACGTCTTTGGCGTACCCGACCTCACCCATTTGCGCCGAAAGCCAAGGGAAGGCCGCGTTCGACAAATCGTTGTCGGTCAGCGGTTGCAGAATCTCCCGCGCCTTTGGCCCGGCCAGAGCGATCACGCCCAGCTGTTCCGAGATATCCTCGATCACGACCGAGCCATCCTTGGGCAGAACGCGCTGCAACTGATCCCAGTTATACGCGCGCCAATTCGGCGTCGAGATCAGATAGAAATCATCCTCGGCGTAGCGCACGATCGTGTATTCCGCATCCATACCGCCCTTGTGGTTCAGCATCAGTGATAAGGTCATGCGGCCCACCTTGGGCAGCTTGTTGGCCATGATGCTGTCCAACCACGCCGCAGCACCGGGGCCGCGCACGGTGAATTTGGTCATCGGCGACATCTCGATGAACCCCGACTCCTCGCGAGTTGTGCGCACTTCCTCTTGCACCCGTTCCATATGATCGGTGCGGCGGAAGCTGTGTTCGGGGATGGCCTCCTCCGGAGTCTGCGCAAACCAGCGTGGGAACTCATACCCGTTGAAACTGGTCCAGACCGCCCCCTGCGCGGTCAGCAGGTCATACGACCCCACGGTTTTCATAGGGCGCGCGTCAGGGAAATCCTCACCCGGGACATGGGCATCCATATGCGTGCCCCAGGTTTCGCGCACCTTGTCCATGGTCCAGCGCTTGGACGCATAGTCAGAGAAGCGACGCGGGTCCAGTTCCGACATGTCCATCCCCGGGTCGCCGTCGACAATCCACTTGGCCAGACGGTTCCCGACTGTGCCGCCCCAGAGAATACCACCGGGCATACCCTCGGCCAACCACAGGTTCTCATGTCCCGGAGCCGGCCCCGCCAGCGGCAGCTCGTCCGGTGTCATCTGGAACGGTCCACGGGTGTTGGCCTTGATGCCGATCTCTCCCAGCGTCGGCACACGTTCGATGGCGCGTTCCCACTGCGTTTCCACTGCGTCGAAGTCTTCGGGCAGCAAGTCTGCCCCGAAATCCGGCGGCACGCGGTCTTCCGCAAACAGCTTGAGGTCTTTGGTGAATTCATACGGGCCGAACTGAATTCCACCTACATCTTCTCGCAGATACGCTCCGTAATCTTCATCCCGAAGGATGGGAAATTCCGGCAAGCCTTGCGCGCGGCGCTCCTTCAGCAGCGGAACGGTTTCTGTGGTCCAGTACTGGTGGACAATCGGAATACAGGGCAGATCAAGACCTACGCGACGCGCGTTTTCGCGGGCATAGTTTCCAGTCGCGAAGATCAGGTGCTCGCACGTGATTTCGCCCTGATCGGTCGTGACTTTCCAGTGGCCGTTGTCCAGCTTTTCGTATGATTGCGCTTCTGTGTTCTGATAGACCTTGGCACCCGCATCGCGGGCCAGTTTGGCCAATGCCATGGTGATGTCCGCCGGGTTCACATACCCATCTTCGGTATGCAGGATCCCGCCACGAATATGCTCGGACTGGTTCAGCAACGGGTGGATTTCGGCAATCTCCTCCGGTGTTACCAGTTTACAGGGAACCCCGGCGGCCTCGGCGATTGAGATGTAGGATTGAAATTCGTCCCAACGCTTCTCGGTATTTGCGATGCGCAACTGACCCACTTTGCGCAGACCGACCGAGCTTCCCAACTTTTGCTCGACTTCGGTATAGATGCGGATCGTCTCCATCGTCATCTTCGAGACGTTGTGCGAACGCACGAAAGTCACCAACAGACCCGCCGCATGCCATGTCGAACCCGATGTCAGGGTCGTCCGCTCCAGCATCACGGCATCCGTGCAGCCATGTTCGGTCAGCCGGTAGAGGATCGACGCGCCCACGCATCCACCTCCGACAACCACGACTTTCGCATGCGATTTCATCTCAGGCTCCTCCATATGTTGCCGGGTAGATTTGGCGCGACCTGCATCGTCTGGCCTGGGCAGGCCAAAATCAAGTAAGCATGGCGATCCAAATGATACGAGACCTCAATAGGTTCACTGGATCAATTACAAAAAAAATAATGCTGGATTAGCTGACCTAAGGCATTGGTAATGCTTGGTTGGGCCCGAGTTTCGTTTGCGAACCGAATAACAATAATCCTTCCAACTCCAGTCCCGACCGCCACATTCCCCATCCCGCCCCGCTTGCTTCCACAATGCTTTCACTTGTGTTGGCGGAATGCAAAAAAGCCCTGCGGGTTGCGAGGCTAGGTGATTGTTTTCCGACCGTTCAGTTTGGTTTCGGGAGTAGGAATTGAACCTCTGACCTTCAGGTTATGAGCCTGACGAGGTGAGATCGTAAAGCAAACAGTCCAGTGGACTGTTTGTAGATCGAGCGGGCTTTTTTTGGATTTTGGTTGCGGGGAGAGGATTTGAACCTCTGACCTTCAGGTTATGAGATAGCTTACACTCTCCTGCACCAGCTACGCCGGAAAACGCTGATCTACTCTATCTTATTGGAATCGTTGTTTTATTATTGACGCCCGGCACGCTCCGTCCCTACCTCTTACGCCATGAACCGCTTCCAGTTGCTTCCACAATGCTTCCACGGGGCGATGACAGAGAAAGGATGAGGGATGTCCAAACTGACCAAACGCGCCGTAGAAGCCTTACCGGTTGAGGCAAAAGACTACTTCGTATGGGACAGCCAGATTGCCGGGTTTGGTGTCTGCGTCATGCCCTCCGGGGCCAAGACCTATCAGGCACAGTATCGCAAAGGCGGAAGGACACGGCGCGTTTCCATCGGACGGCATGGCAAGATCACCGTCGACGAGGCGCGGAAGCTGGCAAAGGAACTCATGGGGCAAGTAGCTAAGGGTGAGAACCCTGCCGAAGAGATTGCCCAGCATCGCCGCGCACCGACGGTTGCGGCCTTGTGTGAGCGGTTCTTTGACACCCACGTCAAGGAGCGCTGCAAGCCGTCCACCCAAGGGGAGTACCAAAGGGCAATCGATCTGTTCATCGTTCCAGCAATTGGTAGCTTTAAAGTGGTCGACGTAGAACGGAAAGACATTGCCGAGTTGCACCACAAGTTCCGGGACAAACCCTATCAAGCCAACCGTACGTTGGGCGTGTTGTCCAAGATGTTCAATCTGGCAGAAATCTGGGGCTTTCGGCCTGACGGATCGAACCCCTGTCGCCATGTCCCAAAATACCGCGAAGAGAAACGGGAACGGTTTCTGAGCCAAGACGAATTGCAACGACTTGGACAGGCTTTGGCAGAAGCGGAACGGGATGGCTCGGAGTCGCCCTTTGTCGTCGCCGCCTTCCGATTGCTGATCCTAACCGGGAGTCGCCTAGGTGAAATCCAGACCTTGCAATGGTCGTTCATCACAGACGCCGGTATGGAGCTTCCAGACACCAAAACAGGCGCGCGGCGCATTCCCCTGCCCCAGGCGGCCCGGGCAGTTCTGAGCGCTCTGCCACGGCTTCCTGACAACCCTTACGTAATTGCCGGGGCTGTTCCCGGCCACTACGCCGCCGACCTGCAAAAGCCATGGCGTCGTATACGTAAGCGGGTTGGTCTCCAAGATGTTCGTATTCACGACCTGCGCCACACCTATGCGTCAAATGCGGTTTCGTCCGGCATGCCTATTCAGATGGTTGGGCGGTTGCTGGGGCACAGCCAGATTCAGACCACTATGCGGTATGCGCATCTGGCCGATGATCCGGTTCGGCAGGCGGCGGAGGAAAACGCAGCACGGCTCAATACGTTGGTCGGGGTGCAGGAAACCGGCAGTGGGCTGCGTCTGGTTAGGTAAGTCAAAAAGCGCGACCAACTCTGTATACGTATACATAGGCCGACTACATTACATAGGGCGTCTACGTATACGATACGTTACATAGGGAGTTTTCTCCCTACCCGGGGTATACGCCGGGTAAGGTATACCCAAGGCAAGGTAAGTAGCGCGGCCAAAACCGTGTCCGTTAGTTCACACCTCCAAGCCGGAGTGCCTGCCAAAGCGCAGAGTCTCGCACAAGTTTTGGTTGACGTTTTTCACCTGCATAGCGAAGCCTTTGATATGGCGTGTTGTGATCGTGTAACGCCCACCACGTCAAACCAACTCCCTTTGGAATCGCGCCTTCGTACACTGCAGAAGCCCATTGAGCGCGATCCTGAGCCGAAACACCGCTTTTCAGTGGCCCTTGTGTCGGATACGGCCCCCAAACACCGAATTCAGTCAACATGACAGGCACTCTTTTGGATCTGGAGAATGCGGCTGCGGCTTTAACGTCTTTAGCCACTTTTCTTGCTATCGCCTTGTCGAAAGCCATCCCACCCGGACCCGTTTTGTGGGTGAAATCATGCGGAGCATAGTAGTGAAAACCGTAAATGATTTTCTTGCGCGGCAGTTTTTTCATGAGCTGCGATGGCTTGCGTTGCCGTCCAATTACGCTCTTGTAGATACCTTCGACAATGATCACTCGGTTGGGGTCAACTTGCTGAACGGCATCTACTAGCGCCAGATGGCTTTCGTACCATTGGTTCAGGGCACTCGAACCTCTGTTGTGATACTCAGGTTCGTTCATAATGCTAAAGGCTAACTTGCTGCTGCTTATTGGCTTGGCTTCGACCGCCGCATCCCTTAGCATTTGCTGATAGCTTGCTCTTACTGCCTCGGATTTTTCGTAGGCATCGTAAATCAAGCTGGTCCGCAGACCTGGAGCATCCCATCCGCCGACCTGATTGCGAGATTTGAACGCAACAACAAAAACCGCGTTTGGAAACCGAGACGACAAGGAACGGACCTGCGACGTCACTGTCCTCATTCTGGACTTTAGCTTGTTAGGGCTATAGCGGAACCCATTGCTGATTTGCAAAACGTCATCAATGCAAATCACATATGTGATATGCCGCCATCCGTCTGCTAGGGCGCGCGACATGTCCGCATTGGTATTTGCGCCCTGTCGACATTTGGACCAGTCACCCGCTGTGTTGAGCCCAACGCCTTTCAAGCCGTTGCTAAGCGCGGGTGGAATGCCGTTTGAGGACCAAACATCTGCCGTGCTGGTAGTAGGAAACAAGAAGCCAAGGCAAAGCACTATCACCTGAAAGAGAATACCATTCTTCATCGCGTTAAACTCCCGTAACTATGACTTTTTTTCAGAAAGATTAGCAAGGTACATTACTAAGACCGGGGCCTTTGGCGTTACCTTTTGGCGGTACATTCCAATTTTGATGCTACCAGTATTGCCGACGCCTAGCGTTCTTCCACGCCACTGGTAGGCCAACTTCTCGTTTACCCAGACAAAGAAATGTCCATCTGAGCCGCTCGACCACTTTGCGTCAACTTTGATGTTATGCCAGCGCCCTGTTAGCGAGTGGCTTGGAATTACCGTCTTCACAAGACTTTCGTAGTTCCAATCGGTGCTTTCGACGCGTTTTAAAGCAACCAGAGAGCCATTGCGGACGCTGAACTGAAACGGATGCGAGTTTGCGCCCATCATTGAGAACTGTGTGACGATAACCTGCCCGGCACCTCTGGATGAAAACCCGGGTGCAAAGAAAACAGACCAGTTGTAGGTCGTTTCTTGTCCGTTTCGGAAAGCATTATATTTGGCAAATTCAACGCGCTCATTTCCACGCGCGCAGTCATCCCACTTTCTCTCCTTGCCACAGTCGCCATAGCGTAATTCCATGCGCAGAGCTTTATCGGGCAAGCCTCCGGGTGGGTTGTCCACAATTTGCGCGCCGTATCTTCGTGCGTTGGACCATTGTTCACGTTTAAATTTTCGGAAACCGCTTACTATGACTTCTCGCGGAGACTGATTGCTTTTTACTTCACGTAACGCCTCTTCCGAAAAAATCGGTTGTGCTAAAGCGATGCAACTGACACTTGTGAAAACGAGAAGACAATAAAACGAATTCACTTTGCTAATTCTCATCCAAACCTCATTGCCTGATTGATCATGGCGACATTAGCACAAGCACGCCGAAAATTCTTCCACGATGCAGAATGCTATGGTGGACATGGATGTGCGGACTCTGGCTCGCGTGTAACAACGGCCCGTTTCGTTGGCCTTGGATGGCATATATTAATAGCAATTATTCCAGCACGTAACTCGCTTACCTCAGCAGCGGGAATTTCAATAACGTGGCTGCAATATGTGGGTTGAATGTGCCCGACCTACCCCCTACCCCGGGTAGGGGGTGCATCAGTGTTAATCCAAAATATAAGAGGCGCGCAGTGGCGGACTACATGGAGCTTTGGAAGTGCTCTTTTTGGCTTTCGGATTGCCCAAGAACATATGCTGCACACATCTATGAAAAAGAGCGGAAAGCAGCTAACGACCAAGCTGGCAACAAGCTTTGGATCGAAGACTTAAAAGACGCTGCTGAAGAAGGTAAATCGCAGGACTATGAAGGCTTAGAGTTGTTCGCTTACAGCGCAAAAAAGTTAGGCGATCTTGGGAAACCAAAACGAGACCTATTGGAGAGGTGCACGGGCGAACTGATCCAAAAACTACAATCGGGCAGGTACAGGGCGTTCGGCTTCGACCGTCCGAGAACTTTGGACTTGAAACCCGTGCAAATCCCGAAGGAGGCATGGGCAAGAGTGACCAAGCTTGATGACAACACTTTATACTATCAATCGCTAACCTTTGTCGACGTCCGCGTGCGTATGGTGCGAGAAGAAGCCGATCCAATTTTGAAGAAACCGTTTGAAATACCCGTCGCAAAAGCGGGACGTCCGACAGTTGGACCTGCAATTGAAGCCGCATTCCACGCACTACTCAAAATACGCGAAATCGATCCTTCGGCATCGCAAAAGTCCCACTATCCGAAGATCAGAAAGTGGATTGAATCGGGTTACGCTGACTTATACGTACCGCCTGCGGGTATTTCAGACAAAACTATCCATAAGTTTTTCTCTCCTCTTTTCAAATCGTTAGCGGAAAGTTCCGGTCTATAAATCAACCGAAGATTTATAGACATTTTTAGAGATTGGCGGTAGGTCCAAGTCTAGAGCATCAGCAACTCAAACTGGAGTAAACAGATGCTCACCAACGAACCTGCAAATGACAATAACCGCCCCGCCACGGATTATCTGGACGGCTTTATTGATGAAAGCAACGCCGCCGACTTCCTGTGCCAAAGCGTGCGAACCATTCAGAAATGGCGCGTGACGGGGTTTGGCCCGAAATTCTACAAGTCGGGCCGTTCTGTCCGGTATCGCCGCCGTGACCTTTTGGAATGGGCCGAGGCACGTCGCTACGGCAACACCAGCAGTTACACCGCAGCCTGAGTTTTGCCCGCGCGGGGTTGGCAGCGCCGTGCGGGATTTTGGGGCCGGAATGGCTCTGTAGGGGCGCGGGCGAAACGGTCCCGCGCCCTTTTCCACACACATCAACAGAAAGACACTGAAATATGGCAAACCAGCCTGCACAGAAATTCAAAATCGGCCTGATCACTGCAACCATTTGGGACAATGACGGCTTCTACTCGGTCGACATGTCCCGCGCCTACAAGACCGATACCGGCGAATGGCGCAATTCGAACAGCTTCCACCATTCGGACCTTCTGAATATTGCCAAATGCGCGGAGCGCGCCGAAATCTGGATTGGCCGTCAAACCAATGCCAAGTGATGGCAGCGCCGGAGCGGCTTCGCTCCGGCCCCAAAACAAATGCTGCCCCGCCGGAGGCACTCAGGGGGCGTAAGCCCCCGCACTCATTTTCCTTACATCACCGAATCTCCCAGCGGTAGGGCATGCCGCGATAGAGGCGAGTCTTGTAACACCCCCCTCCACGAATACGAAAGCGAAGGTCAGCGCAAATGGAAGCAACGATCCTGCATTCAGGTTTAGATGGGCTGAAATTCACCATTCAGGCCGACATTCCTGACGACTTTCGCGAAGAACTGGCATGCGCCAAGCAACACGCCAAAGAAACCTACAGCGACTGTGTCCTCGAGTTTGGCTCTGTGTCGTTGAACGTGACTGGCAAGGGCGCACGCGGCTTCACCGCTCATACGGGCGACCATGGGGCAGTGTGGCTGTTTCAGGACCCGCAAGACCGCATTCCCAACAATCCCGGCATCACCGTGGACTTCCGAGCCTTTGGCCTCGCCACAGGCGGTCTTGAAGGGGCTGAGCAACACTTTCGTGAGTGTATGGAAGCCTTTGGAATCAAATATGTCGAAACCCAATTGCGGGTTGCACGGGCTGACTTCGCAGTGGACTTGCTGGCCCCTTGGTTTGAACCCGACCGTGAAGCTTGTCTGACGTCAGCACCAATGGGGCAGTTTGAGTCGATTTGATAAGAGAGG
>NZ_JBWVBD010000012.1:0-48471 GCF_057221075.1 Ruegeria sp. HKCCD6647-2 | reverse complement strand
CAGACCCTCTCTTAGCTCACGCCGCTATCTGTCCCAAAATCCCTGACGACGGACATTTGCTGAATACGTTGCGCGAGATTAACCCTCGCATTGCATGGATCAACGATGCGCTTCCGCACTATGTCGAGAAAGGCGGAGCTTCTTTATTCATGGGGCTGATGATGCCACTCCTGACCAACCCTGACTTCGCCTCCACCGTTAGACCAAATTTCCTCAGGGGCCCATATGAGCCGCTGGACCAGTTACATGGGCACGCCAATTTGATGCGGAACTCGGTCGACACAGCTTGGGATTTCCGGTGGTCGCCGCTGGATCTTCCGGTGCTCTCGATCACTGGCATGCACGACCGGGTCTTCCGGGACGCCGAAGTTATAGATCGATTGTTTTCTGAATTGCCTGAGGCTCGCAGGGAGGATTGGGAAAACGCCGGCCACCTATTGCCACTTGAACGACCCGAACGCCTTGTTGAAAGCTTGGCAATCTTTGGAGCGGAGATCGAACGGCAATGAACATCCCCGCCAAATGGGCCTATCTAGCAGTATTTGTCGGCGTATGCGGTCACGCAAGTTCAGAGTTCTTTGCCAAATTGACCGGAGTAGCGGGCCCTGAGGTTTCTGTATGGCGTTATTTGATCGGCGCTGTCGGGCTAATTAGTTGGTCAATGATGCGCAGCGACACGCGCGACCTTTTGACTCCGTTGCGTGAGGATTGGCGGATTTTGGTGCCATTGTCGCTGCTTGGAGTTTCTCTCGCCTATCTTTTCTTTCACTGGTCGCTGGACTTCGCCAGCGTGATACAGGTGGCAACACTAGTAACAACGATCCCGATCTTCGTCGGGCTGTTAAATCTGTTGGTCAATCGCACCCCGATCTCTGCGGTCAAAATAATCACCGGCATTCTTGCTGTGGCTGGTGTCGCTGCGCTTCTGACTGATGGATACCTAGATGTGCTGACCGCAGGAGGTAAATCTCTATGGGGTGTTCTAATGGCAATTTTCTGCGCAGCTCTCGTAGCGGGATACTCCGTAATGGCCAAACCGCTTATGGTGCGCCACGGCGGAATGCGGATCACCACGCTGGCAATTGCAATCGGCGCAATTGGGTTGTGGATCGGCGTTGGCATCTTTTGGGGTAATTGGGTTAATCCATTGATGCTTGCCGAAATGCCCACGGTTGCATTCTGGTCGCTGATTGTACTGGGGCTTTGGAACACAACTATCACGCAACTTCTATGGTTCGGGGGGCTGGCGGCGGCCACCGACATGACGCGCGCCTCTTACATTTTTTTTCTTAAGCCGGTGATTGCAGCTGCTTTGGCGATAGTTTTCTTGGGCAACAGCCCAACATGGCTTCAGCTTGCGGCAATTGTTGTTGTGTCCGGATCAGTTTTTGTCGAAGTTTTTTGGCCGAATTCGCGAGAAGCCGAAGCACAGAGGTGAGATTAGAGAAGCAGGCTTCGGTGGTTTCAGATTGTTTCAAGAGCAATCGTTTGCAAAAGAGCGGCGAACCGCCTCTTTGTTGCGGTTCTCAGGATTTGCAAAGTCTAGTTGTGATTGTCCGGTTTGGGCTGAAAATACTACAAAGCCACAGCCGCAAATCGCAGGATTAAAGTTTGTCGCGATAGTTGTGGGTGTCTGAGTCTGGTGGCGACACCCGCAAAGCGAAACTCGAAAAATCGTTCATTCTTTGGTATCAGGCACACCCAGTTTTCGCAGATCCTCTACCCACCGATTGAGATACGCCTCACTCTCGAATGGCGCATTCATCGCCTCTTGGACAGTGAATTCGGGATTGGCCGCTAGAAACTCATCGATAACGGTCTGCGCATCACTGGGAAGACCAAGGCGTAAAAGAATTGGCGCGTAGGTGCGTTTCAAGCCGTCGGGTATTTCGTTCATTTGTTCAACTGAAGCCTTTGCATCTTCATACTCCTCGGCGAAGTACTGAGCCCAACCCAGATTCCAAAGATACCAGTCTTGGTGATGTGGGTTCAGCCGGATCGCTAGTTTCATGCGCTCAACGGCTTCAGGCGCCTTGCCGCCATAGACGAGCGGGTCGATGGAATCTGCCAGAACGGATGCCGAATTTGGATTCAGAGAAATTGCTTTGTCGTAAAGCGAAGCAGCCCGCTCAAGGTTACCGCTCTGAGTAGTTGCATTGGCTAAGACCCAATGACCTTTGAAATTGAAGGGTTCCAGTTCAATGGCTTTCCGCGCCATCTCAAATGCGCGCTCCAGTGATTCCTCGCGCGTTAAAGAGTTCGTCCACCCCCAACGATACCCGTTTATGTGTGCCCAAGCGTTTTCGACATACGCCCCAGCATAGTTCGGATCGAGAGCAATGGCTTTTGCGCTAAGCACTTCTGCTTTGATGTTTCCTTCTTTCGTGAAGGTAAACCATTCCTCCTGCGCGCGTTTGCGCAATTCGTAAGCGCCAAGACTATCAGTAGGCTGATGCTTAAGACGGCTGTACTCTGCCAGATCGATATTCGTGGAGAGAAGCGAAGCTATGGTTAGCGTTATCTCATCCTGTACTGAAAATATGTCCTGTAGGTCTCGGTCATAGCTGTCTGCCCAGATGTTCTGGCCCGTCGTCGCATCAATGAGTTGGGACGTCACGCGCAAGCGCTCATCGGCAATTTGAACGCTCCCCTCAACGATGTAGCGAACACCCAATTCCTCTGACACTTTCTGTATATCTGCCGGAGCGTCCTTGTATGAAAACGTTGAGTTTCGGGCGACCACGAAAAAATCTGCAAAACGGGACAAGGCGGTCAGGATGTTCTCACTCAGTCCGTCGCTGAGGTAATCTTGGCTCGGGTCGTTGTTGAGATTGTCGAACGCCATGACCGCGATGGAGGGTTTGCCAGACAGGGCCGCGGCTTGTTCATCCGTGTCCGGGGATCGCACCACGGACCAAGGTTGTAGCCATGCGGCGGCTACTAACGCCAGGACAATTGCGGTGCAACTTACCATAATCAGACGATTTTTCGTTGGCTTGTTCGTAAGTGGCACGATAGGAGAAACGATGGCTTTTGCCTTTTCATCCATTGTAAGGCGGTAGATGTGAACGGGTTCGGAGATGTTCTTGACCTCTCGCCTCCCCAAATCTTCTATGGTGAGATCGAGCTTGGTATGGACCTGTTCGAAAACGCTAGCCGACATGTAAATGCCATCCGGGACAGCCAGGCTTTCAATGCGTGCGGAAACATTTACACCATCCCCGTGAATGTCATCCTGATCTACGACGATGTCGCCAACATTAAGGCCGATACGGTATCGCACCTGCGAATCTTGCGGCAGGTCAGCATTGGCGACGCCTACATAGTGCTGCATGTCCAACGCACACCGAACGGCCTCAACTGCACTTGCAAACTCAAGAAGCAAGCCGTCGCCCATCAATTTGACGATGCGCCCATGTCGTGAAGCGACAATTGGTTCAAAAAACTGCTCGCGATGGGCTTTGACCCTTGCAAGCGTGCCGGCCTCGTCATTTCGAATAAGACGGCTATAGCCAACCACATCGGCGGCAAGTATCGCTGCTAGACGTCTTTCCAAAGACTGAACTCCCACAGTGGGCACCACGCTAAACGCAAAATTGCATCTAGGCCAGATGCGCTAGCCGAACACACATTTCCAAAAAGAGCGATTGTTAAGTCTTTTTAAGGCATCAGCCGTGAAGCTGTGCCTGACTGCGAAGTGCAGTAGTTCATTGAATGTCCGCTTGAGGCTGCGTGCTGTAGTCGCCCGATGCCCCTAGGACCAGATCTGATGCTATTGGGCCGCGACCCACACGCCGCACCGCCGCAAGGCAGCTCTTGAGATGGATAGGTTCTATGGCAACTTGGAATATCAACCAATGGTTCGCGGTGCGATGATGTCACTATTTGACAAACGCTTGCTAGCTTCAGCCATGAGGCCATCAAACGTCTTCAGAACAATTCCGCGGATCCAGGCTAGGGCCGGGTCAGCATCCAACTCGGCATTCCACATAACCCGGAAGACAAGATCAGGCATAACTTGCGGCGGTTCAAAGACTTGCAGGTCGTCGCCACCTGCGCCCTCCAACATGATCAAAGCAACGAAGTTGCCCATCATATTCGTGTTGTTCAGAGACGATGCGACGCCTGACCAACTGCCAGCGTGAAGCCCGATGCGCCGTTTCAAGCCTAGATTTGCAAAGTGCTCGCTGACAGTGCCGTGGATCGCGGCTGGAATGCGAACTACAACATGGGGCCAGCGCATCCAACTTTCCAGGCTCCAATCATTTGTCGCCGGATGGCCGCGCCGCGCCAGAACATACCGCTTCATCGGCTTCAGTGTTTGTGCTTTCAGGCCTTCTGGTAGAGGGAAGTTCGCGTTCCCGAATGCGATATCTATCTCGCCTTGTAAGATCTGGCCTATGGTCTCTTTGGAGTAGGGCTGCCAAGACAGTGCCGAATCCGGGGCCTCTCCCTGCATTCGTGAGATGACACTGGACGCGATGCAATCCAGCGCCGGTCCTGCCATGCGGAAAGTCCGAGAACATGTTGCGGGTTCGAACGGAGCAGGCGTCTGAACGGCGCGTTCGATTTGCGACAAGATCGGTCGGATCTCATGATATAGGGCCTCGGCCCGCGGACTTGGTTTCATGACGCCACCGGCGCGCACCAGCAATGGGTCATCCAACTGCTTACGCAAGCGCCCCAACGCATGACTCACCGCTGACGGCGTTCGACCAAGCTGTTCAGCAGCGCGGTTCACGCTGCCTTCTTCCATGAGAACTCGAAAGACAAAAAGCAGGTTCAGGTCGAGATTTCTTATCTGAATTTCATTCATGTTGCCTGAATGCTATTCGCTGGAGTGACGCTGAATGCTCCCATATTCAGAGGAAAGTGAATTGAAGTGCAATCGAAATCTGAAGGAATTTCACGATGATGCCATCCCTTCCGAAGCTTAAGACACTTCTGATCGATCAAGCGCCGCGCCTAATTCTTGGCGGTATTTTTCTGATAGGGGCGTTGGATGGCTTTGTGTTCATTCTTACAGACGCGCACCTTATACATCCGCCGACCTCTTCCGCCGGGCTTGCATTTGAAGTAGCGCTTAAAGAGGCCGGGTTTCTCTGGCCATTGATGAAAAGTGTCGAACTGGCAGGCGCGCTTCTTCTCTTGTCCAACCGAGCCCCAGCACTGGGGCTGGCTCTGTTGGCGCCGATTATGGCTGTTATCGTACTATTTCATGCCGCTCTCAATCCAGCAGGACTCCCGCTCGCGTTTGTCCTGGTTCTTTGCGGAAGCGCAACCCTGTGGGTCCAACGCACTAGGTATGCGGCTCTCCTTGAATCAGGCACACCCGAGGCACAGACCCGTCCCGTCTCCGCCTGAAATCTCAAAAAAAGGAGAGGACTAATGCCTGGAGTTATTGCGCCCTTACCCGACTCAGCTCAACCGATGACCTCCACCGCAAGGGAGCAAAGAATTGCGACGCACTCATTCAAACCTGAAGTCGGTATACGCTGGAACTGGACCGTTTTAGTTTTATCGATCACTGTTGTTGGACCAAGACCGTTGGCATTTTTGGAGAGTTCACGATGAAGTTCCTTCGTACACCGGACCAACGGTTTGACGGATTGCCAGATTTTGAATTTGGGCCGAACTATCTTGATGTGGATGATACCGAGGGCGGTCTTCTCCGTCTGCACTATTTGGACGAGGGACCGAAACAGGCACCGCCCGTATTGTTGATGCATGGAGAGCCAACCTGGTGCTTCCTGTATCGGCACATGATTCCGTTATTCAAAGATGCGGGCCATCGAGTTCTGGCTCCTGATTTGATTGGGTTTGGACGGTCGGACAAGCCAATTGAGCGATCCGACTACACCTACCAACGCCATGTAGACTGGATATCCGAGTGGTTGCGGAAAGTTGACCTGACGGGCATCACATTGGTTTGCCAGGACTGGGGCGGACTCATTGGCTTGCGGCTGGTTGCGAGTATGCCCGAGCGTTTCTCCCGTGTGGTCGTGGCGAACACGGCCTTGCCCACCGGTGACGTGCCCTTGGGCGACGCATTTCTTTCATGGCGGGAATACTCACAATCCGTACCTGAATTTAATTCGGGACGCATCGTATTCGGTGGCACAACTTCCAAGATTTCCGATGAAGAGGTTGCAGCCTACAACGCACCATTCCCGGATGCGCGCTATCTGGCAGGCGCCCGAGAATCTCCAGTGTTGGTGCCCGACTCGCCTGACAATCCAGCTTCAGAAGCCAACCGAGCCGCATGGGAAACCCTCAAGACCCTCGACACACCGTTTCTGACTGTTTTTGGAGAAGATGACAAGGTCATGGCGGGAGTAGACAAACTGTTCCAAAAGTCGATCCCTGGCGCAGTTGGTCAAAATCATTTCGTTGTGCCAAAAGCCGGGCATTTCATTCAAGAAGATGCTGGCAAAGAGCTGGCAAACGCGACTTTGAAGTTCATAGAGCAAACATAGCGGCTGTCAGATTAGTGTCTTCCCGTGCGGCCTCAACTCACACCAAATTTGCGACGCAAATGCTCAGCTAAGGCCGTTACGCGACGTGGTTGGGCTCGGCTCGGCGGAAACATCATTTGCAAAGGTTTCGGCGGTGGAAGGAAATCGCGCAAGACAGAAACAAGTCTGCCAGATCGAACATCGTCGCCGACATCCAGCTCGGACTTCAGTACGACCCCATGGCCTGCAATCGCCCAATCGCGGATGAGTGAACCATCATTGACTATTCGATTTCCCTTTACCGAAACGCGCTGGGCATTTGGCCCTGATCCAAACTCCCAAACGTTGTCAATGATGTCCCCAAACCTCATCACCAAGCAGTTGTGGTTCAATAGGTCTTCTGGTTTATCGGGCGTTCCGAATGAGGCCAGGTAACTTGGGGATGCACATACGAAACGTTGGTAGCTTCCTAGATTTCGCAACCTGAGCGAGCTGTCCGTAATGTTGCCGAAGCGAACGGCGAGGTCGAAACCCTGGCCGACAAGGTCGACATAGCCGTCAGAGAGGGACAGTTCGATTGAGACGGCAGGGTTCTCTTCGGTGAATTCGGCGATAACCTCGGACACAATGCTCCGTCCAAAGTCAATCGGCGCGCTTATGCGAATTGGACCAGACAGAGTTTCGGCGCCGTGCCGAACAAGTGTATCCAGGTCCGCAACCTCACTGAGAACGATTCTTGCTCCATCAGCGAGTGTCCGACCTTCTTCGGTCAAGCTGATAGAACGGGTGGTGCGGTTGAACAAAACCACACCGTAATGTGCCTCCAGAGCCGCGAGCCGCTCGGACACTGTTGTACTCGACAACCCTGTCTCGCGCGCCGCGGCCACCAGACTGCCTTTCTCGGCTATGGTCAGAAACAAGCGAAGATTGTCTAAAAGCATTAAACGGAAATTCCGGATTATATGTTCGATCCAGACCTGTTTATCCCGAAACTTCTGCGGCGTAAATCTAGCGCATCACTCAAGAACACAAGGAACATATTCCAATGGCCAAGCTGACAATCGTCGCCAACATCAAAGCCAACCCCGACAAGATTGACCTCGTAAAGGCCGAGCTGATCAAGCTCATCGACATAACCCGTGCCGAAGAGGGTTGCATTAACTACGACCTGCACCAGGACAACGACAACCCGGCTCATTTCGTGTTCTACGAAAATTGGGAAAGCCGAGAGCTTTGGCAAACCCACATGAGTGCTCAGCACCTTGCGACTTACCTGGAAGCAACCGAAGGCGCCATTGCGGAATTCACTTTGAATGAAATGACAGTCATCGGTTGATACAGAACCGGACAAAGGAGCACGCCATGAAAGCCGTCGGATACCGTGAGACAGGGTCGATTGATCGGGCGGACGCCCTGGTTGACTTCGAGGCCGACAAACCGACGCCGAAGGGGCGCGACTTATTGGTGAAAGTGCAGGCCGTGTCAGTAAACCCGGTCGATACGAAGATTCGGCAAAGACGTGCTCCTGTAGGTCCAGCACCTGATATTCTGGGGTGGGACGCAGTAGGGATCGTCGAAGCAGTTGGCGAAACGGTTGAGACTTTCCGTCCGGGAGATACAGTTTGGTATGCAGGGGCGATCAACCGACCGGGAACCAATGCCGAGTTTCATCTGGTAGATGAACGTATTGTCGGAGCCGCGCCAAAATCCATAACAGCGACAGCGGCAGCGGCGATGCCGCTTACGACGCTTACTGCTTATGAGATGCTGTTCGACCGCTTGCGAGTCCAAGATGCCGTTCCCGGCGGAACCAATACGTTGCTGATTATAGGCGGCGCAGGCGGTGTCGGGTCAACTACCATTCAATTGGCCCGAGCTCTCACTGACTTGACGGTGATTGCCACTGCTTCTCGACCCGAGACACAAGACTGGGTTCGAGAGTTGGGTGCCCACCATGTCATCAACCATGCTGAACCTTTGGGACCGCAGCTCGATGCGCTCGGTATCGAAAGCGTTGATTTTATCTACTCAACGAACCATTCCCAACTGTATGCATCTCAAGCTGGAGAGGTGATGACACCCCAAGGTCGTTTTGGGTTGATAGACGATCCAGAAACCTTCGACATTGCGCCGTTCAAACCCAAGTCGATCTCAATACATTGGGAGTTCATGTACACCCGTTCGCTTTTTGGGACTAGCGATTTGAGCCGTCAAAGTGAAATCCTGAATCAGGTCGCCGGGTTGATAGACGATGGAAAGATCAGATCCACGGCAACGGATACACTTGGTCGGATCAATGCTACAAACTTAATGAAAGCGCATACGATCCTTGAAAGCGGGAAAGCCAAAGGAAAGCTCGTGCTTGAGGGATTCTAGATGAGAATTGAACGGCTGGATCACGTGAACATAGTAACGACCAGGTTGCCTGACATGGTCGCCTGGTATGAAGAGGTCCTGGGTTTGAAACCTGGGGCCCGCCCCGATTTTCCGTTCCCCGGAGCATGGTTGTATGCGGGTGACCACGCTGTGGTTCACCTTGTGGGTCATGAAGGAACGCCCAATGTCGGCTCCGAAGTGAAGCTAAAGCTCGAGCATTTTGCGCTCTCAGCCACGGGGTTGGACGCATTCGAGGAAAAGCTGATCTCGAGTCAGACCCAGTATCGCAAAACTGACGTCCCGGGGGCTCGAATAGTCCAAATCCATTTGGCCGATCCTGATGGAAATCATATTCATATAGACTTCGAAGAAACCGGGTAAGTGGCAAACACTCGAAATAGTCGGAACGCAAAATCAAGCTCGTAACTTCATGCCGAATAGGGATTGAGGTTCTTGCCGGGTTGCTTCCAAGAATTACGTGGGCCAACATTTTTTGAGCGGTGCAAACGTCGATTTGGAGATCAGCATGCCGGACCTCGAAACAAACAAGAAAAATGTCATCGCTTTCTACGAAATGATGTTCAACGAGTGTCGACCTGCCGAGGCCATAGCGACCTTTGTTGGTGAAACCTATACGCAGCACAACCCACATGTTGGCGACGGCAAGCAAGCCTTTGTCGAGTACTTCGAGCGCATGGCCGCCGAATACCCGGGAAAGCGCGTGGACATCAAACGTGCCTTTGCTGAAGACGACCACGTTATTCTGCATTGCCATCAAATCTGGCCTGATGGTCTCGAGTACGCAGGGATCGATATTTTTCGCTTGGATGCTGATGGTAAGGTTGTCGAACACTGGGACGTTCTTCAGGAAGTTCCAGCAAACAGCGAGAATGACAATGGCATGTTTTGACTTAACCCTTCTGACAGTGGTGCATGGAACTTCGAATGTTCCTGTCGGCTGAACCACCATAATCAAAGGCCATAAGTCTGATCCAAGAATCCCGCCGAAGCGTATCTATAAGAACCCTTCAGCAAGGAAATAAATATGCTCCCAAAGAGTATTCTTGCGGCGACCCTTGGATTACTTGCAGCTACTTCGCTTCAAGCTGGTGTACAAATTCGCTTTATAGAAGGCGCACCCAAGGACCGTTTTGTTCTGACAAAAGTCGGAACGTGCGAAGTAGAAGCCTCGACCCTCAAAATTTAATTGTCGCAATCCGCCGGACGTCTGATTTTCGACGTTACCGAAAAAGGCGCGGGTGTAGAGGTTTTCCAACCTCTCGAATTCGTTGAGGGTGCGGATGCTCTGCGGCAAATTCCGGCGGTCGTGGACGGGCAAGATACAATTGAACTTGAGATTGCATCCCTCGAAGCCGGGGACAAACTCGCCTTCACCATCGATGTAGATGACACTATCGGGCAACGCGAAATCACCGTAACGGGGTCGGAGATCGAAGGCGCCAGGGTGTCGTATATCGATGCGGATGAGACCAGTACTGCGACCTTCTCTTCCGAAGCACTTGTGAACGTGACGACCAAGGACTGCTGAAAGCTATCCTACAATGTCGAATTGGTTGATTCGCATAGCATTTCTCGCCCTCATGTTGGGAGGCGGTATCCTGATCGGGATACACCGCTATCGGCGGCGTGGTGATCACCGCATCGAGGCTTTGCGATTTTGCCATCGACGGGCAGATCCTTTTGAACCAACGTGCGTTTTTAGACATAGAAGAGTATGTAGAGACAGAAGAACTGGGAGAAAGAAAGATGAAGGGCATCGGTAATCCTGTGCAGATTTTTCGTGTCCTCAGTCTCTCTGATCAGGCTAAGTGATGCGATTGCTTTTAGGAGTTCATGCGTTCTTTGCATTGACTCTTCGCGACACCGATCCACCTTCCTGAAGCAGTTTTTAGGGGCATTCTGAGTGTTTGCAAGGACCATCGCCTTGTTGCTCTGCACCGTGTCCAATCCAGTCGCGGCATTGCAGCTGCGCGAAACGGGGCGCTATGAGCTCAACCAACCCGCAAGTCTTGACTACGATCCGACGTTTTGTGGGTTGTGGATTGCGAACGAGGGGCCCGAGGCCATTCTCGTTACATTGCAAGGTGATGAGTTGCGCCGCATATCCGGCGATCTCTTCCGTATCAAAGCAATTGCTATTGAAGGGGCTCACTTGTTGGTAGGCGACGGTCTTGGCAGCCTCCAACGTGTCACTAAGGAAAGAGTCACTTTAGGAGCACCATTTGAACTTGAAGGTGGATTTGCGGATACCGAAGGGATCGCGATCAATGCCACGGGGCACATCGTGACCGTAGAAGATGACCCGGAACGGTTGTCCTGGTTCACTTCAGAGGGTGCTTTGACGGCGAGGTTGGATACCATGAAGCTCTCTCCCCCCTTGAGCGAGGCACAAGGGATCGCGATTGACCCACGCACCGGTCACATGTTGATTGTTGATGACTTGGAAGGGTCAAACAGCCTGTATGAGTTCACGGCTGATGGCCAACTGCTCGCCCAGCAATGCTTGTTGGAATTCGGAACCGATCCGGAAGGCATCGCCATTAGGCCAGGATCCAACCAACTTTTCGTGGCATACGACGGTGGCGCGAAGATTGTGACATTTGACTACACACCCACCTTGCCTGAAGGATCACCGCCGCTTCCCCCGGGCGGAGATTGCATGATGTTCTAAGAATTTGGCTTCGTATTCTGGCTAGCGCCGGTATTTTGCCTAGTCCCGTTCGCTGTCCAATGCTTCTCGTATGCGCGTCAGATTCGGCAGCGAATTGTGAAATGGATCGGACCCGAGATCGGACAGAACTGGACCTAGGGCTTCCGACATCTGCTCCATACACGCGCTCAAAAACTCAGCGCCTTGCGGCGTGGACCGGGCAATTTTCGAACGCTTGTCATAGGGGTTGGCTTCAAGGGTAATCAGGGCTTGGTTTTCAAGGCTGGCGAGCATATGCGTCATCGATGTCTTGGGCACTTGAAAAGCGTTCGATAGCTGAAGTGGAGTTTCTCCCTCGGGGCGCCGGACCAGGTGGCCCAATATGCCAAATTGGGTTGCAGTCATTCTGCCAGGTAAGAACGCTTCAAGCTTGGTCGAGATCAGCTGATTAATGATACCGACCTCGGTGAAGAACAGGTAGACTTCGTTGGTCTCATCTTCAGGCTTCATTCAGAATTCGTGTCTCCAGCGGCCAGCGGGGTGTGGCAATTGGCTCGGGTCCATACCCCAAACGCAGCAACATTTGCACCGTGTGGCCCGGTGACGCAAGAAGCTCATGCGCCAGAGCATATTCATCGGCCATCTCGGGATACTCCTGAAGTGCCTGACTGACCGGATGAACGCCCAGACCCATTTCGGTTGTCTTCAGGTAGAAACGCATCAACTGACGTCCGGCATCGAGTTGATCGCTTCGCGTGTTTGTGGCTGTGGTGAGGACTGCGTACTGCGGCGTCGCGTCTAGCATGGCGAAGTAGCCTCGCATGTGTGATTGAGTGCCTGGATGATCAACGTTCATCAAGGTCTCATTGTCCAACAGGCCAGTAAGCCGCAGCGTTTCCAGCATAGGATCGCGTAACTCAATCCCGTCTGGGTTGGCGTTGATTTCTGCTTTACCGATCCGCATCAGGTCGACGGATTCCTTTAAAGTTTGTGGTGTTCGCATCTCGATCTCAAAGGCGCGTTTCGTGAGGTCTCGAATACGGGCCGCCAATTCGTCATCGGTAATCAAAGTGGCAAAGTTTCCAAGCGCAGACATTTGGGCGGTAGAGAGGCGCTGCTCAGTGTACGGTTCTTTGTTGGAATGTCGGTTGAGGATTTGATCCGAGAGTGGATCGGGTGCTCCGCCAGGCACAAACACTGCTTCTGCGATTGGTCCGTCATCACCATCAGGCAGTAACTTGACCTCGGAATCAAACCCAAGAGCACCTGCCGCCAGAACCATCGTCTCAACAAATGCACCGAGGCCAATATAGAGCTGACGGTGATAAGGATCGGTTTCTGGAAGCTCGCGATCAGTATCACGGTGGATGCGCACTTTGTCTTGACCCACCAACTCGACTAGCCAAGGTTGCAAATTGTGCGGGTTGGGGGCGAGAATTGCGTAAGACAAAGCGGCTTTGCGGGGATCGTCATACGGTTTTGGCGTCCACGGAGCCAGAGCAATATGGGGCGTTCGCGTGGAGAGGAACCCAACCGCGCCCGTTGCCGCTAGTATCGTGCCTCCACCTAGAATTTTTAGAAAACGTCTTCTGTTTGGCATCTTGGTTCTCCAATAGTACTATATCGAACTAAATAATACGAAGTCGTACTAAATCAACCCCCATGGGTGCGTTGACTGGTTATATGACTTGGAGAAAAGAAAACTAGAACAACCGGGCGCCATTGCGGACTACCGTTTTCGACAAGTATTCGGGGTGCCAAGGCGTCAAAACAATCAGTTCTTTTAGACGGTTAAAGAACGAGCACGAGAAGATCGGAGACTGTTAAGGCGTTGCTTTTCGAGTATCTCACAGAGCATAGCCTTGGCTTGGAGCCTTTGTGCTCGATGACGTTCACAGGGTCGACATCCGGTCGACCTCCACTAATCGCTTGGGAGACGACGCGGTAATCGGTGTCTTAAGCCGGACATCGGTTCAGGTTTGTTGTCGATAGTCTTTAGTATATTTACTGCAACCCAGCATTGAGACATGCTGCCTTAGATGCGCTTAAAGCTGTTAGGCGCTGGCTTTGGGTCACTTTTTCGAGCACCTAAGGACAGAAGCCAGAGTGCTTTCGAGTTGGAGTGCAAGCTTTTGGGCTAATCGTGCAAAGTTATGCGCAAATACCGTGCAAATCTATGGGCGAAAACTCAAGGTTTTCTTCAATGAAATCAGTGATGAAAGCGCAACATTATGAGCATATCTACAGTGCGTGCGGAGCTCAAGCTGCTTGATGATGAGGGAGAGGTGAGCGATTGTTCCGGCTGAACGGGGCGCAAATGGCACGTCTCGAACCGTACTATGCAATTGCTTTGCAACGTGGATTCGAAAAAGTGTTTTGCGCATATGTTTGAGAATCTGGCTAGACTCTGCGCCGACCGGCCAATCATAAGCGAACGCACACATCTTTAAGCGCACTTCGCCGTAGCGAGCCTTTCAATAGCGCGATAAAGTCCCGAGCAACCGGAGGCACCAATAGGCTCGACCGAAATGCCACCTTTGCCTAGACCCTGGCGCCGAATGATGAGCAGTGTGGATAATGGAAAACACCAGGCAGAATGGCACCTTTTCCTCTGACGCAGCATCACGGCGTCTTGAGGCCTTTGATACACGCCGCAGTTGGCAGTTGGGTACATTGGGTCCGGCCCTGGTTCTGGCAATCTGCGCAATGTGGGTCGGTGTCACGTGGTGGGAGCTGATAGAGAACGGCACCAATGCTATCTCGATAGACTTTCGGGTTTTCTGGGCTGCGGCGCGCCTTGCCTTTCTAGGCGAACCTCTGGCGGCATTCGACATAGAGAAATTGGCGTCGGTTCACGGCATTCGTGACGAAAAATGGATGCCCTGGTTGTATCCGCCAGGCTTTCTGATCGCGCTGATGCCACTCGGAGCTTTTGCATTTCCGGTGGCCTGGCTTGTGTTCCTCGTCGTTTCTGTATTGGCTATGTTGGCTGCAGTTCGACCATTTTCTGGCGGCATCATACCCGTCTGGATTGGCTTTGCTCTCGCGCCGGCAATGCTGCCGTCACTCCTGATGGGACAAACCAGCGTTTTGTGGTTCGCCACTTTGTTAGCTGCCCTGGCGTCGCTGCGGGATAACAGACCGATCATGGCGGGCGTCTTGATTGGAATTCTGACGCTCAAGCCGCAACTCGGTCTGATGATTCCGATTGCATTGTTGGCGTGTTCTGCATGGCGAACAATTGCCGCAGCCACTGTCACGACGTTGCTCATTTTGGCAGTGCCGACGTTAATCCTCGGCGTCGATTACTGGACAGACTTCCAGGAACTGAACCAACTTCATCTCACGATCGTAAGGACCGCCAGTGCTGAAAATGACCTGATGACAAGCATTTACTCGGCTCTCTCCGGGATCGGAATACCTGAGCCCTGGGCGCTTGCAGCTCAGTGGTTGGTGGCTGCGCTGGCCGCAGTTTTTGTTGCGGTCGCGTGGCACAATCCCAAGATCGAATTCGATCTTCGGGCCGCGACCCTGTTATTGGCGATCATGCTTTCAGCCCCTTATTTCTGGTACTATGAATGTACACTTCTTGCGCCTGCTGCACTTTTCTTGATCAGAGGCGGTGCTCTGACGACCAACTGGTGGGGCAATTGTCTCGCCGCTTTGATGTGGCTGGGTGTCGCGCCCGCAACGCTGTTGGTTGTATTTACTGACGTCGACGCGATTTCAGTGCGATACACATTCTTACCTGTCGCACTGGCCGCGTGTGCGATATGTTGGCATGCTGTTTTTCAAAGGCTGCGTATGCATAAGAATCTATAGTCAACTGTAGGCACCGCGGTTTCCCCGTCAGTTTTCGACAGATTCACTGAGCTTTATTACTCGTTTTTCCGCAATTGCCTGGCGTCTGCACCCGCTGATTATTGTTGCTGCAGTGTAGCAGGGGTCCAGAGATAGGAAGGTAGTAGAGGCGCAGACCATCCGGCATCAATACCTACAGCATTAACTGGCCAAAACCAAACCAGAAGTCCCAATACAATACCACCTGCGGCTTCGTAAAACTTTCCGGATTTACTAACCTTTTCAGGCTCTCTCCATTTGATACTCGCATTTCACCAATAAAGCTATGGCAATCAGCTGAAGCGAGGCTTCCTTCTTAATCGCACCTTACCTTGCTCATTCGTCGGACAATCAGGCAATTCGACCAGTTTTTCGCTTATCCGACAACACTGCCCGGTTGATGACCTTCGAGAGTGCTTCAGCGTTAAAGGCACACACGTTTTTGCAGCGTGCGACTGTGCGTTATTTTTTACTTTTTGTGGTATTTTCGACGCAAAAGCCCGAAGCCATTGGGCCGCAACATTGCTAAAATCAAAGTAAAATTTGCGACTTGTGGTGTTTGTCTTTTGCCTTTGTTTTCAATATTTTAACATCCGACAAGCAGGCGCGGGATTTCACATCTAAACGGACACCCCGTCGCTCAATTTGGTATGCCAAATTGTGGCGTTCAAGTCGGGTTCATTGTTCAGAAGGTTGCTCGGAATAAGATCAAAAATTCAATGAAATTGAGCATTTATGAGCATTTATGTTCGGAAGAAATGGTGCCCAGGAGAGGACTCGAACCTCCACGTCCATACGGACACTAGCACCTGAAGCTAGCGCGTCTACCAATTCCGCCACCTGGGCAGGTGTCGTGGAGGGGCGTTTAAGCCTACTGGCGGGAGGCGTCAACCGGATTCGGGTGGAAAATTGAAAGTTTTTTGACGCCAGGCCAAAAGCACCTCGAACACTCGTTTCTTTTCCCTGCTGCGCGGCGTTATTGCGCCTTGTTTGCCGGCCCGTGGAGCGGTAGATCGAAGCAAGACCCTCGCTACAGGAGCCCCATCATGTCCAAAATGGTCACGATTTACGGTGGATCGGGATTTGTCGGCCGTTATATCGCCCGACGTATGGCAAATGAAGGATGGCGCGTGCGGGTTGCGGTGCGACGCCCCAACGAGGCGATGTTCGTCAAACCTTACGGTGTCGTGGGTCAGGTCGAACCCTTTCTCTGTAACATTCGCGATGACGCCTCGGTCGCCATGGCGATGCACGGGGTCGATGCCGTGGTCAATTGCGTTGGTGTTTTGAACGAACTGGGTAAAAACGAGTTTGACAAGGTTCAGGCTGAAGGGGCCGGGCGGGTCGCCCGTCTGGCTGCGGAACGGGGCATTTCCCGTATGGTGCACATATCTGCGATTGGTGCGGATGCGAACTCGGACAGCGAGTATTCCCGCACCAAGGCAGAGGGTGAGTCCGCTGTGCTGGCCCATATGCCCGGTGCGGTCATCCTGCGCCCATCGGTGATCTTTGGAACCGAGGATCAGTTCTTTAACCGCTTTGCCGCCATGACCCGACTGGGGCCGATTCTGCCCCTGGTCGGTGCGGAGACGCGTTTTCAGCCAGTCTATGTGGATGACGTCGCGCAAGCTGCCGTTCAGGGTGTATTGGGGCACGCGGCCGCTGGTACGTACGAGCTGGGCGGGCCTGAGATCAAGACTTTCCGGGCGTTGATGCAGCAGATGCTGGAGGTCATTCACCGCCGCCGTGTCATTGTCGGTTTGCCTTTCTGGATCGGCAAGATCATGGCGGGTGTACTGGATATTGCAAAATTCGTCAGCTTTCAGCTGTTTCCGAACCACATCCTGACGAAGGATCAACTGAAAAACCTGCGCCGCGACAATGTCGTGTCTGAGGGAGCCATGACCTTCGCCGATTTGGGTATCGAGCCGGCTGCATTGGATTCCGTATTGCCTGAGTACCTATGGAAATTCCGGCCTGCGGGTCAGTATGATGACATCCAGAATTCGGCCGGGAACCTGCGGATCTGATCAGCTGTAGGCGATGATCAGAAGGACAGCGCCAAGTACCACGCGGTAAATCACGTAGGGCGTGAAGCTGACGCTGCGCAGCAAACGCATCATCAGCGTCAAAGCCAGTAACGCTGCAATGAAGGCAAAGAACGCGGCTATAGCGCCATCTTTCGCCAACTGTACGTCCGCTTGACGGATCACGTCCACGGACAGCAAGGTTCCGGATGCAAGGATCGTGGGAATGGACATCAACATGGCAATGCGGGTGCCATCTTCCCGCGCATAGCCAAGCTGACGTGCGCCCGTGATCGTAATGCCGGAACGCGACGTGCCTGGGATCAAGGCCAGCACCTGCCACAACCCCATGATTATTGCGTCTCGAATGCCCCAATCAGACGCTTGTTTTGTTTGCGGGCCTTTCTGGTCCATCCAATACAGCAGCAGACCGAATACCAGCATCGTCCATCCGATAACCGTGATGGAGCGCAAGGACTGGCTGACGCCCGTCAGATGCAGAATTGCCCCGACAATCACCGTGGGTATGGTTGCGATGATCAGGCACAAGGCCAGGCGCGACTGAGGGGTTTCAAGCCTCCCAATCAGAGCGTCGGGAAGCCCTGCGAACGCCTGCTTCACATCGGCCCAGAAATACAGAACAACAGCGCCCAGCGTGCCGACATGCACCGCAACATCTATTGTCAGGCCCTGGTCGTCCATGCCGGTCAGGCTGGGCAAAAGGATAAGATGTCCCGAGGACGAGATCGGCAAAAATTCGGTAATACCCTGAATAATTGCCGCGAGAATCAACTGAAACAAACTCATCTGCCCTGCCGTGGTGCCGTCACGTGTTGTTTGATTTTATGGGTATAAGTGTGGTGTCAGAAAGAAAAGCATTCATATGGGCCCGTATCGGACCTAAATTTGTGAGACATTTCTCATTTTTGGGGTCGCGCACTGAATTTTCGTATAACTAGGTCAGTACAGTTGACTTTTCATTCGAATTGACATCCCTTAAAGAAACCCGACCAAGCCAATTCATGGAGTCTGACCCGTGGCCAAGCAACCGATGCTGAAATTTGTGCAGATCGACCGTGTCATGCCCGAAAAGCGTGCCGCTGATGACCGCAAGGAAGACTTTGACGAAATCTATGCCGAGTTCGCGGCTGAAAAGGCGGCCGAGCAGGCCAGCCGTTGCAGCCAGTGCGGCGTGCCATATTGTCAGTCGCATTGCCCGCTGCACAATAACATCCCCGACTGGTTGCGCCTGACTGCGACCGGGCGCTTGGAAGAGGCCTATCAAACCAGCCAGGCCACCAACACTTTCCCCGAGATCTGCGGTCGTATCTGCCCACAGGATCGGCTGTGCGAAGGCAATTGCGTGATTGAACAGTCGGGTCACGGTACTGTCACCATCGGTACGATCGAGAAATACATCACCGACACGGCCTGGGACAAAGGTTGGATTCAACCCGTGACACCGACTGCCGAGCGCAGCGAAAGCGTTGGTGTCATCGGTGGTGGCCCGGGAGGTCTGGCCGCGGCGGACATGCTGCGTCGTGCGGGTATCCAGGTGACTGTTTATGACCGCTATGACCGTGCCGGTGGCTTGCTGATGTACGGCATTCCGGGTTTCAAGCTGGAAAAGGACATCGTCCAGCGCCGCAACGATCTGCTGGCGGATGGCGGCGTTGAATTCGTTCTGAACTGCGACGTGGATGCCACCAAATTCGAAGAAATCCGTACCAAACATGACGCCGTGATCATCGCGACAGGAGTCTACAAGTCCCGTGACCTGTCCATGCCCGGCAGCGGTCTGGCCGGTATCGAGAAAGCCATAGATTTCCTGACCGCCTCGAACCGCAAAAGCTTTGGCGACGAAGTTGAGGATTTCGACAATGGCCGGCTGAACGCCGAAGGTAAGAAAGTTGTCGTCATTGGCGGCGGCGACACCGCGATGGACTGCGTTCGAACCTCGGTCCGTCAGGGCGCGACCTCGGTCAAGTGCCTTTACCGTCGTGACCGGGCCAACATGCCGGGCTCGCAGCGTGAGACGCAGAATGCCGAGGAAGAAGGCGTGATCTTCGAATGGCTGAGCGCGCCCAAAGGGTTCACTGGCGATGACAAAGTGTCCGGTGTGATGGTGCAAAAGATGCGTCTGGGCCAACCCGATGCGTCGGGTCGTCAGGCCCCCGAGATCATCGAAGGCGCGGATTACGTGGAAGAGGCCGATCTGGTCATCAAGGCTCTGGGGTTCGAGCCCGAAGACCTGCCCACCCTGTTCGGTCAGCCCGACTTGCCTGTGACCCGTTGGGGCACTGTCAAGGCCGCGTTCCAAACCGGTGAGACCGAGATGGACGGCGTCTATGCCATCGGTGATATCGTGCGTGGCGCCTCGCTGGTGGTTTGGGCCATTCGCGACGGCCGGGATTGCGCCGACGCAATTATCGACCGGTTCAACAGCAAGGCTGCCGTGGCAGCCGAGTAACCCCACAGTCCAGCGACAGGAGGGTCAGGAATGCCCGAATTGCAAGGTCAATGCATGTGCGGCGCGGTCACTGTGACCGCCACCCCGGCGAAAAATGTGCTGGGGGCGTGCCATTGCGACCAGTGCCGCCGTTGGACCAGCTCGATGCTGGTGACATTCCCGGCCGAGCCCGGTTACGCCGCATTGGGACCGGTAAAAACCTTCACTTCGTCCGAATGGGCCGAGCGCGCCTTTTGCGGCGAATGCGGCTCGTCCTTGTGGTATCGGATCACTTTGCCGGGCGAGATGCACGGCCAGACCCAAATGGCCGCGGGGCTGTTCGAAAACGGTACCGGCAGCCAACTGAAACTAGAACTCTACATCGACAAAAAGCCCGAGGGGTATGCGTTCGCGGGCGAGCGCAAGCAGATGACCAAGACGCAAGTCGAAGCCATGTTTGCCCCATCCGAAGAAGGAGACAGCCAATGACCAAATACGATGCCGATTGGGTGCGGGCGGAAGAAGCCAAGCGAAAGTGGATGGCGGAAAACGGTCTCTATTCCGAGGAAGAAGAGCATTCTTCCTGCGGTGTGGGTCTTGTTGTTTCGGTCGATGGCAAGGCGTCGCGCAAGGTTGTCGACGCCGGTATCGATGCGCTGAAGGCGATCTGGCACCGCGGTGCAGTAGACGCCGATGGCAAGACAGGCGACGGCGCGGGCATCCATGTGCAGATCCCGGCGCCTTTCTTCTATGACCAGATACGCCGTACCGGTCACGAGCCGCGCATGAACGAGTTGATCGCAGTTGGTCAGGTCTTTTTGCCCCGTACCGATTTCGGCGCGCAGGAGCAGTGCCGGACCATCGTGGAAACCGAAGTGCTGCGGATGGGCTACTACATCTATGGCTGGCGTCATGTGCCGGTGGATGTGACCTGTCTGGGGGAAAAGGCCAATGCGACCCGTCCCGAGATCGAGCAGATTTTGATCTCGAATTCCAAGGGCGTGGATGAGGAAACCTTCGAGCGTGAGCTTTATGTGATCCGCCGTCGGATCGAAAAGGCCGCAGCCGCAGCCGGAATCTCTGGCCTCTACCTCGCCTCGCTGAGCTGCCGGTCGATCATCTACAAGGGCATGATGCTGGCCGAGCAGGTCGCCGTCTTCTACCCCGACCTGATGGACGATCGGTTCGAAAGCGCCTTTGCCATCTATCACCAGCGCTATTCCACCAACACCTTTCCGCAATGGTGGCTGGCGCAGCCGTTCCGCATGCTGGCGCATAACGGCGAGATCAACACGCTGAAGGGCAATATCAACTGGATGAAAAGCCATGAGATCCGCATGGCGTCGGCGTCCTTTGGTGATCACGCGGAAGACATCAAGCCCATCATTGCCGGCGGGTCGTCGGATTCCGCCGCATTAGACTCGGTTTTCGAGGTTTTGGTGCGCGCTGGTCGCTCGGCGCCGATGGCGAAAACCATGCTGGTGCCGGAAAGCTGGTCCAAGCAGGCGGTCGAGCTGCCACAGGCCTGGCGCGACATGTATTCGTACTGCAATTCGGTGATGGAGCCGTGGGACGGCCCCGCAGCGCTGGCGATGACGGATGGGCGCTGGGTGTGCGCTGGGTTGGATCGGAACGGTCTGCGCCCGATGCGCTATGTGGTAACGGGTGACGGGCTGGTGATCGCCGGGTCCGAGGCGGGCATGGTGCCGATCGATGAGGCCACCGTGGTCGAGAAAGGCGCACTGGGTCCGGGTCAGATGCTGGCCGTGGACATGAAAAAGGGCAAGCTGTTCCGCGACACGCAAATCAAGAATAAACTGGCGCGCGCGTTGCCGTTTGGCGAATGGGTCGGAAAGATCAATGATCTCGACGACACGCTGGCCGGCGTGATCGAACAGCCGCTGTTTACAGGTGAAGAACTGCGCAAGCGCCAGATTGCGGCAGGGTATTCGGTCGAGGAACTGGAGCAGATTCTGGCTCCGATGGCTGAAGACGGGAAAGAGGCGCTGGCCTCGATGGGCGATGACACGCCCTCGGCGGTGCTGTCCAAGCAATACCGCCCGCTCAGCCACTTTTTCCGCCAGAACTTCAGCCAGGTGACGAACCCGCCGATCGACAGCTTGCGCGAATATCGTGTGATGTCTTTGAAGACACGGTTCGGCAACCTCAAGAACGTGCTGGATGAGGACAGCAGCCAGACCGAAATCATCGTGCTGGAGAGCCCTTTTGTCGGCAACGCGCAATGGGAACGGCTGGTCGAAAACTTCAATTCTCCGCTGGCCGAGATCGATTGTACCTTTGAGTCCGGCGAAGGCGCATTGGACACCGCATTGACCCGTATCAGAGCTGAAGCCGAGGAGGCCGTACGCTCGGGCGCCGGACATCTGGTCCTGACGGACCATCATTCCGGTCCGGGCAAGGTGGCGATGCCAATGATCCTGGCGACCAGCGCCGTGCACAGCCATCTGACACGCAAAGGCTTGCGCACGTTCTGCTCGCTCAACGTGCGGTCTGCTGAGTGTATCGACCCGCATTACTTCGCGGTGCTGATCGGTTGTGGTGCGACCGTTGTGAATGCGTATCTGGCAGAGGATTCGCTGGCGGACCGAATCGAGCGTGGTTTGCTGGACGGCACACTGACCGAGAATGTCGCGCGCTACCGTGAAGCCATCGACCAGGGCCTGCTCAAGATCATGGCGAAGATGGGTATTTCGGTTGTTTCGTCCTACCGCGGCGGTCTGAATTTTGAGGCCGTTGGTCTGAGCCGCGCCATGGTGGCCGAATATTTCCCGGGTATGACAAGCCGCATTTCGGGTATTGGTATCCATGGTATCCGGGTCAAGGCGGAAGAGATTCACGCCAAGGGCTGGAACAGCGGTCTGGACGTGCTGCCTATTGGTGGTTTCTACAAGGCACGTCAATCTGGCGAGACCCATGCCTGGGAAGCCACCTCGATGCATATGATGCAAATGGCCTGTAACAGAGCCTCATATGAGCTGTGGAAGCAGTATTCGGCCAAGATGCAGTCCAACCCGCCGATTCATCTGCGTGACCTGATGGATTTCAAACCGCTGGGCAAACCGATCCCGCTGGAGGAGGTGGAGTCCATCACATCGATACGCAAACGGTTCGTGACGCCAGGCATGTCGCTCGGCGCGCTGAGCCCCGAGGCGCACAAGACGCTGAACGTGGCGATGAACCGGATCGGTGCCAAGTCCGACTCGGGCGAGGGCGGCGAAGACCCGGCGCATTTCGTGCCGGAACCCAATGGCGACAACCCATCGGCCAAGATCAAACAGGTGGCCTCGGGCCGGTTCGGTGTGACCGCCGAATACCTGAACCAGTGTGAAGAGCTGGAGATCAAGGTTGCGCAGGGTGCGAAACCCGGTGAGGGCGGTCAGCTGCCGGGCATGAAGGTCACCGACCTGATCGCGCGTCTGCGGCACTCGACCAAGGGCGTGACCCTGATCTCGCCGCCGCCGCACCACGATATCTACTCGATCGAGGATCTGGCGCAGCTGATCTACGACCTGAAACAGATCAACCCGCGCTGCAAGGTGACGGTCAAGCTGGTTGCGTCGTCGGGGGTTGGCACGATTGCAGCCGGTGTGGCCAAGGCGAAAGCGGATATTATCCTTATTTCGGGTCACAATGGCGGCACCGGTGCCTCGCCAGCGACCAGCATTAAATATGCCGGTCTGCCGTGGGAGATGGGCCTGACCGAGGCGCATCAGGTTCTGGCGATGAACAACCTGCGCGACCGCGTGACCTTGCGGACCGACGGCGGCCTGCGCACGGGTCGTGACATCGTCATGGCTGCGATGATGGGGGCCGAGGAATACGGCATCGGGACCGCCGCCCTTATCGCGATGGGCTGTATCATGGTGCGTCAGTGCCAGTCGAACACCTGCCCGGTTGGTGTGTGTACGCAGGACGAATCCTTGCGGGCCAAGTTCACCGGCAACGCGGACAAGGTGGTGAACCTGATCACCTTCTACGCACAGGAAGTGCGTGAATTGCTGGCCAGCCTCGGCGCGCGATCGATTGACGAGATCATCGGCCGGGCTGATCTGTTGGCTCAGGTCAGCCGGGGTTCGGCGCATCTGGACGATCTGGACCTGAACCCGCTGCTGATCACCGTCGATGGCTCGGCCAATATCGTTTACGATCGCGACAAGGACCGCAATGCGGTGCCTGATACGCTGGACGCCGAGATCGTGCGCGATGCTGCCCGGTTCCTGAAGGATGGTGAAAAGATGCAGCTGTCTTATGCGATCCAGAACACGCACCGGACCGTAGGTACCCGCACATCGAGCCATATCGTCAAGAATTTCGGGATGCGGAACACGTTTCAGGATGACCACCTGCATGTGAAACTACAGGGTTCGGCCGGGCAATCGCTGGGGGCCTTTGCGGCACCCGGGCTCAAACTGGAAGTGTCGGGCGATGCCAACGACTATGTCGGCAAGGGCCTGTCGGGCGGAACCATCGTTGTCCGTCCGCCGCAGGTCAGCCCGCTGAAAGCGGACGACAACACGATCATAGGCAACACGGTTCTGTACGGTGCAACCGATGGTCACCTGTTTGCCGCGGGACGTGCCGGAGAACGGTTTGCTGTTCGAAACTCGGGCGCGACGGTGGTGATCGAGGGATGCGGCTCGAACGGTTGTGAGTACATGACGGGCGGCGTGGCCGTGATCCTGGGGGACATCGGCGCCAACTTTGGCGCGGGCATGACCGGGGGTATGGCCTATCTCTACGACCCCGAGGGCAAGGCGCAACTGCTGATGAACATGGAGACGCTGGTGACCTGCCCCGTGACCGTAGATCACTGGGAAGATCAGCTGAAAACCCTGATCCAGCGCCATGTTTCAGAAACCGGCAGCCGTAAGGCAGTCGACATTCTGCAGCATTGGGATGTCGAGAAAGGCCATTTTCTGCAGGTTTGCCCGAAAGAGATGTTGGACAAGCTGAGCCATCCGCTGTCGATTGCAGCGACGGCCGTTCCTGCAGAATAGCCGTTTATCGACCCAGAAAGCGAAACCCCGCGTGTCCTGAGCAACACGCGGGGTTTCGTAATTTGCGCATTCTGATCGCTATTTCTTGCCCAGTTCGACAAAAAACGCCTAGCTTTGGTCACAGTTTCTTTGGGAAATCCGGTCAAGGTCAGGCCTTGATGACGTGAGCGAAGTGGAATGTTCAGATGCCCACAACCTATACGGACCAGTTCTTTGTCCTCGACCCCGCCAATCCCGGGGCCAACGGGACCGTGCCGGGGTCGACGCTCACAGTCTCGAAGTTCGATCTTGTGGATCAGAATGACAATGGATTGATTAACCGGTTGAACGGCGACTCGGTCGACGGGTCTGATATCACCGCTTCGTATTTCGACGATATGGTCACCATCCAATTGCCGGGCGGGACGCAGGTTACCTATACCGGGGTGACATTCTATCTGGCTGACGGGCGCGAGGTTTTTACACCAACAGATGGGCAGGTTCTGCAGGAAGGGACATTCGTTTCTTCCTCATTCACAGATACTAGCGACACCGGGGGATCATTCGGGTCGGTGGACGTCGCTGGCGGCGATCTTGGTCCCCCCTGCTTTACGCCCGGAACGCTGATCGACACTCCCGATGGACTGCGCCTGGTTGAAGATCTAAAGGCAGGTGATCTGGTGAACACTCAGGACAGGGGGCCGCAGCCCTTGTTGTGGGTTGGGCAGACGAAAGTTGCGGCCGAGGGAAAGTTTGCGCCTGTTCGGTTTGAGGCCGGCATGTTCGGGCTGACACAGCCGCTTTTGGTCTCTCCGCAACATCGGATGCTGATCGACGACTGGCGCGCGCAGTACCTGTATGGTGAGCCCGAGGTGCTGATCGCTGCACATTGCATGATCAACGGAGATACCGTGACGTACGTCGAAGGCGGCACGGTCGAATATTACCATCTGCTGTTTTCCCAACACGAGATTGTTGTCGCCAACGGTGCCAAGACTGAAAGCTACTACCCCGGCCACGCGGTATCGCAACCCGAGCGTCGCACGCAGGCGGAAATTCTGGCGTTGTTCCCGGAACTTGATCGCTCCAATATAGTCGATCTGAAAACCGCCCGGCCGGTGGTCCACCCTCGGGAAGGCCGGCTGATCGCGATTTAAGCCGTTCCAAACGGTCGCGACGCGGCGTATAGCAAGGTCATGGCACAGAAAGCAGCCCGCAAGTCTCGCGGTAAAAAAAGCAAGGCAACAAAGAAAAAAACGAGCATGCCGCTGGGTCGCCGGATTCGATTCTGGCTGACGCGGATCGCCTTGGGTGTGGCCGCCTTTTTTGTGGCGTTGGTATTGTTGTATTCGGTCGTGAACCCTCCGGTAACGCATACCATCTGGTCGGAATGGCGCCGATTGGGAAGAGTCGAACGCGATTGGGTTCCGATCGAAGAGATTTCCCCCATCATGACCCGATCCGTCGTTGCGGCTGAAGATGCGAATTTCTGTCTTCATTGGGGATTCGATGTCGAGGCCATTCGCGACGCGCTGGAGGACGGTGGCGCGCGGGGAGCATCGACGATTTCCCAGCAGGTCGTCAAAAACGTATTCCTCTGGCAGGGTCGCAGTTGGATGCGCAAGGCGCTTGAGACATCCATGACGCCCGTCGTCGAACTGTTGTGGAGCAAACAGCGTATCCTCGAGGTCTATCTGAACGTTGCAGAGACCGGCCAGGGCATTTTTGGGGTCGAGGCCGCAGCGCAACGCTACTTTGGCGTCAGTGCGGCCAAGCTGTCGCCGGTTCAGGCCGCGCGGCTGGCAGCGATACTTCCGTCGCCGCGTAACAGATCGGTCACCGACCCTTCCGCCAGAACACGCAGACGGGCGGCGTCCATTCTGGACGGGGCGGCCACCATCCGCGCAGATGGTCGCGCCGAATGTTTCGAGGATTGAAACCTCAGCCCGTCAAAGGCTAAAGCTGGAAAGGTATTCACTGGTTCGATTGGAAATCCATGGCGCGTCTGTTTCACGTTCCCCTGTCCCCCTACTGCCGAAAAGTTCGCCTGTCCCTGGCCGAAAAGAAGATTGAGGTCGAACTGGTTGAAGAAAGATATTGGGAACAGGACCCGGATTTTCTGCGCCGGAACCCGGCCGGCAAAGTGCCTGTTTTGCGGTTGGACGGCCGCGTCATGTCGGAAAGCGCGGCGATCTGCGAATACATCGAGGAAACCCGCCCCGAACCGCCTTTGATGCCGAACCGGCCCGAAGCCAGATATGAAGTTCGGCGCCTGGTGGGGTGGTTTGATGACAAGTTCCACCACGAGGTGACATCGAAGCTCTTGTACGAGCGGGTCAACAAGAAGGTGACCGGGCAGGGCTATCCTGACAGTAAAAATGTCAAGGAAGGTGCGCGGGCGATCAAGTATCATCTGGATTATATGGCGTGGCTTCTGGATCAGCGGCGCTGGCTGGCGGGGGATCAGATGACGCTGGCGGATTTTGCCGCTGCGGCGCATTTGTCGGCGCTGGATTACATCTCGGACGTGGATTGGAACCGCAGCTCGGCCGTCAAGGATTGGTACGCCAAGATCAAATCCCGCCCGGCGTTTCGTTCGATTTTGGCGGATCAGGTTCCCGGATTTCGGCCACCGCCGCATTATGCTGATCTGGATTTCTGATAGGATAGAGGGGAAGGGGGCTGTCTGCCCCCTCTTGGCCCGTCGGGCCAATTCACCCCCGAGGATATTTTGGGCCAGATGAAGAACGGATCGGAATTGAAAGAAAGGCTTGTGGCGCAGGCTGTGTCCGAAGGGTTTGTGTCCTGCCGCATTTGCAGGCCCTGGGATGTGCCACAAGTACCGGCGCGGCTTGAAGCGTTCCTGCAGGCCGGATTTCACGGTCAAATGGAATGGATGGCCGAGCGGACTCATTGGCGCGGTGATCCGGCAGCGCTGTGGCCTGAGGCACAGTCTGTGATCATGCTGGCGGAAAGCTATACCCCCAACCATGATCCGACAGAGATTTTGAACCATCCCGAGCTGGGCGCAATTTCCGTCTACGCTCAGAACAAGGATTACCACGACCTGGTCAAGAAACGGCTGAAGCGACTGGCCCGGTGGTTGATCGCCGAGGCAGGCGGCGAAGTGAAGGTTTTTGTCGACACAGCCCCGGTTCCGGAGAAGGCGCTGGGTCATGCGGCGGGTTTGGGTTGGCAGGGAAAGCATACGAATCTGTTAAGCCGCGATTGGGGGAACTGGGCCTTCATAGGGTCTGTTTTCACGACGCTGGACCTGCCGTCGGACCTGGCGGAAGTTGATCACTGTGGATCGTGTCGCGCCTGTCTGGATGCGTGCCCGACGGATGCGTTTCCGGCCCCATACCAACTGAATGCGCGGCGGTGCATTTCGTATCTGACGATAGAGCACAAGGGACCTGTGGATGAGGAATTGCGTCCCTTGTTGGGCAACCGGATATACGGTTGTGACGATTGCCTTGCGGCATGCCCATGGAACAAGTTTGCCGTCGCGGCGAGTGACATGCGCTATGCCGCCCGCGATGACCTGAAGGCGCCGCGGCTGGCGGAGTTGTCTGAATTGGATGATGCCGGGTTTCGGGCTTTGTTCTCGGGGTCCTCTGTCAAGCGGATAGGCCGGGATCGATTTGTTCGGAACGTGCTGTATGCGATCGGCAACTCTGGAACCGCTGCTCTGTTGCCATCCGCTCAAGCTCTGGCTTCGGATCCGGACCCTGCCGTTGCGGATGCAGCGCGCTGGGCGGTGGAACAGTTGTCATAAATGCCGCAAACAGGCTGGACGCGCCGCGATTAACCGCTACACCCGATCTACGCGAACAGATGGAGGACCCGATGGCGCTGGCTTTGGGGGTTGATACTGGTGGAACCTATACGGATGCGGTGCTGATCCGGGACGAGAAAGAGGTGATTGCCTCGGCGAAGTCCCTGACGACAAGGGCAGATCTGGCGATCGGCGTCGGAAAGGCGATTTCCGCTGTGTTAGAGACCTCTGGGATTTCGCCGGATCAGATTGCGCTTGCGTCGCTTTCGACAACGCTGGCCACGAATGCGCTGGTCGAAGGGCAGGGCGGGCGCGTTGCCCTGATTTATGTCGGGTTTCGCGAGGCTGATCTTGAAAGGCATGGGCTGGCCGAGGTGTTGAAGGGCGATCCCGCCCTTGTGCTGGCCGGTGGCCACAACCATTCGGGCGCAGAATCCGCGCCGCTGGATGTTGCCGCGCTGGAGGCGTTTCTAGAGTCTGATGAGGGCATTTCCGGTTATGCGGTTGCCGCACAGTTCGCCACGCGTAACCCGGCGCATGAGCTGGAAGTTGCACGGATCATCACTGAAAAAACCGGTGTGCCGGTAACCTGCTCACACCATCTTTCGGCCAAGTTGAATGGCCCTAAACGGGCGGTCACGGCTGTGCTGAACGCACGGCTGATCGGCATGATCGACCGGCTGATTGGGCGTGCGCAGGACAGATTGCGGGATCTTGGCATCGAAGCTCCGATGATGGTCGTGCGCGGGGATGGTGCCCTGATGAGCGCGGAACAGGCGCGGGAACGGCCGATTGAGACGATTCTCAGCGGGCCAGCCGCCTCGATCGTGGGGGCTCGGTGGCTGACGGGGGCGGAGAATGCGCTGGTCTCCGATATCGGCGGCACCACAACCGATGTTGCACTGATCCGGGACGGCAAGCCAGCGATTGATCCGGCCGGAGCCCGGGTTGGCGGGTTCCGCACCATGGTCGAAGCGGTCGCCATGCGTACGCACGGATTAGGCGGTGATAGCCAGGTGCACGTTGTGACGCAGGGGTTGAATGGAGGCGTTTATCTCGGACCGCGCCGCGTTTTGCCGGTGTCCCTGATTGCGGCCGAGGCTCCGGACGTGGTCCATTCAGCGCTGGATGAGCAATTGCGTGCGACCAGTGTGGGCGAACATGACACGCGATTTGCGCGCAGGGTACCGGGTCTTCCGGCTGTCGGGGTTGGTCCGCGCGAAGCTGTCTTGCTGGACAGGCTTGGGGACCAGGTTCTGCCACTGAGCAAACTGTTGAGGACCCGTATGGAGCACGGTGCGCTGAACCGGCTGGTCGATCGCGGGATCGTTCAGGTCTCGGGCGTGACGCCTTCGGATGCCAGCCACGTGTTGGGGCGGTTGAACGAATGGGACAGCACGGCGGCGCTGAAGGCGCTTGAACTGGTCGCGCGCAAGCGGGTCGGATCTGGTGAATTGCTGGCCAAGACGCCTGAGGAGCTGGCGCAGATGATCGTGGACCAGCTGACGGAACAGACTGCCTTTACTTTGTTAGAGACTGCTTTTGCCGAGGAGGCCGATGGTTTTGGTCCCGCACCGAACGAACTGGCGCGACATGTTCTGATGCAGAAAGGTCTGGTACGGCACCGCGGGCTGCTGGCGCTGGATGCTGCGTTGAATGTGGATGTTGTTGGTTTGGGGGCGTCCGCGCCCAGCTACTACCCAGCCGTGGCAGATCGGCTGCACTGCAACATGATACTGCCGGAACATGCCGGGGTGGCCAATGCCATCGGGGCCGTCGTTGGGCGGCTGACGCTTCGTCGGGCGGGCACGGTCACGTCACCGGCCGAAGGCCGCTACCGTGTGCACCTTGAGGACGGCCCGCAGGATTTCCCGACGCCGGACGAAGCGCTGACGCTGTTGGAAACCGTCCTGCGGGATGCGACCACGCAATCCGTTCGCGAGGCGGGTGCTGAAGATATTCGCGTTCTGGTCGACCGCGATATCCGCAAGGCTCAGATCGAGGGCCAGGAGGTTTTTGTCGAAGCACTGGTTACAGTCGAAGCCAGCGGCCGGCCACGGGTTGCCGCCGGCTGACTTGGCCTAACTAAGCAATCCCCTTGCTATTCCGCCGCGTCCGCACGTTTGGGCAAAACCCAGTCCGGGCGCGGGAAATGGCAGGTGTAGCCGTTGGGAATACGTTCCAGATAGTCTTGATGCTCGGGCTCGGCCTCCCAGAAGTCACTAACAGGCTCCACCTCGGTTACCACCTTACCCGGCCAGATACCGCTGGCATCGACATCCGCAATGGTGTCCAGCGCAACCTGTTTCTGAGTATCGTCAACGTAGTAGATCGCGGACCGATAGCTCATGCCGATATCGTTGCCCTGCCGGTTCACTGTCGTCGGATCGTGGATCTGGAAGAAGAACTCGAGCAGCTTACGATAGGGTATCTGCGACGGGTCAAACCATATCTCGATCCCCTCGGCATGTGTGCCATGGTTGCGGTAAGTGGCATTGGGTACATCGCCGCCGGTATAGCCGACGCGAGTGCGGGATACGCCCTGCAGCTTGCGGATCAGGTCCTGCATGCCCCAGAAACAGCCCCCGGCCAGAACAGCACGTTCTTCGGTCATTGGATTTCCTCCACATGGATCAGGTATTCGCCGTAGCCTTCGGCCTCCATATCGTCACGATGGATGAACCGCAGCGCGGCGGAGTTGATGCAGTAACGCAGTCCGCCATGTTCGCGCGGGCCGTCGGGAAACACATGGCCCAGATGGCTGTCCCCGTGTTTCGAGCGGACTTCGGTGCGGATCATGCCCAGCGTCCGGTCCTGAAACTCTTCTACATGTTCGTGGACGATGGGTTTGGTGAAACTGGGCCAGCCACACCCGGATTCGTATTTATGGGTCGAGGCGAACAGCGGCTCACCCGAAACGATATCGACGTAAATCCCGGGCTCCTTGTTGTTTAGCAGCTTGCCAGTGCCGGGGCGTTCCGTGCCGCTGCGCTGCGTGACATGGAATTCCTCGGGTGAGAGGGCGGCGATGGCCTCGGGGTCCTTGGTGTAACGAGTCATGGCTCCTCCGCGTTTTGCATTCGTTGATGCACTATTTGGGCACAATTGTTCGGAAATCAAAATCATATTTCAAACGCCTCGCGCGCATGTGCTAATGATCCGAAAGCCGGGTAGGCGCGTAGACTTCAGAAAGGGAGGATGCGACATGTACCGACTGCTTTTACTGACTGCGCTACTGTTGATCGGCCGAGCCGTTCAGGCGGCCCCGGTATCCGGAGTGTTTGACTCGATCGACGGCGGATACCTGTCGATGGAAGACTGGCGTGGCCAACCTGTTCTGGTGGTGAATACGGCGTCGCAATGCGGGTTCACCGGTCAGTACGCAGATCTGCAGAAGATGCACGACACCTATTCTGACCGTGGGTTGGTGGTTCTGGCCGTACCGTCGGATTCTTTCAATCAGGAGTTAGGTTCCGCAGACGAGGTCAAAGAGTTCTGCGAAATGAACTATGGCCTGACCCTGCCGATGACGGATATCACGGAGGTCAAGGGGCCTGACGCACACCCGTTCTACAAGGCGGTCGCTGCGGACACCGGATTTGTTCCCAGCTGGAACTTCAACAAGATACTAGTCGATGCGCAGGGTTCGGTCGTTGCAACCTATGGTTCCGCCACCAGGCCGGACGCCCCCAATCTGTTACGTCAGATCGAGGCTCTGCTTCCCTGAACCGGCTGACGGGCCAGTTGCACTGCCAGAATGCCGATCGTGGTGACAGCCACACCCAGCACGTCCATCGGGCCCAGCTTTTCGCCCAGAAGGACCGCCGCGATCGCCACACCAAAGACCGGGTTCAAGAAATGAAACGTTGCGGCTCGGACAGGACCAATCCGGTTCAGCAACAGGAACCATATCAAAGTGGCAAGCAAGCCCGGGAACAGCGTGGTGTAGGTGAAGGCCAATGCCAATGGTACCGTCGGATGGATGTAGATCGTCTCAAACAAGGGTGCGGCAACAAACAGAACGGCCGAGCCTATGAACATCTGCAGCCCGACAACCATCATGAAATTCCCGCCCGAGGTGGCTCCGCGCACGGACAAGGTTGCAAAGGTCAGAGCCAATGCGCCGATACCACACAGTGCAACACCGAACAGGTCTATGCCGGCATTGATCCGGCTGCTCATGATCAAGGCAACACCTGCAAAGCCGCCCAATAAGCCGATCAACCCGATAGGCCTCAACCGTTCGCCCAGAAACAGCCAACCGGCCAGCGCAACCAGCAGCGGCATGGTCGATGCAATGATGGCTGCGACCGACGCTTCGACCGTTTGCATCGCGTAAAAGTTCAGACCCAAATAAAGGGCGTTCTGGCAAATTCCGAAAATGATGGTGGCGCGCCATTGGCCGCGGGTCAGGCGCCAGCTTTGGCCCATAGCCCGCGCAATCAGCACGCCCAGCAGACCAGAGATCAGAAACCGGACGGCCAGCGAAAACAGTGGCGACGCGTCCGCAACAATGATCCGTGCCGAGGTAAACGCCGAAGACCAGATAAACGCAAATATAAGCCCCATGGCTATGGCGCGCAGATCCATGGAGACCCCCTGTCAAACCACCGGGACTGTTCCCGATTTTCCGGTTGCCTGCAAGCACCGCACTGCAAGAACGGCGCATTTCCTGTTTCTAGGTCGCCTTAGGCTGAAATTCAGACACCAAGATCAAAAAAGATGTCCGAGAGGGCACATCTTGAGTTTTCACGTGATTCAGAGGATTCACTGATGCGTTCCGAAACGCAGGCAGGCGGCTTTATGGTCGCATATGTCAATCCTTGGTTGTGGCACCGGTCCGATCCCGTTCAAATTGTTTCAATCCCGGGAATTGAGGCAGCCAACCTTCCCTGCGTATGCACCAGCTTTCATAGGTCGGCTTGAATCGGTTGGGCTGATCCAGCGAACCCAAATGCAGCTCGATTTCCCTGCCGCTTTGGGCGAAGACCGACGCGCCGCAATTGGGACAAAAGTGGCGCCCTTCGTAGCTTCGGCTCTGCCCCTTTATTTCGACCGCCTCATCAGGGTATATTGCGGCCGCATAAAACAAGGCACCGTGGTGTTTTCGACAATTCAGGCAGTGGCATATCCCCACCCTGAGCGGGTCCCCTGACGCGACGAAGCGAACGTTTCCGCATACGCAGCTTCCGGTATAGCGGTCCATGTCGTGCCTTTCATCACTCGGTAGTTCCCAAACAGGTTACAAACCTATCCTGAATTTGCCTTTCAACAAAACCACCAGTCGCCTCCTTCGGCGCGGGCCGATGGGTCTTTCTGCTATGCAACGAAAAAGGGCCCCCGAAAGGCGGCCCTCAATCGTTTTGCAATGTCGGCTGATGTCAACCGTTCACGCTGTCCTTCAGGGCTTTCGCGATGGTCATCTTGACCACTTTGTCAGCTTCCTTCTTGAACTGCTCGCCAGTTGCGGGGTTGCGAACCATGCGCTCGGGGCGTTCACGGCAGTAGATCTTGCCGACACCGGGCAGGGTCACTGCACCGCCGGCCGACACTTCGCGGGTGATCAGGCCGGTCATGGCCTCAAGTGCCGCGTTTGCGGATTTCTTGTCGGTTCCCATTTCCTCAGCGAGAGCAGCAACCAGCTGAGTCTTTGTCATAGGCTTTGCCATTTCTTGGTCTCCTTAACGTGCCCGATAATTTGGGCCTCACCGCGTAACTGTAACGGGATATTGTGAGTGAACACAACGAATAGTAGCGTCGAAAACCCTAAAAATATGGGGAAAACGTTGCTTTTTTGCTTCAGAGAAAGGCCGTTTCGTCGAATGAACGCAATTTCCGGCTGTGTAACCGTTCCAACGGCATTCCGCGAAGACGTTCCATCGCGCGTATCCCGATGGCCAAATGGCGGCTGACTTGCGTGGTATAGAAGGCCGAAGCCATGCCTGGCAATTTCAATTCCCCATGCAAGGGTTTGTCTGAAACACAGAGCAACGTGCCGTATGGAACCCGGAACCGATAACCGTTGGCAGCGATCGTGGCGCTTTCCATATCCAGTGCAATCGCCCGTGATTGGCTGAGCCGTTGTACCGGGCCGGACTGGTCGCGCAACTCCCAGTTGCGGTTGTCAACCGATGCCACGGTGCCGGTGCGCATGATCCGCTTGAGCTCGTAGCCTTCCAGCTTTGTAACCTCGGCCACCGCTTGCTCCAGAGCCACCTGAATTTCGGCCAACGGCGGGATCGGAACCCAAACCGGCAGATCATCATCCAGCACCTTGTCTTCGCGCAGATAGGCATGGGCCAGCACGAAGTCACCAAGCGCCTGCGTGTTCCGCAGCCCGGCGCAATGCCCCACCATCAACCAGGCATGCGGACGCAGAACGGCGATGTGGTCGGTGGCAGTTTTGGCATTCGAAGGCCCCACGCCGATATTGACCAGCGTGATCCCGGACCCATCTGCCCGCTTCAGGTGATAGGTCGGCATCTGCGGCAGCTTCAGTGGCTGCTTCAGCGTTGCATTCTGATCCGTGATCTCGACATTTCCGGTCGAGACAAAACTGATGTAGCCGCTGTCCGGGTCTGCCAACTGCGCGCGCGCATAGGCTTCGAATTCAGATACGTAGAACTGGTAGTTGGTGAACAGAACGTGATTCTGGAAATGGCTGGGGTCGGTAGCCGTGTAATGCGCCAGCCTGGCCAGAGAGTAATCGACGCGCTGCGCGGTGAACAGCGACAAAGGCCCGACTTCGTCTTCGCTGCCATGCAATCCGTTGACGATGTCATCATTGGTAGTCGTCAGATCAGGAACATCGAACACATCGCGCAGGGTAAACCCGGCCGCTCCCTGATGCGGGACAACAAGATCGGGATTGTTTGCAACCGCAAAATGCACCGGAATCGGAGTATCCGAGGCGCCGATCGTTACCGGTTGGTCGTGGTTCTTGATCAACAGGGCGATTTGTTGCGTCAGGTATGATCTGAACAGATCTGGCCGAGTGACAGTCGTGGCATGGGTGCCGGGTTCGGACACGTGCCCAAAACTTAAACGGCTGTCGACCTGTGCGTAGGACGTCGTCTTGATGCGAATTTCCGGGTAATAGGCCCTGAATCGCGCACTTGGAGTCCCCTGATGCATTGCCTCGGCAAAGTTATCGCATAGAAACCCGGTGGCCTGTTCGTAGAGCTCCTCAAGCCGCGCAACCGCGGCTTCGGGATCGGTAAACTGTTCCGGTTTCGGCGCGTCAGGTATTTTTATTGTTGTCATGCAAGTGGTTCCAGAAGGTCGATCTTTTCAAATGTGCGCACGTCCACAAGCCCAAGGTCCGAAATCCTGAGTTCGGGGATTACGACAAGTGCGAGCAGTGAGTGCTGCATGTAAGCGTTGTTGAGCGTGCAACCGCAGGCCTCCATGGCCTCGCCTATATTCTGTGCCTTTTTGGCGACTTGACCCGCGGGGCTGTCGGACATCAGCCCGGCGATCGGCAATTCGACCAGAGCCAGTTCCTGCCCGTCCCGGAAGATGGTTATGCCGCCGCCCACTTCGGCCAGTCGGTTGGCGGCCAGCGCCATTTGCTCACGATCAGTGCCGACAACAATCATGTGGTGACTGTCATGCGCCACCGTCGACGCCATCGCCATCCGGCCCTCATAGCCAAAGCCCGAGACAAAGGCGTTCGTAACCCCTCCGGTCGCGCGGTGCCGTTCAACCAGCGCAATCTGGCAAACGTCGCCTTCGCCCTCGACCAATCCCTCGACAATCGGCAATTCGGCCTTAAGGGCCTTTGTTGGAGCCTGATTTTCCACCACACCGATCACGTTGGCCTGAACCCGGTTCGCGCCTGCCGGGGCGTCGATCTCGAAATCGCTAGCGGTTAGTTCGTGCCCCAGATGTACGGTGTTCCGTGCCCTTTCAGGCCAGCGAAGATGGGGGCAATCCACCCTGATCTCTCCGTTTTCGGCAACAATCTGGCCTCGGGCTATGACCGTCTCAATCGGCAATTCCGTCAAGTCCGAGGACAGGATTATGTCTGCCCGCCGTCCAGGCGTAATCGAGCCAATCTCACGTTCCAGACCGAAATGCGAGGCCGTGTTGATAGTTGCCATCTGCAAAGCGACCAGCGGGTCGCAGCCACAGGCAATTGCGTGCCGCACGACCCGATTCATATGCCCGTCATTGACCAGAGTGCCCGAGTGGCAGTCATCCGTGCACAGGATGAAGTTGCGTGAGTCGAGCCCTTTTTCCGTGACAGCTGTGATCTGACTTTCCACGTCATACCAGGCCGACCCCAATCGCATCATGGACCGCATCCCCTGCCGCACACGCGCTACGGCATCCGCTTCGCAGGTGCCCTCGTGATCATCGGCCGGACCGCCGGCAACATAAGCCGAAAAATCAGACCCTAAATCAGGGGAAGCATAGTGTCCGCCGACTGTCTTGCCGGCGTTTTGTGTCGCGGCGATTTCAGCGAGCATCTTGGGATCGCCGTTGATGACCCCCGGGAAATTCATCATCTCGCCCAGACCGATGATTCCGGGCCAGTCCATCGCCGCGACCACGTCCTCAGGCGTGATTTCATACCCAGTCGTTTCCAGCCCCGGCGCCGAGGGTGCGCAGGACGGCATCTGGGTAAATATGTTCACCGGCTGCATCATCCCCTCGTCGTGCATCATGCGCACGCCGTCCAGACCCAGCACATTGGCGATTTCATGCGGGTCAGAGAACATCGATGTGGTTCCATGCGGGATAACGGCCCGTGCAAATTCGGCCGGGGTCAGCATACCCGACTCGATATGCATGTGAGCGTCGCACAACCCCGGGATCATGTATCGACCCCTGGCTTCAATCACTTGAGTGTTCGGGCCGATGCAATGACTGGCATCCTTGCCGACATAAGCCACGCGTCCTTCGGCAATCGCAATGTCGTGGTCTGGCAATGCTTCACGGCTATGAACATTGATCCAAACCCCGCCGCGAATGACCATATCGGCGGTATCGCGTCCGGCGGAAACCGCAATCAGACGGGGGGCAGTTTCGGGCCAACTTGGGAAAGGTTTGTATTCCATGGCCCAACTTTCCCTAATGCGCCGAAAGGTGCAACCCCCGGAGTTAGCGTTATCATGAAAGCATCACATATCACGTAATGATCGGATTGCGCGCCACCGCAGCGCGTCAGCGCTGCCCGGCCCAACCAGAGGAGAGGCCCGACAGGGCGTCGACGATGGGCGGGAGAGCCCCGGGTTATGAGTCCCCGTGCGGTTCCGTGTTAATTTCCCGCCTTATCCAGTCGGCGAAAGTTACCGCCCCGGGGGTTTCTTCGGCCTGAGGCGACAGCAACAGGTAATAGGCTTCGGGCATGGTGGCGCGGTGTTCGAACGGGGCAATCAGACGCCCTTGATCGATCAGATCCTGCGCGATCGTGTCGTGCGCCAGACACAGGCCACCTCCGGCCATCACCGCGGACAGGCAGACAAGATAGGTCGTCGCGTAAGTCACGGGCTGATTTCCCCATGATAGACCCTGAGATTCGATCCAACTTGACCAATTGGACATCAGGTTTGAACAGTCAAACAGCTGATGCTGATTCAGTTCTTCCAAGCGGACGGTGTAGTCCGGTGCACAAACGGGGTAATAGTGATCGGTCCGCAAAAGCTCGGTCCTGACCGTGTCTGCGGGTCGAAGGGAATACCGGATCTCTATCGCGGCACCTTCGGCCATTTCGCGGGGTTCCCACAGTTCCGTAAAGATGTTGAGCTGAACGTCTGGATGTTGGGCGCGAAACCGGGGCAGTCGGGGCGCCAGCCAATTGACTGCAAACGTGAGGTTGCACTGAACCTGCACCGCATTCTGCTGGGCTCCGGTCACTGCCTGAGTTCCCCGGACCAATGTCCGAAACGCTTCGCGCACCACGGGCAGGTATGTGATTCCGGCTTCGGTCAGCTCCAGCACACGGGGGCGGCGCAGGAAGAGTGGCTGGCCCAGATACCCTTCCAGCGACTTGATCTGCTGGCTGACGGCGCTTTGTGTCATGTTCAGATCACGGGCCGCGCCGGTAAAGGACAGGTGCCGGGCGGCAGCCTCGAAAGTGCGCAACCAACCCAGTGGCGGAAGGGGATTCTGCATCTGCATAACTCAGCCATTAGTTCAGCTAATGGAATAGTTGCGTTTTTTTCGTTGGTCAAATGACAAACCGACATGCACGATTTGCACCGAGAATACCGAAACGCCCAGCACAGGAGCCCCGGGATGAGCGTTACCAACCTGCGCCCCAACATTGATCACTGGTCCGAACGCGTCGATATGGCAGCGGCCTTTCGCTGGACCGAGCGGCTGAACATGCATGAAGGGGTGGCCAACCATTTCAGCCTGGCCGTCAACGAGGAAGGTACTCAATTCCTGATGAACCCCAACCAGATGCATTTTGCGCGCATCCGGGCCTCGGACTTGTTGCTGTTGGATGCAAATGATCCGGATGTCATGTCCCAGCCCGGCGCGCCCGATCCGACGGCTTGGGGGTTGCACGGATCGATCCACCGTCATTGCCCGCACGCGCGGTGTGTGATGCATGTGCATTCGATTTTTGCCACTGTTCTGGCCTCGCTGGCGGACAGCAATCTGCCCCCGATCGATCAGAATACGGCCACGTTTTTCAATCGTTATGTCATTGATGACGAGTTTGGCGGACTGGCCTTCGAAAGTGAAGGAGAGCGTTGTGCCGGTATGCTGTCCGACCCGAAAAAGAAGGTCATGATCATGGGCAATCATGGCGTTCTGGTTATCGGCAGCGATGTCGGAGATGCCTTTAACAGGCTCTATTATTTCGAACGGGCAGCGGAAACCTATATCCGCGCGCTGCAAACCGGGCAGCCCATGCGCGTTCTCTCCGACGAGATTGCAGAGAAAACCGCACAAGAGCTGGACGACTACCCGGGGCAGGCCGATGCGCATCTGCGCGAGATCAAGGCCGTTCTGGACGCGGAAAACTCGGATTACGCAACTTGAATCTCAGCAAAGAGTGCAGGCCATGACTGATGTTCACGATCCCGAAGCCGCGCGCTGGCATTACCGACCCGAAGGACCCGTTGGCCTGAACCCGCTGTTCAGCTGGCCGCCGCGCCCGATGGCGGTGTTGAACTGGTACAGGGGCGCCTGGTTGCAGATAACTTCGCTGACCCTGTGCATGGGATTGGCGTTGATTGTCTATTTTGCGTTTCTGCCGCCGCTTGAGACCATGCAGAGTTTCGCGCCGGGCTGGATGTTCCGTGTCTGGTTGCTGAACATGGTGCCGCAGATCCTGATCGCCGGTGGCCTGCATTGGTGGTTGTACATGCGAAAAGGGCAGGGCATGTACAAGAAGTTCGACCGGCGTGATCTGACCCGCGACAATGGCACGTTCACATTCCGCAATCAGGTTCTGGACAATATCTGGTGGACACTGGGCAGCGCGATGACCGTCGCGACGGTCTATCAATGGCTGATCTACTGGGCGATGGCCAATGCCTATGTGCCGGTGATCACCTGGGCGGCCGCACCGGTGTGGTTCGTGATCTGGATGATGTTCATTCCGATGTGGTCCGGGCTGCACTTCTACTGGGTGCATCGCCTCGAACATCACCCTAAACTGTATAAACACGTCCACGCCGTGCATCATCGCAACGTCAACACCGGCCCGTGGTCCGGGATTTCAAATCACTGGTTCGAGAACCTGCTGTATTTCACCACCTATTTCGTTCACCTGATTATCCCCTCACACCCGCTGCACCTGCTGTTTCACGCCTACTTCCAGCAGATCAGCCCGGTGCTGTCTCATTCGGGGTTCGAAAAGCTGAAAACCGGGGAAACGGAAGCCGCTCGTGCCGGAGATTTCTTTCATCAACTGCATCACCGGTATTTCGAGTGCAACTATGGCACCTCGGAGATCCCGTTCGACAAATGGTTCGGGACGTATCACGATGGCTCGGCTGAGGCGACGACCCGCACGCGCGCTTACAAAAAGCAGATGTACACATAGCAACGTGGGCCCCTTCCTGGGGCCGCGCCGCCCTCTCCGGAAAGTATGGGCACGGCTCTGAACAGTTCGATTTCAGGATTTTTCGAACAGCGCGATCAGGGCCTCGTCATCCTTGTTCGGACCTGCGGCAAGGCTGCCGTAGATTCGAACCCGTTTCAGGGTCAGGTTCTCTATCTGCCCGTCTTCCAACTGACTCAGGGCCTCGGCAAAACCCAGGCTTTCATAGTGACTGGCATTGATTGAAATGGCGAATTGCGCACCGGGTCGAGCCGCGCGCAGGAGGGCGGGGAAAACCTCGGGTCCCAGATGGCCATGCGTGAACGTGCCTGAGGAAACGATCCCGGCATAACTGTCGCGTGGCACCGGCAAGCCCTGATGCAGGTCGACTTCTATCGCGTCACGGTAGATGTCCTTGCGCATGGCTTCTTCCAGCATCTCGGCGCTGATATCGGTCGCATCAATCGGACCGACGCCAAGCCCGGCCAGCACTGCGCCGCAAAGCCCGGTGCCGGCCCCGACATCCAAAACGGGGCCTTGCCCCCCGGCGCTGACAAAGGCGCGGGCCGTGTGGATGTGCAGCTGATAATCTTCCAGCGCTGCAAATCCTTCGTCATAATCACCGGCCCATTCCGCATAGAGGCGTTTGTTGTCCTCGGGCGTTTTCAGCGCGTAGGCGGCATCCAGGTTTGGTTTCTTCTCGCTCATGTTTTCATGAAGGCGCATACCGGGATTCGAATCAAGTGCGTCCATCCGGCGCTTGCATCCAGGCGCAGGTCGGATCATCAAAGGGGGCATGACAGGCACTCTTTTCTCTTTCGGACATGGATATTCAGCCCGGGCGTTGTCGCGCCACTTGGCCCCGCAGGGCTGGCGGGTCATTGGAACAACACGGGATGCCGGGCAAGAGGACATCATCCGCGCTTCGGGTGCCGAGCCGACAATCTGGCCAGGCATCGTTCCCGATCTTGATGGTGTGACCCACCTATTGATCTCGACTGCACCCAAAGCGGCTGGCGATCCGGTTCTTGCAGAGCTGCGTGACGAAATTGCGTCGCGGGCCGGGCAATTCGATTGGGTCGGCTATTTGTCGACCACTGCCGTCTATGGTGATCATCAGGGCGACTGGGTGGACGAATCAACGCCACCCACACCAACGGCGGAACGCGGGCGCTGGCGCGTCAAGGCCGAAACCCAGTGGGCAGGTATTCCTGATCTGCCACTGCATATTTTCCGTCTCGCCGGTATCTATGGCCCCGGACGCGGCCCCTTTTCCAAGTTGCGGCGCGGAGGGCTGCGCCGGATCATCAAACCGGGTCAGGTGTTTTCGCGCATTCATGTCGAGGATATCGCACAGGTACTGGCCGCGTCGATGAAGCACCCCAATCCCGGCGCGATCTATAATGTCTGTGACGACGAACCCGTGCCACCGCAGGACGTGATCGGATACGCTGCGGAATTGCAGGGCCTGCCCCTGCCGCCAGCCGTTCCTTTTGACGAGGCGGACATGACCCCGATGGCGCGCAGCTTTTACAATGAAAACAAGCGGGTGCGAAATGACCGGATCAAGTCCGAGCTGGGCGTCACATTGCTCTATCCCAACTATCGCGCCGGGTTGGAGGCGCTGATGAAGGATCAGGCCAGCGCCTCTTGAGCGTTGGCCCGAACCCGGAAGGGTTCGGGCAGTGGTCTATTCGACGTCGATGCCGCCCATGCACAGGTATTTGAGCTCCAGGAAGTCATCGAGACCGTAGCGTGAGCCTTCACGGCCGAGGCCGGACATCTTGACGCCGCCAAAGGGCGCCTCGGCTGTGGAAATCAGCCCGGTGTTGATGCCGACCATACCATATTCCAGCGCCTCGGAGACACGCCAGACCCGCGCCATGTCTCGCGAGTAAAAGTAGGAGGCGAGCCCGAACTCGGTATCATTGGCCGCAGCCACGACCTCGCTTTCGGTGTCGAATTTGAACAGGGGCGCAACGGGGCCAAAGGTCTCCTCGGTCGCGACGGCCATCACGGAAGTGACCCCGGTCAGGATGGTGGGCTCGAAGAAAGTGCCACCCAGTTCGTGTGCCTTGCCGCCCAGAGTGACCTCGGCCCCTTTCGACGTGGCATCCGAGATATGCTCGGCCACTTTCTCCACTGCGGCTTGGTCGATCAGCGGACCAAAGACGATGCCCTCGTCAAAACCATTACCGGTGGGCAGGGTGGCGACCTTGTCGCGCAGCTTGGCGGCAAATTCATCATAGACCCCGGACTGAACGTAGATACGGTTGGCGCAGACACAGGTTTGGCCGTTGTTGCGGAACTTGGCGATCACAGCGCCTTCGACGGCCGCATCCAGATCGGCGTCATCGAACACGATGAAGGGCGCGTTGCCGCCCAGTTCCAGACCCAGCTTCTTGATTGTCGGTGCACATTGCGCATAGAGCAGCGCGCCGATCTCGGTCGAGCCGGTAAAGGTCAGTTTCTGAACCGTCGGGTTGCCGGTCATCTCGCCGCCAATTCCACGAGCCGAGCCGGTCACGACCGAGAACAGCCCCTCGGGCACTCCGGCCCGTTCGGCCAGGACTGCCAGCGCGATGGCCGAGAAAGGCGTCTGGCTGGCCGGTTTCAGGACCATCGAACAGCCCGCGGCCAATGCGGGGCCTGCCTTGCGGGTAATCATCGCGTTGGGGAAGTTCCACGGCGTGATGGCTGCCACAACGCCGATCGGCTGCTTGATGGTTACGATACGTTTGTCGGGCGCGTGGCTGGGGGTGACGTCGCCATAGGCACGACGGGCCTCTTCGGCGAACCACTCGATAAAGCTGGCGCCATAGGCGACCTCGCCCGTGGCCTCGGCCAGTGGTTTGCCCTGTTCTGCGGTCAAAATCGCGCCCAGATCGTGCTGGTTCTCCAACATCAGTTCATACCAGCGGCGCAGGATCTGGCTGCGCTCTTTCGCGGTGCGTCTGGCCCAGCCGTGGCGCGCGGTTTCGGCAGCGGCAATAGCTTCGGCCGTCTCGGTGGCGCCCAGATTCGGCACATGGCCAATGATTTCGCCTGTGGCCGGGTTAGTGACGGCCAAGCCCGAGGCCGGATCAGCCTCAATCCAGCGCGTGCCCACAAGAGCGGCCTCGCGCAGCAAACTGGGGTCATTAAGTGGCAGCATTGCTCGATCCTTCAGAAAACTCACGTACCGTTGGCGGCGTGGTTCGCCGGACAACGGCGCGACCTTACCCGGTGAGGACCACGTCGAAAAGACGGCATCGAGTGATCTGTTGCCGCATGCGCCGGTGGGCCGTTCAAGCTGCTGTTGCGCTGTCCTCAAGGATCATGTCGGCAGCTTTTTCGGCAATCATGATTGTTGGGGCATTTGTATTGCCAGATACAAGGGTTGGCATGATCGACGCGTCCACGACCCGCAATCCTTCCATCCCCCGGACCCGCAGGGTCGGGTCGACCACCGCCATGTCGTCCGTTCCCATTCTGCACGTTCCAACAGGGTGATAGATCGTGTCTGCCCGGGCGCGGATGTGCTGTTCCCAGTCCGCATCGGTTTGGGCTGCGCCTGTTCCGAACATCTCTTTTTGTCTGAACCTGGCCATCGCAGGGGCTTGCAGGATGTCTCGTGTCATCCGGGCACCTGCGATCATCGTGTCCAAGTCGCGGGGGTCGGACAAGAACTGCGGATCGATGGCGGGTGCCGCCATCGGGTCGGCACTGGCGAGTGAAACCGAGCCTCGGCTTTCAGGGCGAAGTTTACAGACATGGCAACTGTAGCCGTAGCCCATATGCAGCTTGCGGGCATGATCGTCGACCAGTGCGATAGTGAAGTGAAGTTGGATGTCGGGCCGCTCCAATTCGGGCGCTGTTTTCAGAAACGCCGCGCCTTCGGCGAATGGCGTGGCCGCCATCGATACGCCCGATTTGCGCCAGCGCCATAAGTGCCTCCCAAGTTTGGCAGCTCCGACCGGGCCGATTCCGAACGTGTCGGTGTCTTTGGTTTTGTACGCCAGTGTAAAGTCCAGATGGTCCTGAAGATTCTGCCCGACGCCGGGCAGATCGTGCCGCACCGGAATGCCATGCCGGGACAGCTCAGCGCCGTCGCCGATACCTGACAGCAGCAGCAATTGAGGTGACTTCAGTGCGCCACCGGACAACAGGACCTCGCGCCGTGCAGCTATGGTGATATCCGGTTCCGTGGCACCTTTTCGATAGACGACCCCTGTTGCGCGCCTGTTGTCAAAAGCAACCCGCTGAACGTGCGCCCCGGTTATGACGGTCAGGTTGGGCCGCTTCATGACGGGAAATAAATACGCTGCCGCGGCCGAGCATCGTTCACCGTTGCGCGCAGCATCGTGAAACTGAGTGACCTGATACAGGCCGGCCCCTTCGTTGTCGCCGCCATTGAAATCATCGGTCCGGCGGTGCTGCATCTGAGCAGCAGCTTCGACAAATGCGTGAGAGATCGGGCGCGCTTCTTTCTGGTTGGAGACCTGTAGTGGACCTGCGTCGCCGTGTATCTCGTCCGCCCCTCGCTCGTTGTTTTCCGCACGTTTGAAATAGGGCAGAACGCTGTCCCAATCCCAGCCTGTGCAACCCTGCTCGGCCCAGCCATCATAGTCTTGACGTTGTCCGCGAACATACAGCATGGCATTGATAGAACTGGACCCGCCCAGAGCCTTGCCGCGTGGCTGATAACTCCTGCGCCCGTTCAACCCCGGCTGCTGGACAGTTTCAAAAGCCCAGTTGTTGATCCTGGGCCGTCCCGGCAGCATTGCCACAACTGCCGCTGGCATACGCACGAGCAAACTGTCACCCCGCCCGCCTGCTTCGAGCAGGCAAACGCTGACCCGCGGGTTGGCGCTCAGCCTGTTGGCCAGAACCGATCCGGCGGAGCCACCACCGACAATGACATAATCAAAGTCCATCCCCGACCTCTTACCTGATCTGCGACACCGAGCATGCGGCGGTTGCAGATGATCTTCACTGTGATGGCTCAGGATCAAAAGACAATCGTCAATCCGATCCTAAAGCGGGAACGTTGCGTCAGACTCTTGCAGGTCGGGGCCGTTACGCCACGTGGATTCCCATAAATAAAATCTATGATAACAATCCGAAAACAAAACTTATTTGCATGGTTTGGATTTGCTAGAGTCAAGCCAGCCAAGAAGAACGAGTCGCCAATGCATTCCTCCCGGACACTTGCCGAGATTAAAGCTGCGCCTTCCAGCAGCTTTTCAGGAATCCGTCAGAAAAGCTTAGTCTTCTTGTCGCAGTTTTCCCCTCGGAATTAACCGCACGGGCAACGACCTAAAGTCAGGATTGGAGATTGATATGGATGGAAGCGACAACCCGAATATGGGCGGATGCCCGGTAATGCATGGCGCCGGTTCCCGGTCGAACCGCGACTGGTGGCCCAATCAGCTGAACCTGTCGATCTTGCACCAGCACGGCGCGGCCTCGAACCCGATGGGTGAGGCGTTCGATTATGCCGAAGAGTTCAAAAAGCTGGATCTGAAGGCGTTGAAGGAAGACCTGTACGCGCTGATGACCGACTCTCAGGATTGGTGGCCGGCCGATTATGGTCACTATGGCGGCCTGTTTATCCGCATGGCGTGGCACAGCGCCGGCACCTATCGGACGGCCGATGGCCGCGGTGGCGGTTCAACGGGGACCCAGCGGTTTGCGCCACTCAACAGCTGGCCGGACAACGGTAACCTCGACAAGGCGCGCCGCCTGCTTTGGCCGATCAAGCAGAAATACGGCAACCAGATTTCATGGGCGGACCTGATGATCCTGGCCGGTAACTGCGCGATTGAATCCATGGGTGGTAAGACCTTTGGTTTCGCGGGCGGTCGCGAAGATGTCTGGGCGCCCGAGGAAGATATCTATTGGGGCGCCGAGACCGATTGGCTGGCGCCGACCGACAACCCCCACAGCCGGTATTCAGGTGATCGCGACCTGGAAGACCCGCTGGCCGCAGTTCAGATGGGCCTGATCTATGTGAATCCGGAAGGCCCGGACGGAGAGCCAAATGTCCTGGCCTCGGGTCGCGATATTCGCGAAACCTTCGGCCGGATGGCGATGAATGACGAGGAAACCGTCGCCCTGGTCGCAGGCGGTCACACGTTTGGCAAGGCCCACGGGGCCGGTGATCCAGCTCTGGTAGGCCCCGAGCCCGAAGCCGCACCAATAGAAGATATGGGACTGGGTTGGATCAATGAGTTCGGCAGTGGCAAGGGTGACGACACCACCACCAGTGGGATCGAAGGCGCCTGGACTGCCAATCCCACCAAATGGGACAACGGTTATTTCGACCTTCTGTTCGGATATGACTGGAACCTGACCAAGAGCCCCTCGGGCGCATGGATCTGGGAGCCGATCGGCGTCAAGGACGAAGACATGGCCCCGGCGGCGCATGATCCGTCGAAAAAGGTCAAAACCATGATGACCACCGCCGACATGGCGATGCGCATGGATCCGATCTATGGTCCGATCTCGAAACGGTTCCATGAGAACCCCGAAGAGCTGGCGGATGCTTTCGCCCGCGCCTGGTTCAAGCTGACCCATCGCGACATGGGGCCGCGCTCTCGGTATCTGGGTTCGGAAGTGCCGGGTGAAGAACTGCTGTGGCAGGACAATGTCCCGGCCGTCGATCATGAACTGATCGACGAAGCAGATGCCGCGGACCTGAAGGCCAAGATCAGGGAGACCGGGCTGTCTGTTTCAGAACTGGTGTCCACTGCGTGGGCGTCCGCGTCGACCTTCCGTGGCTCGGATATGCGAGGCGGCGCCAATGGCGCTCGTATCCGCCTTGCACCGCAAAAGGACTGGGATGTGAACGAGCCTCTGAAACTGTCCAAGGCGCTTGATGCGCTGGAAAGCGTGCAGAAGGCATTCAATGACGCGCAGCCCGGCAACAAGAAAGTGTCCCTTGCGGATGTGATCGTCCTGGGCGGTGCCGCGGCAATCGAGCAGGCCGCCAAGGCGGCGGGCCACGATGTCGAGGTCCCGTTTGCACCCGGCCGCTCCGATGCAACTCAGGAGCAGACGGATGTCGATTCCTTTGCGGTGCTGGAGCCCATCGCGGATGGCTTCCGGAACTATCAGCGCAAGGAATACAGCGTCTCGCCAGAGGAGCTGCTGGTCGACAAAGCGCAACTGCTGACCTTGTCGGCGCCCGAGATGACAGTGCTCGTCGGTGGCATGCGTGTACTAGGCGGCAACTTTGGTGACAGCAAGCATGGTGTGTTTACGGATCGTGTCGGCACGCTCAGCAACGATTACTTCGTCAACCTGCTGGATATGGGCACCGAGTGGAAGCCGTCTGCAGACAGTAAAGGTGTGTACGAAGGCCGTGACCGTGCAACGGGCGACGTCAAATGGACCGGTACACGCGTTGATCTGGTCTTCGGCTCGAACTCGCAGCTGCGGGCTTTGGCCGAGGTTTATGGTCAGAACGACGCTGGCGGAAAATTCGTTTGCGACTTTGTCAGCGCCTGGAACAAGGTGATGAATGCCGATCGATTCGATCTGAGCTGATAACCATCCTTCAATAAAACCGCTTGAGCCGTCCCGTCGTAAATCACGGGGCGGTTTCTCTTTGCGGTTCAAATTGAATCGTGAGTCTCAGGGTTTTCTCCACGCCTGAATTCGGGGAATGACAGCCATGGCAGTTTCGGAATGTAGGTTTGTGGTGCCTTTGGTGCCTTAATATTCCGGTAATGACATCTTAATTCGTTGATTTTAATTATTAATCACGGAACCGAGAAAGAAATGTGAAGTTTTTTCAAAATGGGGGTTGCAGGTCCCAGACCTAATCCGTAAATACCCCTTCACCGGCGCTGCTGAGGCGGTTGCTGGGACGCTGGAGACGGCGGAGACGG
>NZ_JBWVBD010000011.1:0-66048 GCF_057221075.1 Ruegeria sp. HKCCD6647-2 | reverse complement strand
GGTGCGCGCCTTTTACGCGGCGGCTGAGGCGGGGGCCCTGGCGGCGCTGATGGAATTGGACCGGCTGTCAACCTGGCTGGATCGCGCGCAGGCGCAGACCCGGGACTTGTCCGGACGAACACCGCCGCTGCTGATCGACATCCTGACCCGCTATCCGATCGTGTCGGCCGAGCTTGTGACCCGCCAGGCGGGCTGTTCGTCGATGTCCGCCCGCCGCAACCTCAACCTGTTCACCCAACGCGGCCTGGCCCGCGAAATCACCGGACAGGGCAGATACCGCTTCTGGACCGCAGCTGTGTGAGGGACAAGCCAACGGGTCACAGAGTTGCTGTTTACTGCATCGTGATCGAAGATCTGCCTTGCGGATTTGAGGCGTGCCGCGACGATCATGAACAGACCGTGCGGCCCGCGTTGCTATCGACAATATTTCGCTGGTGTTCAGTAGACGAAAGGCAAGAACTTGGCTGTTTTCCGAGCGTAGGCCTTGAACTCTTCGCCATAGCGTTCGGCCAGATACGCATCGAGAGAGGGGATGTGATAGAAGACGAACAGAAATGTCATCAACGCTGGAATTGCAAAAGCCCAGAGCGAAGCCGTCAGGATTGCCCACCCGGTGAACAGGATGCTGTCACCAAGGTAGTTGATGTGCGTCGAATAGGAAAAAAGCCCACCGGTGTAACATCGACCCTTCGACCCGGGCAATCTCTTCCAGGCGTGCCGTTGCAGCTCGGACCCGGTGTTCAGATACGAACCGAGGATTAGCAGGGCAACGCCAAGAGTATCCCATGCTCCAAAAGGTGTCGCTTTGCCAGACAGCACCCCAGCGCCAAGCAAAAGAAAGCCAATCTCGAAAATGGCCATAAACGCGGCTAGCCCCAATCCTTCGGGCAATTCGACTTTGCGCTCAAGCAGAACAAACAGGGTTACCAGATGCCGTAGGAAGTAGAGCGCGGCAGCCCCGGTCAGTATTTTGGCCCGGGTTGGGTCGGGCCATTCGAATGCGCCGAAAGCCAGCCAGAAACAGGTCGCCACGATCGCGCCGTGCAGCAAGGCGAAAACGAGTTTTGGGCCAAGAGAGTGATCGTGGGTGCGATCAACTCCACCGTATTTGGTCGTCATGGTCGTATCTTCCGCTCAGAACGGTTTGAATATCATCAGGATCAGGGTGATGAGGCTCATCACGAGGGCAGCACCACCGATGGGTGCAGCCTTGGCAAAGGTGTTTTGGTAAATGCCAGGCAGGGCGGGTAAACCTGCCTGAGATGCTTCTGTTGCGATGACATGCAACTGCCGCTCAACACGGTCTCCCACGACATAGGTCAGAAGCAGGGCCAGGCTAAGGGCGAGCGAGACCATGAGCCAGCCAGGCCACCAATCATGGCCCAGAAGCTCCATCATCCCCAATCCCGAAATGGGAACGATAAGAAGCGACGGCCTCATCAAGACAGTGTTTGTCTGCATTACCACTCGCAAAAGTGCCGTTGCCTCTGCCGGGCTCGAAGTCCGTGCATGGGAATGGACTACCCCATTGAAGATGGTCGCCCCAACCATGATGATCACGGCCAGGATGTGGATCAATTTCACGGAAAGGACGGGGTCCGGCATCACGTGCTCTTTTATTTCGACCATATGGACTATTTAAGAGCTATGGACCCCTTGTGCAACTCATGTCAATCCTAAATAGACCAACTGGACGATAAAAATGCCGAAGATTGTAGATCACGAAGCCTACAGCCAGGATCTGGCACAGCGGGCGGTCAAGTACTTCTCGGATCACGGCTATGCCGGAACCAGCATGCGCAAGGTTGCGGCCTATCTGGGTCTGTCCAAAAGTGCACTCTATCACTACTTCCCCACAAAGGAGGATCTGTTCCTGGCCTGCACCAGACAGGTGATGGCCGCGTTCGATGAAGACCTGGTAGATCCCGACGCAACGGAGGAGGAAAACCTGATGCGCCTCACGGATGTCCTGCGCCAGGATTTTGCGACCGAAATGGCCCTGACGTTCGACTACCTTCGCGGCAAATCAAGAGCCCAGATTGCAGAGGACGAGGCAATGCAGGTCGCCATGTCAACCTATCGCAGGATATTCGAGGCCATTGTCGGGGAGGAGCGGGCCGAAGGTGCTATGGCCCACCTCTTCGGTTCCTTGATGCTGGAATACATGTCCGGGAAAAGTCGCATCCGGTAATGCGACCACACATGCGACGCTCCATCATGCGGCGGTCGATGTCGACCGCGAAGACAACCATGCACCCGGCAGCCGGTCTCCTAAGTAAAAAACGACTTGATCTAGGCTGTACAATTAGACGACACCTTCAGATCCGTCTATTTGAGATTTGGAGAAACTAAGCCGCAGAATACCCCGCATCCGCCATAAGAAGCTGTCCGGTGATCCCACTTGCCGCGTCCGAGGCAAGGAAGGCAACCGCGACGATCGAACCTTGGTTATACTGCCGAAATGAACGTCTGACAGGAACTGGCCCCACCCCTCTCAATCACGCGCAAACAAGTTGGCAATACCCTCGACTGTTCACCTCAACTCCTGGAGCATATCTCGCCCCTCGGATGGGCACATATCCTATTCACGGGCGAGTACAGGTGGAAAAATCGATGACACCCAGCCCTAGGGTGTCATTCTGCCCCAGCCGAAGCAGACCCCTACAACCCAATTGGCTCAGACTGGACAAGCACGCCTGAAATGTGATCCATCTTTCAGATGAATCTGCGCTTTGATCTGGGAAAGAGTTTGCGCCACGAATCGGGATAAGAGTTTGGGACGCGTCAAAATCTCCGACATAGCCAATGCGGCAGGTGTTTCCAACGCGACTGTTTCTTATGCGTTGAGCGGTAGCGGACGCGTGTCAACCAAGACGCGGGAACGTATATTGGAAATATCCCGCGAACTGGGGTTCATTAGGGACGGCACAGCGGCGCAATTGCGAACGGGTCGATCATCGCTGATCGGCGTTGTGCTCAATACAGTTGTCAATCCGTTCTTTAGTGAACTTGTTGCCGCACTGGAAACCTCTGCCTACGAGGCCGGCTATCTGACCCTATTGGCGACCGCGCAAAACGATCCGGTCCGGCAGCGAAAACTGATCGCCTCGATGATTGCGCAAGGGGTGGCCGGAGTTGTGATCAGCCCGGTGCACGTGCCTAATGCGGATTCCATCGCAGAAACTTTGCGCCGCAACATCCCGACCGTCGTGTGCGTGCGCGACATCCCCGGATCCGGGGCCGCCTTTGTTGGTGCGGACGAAGAAATGTCTGGGTATCTGGCAGGGCGCCATCTAATTGAATATGGCCATCGCTCCTTTTGGTTTGTTGGCGGGTATGAGCAGACGACAACCTGGCAGGGACGCCGAAATGGCGTCTACAAGGCGCTTGCTGAGGCGGGCCTGCCGACGTCGGCCTGTGTGCTCAAGCCCGGCACTCAACTGCCAGATTTCGCTTGTGACAAGGTTCTTGACGCACACATGAAGAACCGTCTGCCAACAGCGGTTTTGTGTTTCAACGATGACCAGGCCACCGGGGTCTATCGGGCGGCCAAACAAGTGGGTGTGCTGGTGGGCCAGGATTTGTCGGTCATGGGGTTCGACAACATTCAACAAAATGATGCCATGATACCGGGCTTGTCGTCCGTTAACATTCATCCGAACCGGATCGGGCGCATATCAGCGGAACTTATTGTGAAACTTCTGCGCAACGACAATGCACCAGTCGACCCGGTTATTCTTAGGCCGGAACTGGTCATCCGCGACTCCGTCGCCCGCCTAGCTTGACGGAGTGTTGCTTCTGTGTGATGGTTTGTAACCAAACGGTTACTAATACTGGCACGGAGCAACGCATATGTCCCATGAAGGCTACGACTATGTGATCGTTGGTGGAGGGTCGTCCGGTTGCGTGCTGGCTGCCCGTCTCAGCGAAGACCCTGATATCAGCGTCGCGTTGATCGAGGCTGGGGGACGGGACAGCAACCCGCTTTTTCACATGCCCGCAGGCTTTGCCAAAATGACAAAGGGGATTGCCTCGTGGGGCTGGTCGACGGTGCCGCAGAAAGGGCTGAACGGCCGGTCTCTGTGGTACACACAGGCGCGGGTGATCGGAGGCGGATCGTCAATCAATGCGCAGATCTACACCCGTGGTAACCGCAAGGACTATGACAATTGGGTCGATGTGCATGGCTGCGAAGGCTGGAGCTATCGCGAGGTTCTGCCCTATTTCAAACGCGCCGAAGGGAATGAACGGTTCGAAAACGACTACCACAGCGGCGACGGCCCGTTGGGGGTTTCCATGCCCCGAGGTGCATTGCCGATCTGCAGCGCCTTTATCCGGGCGGCCCAGCAATGGGGACTGCCCTACAATCCCGATTTCAACGGCACACAACAGGCCGGGTGCGGGTTCTACCAGCTGACGCAGAAAGACGCGCGCCGGTCATCTACCGCGCAGGCTTACCTAAAACCGGCTGAAGTCCGGCCCAACCTGACGGTAATGACGGGTGTTCAGGTTCAGAGGATTGTCTTCGACAGATCGCGAGCAACCGGTGTCGAGGTACAAAAGGGAACTGAAAAAATCAACGTAAAGGCCGAGCGCGAGGTCTTGCTGACCTCTGGCGCGATCGGGTCTCCCCGCCTGCTGATGCTGTCCGGGATCGGCCCGGCGGATCACCTGAACGCTGTCGGGATTGAGGTGCTTCATGACCTTCCGGGTGTCGGTTCGAACCTCCAAGATCATATCGACCTGTGCACAATCTCGGAATGCACCGGGCGACATACATATGATGGAACGGATCGGATCGACCGGACCATTCTCGCCGGGCTGCAGTACTATCTGACCAAAACCGGCCCGGTGACTGCGTCCTTGTTCGAAACCGGTGGGTTTTGGTACGCAGACGAGACCGCCGAAGCCCCTGATATGCAGTTTCATCTCGGACAAGGGTCAGGGATCGAGAAAGGCATCGTCAAGATCAATGGCTGCGGGGTTACGCTCAATAGTACGTTTGCGCGACCACGCTCACGGGGAACGGTGCGGCTGGCGTCGGCAGATGCAAATGCCGCCCCGTTGATTGACCCGAATTTCTGGGGCGATCCATATGACCGCGAGATGTCTCTGCGCGGGCTGGAGATGGCCCGCGAGATCATGCGGCAGCAAGCGTTGAAGGATTTTGTACGGCATGAGGTTCTGCCTGGCCCCAGCGCAACGGACGCCGAGGTTTTGGATTATGCCATCGGAATCGCCAAGACCGATCACCACCCCGTCGGGACCTGCAAGATGGGGCACGGTGACATGGCAGTGGTGGACACCGAGTTAAAGATACGTGGGCTTGAAGGCATTCGGGTATGCGACGCTTCGATCATGCCTGCGATTAACTCGTCCAACACCAACGCTCCGACCATCATGATCGGTGAAAAGGCATCGGATATGGTGCGTGGACTGAATCCGCTTCCCGCGGTCATCTTTGCGGAAGAACGCAACGAAGGACGCCGTGAATTGGCATAAATCGCTTAAAATAATATGAAATTTCAAAGTTAAAAAACTGTCTTGACCAAGTAACTAAATGGTGCGTTAATCGTTTCAGCAAACAGATGGGAGGCCGCAATGACCACACTGGGTTTACACCACATCGGTTTTACCGTGCCCGATATGAAAGAGGCTGTGACGTTCTTCACCGACGTATTCGGTGCAGTCACGATCATGGATTGTGGCGCCGTTGATGCGGACGACGATTTTATGCTGACCCGACTGGGTGTACCGGCAGGGTGCAAGATCTCGGACCAGAGGGTTTTGCAGGTTGGCCGGGGCGGATCACTGGAAGTGTTCGAGTATTCCGGTGTGACCGAGCCCACACCCATCAAACACAACGGCGAAGTGGGCGCGATGCATATGGCGTTCGAGGTCGAAGATGCCTTCGCAACCGCCGAACGGTTGAAAGACAGAGGAGTGGATGTGTTGGAAGGCCCCACCCTGATCGAAGGCGGGCCGATGGATCAACTTGTCTGGATGTATCTGCGCGCGCCCTGGGGCCAATACCTTGAAATCGTCAGTGCAAACGGCCCGCTCGGGTACGAGGCAGAGGCCTCCGAGAAGCTCTGGACCCCGTCGCAGGGCAAATAATCGGCGTTAAGAAATGGCGAATGGTTAATCGTTTCATCAAGGCGCGAAAGGCGCCCTTCAGCGGAGGAGAAATTATGAAATCACTGAGATTGAGCGCGTTTGCGTCAGCCGTCGCAATCACGGCGGCGACGGTGGGGTACGCAAAGGACTTTGACGGCGTTGAGCTTAAGATGCTTGCCATCGGCGACACGTCGGTCACGCGTTTGGCCCCGATCGTAGATGAGTTCGAGGAACTGACAGGTGCCAAAGTGCAGATCGACATGTTTCCGTATCCGGGCCTCATCGACAAAATCGTGATTGAGGCCAGCGCCGACGACCCATCCTATCAACTGATGTGGGTCGACAGCCCCTGGGTCGGCGTATTGGGTGAATCCGGCGCGTTGGAGGATCTGACAGATCTGGCCAAGCGTGATGCGGAAGAGATCCATCTGGACGATATCGTTCCCATCCAGTTGCAGGAAAACACCTGGCAGGGCCGTCTGCTGGCTTTCCCGGCCTCGGGCATGATCTGGCACCAGAACTATCGTAAGGACCTGTATGAAAATGCCGACGAACAGGCGGCGTTTAAAGAGAAATTCGGTTACGATCTGGCTCCGGCCCAGACCTGGGATCAGTATATCGATATTGCCGAATTCTTTACCCGCAAGGCAGGGGACACGCTGGCCGGTGAGACGCTGGAGAAAGACTTCTACGGTAATGCTCAGGCCTACAGCCGCGTGGCGGGCGCGATCACCCATGATTTTTTCCCGATAATGCGCAGCTTCGGCGGCAGTTATTGGGACCCCAAAACCGGTCTGTGTGCCATGGACAGCGAGGCGGCGCTGGCTGCGGCTGATGTGATGAAACGGCTCGTGGCGTTTAACCCGCCGGATTATCTGGGCCTGATGTGGGACATCCGCACCGGATACATGGAACGGGCCGAAGTTGCCCAGTCCAGCTACTGGTCGGTGCGCACCGTGCGTCTGACCAACCCGGACGAGGCCGTGCTGCCCACTGTGGGTGAGGCCGGTTTTGCCGCCAGCCCGACAGGTGATGGTTCCCCACAACCCACGATGACTGGTGCGCTCAGTTTTGGCATCAATTCCAAGGCCACCGATCAGGAAAAAGAGGCCGCGTGGGAGTTCATCAAATGGGGTACGTCCCGTGACATGATGCGCCGCTTTGCCGAGGAGGGATCAGGGGTCAGCCAGTTCCACAAGTCGATTCTGTCCGATCCTGAGCTGCAAGAGAAATACCCGTACTACAAGGTCCTTCTTGAAACGCAGGACAACGCGCGCCGCCGTATTTTCCACCCGTTCTACGCCGATGTCGAAGAGATCTTTGGCGTTGAGCTGAATAAATTCATGGCGGGTGAGACCGAAACGGCCCAGGAAGCGCTGACCAACGCCTGTACCAAGATCAACACGCGGCTCAAGGTCTTCCCCGAGGATCTGCGCCTGCGCTGGATCAACGACACACCGGCCGACGTTTTCAACTGAGGCCGGCCTCCCCGCTGCCCCGGTTTCTTTGTGCCGGGGCAGCACCAAATTCGAACCCTGACGAAAGTATCGCTTCATGGCGTATATCCGTAAGCGCAACAGGCGGATTTTCCTCATCTTTCTGCTGCCAGCCATCCTGATCCTGTTTCTGACGACCATCTACCCGATGCTCTACGCAGGATATCTGAGCTTTCGATCATATGATCTGGCCAAGCCTTTTGTACCACGCGTTTTCGTCGGTTGGAGCAACTATCAGAACGTGCTGACGACAGGCGATTTCCTGCACGCCTTGAAAATCACCTTTCAGTTGATGGCAATTACGCTCAGCATTCAATTGATTGTCGGTGTGGGCCTTGCCCTTCTCGTGACCCAACGCCTGCCTGGAATGGGGATCGCGCGGACGATGCTGCTGATCCCGATGATGATATCGCCGGTGATCGTTGGCCTTGTCTGGCTGTTTCTTTACTTTCCCGAACTGGGCTATCTGAACTACTTCCTCAGCTTCCTTGGTATCAGCCCGGTCTCGTGGATCACCTCGCCTGATTGGGCACTTTGGGCGATCGCTATCGCCGATATTTGGCAATGGACGCCATTCATCATGATGGGCACGGCTGCCGCCCTGACCAGCTTGTCACCCGAACCCTACGAAGCCGCGCGGATCGACGGGAACACGCGCTGGCAGGTGTTCCGCTTTGTCACCCTGCCGCAGCTAAAGCCCGTGCTGGTCAGCCTGTTGTTTCTACGCGCCATCGACGCATTCAAGATCTACGACATCATCTTTGTGCTTACCAAGGGCGGTCCCGGAGATTCAACCGAAGTACTGTCGCTCTATATCTACCGCCAGTCCTTTACGTTCTGGCAGATGGGGGTCGGGGCGGCCGCGTCTTTCGTATCGCTGATCATCATCGTCGTGCTGATCACTTTCTTCTTCAAATCCCTCAACCGCGATCCAGTGCTGAGCTGACGGTGACGAAATGAACAAACCTAGCACCCAACAAGCAATCCTAGTCTACACCCTTCTGGGGATTGCGTTGATCGTGTTCATGACGCCGATCTATCTGATCGCCTCATCCTCGGTTAAACCCAGCCCAATCATGTTTCAGAAACCTCCGGCGATGGTTTTCGAGCCGACGCTGGATCACTACCGCAACCTGTTCACGATGCGGCCTTTCGGCAAATTCATCGGCAACAGCCTGATCGTGGCGCTCGGGTCGACCGCCTTTTCGGTGTTCTTCGGCAGCATCGCCGCCTATGCGATCAGCCGGATCAAGCACAAACGGATGAACGATGTGGCCTTCTGGATTCTTTCGATGCGCATGTTCCCACCCATCGCTGTGGTCGTGCCGTATTATATAATCTTTAAAACCGTCGGTCTGCTGGACACGCCTATCGCGCTGATCATCGTCTATTCCACGGCGAACATCCCGCTGACCGTCTGGCTGATGAAAGGTTTCTTTGACGAGGTACCAACCGCACTGGAAGAGGCCGCCGCCGTCGACGGGCACGGGCTGATCTCGATCTTCTGGAAGGTCACCCTACCGCTGGCCGCGCCGGGCCTCGCAGTATCCGCCGTGTTTTGTTTCATCTTCTCTTGGAATGAGTTCCTGTTTGCCCTGATGCTAACTGGCTCAAACGCGCAAACCGCGCCCGTGGCGGTCATGTCCTTCTGGTCATCGGACGCGGTGCAATGGGGTCGTATCATGGCCGGGTCCTTTGTCGTTCTCATTCCCGGTGTCGTCTTTGTCCTGACCTGCCAGCGCTGGCTGGTGCGCGGACTGACGATGGGTTCGGTCAAGTAAAGGAAATTCAATGTCGGCAATAACGTTGAGAAATGTCTTCAAACGATACGGGTCGGTCGAGGTCGTTCATGGCATTGATCTAGATGTAGCAGAGGGCGAATTTGTCGTCCTTCTGGGCCCCTCTGGCTGCGGCAAGACCACGACCCTGCGCATGGTTGCGGGGCTTGAGGATGTGTCGGACGGGGACCTCACGATCGGCGAGATTCGCGTGAACGAGGTCGCACCCAAGGATCGCGGCGTGGCGATGGTATTCCAGAATTATGCCCTCTATCCCCACATGACCGTTCGGCAGAACATGGAGTTCGCGCTCAAACCGCTGAGCCTGTCCGCAGACGAGGTTGCCCGCCGCGTTGATGAGGTCGGCAATACGCTGGGCCTGTCAGAGCTTCTTTCGCGCCGCCCTGCGCAACTGTCTGGCGGGCAACGCCAGCGCGTCGCGATGGGCCGTGCTATGGTACGCACACCGGATGTGTTCTTGTTCGACGAGCCTCTGTCCAATTTGGACGCCAAGCTGCGCACGCAGGTCCGGTTGGAAATTGCCAAGCTGCATAATCGTCTGGGCACAACCGTCCTGTACGTGACACACGATCAAGTCGAGGCGATGACCCTTGCCGACAAGATTGTCATCATGCGGGACGGCAATATCGAGCAGGTCGGCACACCGGAGCAGGTTTATACCCAGCCCAACAATATGTTCGTTGCCACCTTCATCGGTTCGCCGCCAATGAACATGATTCCAGCGCGTGCCGAAAAGGGGCTACTATTGGCTGACGGCCTGCACCTTGAAGTGCCAAGCCGCTTCAATGGTGTTGTGAGCGATGGTCAGGCGGTGACCATCGGCATTCGGCCCAATGGCCTGTCGTCAGCAAATCCCGAAGCTCAAAACACGGCCCCCGCCCGTGTCGAGGTTACTGAATATCTGGGCAACGAGGCCCTGCTGGACCTGCGCGCCGGGCCGCATGAGTTGATCGCTGAGGTTCCGGCCATCGGCAGGCCGACTCCAGGGGCTGAAATCACGGTGCATTTCGACCCCAAAGCCATCCATCTGTTTGACAGCAAAAGCGGCGTCAGTCTCTCGCTCTGACGAAAGGACATCAATCCCATGCCTCAGGAAATCATCTTTCCAGCCAAAAACACCTTTACCCTGTCCGACTATCAGGACGCTCCGCTTGCCGCTGACGAGGTCAGAGGCCGGACTGTTGCAACCCTGATCAGCCAGGGGACCGAGCTTGCCTGGGCCAACGGAGATGACTTTCCAATCCGACCAGGATACGCCGCCGTGTTTCGTGTCGATAAGGTTGGCACCGAGGTTGAGGGTGTCAATATCGGGGACCTGTGCTTTTGCATGGGGCATCATCGGTCGACGCAGCAACATCCGGTGCGCCATACTCTGCCCGTGCCGCAAGGCATGAATGCCGAAACAGCGCTGTTGGCCCGGCTGATGGGCGTCTCCATGACAACGCTAATGACAACCAAGGCCCGCCCCGGCGATACGGTCATCATCTGTGGGGCTGGTCCGGTCGGGTTGCTGGCCGCCCAGAACTTCAAAATCGGCGGATTCAACGTTTCGGTGGTCGAACCGGACGCGCAGCGTCGATCTCAAGTTGAACAGTCGGGTATCGGCAGCACATTCGCGTCCATGCCACTGGACGACCCAGCGTATGCCCGCAAAGTCGCTTTGGTGGTTGATTGCTCAGGGCATGAGGCAGCGGTGCTCGATGCGTGTCGCATCGTCCGTCAGGGAGGAGAGGTTGTTCTGGTCGGTGTGCCCTGGCAACAGCGCACCGACATACCCGCCCACGACGTCCTGCACGAGGTCTTCTTCGGTTACGTAAATCTGCGCAGTGGCTGGGAATGGGAGTTGCCGATCCACGGCCGTGATTTCGTTTGGGAGGAGTTGCTGGAAGGCTACAACAACGCCCCACACAGTATCTTTTCGGGTTTTGAAAAAGCCATGTTATGGCTTTCTGACGGACGTCTGGACGTGGGGGGGCTCATGAGCCGACATCCCGTGTCCAATGTGGATACCATTTACTCAAAAATCGCCGACAGGGTAATCGACGCACCTTTAGTCGTGCTGGATTGGACCGATTTCTGAACTTCAGATTTTCTCTGGACTAAACCACGGACTCTTGCCGTTTCAGTAGTTCTTGCAAAAAGTCCGTTCCCACCACGACTCTGCCCATTACGTTAATTCGCGGAGTTAGCCGCTCAACTCACCTGTGCGGCCTGTTTTCTTCTGCCAACCAGAACCGTTCAGCACGCCCAAATTGTCAGTGAAGGACCGATCAATGCCTGTTTGTATCCATATTTCAGAAAACTCCACTATCCGGGACAGTGCTGATCGGTCGGCAATTGTGCGACGAGCATAGGTCGGGAACCTTCCTAAGTTATCACCGCGTGGTTACGCGGACGCGACAGTTAGGGAGAGAACCATGGCAAATATCCTCATTATCTACGATAGTGAAAGCGACCGTAAATTCACCTCAACCACCGTGCCCTTTGTCGAGGAAGGGGTTGAATCCGTACCAGGTATGGAGATTCGTGTACGTCATGTAGATGCGGCCGAAACCGAGGACGTATTTTGGGCGGACGGAATTGCGATTGGCTGCCCGACGCACTTGGGTGGGGTGTCGTGGAAGATGAAGCAATGGTGGGACGAGCGCACTCCCGACATTTGGTTCAAGACCGACGGGAAGTTCGCCGTACCGTTCACTTCAGCCGGTAGCCTAGGTGGCGGTGGCGAACTTGCCTGCATGGCTATGTCGATCATGATGATGAATATGGGCTATTTCGTCTTCGGAATTACCGACTATGTCGCCAAGAAAGAAAGCCTGCACTACGGTGCGGTCGTTGCAGGGGAACCACGTGCGGAACACGCAAAGGAAGCATGTCGACGGGCTGGGCGTCGCTTGGCCGAGTGGGTCGGATATTTCATGGAGGGGCGGAAAGACTTGCACCCGCTTGAAGCAAAATACGAACGTTTTTGGGAGCTTGCGGACTGATGAAGGCACGGTTGTTGGTGGAACTTGACGTCAAACCCGACGAAGCTGAGACCTTCGTTGAAATGTTCCGGCATGAGTTTATGACCCGATCCCGCGGTGAGGAGGGGTGCGAGCAATACGAGCTCTGGCGCGATCCGAAGATGCCGGAGAAAATGACCATAGTAGAGGTTTGGTCGAGTCAGGCCGCGCTGGACGCACATTTGGCACAGGGATGGTTTGCGGATTGGGCTCCCAAAATGGAGGCGGCGCAAGCGACGCCGCTCATCTTGCGCCAATTGATTTCGGTCGAAGACTGAAGCAAGTTTCGCGTCTGCGCGAATGAGGAATCCCAACTCGTTTGATACATTGGCCCCTGTTGACAAAGGTGAGACTCACCTCACTAAACCGCGGCAGAGGTGCTTGGAAATACAGTTTCCTGAGTTGGCCGAAAGATACGGCTCATGCTTCCGTCGGTTTTTCTTGGGCGTTTATAGAATTCTGTTCTCGGAATCTGGGTCGAACACCACGGCCTTTTCCATGTTGAAAGCGAATTCGGCTTCTTGTCCGGGGGCGACCTCCGCATCCGCGCGCATCCGTGCGACACACTCGGCGCCTCCGACGGCCGTGGCCACGAATGTGTCCGAACCCGCAGGTTCTGTCACGGTCACTGTGTTTCGGATCGACACAATGTGCGTTGACCGGTGATCTGCGCCTTCCATATCGGTCAGTGCCTCGGGGCGGATGCCCAGTATCACTTCTTTACCATCATATGTCTTTATCGCGTCCGATGGTGCGCAAAGAGCAAGGCGGATTTCCTCGCCGCGATCATTCTGTGTCATCGCGTCAACCGAAGTCCCTTCGACCCGGATGGTTGTCCGGATCAGGTTCATTGACGGAGAGCCCATGAACGTAGCCACGAACAAGTTCGAAGGTGTGTCATAGATTTCCTTCGGGGTGCCCAGTTGCTGTACATACCCGCCATTCATGACGGCGATCCGGGTTGAAAGGGTCATCGCTTCGATTTGGTCATGGGTTACATAGACGATTGTTGTACCGAGGTTCTGGTGCAGCTTCTTAATCTCGGTGCGCATATCGACCCGAAGTTTGGCATCAAGGTTCGACAAAGGCTCGTCGAAAAGAAACACGTCGGGGTTGCGCACCAGTGCCCGACCCATGGCAACACGCTGACGCTGGCCGCCTGACAGTTGACCCGGTTTGCGATCCAGAAGCTGTTCTATTTGCAGCAGCTTTGCGACATCTGCCATGGCCTTTTCACGTTCAGGCTTGGGAACACCGTGCATTTCAAGGCCGAAGGTGATGTTTTGGCCAACAGTCATGTTCGGATAGAGCGCATAGGATTGGAAGACCATCGCGATATTGCGGTTTGAGGGGTGAACCCCGTTCATGACCGAGTTCTTGATCCGAATTTCGCCCGAAGTGATGTCTTCCAGCCCGGCAATCATGTTCAGTAGGGTGGATTTGCCGCAGCCCGAAGGCCCGACCAAAACAAGGAACTCGCCTTCCTCCACCGCGATGTTGACCTCGTGCAGCACCTCGACGGGGCCATAGGATTTGGTGACGTTGTCTATATCGAGAAAACCCATCGGTTACCCCTTAACAGAGCCCGCCATCAGGCCGCGCACAAAATAGCGTCCGGCAACGATGTAGACGAGCAGGGTTGGCATTGCGGCAAGGATCGCACCTGCAAAATGGACGTTGTATTCCTTTACGCCGGTCGAGCTTTGCACAAGATTGTTCAGGGCGACTGTCATCGGGGCACCATCGCCCGAGGCGAAGGAGGCACCAAACAGGAAGTCGTTCCAGATGTTGGTGAACTGCCAGATCACGCAAACCACGATAATCGGGCCCGAGGAAGGTAACAGGATTCGCCAGAATATCTGAAAGAATCCGGCGCCATCGATTTGAGCAGCCCGAACCAATTCGGTTGGGAACGCCGCGTAGTAGTTTCGGAAATACAGGGTCGAAAATCCGACACCATAAACCACATGGACCAGAACCAGTCCTGCTGTCTTGCCGGACAGGCCAAGAACGCCGAGGATGGCAGCCATGGGGATCAGGACGATCTGGAACGGGATGAAGCAGGAAAACAGCATCAACCCAAACAGGATCGTGTCGCCGCGGAACCTCCATTTTGTCAGGATGTACCCGTTTAAGGCCCCAAGCACCGTAGAAATGGCGACGGCCGGGACGACCATCGAAATCGAATTCCAGAAATAGGGCCGGAGTCCTGTCGGTTCGACCCCGACCTGTGCGGTGGACCACGCTTTTGCCCAGGGCTCCAATGTGAAGGCACTTGGAAGGGACATCATTCCGCCGCCCGTTATTTCGGAAAGCGGTTTCACCGAATTTACCATCATGACGTAAAGCGGAAGCATGTAGAACAACACGAACAGGATCAGCACCACATAGATTAGCGTCCGTGCGAAGCGGCCCGTGCGGATGGCGGTATCTGAGCTTGCGAATGCCATCACTTCTTCTCCTTCAATTCAGCGTACAGGTAGGGGATCATGATCGCTGCGATTGTGATCAGCATGATGACCGCCGAAGACGCGCCTATCCCCATCTGATTGCGGCTGAAGGTATAGGAATACATGAACGTTGCGGGCAGCTCAGTCGCCCTGCCGGGACCGCCCCCGGTCATCGCGATTACAAGGTCGAAAGTCTTGATCGCCAGATGGGCAAGGATCACGAACGCCGAAAGAAACGCGGGCCGGAGCTGCGGAATGATGATGCGCCGATAAAGATTCCAGTTTGACGCGCCGTCCATCTGCGCGGCTTTCAGGATTTCATTGTCGATCCCGCGCAACCCGGCCAGAAACATGGCCATAACAAAACCCGAAGTCTGCCAGACGGCCGCGAGAACGATTGTATAGATTGCGAAGTCGCGGTTTTTGATCCAGTCGAATTGGAAATTCTCCCACCCCCAGGCTTGCACGATGTTTTCAAGCCCGATGCCCGGATCCAGAAACCACTTCCAGGCTGTACCGGTCACAATGAAGCTCAGAGCCATGGGGTAGAGATAAAGTGGGCGTAAAAAACCTTCGCCTCTGATCTTCTGATCCAACAGGATGGCCAGTGTCAGACCGATAATTGTACAGACAACGATATAAAGGCCGGCAAAGACGGCCATGTTGGTCAACGCGATCTCCCAGTGGGACAGTTTGAACAGTTTTTCGTAGTTCGCCAATCCAATCAGGTCGAAGGTGCGCTGCCCGTCCTTGTCGACGAACGGTAGAATACGGCTGTCCGTGAAAGAAACATAGACTGTGAACAGTATGAACCCGTAAACAAAGATCAGGACCATTGCCAGTGACGGCGAAAGGACAAGCTTGGGAATCCAGTTCTGTAGACGGGTTTTGAAATCCGCCTCGGCAGCCGTGGCCATGGCAACTCTCCGAAAGGCAGGTTATGCGAAAATAGCAAGGGCAGGCAGGGCGAGCGATCAGGACCGCCCTACCAGAGTAGATTATTTGGCGATGGAAACCGCGTCGACCAATTCCAGAACTGCCGTTTCGCTGTCGTACTCGCCGTTGAAATGCGCGGTGACCACGTCATAGACCGCATTCTTCACCGAAGCTGGAGCAGCATGGCCGTGTGCCATCGAGCCGAACAGGTTGCCCGACGATGCAGCCGCCGCAAGGTCCTTCATACCCTGCTGGCCACAAGCGTCCAGCTCGCTTCCATCCACGTCTGTGCGTGCAGGGACGGAACCCTTCACCTTGTTGAACGCGATTTGGAAGGATGGTGACAGGATCGCGCTGGCCAGTGCGGCCTGCTCTACAGAAACAGTGCCACCCTGATCGAACATCATGAACTGATCCGCATTGAATGTGACCTGATCCTGAGTGCCCGGGAAACGGAAGCACAGGAAATCTTCGCCGGGAGTTTTACCTGCGTTCAGGAACTCACCCTTCGCCCAGTCACCCATCATTTGGAAGCCGGCCTCACCATTTATGACCATCGCCGTCGCCAGATTCCAGTCGCGGCCCGAGAAATTATCGTCGACGTTTTCGCGAATGAACGCCATCCTGTCGAAGGCTTCTTTCATCGTGTCTGAACCCAGCGCCTCTTCATCTAGATCGATGAAGGCGGCTTTGTAAAACTCTGGCCCGCCCGCGGACATTGCTACCGCGTCGAACACGGTCGCATCCTGCCAGGCCTGGCCACCGTGCGCGATCGGCGTAACGCCTGCTGCATTAAGTGTTTCAACTGCGGCTACAAAATCTTCCCAGGTTTCGGGCACTGCAATTCCGTTGGCGTCGAGCACGGATTTGTTGGCCCAAACCCAGTTGGTAGAATGCACATTGACCGGTGCAGAAATCCACTTGCCATCAACTTTGGCAAAGAATTGCAGCGCTTCGGGCACAACGTCATCCCAACCTTCCTTGGCGGCTAGGTCGTTCAGATTCGCCAGTGCACCTTGGTTACCCCAATCCAGAATGTCGAAGCCCAGTGCCTGAACTGCAGTGGGTGGGTCGCCCGCGGTGACGCGAGCACGCAGAACGGTCATGGCCTCGGTGCCGCCGCCACCTGCAACCGGCATGTCCTGCCAGCCCACACCCTGGCTTTCAAGGTCTTGTTTGAGCACGTTCAGCGCTGCTGCTTCACCACCCGAAGTCCACCAATGCAGAACTTCCACATCTTCGGCATGTGCAGCTGTGATGGAAAGGGCAACGGCCGTTGTCGAAAGTTTAATAATGCTGGTTATCTTGTTCATGCTTTCCTCCCTTATGAAACTGTTGTAACTGTGTGGTTACTTGCTAATATTGGCGCAAGGCTTCATTGAGTCAAGAATACATATCCTGCGAACGACGATCACACCAAATTATTGCCAAAATTCGGAGCGCACGTGGATCAGGAGAATTGCCTTTCAATCTCCCGTTGCGATCAGATCTCTACATTTGAGGGCGTTCATTTTGAACGATCCGCAGAATGCTATCGACGTTGAAGTCCAGGCGCTCGTTTAGTGCCTGCTCGTCCATCATGTCACGTTGAAACAGGAATGAGCCGGTAAACCTGTTCGTCAGGTAATAATACCCGATAGCGGCAATGGTGATGTTTAGCTGCGTGGCGTCAATGCCAGAGCGAAATTCACCACTTTCTTCGCCGCGCTTCAGAATTTTTTCTACCATCTGAACAAGTCCTTTGGTCGATTCTGGAAGACTCGAAAGGGACTTTATGTGTCGTGCTCGGTGCAAGTTCTCACTATTGACGAGCGTAATGAACTCGGGATTTTTGAGGTAGTATTTCCAGGTAAACCGTACCAGTGATTCAAGTGCATCAGATGGCGACAGGCTTTCGAGATTCAACTTGCGTTCTGCGTTTCGGATATCAAGATACGCAGCTTCCAGAACTGTGCGGAATAAATCCTCTTTGCTGCCGAAGTAGTGATAGAGCATGCGCTTGTTCGCATTCGCACGCTCGGCAATTTCATCTACCCGCGCGCCACCCAGACCGTGTTTGGCGAACTCCTTCTTAGCGGCCTGTAGAATCCGCGCTTTTGTCGCCTCAGCATCTCTTTTCTTTTTGTTTTTTGTATTCTCGACCACCGCGAGCTTCCTTTCTTACAGGCTTTTCAGCGCGAAAATATTAGGTCAATGCGTTCCTTATGCCTGACCTTCAGAAATCAAAAAAGCACAGCTTCAGGCTGTACAATGCTGTTTCTACCCCATTCTTAACGCTTGACATAGCCCTTCGTAAAGAAGTAACTAGTTAGTGCATTAAGGGCGCGGCATCCCGCTGCGCGGATATGTGCCGGGGAGGGGCTGAACAAGGATGTCCGCGGTCCCGAGTGCTAATCGAAAGGGAGGACGCTATGTCATTTATCAAGAAGTATATCGAGCAGGAGACTATAACCCGCCGCAACTTTCTGCTGGCCTCTGCCTACGGTGTGGGCGGGGCTGCAGTCTCAAGCATGCTGGGTGGAGTGGCCCGAGCCGCCATAGCGGATCCAACGATTGCGTGGTCATATCGCAACCGCACCAATCCGTATTGGAACGAAATCGTTTCTGGTGGCGAAGCTTTTGTTGAAAGTCTGGGCAAGCCTAAAGACTTCCTGACACATTTGATCAACGAGGGATCGTCAGAGAAGTCGCTTGCAGACGTTAAGGCGTTGCTTTCCAAAACCAACGGTGAGCTGGCGCTGGCCATCGATACCAACGATGCACCAAATGCCCGTCCGGTAGTGGAATCGTGCGTGGAAGCGGGTGCCTATGTTTCGACCCTATGGAACAAAACCGATGATCTGCATCCGTGGGACTTTGGCGACAACTATGTCAGCCACATGAGCTGGTCAGACGAAGGCCCGGCAGAACAAACAGCCCGCATACTGTTGGACGCAATGGGTGGGTCTGGAGGCGTTGTGCATCTGGGCGGTATTGCATCGAATAACCCGGCTATCGAGCGTCTGGCAGGCCTCAAGACCGCACTGAAAGACTATCCCAACGCCGAGCTGTTGGCCGCCGAACCGGCGGATTGGGACACGCAGAAAGCCAACCAAGTCATGAGTGCTTTCCTGACGCGTTACGGCGACGAGATCAAAGGCGTCCACTGCGCCAACGACACCATAGCTTACGGCGTGCTCGAAGCTCTACGCGCCGAGGGTATCGAAGACATGCCGATCGTGTCCTATGACGGCAACCCCCAAGCTGTGCAACTGGTGGGCGAAGGCAAGATTCTGGCCACTGTATTCACAAACCCACATTGGGGTGGCGGTATCACCGCGGCACTCGCATATTACGCGGCAACTGGTCATTTCAAACCGTCTGAAGAACCGCACGAACACCGTGAATTCTACGGTCCGACCATCATGGTCCGTCCTGAGGATGCGCTGGCGTTCAAAGCAGAGTATCTGGACAGCGTTCCGACCTATGACTGGAAAGACTTCTGGTCCACGTCGAACGGTCAGATTCAGTACTAGCAAGGCGTCGCGGGCCGGTGTTCGCACCGGTCCGTCCGTCTGAGCTGGGTACACTCACCAGGCGGCTATGCAATTCACTCAGTGGGAGGAAGCACATGAGTAATGTGCTGAAACGGGATGTTCTGATCAAATGGGCGCCCCTGATTGTCCTTATCGTCCTGATTTTGTTCTTTACCGCAATGGAGCCGCGTTTCTTCTCGCTGCGAAATTTTGCGCGGATCGGTATCTCGTCCACACCGGCGCTGATGGTCGCCATCGGCGTGACTTTCATCATCATCATGGGGTCTATTGACCTGTCGATGGAGGGCACTGTTTCCGTCTGCGCGGTTGTGTTCGCCTTTGCGTTTATCGCCATGGGCGGGACGCTGGCCTCATGGGGATGGCTGGCCCTTCCGCTTGCTCTGCTGGTTGGTGCCTCAATCGGGTTGGTGAACGGTCTTGTCCATGTTTTGCTCAAAATTCCGTCCTTCATGGCCTCTTTGGCGATGGGTTTTGTTGGCACCGGGTTTGCATTGCTGCTGACCGGCGGAGACCGGATCAGGGTCGAGGATGATCTGTTCCGCTCGCTTCTGACCGAGCGCTGGTTTGGCTTCCCGATCATGTGCTACGTGGCGCTGATCTTCCTATTGATTGCTTGGTTCATCCAGTCTCGCACAACGCTGGGGCGCAACTTCTATGCCGTGGGCGGGGGTGAGGAACTGGCCCATGCTTCGGGCCTGAACGTCAATCGTGTGCGGATCATGGGCTTTGCGCTGGCTGGCGTGTTTTATGCGGTAGGCGCGCTGCTGGCCGTCGGCCGGATCGGGATTGCCGAAACCGCAACAGGGTCGAACTTCATGTTTGTGTCGATCACTTCAGTCGTCGTGGGTGGCACCGCGCTGTGGGGTGGCATTGGCGGTGTCTGGAACACCTTGGTGGGTGTTCTGATCGTGAACGTCATTAACAACGGCATGGTTGTGATCGGGTTACCCGGCTACGTGCAAGACGGCGTTCTGGGCGTTCTGGTCATTGCTGCGGTGGTTCTGTCGACCGACCGTAAATCCGTGACCTTCGTTAAATAGGGGCGGCAGATGTACGAACTTATAAACGTTGACAAGAAATTCCCCGGGGTCCACGCACTGAAATCCGTCGATTTCAAGATTGGACGGGGCGAAATCGTCGGGCTGGTCGGTGAAAACGGTGCCGGGAAATCGACCCTGATGAAGGTCATCTATGGCGCCTATCAGCCCGATGGCGGCGATATCACCATCGATGGCACAAAGGTTCGCTTTCAGAACCCGCGTCAGGCGATGGATCACGGCATCGGCATGGTGTTTCAGGAACAATCCCTGATCACCAACCTGACCGTGATGGAGAACATCTTTCTGGGGTTCGAGCAGCAATTCGTCAACTATGGCGTGATCAATTGGAAAGCCATGGCCGATGCCGCGCGCCAACAACTGGCCAAGGTCAAACTGGATATCGACCCCGGTATGGTCACCTCAAAGCTGTCTTTCGCGCAACGGCAACTGGTCGAACTGGCCAAGGTTCTGACGCTGGAGGAGCGGATCGACGGCGATCTGGTCATCCTGCTGGACGAGCCGACCTCGGTTCTGGCCAAGGAAGAGGTTGAACTGTTGTTCAGTTTGGTGCGCGAACTCACCAACCGCGCGTCGTTCATCTTTGTCAGCCACCGTATGGATGAGGTTCTTGATCTGTCCGACCGCATCTATGTGATGAAAGATGGTGAGGTTGTCGACGTAGTCACTAAGGGCGAGGCCAATGTAGATGCGATCCAGCACAAGATGGTCGGCCGGGATGTGGACAAGGAATACTATCGCGAGCAGAAACAGAAGCCCTATCAGGCCGAAGCAAACCCGCTGGTAGCCTTCGATAGCGTTTCACTGAACGGAAAGTACTCGGACATTTCCTTTGAATTGCGTCCGGGAGAGGTGCTGTGCCTTGTCGGGACCGAAGGATCAGGTCGCGAAGCGATCCTGCGCACGATTTTCGGGCTTGAGACGCCATCATTGGGAACCGTGACGCTCAAGGGTGAGGCTGTTGGCAGGTTCAACGCGCAAGCAGGTGTCGCGGGGGGCGTGGGTTACATCCCGCGCGAACGTAAAGTCGAAGGCATCGTCGCGGGAATGAATGTCTATGAAAACATGACGCTCAGCCAGATGGGAAACTATGCCAATTCCGGTGTGCTGCGGATTGGTGAGGAAAAATCGCTGGCCCGCCAATGGATAGATCGCCTCGCGATCAAGACGCCGGATGTCTACAAGGATTGCGGCGGGCTGTCCGGGGGCAACCAGCAAAAAGTTGTTCTGGCCAAATGGCGATCCGCCGGATCCGATATCATTCTGCTCGACCATCCGACGCGCGGTCTGGATATCGGCGCGAAAGAGGATGTCTATGACATGGTACGCGAAATGTCGGATGACGGCGTCGGCATCATTCTGGTCGCGGATACGCTGGAAGAAGCCATTGGGCTTAGCCACACGATCATCGTTCTCAAGGACGGTGTCGCACAGAAACGTTTCGATTGCAGCCCGGGGGACAAGCCGTCGCTGTATGACCTTGTCCACCACATGATCTGAGGCCCGCGCCATGAGTTTTGAACGCATCAAACCCCATCTGCCCTGGATCACCTTGCTGGCGCTTGTGCTGGTGGTTGGTCTTGCCGACGCGAATTTCCTGCGCCCGGCCAATCTGATTTCGATGATGGCGGATATCGTGCCGCTGTTCATCATGGCGCTTGGCATGACCTTTGCGATCTATATCGGCGGTATCGATCTGTCGGCCCAATCAATTGCAAATATGACAACCGTTGTGGCCACCATCGCTTTGCCAACCTTTGGCATTGGAGCGGCGCTGATCTGCATTCTGTCGGGCGTGGTTCTGGGCAGTGTCTCGGGCTATGTGACGACGCGACTGTTCGTGCCATCCTTCATTTCAACGCTGGCTGTTGGCGGTATCGCGTTTTCGACGGCGCAATACCTGTCGGGCCAGCGCGCCCTGTTCATGGATGCGACGCTGCGGGATGCGACCTTCGGCTGGATGACCGGGACAGTTTTTGGTCTGCCAAGTGAGCTGATCATTGCCGCGATCCTAGTTCTGGGCGCGTGGTTTCTGCAATCGCGAACAACATTTGGACGCGCTCTCAAGGCGGTTGGTGCGGGTGAACCTGCAGCTGTCGCCTCGGGTCTTAATGTCAACCGGATCAAGATCATGGCATTTGCCTTGTCCGGTGGACTTGCGGCGATTGCGGGTTTGCTGTTCTCGGTCAAGCTGTCCGGTGGCTCTCCCACACTGGCGAACGGATTCCTGCTGCCTGCAATCGTTGCGGTTCTGGTTGGTGGGACACCCCTGACCGGTGGCGTTGGCGGCGTAATCAACACCCTGATCGGTACGCTGATCGTTGCGGTGATCCGCTCCTCGATGCTGTATTTCGAGGTGGATGCCACGCAACAGCAGATGGTTTTTGGCCTGATCCTGATTGCGGCAATTGCCCTGACGATCGATCGATCAAAACTCAGAGTCGTGAAATGACCGGGACCATGAAAGCCGCAGTCCTGATCAGGCCGGGACAATTCGAGGTGCGAGACGTGCCCCGCCCCGAGCCCGGCCGGGACGAGGTGTTGGTCCGCATATCGCGGGTCGGCATATGCGGCACGGACATGCATATCTTCAATGGCCACTATGCGGCGGAAAACCTGCCGATGATCCCGGGCCACGAGTTCACCGGCGCCATAGCGGCAATCGGGGAAGATGTCACAGGTCTTGACGTTGGTACGCCGGTCGTAGTGGACATGAACATTGGTTGCGGAACCTGTTATTGGTGCAGGCGCAACGAAATCCTGAATTGCCCCGAAATGAAGCAAATGGGCATATCAATGGATGGCGCATTTGCCGAATATATCTCGGTTCCTGCACGATTGGTCATTTCGACCCCCGACGATGTCCCTGCGGATATTCTGGCATTGACCGAACCGTTGGCCTGCGTTGTCCGCTGCGCCCGCAAGGCAAATGTTACCTTTGGTCAGTCCGTTGTGGTTTTGGGCGCCGGTCCGATCGGCAATCTGCATGTGCAGCTATTGCGCGCGATTGGTGCCGCTCCGATCATTGTGGCTGACGTATCGGAAGACCGTGTGCACATGGCCCTGCAGAATGGTGCGGATGCCGGTGTTTCCGATCCTTCGGAGCTGAAACAGACGGTTTTGCACCATACTGACGGGCGCGGTGCGGATATCGTCATCGAAAGCGTTGGATTGCCGATCCTGTATGAGCAGGCGATGCAACTGATCCGCAAAGGCGGCCACATCGCGGCCTTCGGCTTGACCGGAGCCGGTGAGACGTTGCCCGTCGATATCCTGCAGACAATCCTGCAGGAAAACTCGATCAAAGGGTCTGTCGCAGGTATGGGCCAGGACATGCACGATGCCCTGATTTTGCTGACGCATGGCCGGATCAATACCGACCTTTTTACGCGTGCCGCTTACCCGCTGGATCGCATTCAGGAGGCGTTCGATAGCTTCCCTGACCGGCCAATGGATTTGAAGACCCAGATTGTCATGGCGCACTAGTCAAACGGGAGGAACTGCAAATGACCGTTGAAGTCTATATGTCGAAACCCGAAGGCATGATCCCCAACAGCCGCTTCCCGCTGTTGATCCATCGCGGAGCGATGCCCGGGGGCGGGGTGGATGCGGTCAAGGCGCGGTTCCGCGCAAATGGCTGGGGCAACAACTGGGAGTATCCCGGCGTTTACGAATACCCACATTTTCATTCGACCTCACACGAATGCCTAGGCTGCGCCGCCGGTTGGATGGAATTCAACCTGTCTGTGGAAGGCTGGACCAAAGTGCGGATCGAAGCCGGTGACGTGATCGTCATGCCCGCCGGTGTCAGCCATGAGATGGTTGGACGCTCGGACGACATCATGATGTGCGGCGGCTATGCCGGAGGCCGCGACTGGGACAACATTCAGGAAGCATTCCTGACGCCCGAGATGTATCAGGCCGCCGTCAAACGGATCATGATGCTGCCAATCCCGGACAAGGATCCCGCGACCGGAGAGATCTTGCACCAATGGCATGATGCGCCGTCTTCGGTTGATAGCGGATGGAATGAATTTCGCGACAGGCTGGATGCGTCAGCCTGAGTCGTAACGCAATGATGGAGCACATCAAATGGATCAAAAGAGCCACATTCTGAAACCGCCGTCTGAGCCGCGGGAGTTTGGTTTCTTCGTGGACGGGCAATGGGTGCCTGCCGGAGACCGGGAAGTATTCGAACGATCCTCGCCCGGTCACGGTGTTCCCGTAACCCGTATCCCCCGCTGCACCGAGGACGATCTGAACAATATCGTTGCCTCGGCCAGGGCGGCCTTCGATGATCGCCGCTGGTGCGGGTTGTCCGGCGCTGATCGTGCCGCGATTCTTCTGAAGACAGCAGAGCTGATCCGTGCCCGCACGGATGAGATCGCCTATTGGGAAACTCTGGAAAACGGCAAGCCCATAAGTCAGGCGCGGGCCGAGGTTCAGGGCACCGTTGGCATGTTCGAGTTTGCCTCGGGTCTTGCGCGCGCGTTGCATGGAGAGAGCTTCAACAACAGCGGTGACGGGGCAATGGGAGTCGTCACCCGTGAACCCGTTGGCGTTGTAGGTCTGATCACGCCCTGGAACTTTCCGTTTCTGATCCTGTGTGAACGGGTGCCGTATATCCTTGCCTCGGGGTGTACGATTGTCGCCAAACCTTCCGAAGTGACCAGCGCGACAACACTGTTGCTTGCGGAGATTCTCAGTGAAGCCGGGCTGCCTGATGGTGTGTTCAATGTGGTCACCGGATCGGGCAGTGTGATTGGCCAGAAACTGGCCGAGCATATGGATGTCGACATGCTGTCATTCACCGGCTCGACTGCTGTGGGCCGGTCGGTGGTTGCGGCTGCGGGCCAGAGCAACTTCAAGAAGCTGGGGTTGGAACTTGGCGGAAAGAATCCGCAGATCGTGTTTGCGGATGCCGATCTTGAGGATGCCGCCGATGGCGTCGCTTTTGGCATCGCATTCAATACCGGGCAGTGCTGTGTCTCCGGCGCGCGGCTGCTGGTGGAACGCTCTGTCGCTGATGAGTTTTCAAAGATGGTGGCAGACAAGCTGCGCAATGTGCGCGTCGGTGACCCGCTGGACGAACGCACGCAAGCTGGAGCGATCACCACGGATGCGCAGAACCGCACTATCCTGTCCTATGTCGCCAAAGGTCAGGAAGAGGGTGCGACCCTGCTGACCGGCGGGACTACGCCCGAGATATCCGGCGGGCAATACATAGATCCGGTCGTCTTCACCGATGTCACAATGGATATGGCGATTGCTCGGGAAGAGATTTTTGGGCCGGTTCTGGTTGTGATCCCGTTCGATACGATTGACGATGCCATCGCCATTGCCAACGATACGGAATACGGTTTGGCCGCCAGTGTCTGGACCAAGAATATCGACAAGGCTTTGACTATCTCGCGCCGGGTTCAGGCGGGTCGGTTCTGGGTTAACACCACGTTGGCCGGAGGACCGGAACTGCCGATTGGCGGCTTCAAGGCTTCGGGCTGGGGTCGCGAGGCCGGGATGCATGGGGTTGAGGAATATACGCAGGTCAAATCGATCCATGTCGAGATTGGCAAGCGGACGCATTGGGTGGAATGATGGCGCAGAGCGGTTACGATTATGTGATTGTCGGGGGTGGCGCAGCCGGGTGTGTTCTGGCCTACCGTCTCAGCGAAGACAGCAGCGCGCAGGTATTGCTGCTGGAAGCAGGCGGCAAGGACAGTCATCCGCTGATCCATATGCCGGTCGGATTCGCCAAGATGACAGACGGACCGCACACTTGGGGGTTTACAACCGTACCGCAGGTGAACGCCAACAATCGCGAAATCCCCTATGCCCAAGGCCGGGTCATCGGTGGCGGCAGTTCGATAAACGCCGAGGTCTTCACCCGCGGCCACCCGTTGGACTATGACCGCTGGGCCAACGAAGAAGGTTGCGAGGGCTGGTCATTCCAGGAGATCCAGAAATACTTCGTTCGCTCGGAACGCAACGCAATCCTGTCCGGTGACTGGCACGGAACCGAAGGCCCCTTGGGCGTTTCGAATATCGCCGCACCGCAGGAGATGACGCGCGCCTTTGTGCGTTCGTGTCAGGAGGCGGGCATCCCCTACAACCCCGACTTCAACGGGCCGGTTCAAGAAGGGGCTGGGGTCTATCAGACCACAATCTGGAACGCGAAACGCTGTTCGGCTGCGGTGGGTTATCTGAAACCCGCCTTGTCGCGCCCCAACCTGACGGTCGAAACAGGATGTCAGGTGCATCGCGTTTTGATCGAAGGTGGACGCGCAACAGGGGTCGAGTACGACAAGGGCGGGCAGGTCCGGACAGTGATTGCCGATAAAGAGGTTCTGGTGACGTCCGGTGCGATCGGAACGCCCAAGCTGATGATGCTGTCGGGCGTTGGCCCTGCTGCGCATCTGCGCGAGCATGGGATCGAGGTCAAACAGGATCTGCCGGGCGTCGGCGAAAATCTGAATGACCATTTCGGCATCGACATCGTGGCGGAGTTGAACGGGCATCAAAGCCTCGACAAATACAATAAACCGCATTGGGCGGCGTGGGCCGGAATTCAATATTTCCTTTTCGGGTCGGGGCCGGTGGCATCGAACGTGGTAGAAGGCGGTGCGTTCTGGTATGGCGACACATCCGCACCCGTGCCCGACTTGCAATTTCATTTCCTGGCAGGCGCTGGAGCCGAAGCCGGTGTGCCAAGTGTCCCCAAAGGCAGCTCGGGCATCACTCTGAATTCCTACACTGTACGCCCCAAAGCACGTGGAACCGTTCGGTTGAGGTCAAACCGGGTTGAGGATATGCCGTTGGTTGACCCCAATTTCCTCGGGCATCCGGATGATCTGAAAACCTCGGTCGAGGGTGTGCAACACAGTGTCGAGATTTTCCGGCAGAAAAGCCTACAAAAATACATCCGCCAAATCCGTTTTCCGGATGACAACGTCAAGACACAGGCTGATTTCGAAGCCTATGCGCGGCAATATGGTCGAACGTCTTATCACCCCACATGCACCTGCAAAATGGGCGTGGACGATATGGCGGTCGTCGATCCGCAGATGCGGGTGCATGGGGTTGACGGGTTGCGCATTTGCGACAGCTCGGCCATGCCCAGCCTGATTGGATCAAACACCAATGCGCCAACAATAATGATGGCAGAAAAAGCTTCTGACATGATCAGGGGTAATCACTAAGCTATTCCGCTCTCAAAGGCTTGGATAACTCCCCGAACTGGCGGTGCCAACTGATGGCACCGCCGTTTTTTTGTTCAGTCCCACTCAGGCGCCCAGGGCACCAGATCTTCGGTGACGATCCTGTAGCCGGTATGGGTCAATACATCGATCCGGTCCATGTCGATGCCGGATAGGGTGAAATCCATTACGTCGAAATTGGCTTGGATATTGGCACGTTTGGTCGACATCGTGTTGATCGAGACACCTTTTTGCAGAATCCACCGCAACACGACCTGACCTGCAGTTTTTCCATAGCCCTCGCCGATTTCGGCAAAGATCGGATTCTTGAAGACTTCACCACGTGCAACCGAGCAGTAGGACGACAGCGGAATCCCGGTTTCGCTAGCTGCGGCAAGTAAGGTGTCTTGATTCAGCAAGGGGTGAAATTCTACCTGGTTCGTTACCAGCTGAGTGTCGATGATCCTGGTTGCATCCCGCATCATCTGCGCCGTGTAATTCGAAACGCCGATATTCTTGGCTAGCCCTTTCGCGTGTGCTTGTTCCAACAGCTTCAGAGATGGCGCGATGTCGCCGCCAACTGGGGGCCAGTGCAAAAGCAGCACATCAACATAATCCAGTCTCAGTTTCTTTAGGCTTTCTTCAACGGAGGGCAAAAAAGCCGCCTCGCTGAAACTGTCGGGATGGACTTTGGTGGTGACACAAATCTCGTTGCGGGCAAGGTTAAGTTCAGCCAATGCATCGCCGGTTTCCTTTTCGTTTTCATACATTTGCGCAGTGTCGAACGAACGGTATCCGACCTCTGCCGCGATCATCATGGCATCCCGAAGTTCCTTCTCAGTCAGTGGGAATGTGCCAAAAGTGCGCTGATTGGTGTTTTGAAAGTAGATATTCATAGCGTTCCTCCCTGATATTAGCCTTGTAAGTAACTTATTGGTTACTTGCTGCCGGGTCAATTCTGCAGTGTGACTAATTCTGGTTGATTTTGGTCGTCTATCGGGGCATAAACATATAACCAGTTAGTTACTTTCGTGAGAATCGCATGACAAAGCAGATGACGGCGCGCGAAGCAGCAAGCCTTGTTCCTGACGGGGCGACAGTGGCAGTGAATTCGTCGAGTGGTCTGTGCTGCCCCGATGCGGTACTCAAGGGGTTAGGCGAACGCTTTGATGAGGAAGGTGCGCCAAAGAATCTGACGACGATCCATCCCATTGCTGCTGGTGATATGTTTGGCACCAAAGGCGTGGATCACATCTCCAAGCCCGGTCTTTTGACGCGGATCATTGGCGGGTCGTACCCGTCGGGTCCCAGCAAGGCTGAGCCACCGCTGATCTGGCAGATGATCACAGGTGAACAGGTGCGCGCCTATAATGTCCCGTCGGGTATCATCTTTGACATGTTGCGCGAAGCGGCGGCCAAGCGGCCTGGTGTGTTGACGAAAGTCGGGATGGACACATTTGTCGATCCCGATATCGAAGGTTGCGCCATGAACGATGCGGCCCGTGCCGAACCGATCGTCAAACGCATGGAGTTCGAAGGTGAGGATTGGCTGTATTTCAAATCCAAGGCCCCAAACGTGGCGATCATCCGAGCTACCACCGCTGACGAAAAGGGTAATCTGAGTTTCGAGCACGAAGGCGCCTATTTGGGTGCAATGGAGATGGCACTGGCCGCCCGGAACAACGGTGGTGTCGTGATCGCTCAGGCCAAGCGCATCGCCGCCGCCGGCAGCATTCGCCCCCACGACGTCCATGTGCCGGGCATTCTGGTTGACGCGATTGTCGAGGCCCCGGATCAGTTGCAGACGACGGCGACAGAATACGATCCAGCAATATCTGGTGAATTGACTCGTCCAATCGACAGTTTCCGCACGGCGGAATTTAACGTCGGCAAAGTCATCGCCCGCCGGGTTGCGAAAGAACTGAAAGATGGCTGGGCCGTGAACATTGGGTTTGGTATCTCGGCCAATGTCCCCCGCATTCTCGTCGAGGAGGGGCTGCATGGTTCAGTCACCTGGATGATCGAGCAGGGCGCAGTCGGCGGCGTGCCATTGCTGGATTTCAAATTCGGCTGCTCGGCCAATGCCGAGGCGTTCGTCCCGTCACCTCATCAGTTCTGCTATTTTCAGGCCGGCGGGTTTGACGCCTCGCTCCTGTCATTTCTTGAAGTCGACAGGAACGGTTCGGTGAATGTGTCACGTCTTTCCGCCATACCCCACAGAACGGCCGGGGCGGGCGGCTTTGTGGATATTACGGCGCGGGCCCGGAAGATTGTATTCTCCGGCAATTTTAATGCCGGGGCAAAAATGACCATTGAAGACAGTCAGTTGAACATCCTGCAGGAAGGAAAAGTTGCCAAATTCGTCGATGAGGTCGATCAGATTTCATTCTCCGGTACGCGTGCAAAAGCGCAGGGGCAGGACGTAACCTATGTGACCGAGCGCTGTGTGATCAAACTGACGGAACGTGGCCTGACGGTGACCGAGATCGCACCAGGCGTGGACCTGCAGCAAGACATTCTGGATCAGGCGGCGACCCCGTTGTTGGTGGCGGATGATTTGGTGATGATGGACGCGGAACTGTTTGATCCGGCCCCCATGGGTCTGCAATTGTAGACAGCATGATGGAACACTTTCTGCTGGATATCAAAGACGGCATTGCGCGGCTGACCATCAACCGGCCCGACCGGCTGAATGCGATAGACGAAGCCATGATGGATGACCTTCTGTCCATCTGCCGTCAGATCGAACATACCGACGATGCGCATGTTGTCATCCTGACCGGCGCGGGTAAGGCGTTCTGTGCGGGCGGCGACATTGATGCGTGGGCAAGCCGCTCTCCCGACGGGTTTGGCCGACACTGGTTACGGGATGGGCATCAGGCGTTGGACGCGCTTACGCGTTTGCGTCAACCGGTCATCGCCGTCCTCAACGGCCATGTTTTGGGCGGTGGACTTGAGTTGGCAGCATGCGCGGATTACCGCATCGCAGAATCCCACATCCGGATCGGACAACCCGAGCCCGCGCTGGGAATTATCCCCGGCTGGTCCGGAACTCAGCGGGCGGTGCGTCGGTTTGGCGCCCAGCTCGTGCGGCGCATGGCTATCTTCGGCGAAGAGTTTTCGGCCGAAGCGGCACTGGCGGCAGGGATCGTCGATCAAGTAGTTGAAAAGGGACGGGGTCTGGCTACGGTTGACGATCTGGTCGAACGGATGCGCCATCGCGGACCTGTCGCGATTGAACTGGCAAAAATGCTGATCAATGCCGCCGAAGGAGAAGAGCGCGAACGTGTCTTTGAGGCGCTCGCCGGTCGTATTGCTGCCGCACAGCCCGAGTTGCAAACCGGCCTGTCCGCATTCAAGGACCGCAAAAAAGCAAAATTCTGGTAACATCTCGCTGAAAGGTAAGCTCAATATGATACGTCACCTTGTTCACCTGCGTTTCAAAGCAAACACAAGCGATGCAGAGAAGGCGGCATTGTATTCCGACCTGGGCGGACTTTCCGGGCATATCGACGGGATATTGGACTTTCAGCATCGCAAGAACGTCTCGATCGAAACGCCGCTTGTGCGGGATTTCAACGATATGTTCTGGTTCGACTTTCAGGATGCGGCAGTGCGCGAGGTTTATCTGAACGACAGCACCCATCAGGAAATCGGCGGGCGAATCGTTGAAAAGCTGAAAGGTGGCGCGGAGGGTGTCTTTGTCTGCGACATCGAGCTGTGAATGAAAGACACAGTGTTTCTGACCTCGCTGTTTGACGCGGCCGTCGAGGCTGCCGACCCGCTTGCGGCGCTGAAAACCCAACTTCCCGGCCCGCCCAAAGGACGCACCGTTGTGATCGGCGCAGGCAAGGGCGCAGCGCAACTGGCGCAGGCGTTCGAAACATTGTGGAACGGTCCATTGTCCGGTGTGGTCGTTACCCGTTATGGCTATGGGGCCGCGTGTTCCGGGATCGAAGTGCTTGAAGCTTCGCACCCGGTTCCCGATGAAGCCGGGGTACAAGCCAGTCAGGCTTTGATGCAGGCGGTGTCCGGCTTGGGACCGGATGATCTGGTTGTGGCGCTGATTTGTGGAGGTGGTTCATCGTTGCTGCCGTGCCCGCCCAACGGGTTGTCGCTTGCGGATGAACAGGCCCTCAACCGGGCACTTCTGACATCAGGGGCACAGATCTCGGTCATGAACGCCATTCGAAAGCATGTCAGCGGCATCAAGGGCGGTCGACTGGCGGCGCTTGCGCATCCTGCCCGGGTGGTTTCCCTTGTGGTCTCGGATGTGCCAGGAGACGATCCCGCGCAGGTGGCCTCGGGCCCGACGGTGCCGGACGGGGTGTCGCGCGATGACGCACTGCGCCTGATCACCGATTACCGTATCGAGTTGCCCGGGTCGGTTTTGGCCCACCTTAATACACCTGCCGCCGCAGCCCCTGAACCAGGGGATGTGCGGTTCTTTGGCAACGAGGTGCGTGTCATCGCCTCGGCCGGGTTGTCTTTGGACGCGGCCGCCCGCGCTGCCAAAGCGCAGGGTGTTCCCGCCGTGATCCTGTCGGACGCCATCGAGGGTGAAGCTCGGGACGTGGCCCGTGTGCACGCAGCGATCGCCCGCGAAGTGGCGGGCAAGGACCGGCCCTTCAGAAAGCCGGTCGTGATCCTTTCGGGCGGAGAGACCACGGTCACCTTGCGCGGAAAAGGAAAAGGCGGGCGCAACACCGAATTCCTGCTGTCTCTGGCGCAGGAAATTGACGGGATGGATGGAATTGTGGTGCTGGCGGCGGATACCGATGGTATCGATGGCTCGGAAGACAATGCTGGCGCATTTGTGGATGGAACAAGCTGCGCCCGGATGCGTGCCGCCGGTCGCAACCCGGCAGCGGATCTTGCCGAAAACGACGCCTTTTCGACCTTTGAGTCAATTGGAGATCTGTTCTCACCGGGTCCCACGGGTACAAACGTCAATGATTTTCGCGCCATTCTGGTGCGATGACCCGACAGGCTCGCAGGCCTTTCAGCAACAGTTTCGAAAGCGGTCAACTATCGTGTCCAGAACGTCGTTCGGGTCGCGCTTCCACCAGTTTTGGGCCGAGAAAATCTCGACCTCGCACAGTCCAGCATACCCGGCAGCTTCGACCGCGGTGCGCAAGGAACGCAAATCCGCAACCCCGTCACCCATCATGCCCCGGTCCAGCAACACGTCCGTCGTATCGGCCAGCCAGTCACACAGATGATATCCCAGTATGCGGCCCTGCGCGCGGGTCGCCAGTGTTTCGGCAAGCGTCGTGTCCCACCAGACATGGTAGACATCGATCGCCACGCCTACATTGTCGGCCCCCACCGCGTCGCAGACATTCAGCGCATCGGCGGCGGTCATCAGGCAGGTGCGGTTGCCTGCAGTTGCCGGGTTGAGCGGCTCCAGTGCCAGATGGATCCCGCGCTCCGCCGCATAAGGGGCTGCGCGGGCAACGCGGTCGGTCAGGATTTTCTGGCTTTCCAGAACGCCTTTAGTGCCCGGTTCCGGGCCACCAGTGACGATGGTCAGCACCGAGGTCCCCAAGGCCGCAGCCTGATCAATGGACAGGTGGAAATCATCCATGATCTCCTGATCGGTGGGTAAAGCCAGAGGGCCGGTCAGAAAAGGTGTTCGGCACAGACCTACAATCTGCATTTCCGCATCGTGAACGCGCTGCCCGATCTCGGCCTCGCGCCCGTCCAGCTCGCGCCGCCAGAAAGTGATGCCGCCATATCCCCGCTCGGCGCAGGCATAGATGACACGCTCGGGGGACCATCCAGCGCCATGGCCTTCAAGGTTGTGACCAAGGGTCGCCGTATTCAGGGCCAGCGCGGAATGGTCCTGCGAGAAATCGCGCATCCGCTCAGACCCCGTAAAGTTTCAGCAAATTACCCATCCGCTCAACCGCCAGATCCGGATTACGCAGCAAGCCACATTCATCCGCCATTTTGAAGCAGTCGGTGAAATAGGGCAGGGACCGCGTTGCTTGCGCGCCGTTCAGCATGATGAAATGGTCCTGAAAGCCGTTCAGCCAGGCTAGAAACACCACGCCGGTTTTGTAATATTGCGTTGGTGCACGGAAGATATGGCGCGCCAGCGGCACGGTGGGATCAAGCGTGGCGCGGAATGTTTTGGCGTCACCCTCGCTCAGCTTGCTGACGGCATAGGCTGCCGCCGGGGCCAGTGGGTCAAAGATGCCAAGCAGCGCGTGAGAATAGCCCTGATCGTCGCCTTGGATCAATTCCGGATAGTTGAAATCATCGCCCGTATACATTTTCACGCCGTCGGGCAGACGACGGCGCATGACAACCTCTTTTTCCGCTTCCAGCAGAGATACCTTGATGCCATCCACTTTGGCGGCGTTTTCCTCGATGATCGCAAGGGCTGTTTCCAGCGCGGCCTCGAAGCTGTCTGATCCCCAATAGCCAGCCAATTGCGGGTCAAACATCTCGCCCAGCCAGTGCAGGATCACGGGTTGATCACAGGCGGCCAGAACATCGCGGTATACGGCGATGTAATCTTCGGGGCCTCTGGCCACTTTCGCCAGCGCGCGCGAGGCCATCAGGATCAGGCGACCACCCACCTTCTGGATGGCTTCGACCTGATCCAGATAAGCGCGGCGCACATCGTCCAGAGTGCGTGCATCGGCAGGATCAAGATGATCGGTGCCACAGCCATTGGCGACCAGCGCATCCGGCAGTTCTTCCCTGGTGCGCCGGATCAGTTCTAATGCGCCCTCCCAGTCCAGCCCCATGCCGCGCTGAGCGGTATCCATCGCCTCGGCGATGCCCATGCCCATGCCTGCTAGATAGTGACGAAACTCCATCGTCTTGCCCCAGTCGACATGGGCGTGGCCGGTCGGGTCGTGGTCTCCAAACGGATCGACCACCACATGCGCGGCAGAATACAATACGCGGGCAGAATTGGGTGTCAGCTTCGAGGGAGCAACGGGTGTTCCGACCAATGTGTAATCATGCAATTTGCCTGTGGTGTCGGGAAGCTTGATCTTCATCGGGTGACCTCAGAAACGGGGAACAAGCATTCCGGCATCTGCCGAGATTGCCTGTCCGGTTGTATAGGGAAGTTTGCCGCTGGCCAGAGAAGCGATGATTGTACCCATCTCATCAGGCTGGCCCAGGCGGGGGAATAGGGTCAGCCCATCTTTAGCGCGCTGGTCGTATTGATCGATCACCGGGGCTGTCATGTCGGTGGCAATCAGGCCGGGCTGCACGTCGTATACAGCGATGTTTTCTGGTCCAAGCCGCACGGCAAATGTTTTGGAAATCATCGCAGCTGCCGCTTTGGAGGCGCAATACTCTGCACGAGGGGTAGCGACTGCCACAGCGTTCGATGAGGTCACGTTGACGATACTATGAAAGGTCGCCGCGTCCCGATCCCGCGCCAAAAGGCGTCTGGCAAAAGCTTGCGACAGGAAGAACATCGCCTTTGTGTTCACGGACATGCAGCGATCATAGCTTTCTTCGGACACGTCCAGCAGATCCCCACGCTGCATCACGCCGACGCCGGCATTGTTGACCAGTGTTGTAAGGGGCCCGATTTCGGCCTCAATGGCCGCCAATTGCTCATCGTGGATGGCAGTGTCCGAAACGTCAAAAGCGGCGGCGACAACCGGAACGCCGAATTCGCGGACCTTGTCCACGGCGGCGCTCAGTTCATCATCCAATTGGGGACCGTTGACGGCTATGGCAAAGCCTTCGCGCGCCAAAGCCACGGCTGCCGCAAGGCCGATCCCCCGGGAGGACCCGGTTACAAGTGCTGCGCTGATGCTCATGTTGCTGCCCCTTTTGTCAGCAATTCCCGAGCTATGATCATACGTTGAATCTGGTTTGTGCCCTCATAAATCTGAGTGATTTTCGCATCTCGATACAGGCGTTCCACTTCGAATCCGCGGATATATCCGGACCCGCCAAATACCTGCACAGCGTCCGAAGAGCGCTGTACCGCCATATCTCCGGCAAAACACTTAGCCATTGAACAGGCCTTGGTTGCATCTTGCCCGTTATCGATCTTGTAGGCGGCAGAATGAACCAGCAGTCTGGCCGCTTCGACATCCTTGGCGATGTCGGCCAGCAACCACTGAACCCCCTGGAAGTCTGAGATGGGTTTGTTGAATTGTTTGCGCTGCTGCGCGTAATCGGTGGCGGCTTCAAGGCCTGCCTGACCTATTCCAACGGCCAGAGCTGCGATGCCTACCCGTCCTTTGTCGAGTACGCTCATCATCATGTGAAAGCCTCGCCCTTCTGTGCCCAGCAACGCATAAGCGGGCAGGCGTACATCGTCGAATGACAATGGCCCAACCTGACTGGCGCGCTGGCCCATCTTGAGCTCTTTCGGACCACGCGAAACGCCGTCGGCGTGCAGGTCGACTACAAAGATGGACATGCCGCGATGTCCCGCTTCGGGGTCTGTTTTGGCCAGAACAAACCCCAGATCCGCAACGGGTGCGTTGTGAATCCAGATCTTGCCGCCGTTCAGAACCCAACCATCGCCATCGCGTTTGGCAGTGGTGCGAATACCCGACACGTCTGTGCCCGCCTCGGGTTCGGTGATGCAATACGCGGGGCGCAGTTTCGCGGCCAGCAGATCGCCCAGCCATTTCTGTTGCTGATCCGCCGTTCCGTGACGCACCAGTAGGGTTGTGACCAGTTCAAGCAGGCCGCACTGATCCGCGATCGAGGCGTAGCCGCGCGACAGTTCCTCCATCACCAGCGCATATGTCACCGTGTCGAAACCGGGTCCGCCCAGTTCTTCGGGGACGCCGATGCCGAACAGGCCAAGTTCGGCCATTTGATCATAGATTTCTGCGGGAAAGCGCGAGTCGCGATCCAGTTCTTCCGCCGCAGGGCGGATGACATCTTCTGCGAATTGTCGGGTCATATCGCGGACTTGAATATGGGTTTCCGTCAGAAACATAGCTGTGCCCCAAGATGTAACTAATCAGTTACTAATACGCGTGCCCGAGGCGGTTCGTCAAGTGGGTTGATCGGTTTTGCCACATGAGGTAAATAACCAACCAGTTACTTAATGACTGCGTAATTATCGGCGATCCGGTTTGCATATGGGAGGCTTGCATGAATCCGAATACACTGAACAAGTTTGGCCGGGTGGATCTGAACGTATCCGCCTTTGGTTTTGGCACTGCGCCGATTGGCAACATCTTTCGCGAGATCGACGAGGCAACGTCGGACGCGATGATCCAGCACGCCTGGGACAAAGGCGTTCGGTATTTCGACACCGCTCCGATGTATGGGCATGGCCTGTCCGAAATGCGGACGGGGCACAGCCTGCGCTGGAAGGACCGCGGTGATTTCATCCTGTCGTCCAAGGTTGGCCGGGTGCTGAAACCTGCGCGCCGTCAGGACATCAATTTCGAGCCCTGGACCAACGCCGCGCCCTTCACCATGCATTTCGACTATAGCTATGATGGGATCATGCGGTCATTCGAGGACAGCCTGCAGCGCATGGCGCTGGAGCATATGGATATCTGTTTTATCCACGACATCGACGTTTTCACGCGCGGCGCCGAGCAACCCGAGGTATTCAAGCAGGCCATGGATGAGGCCTGGAAAGCGTTGGAAAGCCTGCGTGATCAGGGTGTTGTCAAAGCTATCGGCGTCGGCGTGAACGAGTGGGAAGTGTGCCATGCCGCACTTGAACAGCGCGATTTCGACTGCTTCCTGCTGGCCGGGCGCTATACGTTGCTGGAACAGGACGCTTTGGACAAGTTCCTGCCGCTTTGTGAAGAGCGCGGCGCCGCAGTGGTCGTCGGTGGCGGCTTCAACTCGGGCATTCTGGCTACGGGTGCAAAGGAAGGAGCCAAGTACAACTATGCTCCGGCCCCTGCTGATATCATGGACAAGGTTCGCAACATCGAAGCTGTCTGTGCCGAATACAACGTGCCGCTGCCCGCCGCCGCGCTGCAATTCGTGGTCGCGCACCCGGCGGTGCCGACTTTCATGGCGGGCACTCGCACGGTCGAGCAGCTGGATCAAAACCTGAACTGGTTCAGCCATGACATCCCGACCGAGTTCTGGGCAGACCTGAAAACCAAGGGTTTGCTGCGCGAAGATGCTCCGGTTCCGGAATGACCGCTGATCCCCTGGCTGCAGGGACCTATGGCTATCACGATCTGCAGGTCGGGGATGTGATGAAAACCGGGTCTGCCGAGATAACGGCAGACCTGATTGCCGCTTTTGCTGAACTGACCGGCGACAAATACCCGCTGCATCTGGATGATGATGTGGCCCGACAGCTTGGCTACAAGGCGCGAGTGGCGCATGGGCTGCTGGTCCTATCTGTTGTCGATGGGTTGAAGTTCCAGTCCGATGCACGGCCTGACGGGCTGGCCTCGCTGGGGTGGAACTGGCGCTTCAAAATGCCCGTCTTCGCGGGTGATACGATTCGGGCTGAGCTAATCGTCGTCTCAAAACGCATTACGGCATCGGGAAAACGCGGGATCACTGAGTTTCAGTTTGATGTTTTCAATCAGGATGATCTGAGAGTTCAGCACGGAACCAATGAGTTGATTTTTGACCTGCAACTTCAACAGGACTGACGAGGGGTACATGTCGATATCAATCACCAAACGAGTCATCACGCATAAGGCGGCCAATGCGGCGGTTCTGGCAGCGCTGGATCATGCGGCGCTGAACGCATGGTCTGTTGCCGCAATTGTGGTCGATCCGGGTGGGCAAATGGTTGCCGCCGGACGGATGAACACGGCGCCCGCCGCCGTGGCCGAATTCGCGCAGGACAAAGCGCGCACAGCCGTTCTGGGAAAATCCACGCGGGCGTTTGCCGAACGCATGTCCTCGCATCCGAACTTGAAAATGGGTTTGCTGAACCGCCGGGGATTGTGCGCCTGGGATGGCGGTGTTCCTATCTATGAAGACGGTGTGTTGATCGGTGCAATGGGTGTATCGGGTGCAGCCGGTCCTGACGACATTCAGTGTGCTAAGGCTGGCCTGACGGCGATTGGTTCGGGCGATTGAATTGAGTTTGACCGTTGTTGCGTTGAAGGGCGTTGGCGGCAACGGTTACATGATCCAGCGCCGAAGACCTGATACTGTCTCGGTCTGAAGAGTATTTTCCTGACAAAACGTTTCTTTGCTGCCTCTGCATCCAAGTGGACGGCGGGAACGGGTGGCGAGCTGCAGTCAATCTGGCATCAACCTATTCCGCCCTTTCGATTGCATTCAAATCAAGCACCATAAAGTGAACTAATACAAAATATGAGAAACATCCCGTGAATCACACCGGTATTTGATGGGAAACTGATGCATCTTTTTTCACGTCGCATCGGCAAACGTATGCGCACTGGGAGGAGACAATGTCACAGTTCAGTATTACAGGTGCGAATATTTGGGATGGCGTTTCGGACGACTGTTATCCGGGCACCGTTATCGTAACGGACAACAAAATTACAACGGTCACCAGAGGGGAAAGCCGTTCCGCCGAAAATGTCGGCGAGACGATAGACGGCACCGGTCACACATTGATGCCAGGTATGGTCGAGGGTCATTGCCATCCCAGTTTCACCGGAGTGGGCGAACCTTGGGAACTCGGCCAGCTTTGCCCGGAACAGCATATGCTGTTGACGGCTCAGAATTTGCGACTGCTTTTAAGCCATGGGTTCACTTCGATATTTGAAGCTGCCTCCGCAAAGCCAATGCTGGGTGTGACCGCGCGGGACGCAATTAATGCCGGTATGCTGGCCGGACCCCGGATGCGCGCCTCAAGCCCCGAAATTACAACAACCGCCGGTTTGGGCGACGAGAGAAAGCGCCACATCTATCAGGAAAGCTTCGGTCTGGTCGCGGACGGTCCAATCGAGATGCGCCGCGTGGCACGTGAATGCGTTCGCGACAATGTCGACAATATGAAGATCAATATCTCGGGGGATGAGTTCGTCTCATTCGCGCGCGCCGAAATCACACCGCTGGAAGATGATGAGCTGGCCGCCTTCATGGCAGTGGCCCGGAAGTACGGGAAGACGGTTGCGGCACATGCCCGGTCGTCGGAGTCGGTAAAAATGGCAGTGCGTCACGGCGTAGATTGCATCTACCACTGTGACTTCGCAGACGAAGAAGCGCTGGACATGCTGGAAGAGGCCAAGGATCGCGTCATCCTCGGCCCCGCCTTTGGTCTGGTTCACAACGCGACCCGCGAAGGTGAGGCGGTGGGCATCACCAAAGAAGTGGCCGAAGACCTGAACCTTTTCCGCAAATTCGACGCCACCTGCGCCACGTATCACGAAATCCGCAAACGCGGTCTGCGCGTGGCCGTTGGTGGAGACTATGGTTTTGCTGTGACGCCGATGGGTCAGAACGCCCGAGATCTCGAACATTTCGTGCGCTATTTCGGCTACACACCCATCGAGGCGCTGCGCTGTGCCACAATGGTTGGTGCTCAGCTGATGCAGATGGAGGATCAGATCGGTCAGGTCAAAGAGGGCTTTCTGGCTGATCTGCTGCTGGTCAAAGGCGACGTTACCAAGGATGTGAGCCTCGTGCAGCATCAGGACAACTTGTCGATGATCATGAAGGACGGGGTGATGTTCAAAGACCCTCGAACCGGCATCAATGCAAGCGGCTTGATCCGCGCTGCCGAATAAAATCAATACGTTAAGGAGGAAACGCATGCGTATTCTGAAAACCGCGGCCGCGGCCGCGACTCTGGGGCTGTTTGTCGGATCGGCGATGGCGGATGGATATCAAGGGGTGCCGCGCACCTTTCTGTGGAACCCCGGCGCGTTGGAAATCTATGACGCGGCCGAGTACAAGAAAGAAGGGCCCTATACGATCGGGTTCTCGAACGCTTCGATCTCGAACCCATGGCGCGTGGCAATGCTGCATGGGATCGAAGCTGCAGCCGAGCGCAACGCTGACAAGCTGAGCCGCTTCATCATCACCGATGCAAATGACGACCCCAGCAAACAGGCTGCCGATGTGCAGGATCTGATCGCACAGGGCGTTGACATTCTGCTGATCTCGCCAGCAACAGCCGAAGCGATGGACCCGGTCATTCGCCGCGCCAAGCGGCAGGGTCTTCCGGTGGTTCTGGTCGACCGTTCGGTGCCCTCGGACGAGAACTTCATCAGCTTTGTTACTGCCTCGGATCAGGCGCTGGGTCGGATTTCGGCTCAATGGCTGGCTGAGAAGCTGGACGGTAAAGGCAAGGTCGTGATGTTGGGCGGTTTGGCCGGGGCGTCCCCTGCCGAAGCACGCATTCAGGCCGCAATGGAGGTGTTCAACCAGTTTCCCAAGTTGGAAGTGTTGGAGACGCAATACACCAGTTGGTCACCCGCCAACGGTAAAACCATCATGTCCGCACTGATCCAGAAATACGGTGATGAGATTTCGGGCGTCTGGGCAGACTCGGGCCTGCAAGGCTCGGGCTCGATCGAAGCCTTCCTTGCTGCCGGATATGAGGCCGGAACTATCCCGCCGCATACGGGTGGCGACTTCAACGCGATGTATCAGCTGTCGGTGAATAACGACGTGCCGATGGTCGGCATTGACTACCCCCCAGCCATGGGCGCGCGCGCGTTTGAGGTTCTGTTCGACGTTCTGGACGGAAAGGGCATCCCAAAGCGGATCGAAGTAAATCAGCAGGTTGTTGTGTCTGAAGGGCACGAGACGCCTTCCGTGCAGGCGGACGTGTTCGTCGCGGATTATGCGCTGATGGACAAGCCGGGCTCAGTCATCATGTCCTCGGGCGTTGGGGACGACTACGATCCGGCCACCTTCTCGGCGGTCTATCCCAAGTAACCGGGATCAAAACAGGCAGGGGCGGTATTGCATCGCCCCGCCACCACGGGAGGAGAGAACAATGGCACAGCCATATCTGGCCGCGCGCGGTCTCAGCAAGTCATTTGGCCCCAACGAGGTGCTCAAGGGGATCGAGTTCGAAGTCCATGGTCACCATGCCGTTGCGCTGTGCGGTGAAAATGGAGCCGGAAAATCGACGCTGATCAAACTGCTGACCGGGTTGTATGTCCCAACGGGCGGGCATGTGGAGTTCAAAGGCCGGGAAGCGGGTTGGTCCGATCCGCGCCAGAGCCTTGCCGCCGGGATTGCAGTTGTGCATCAGGAGTTCTCAGTGCTGGGGGCCTTGTCGATTGCCGAAAACATCTATCTTGGCGCCGAACCACGCACCAAATTGGGTTTGATCGATCGCAAGGCTTTGAAGCGTGACGCGCAGGCTCTGCTGGATGATCTGGGGATTTCTCTGAACCCGGACAATCTTGTTGAAACCCTGTCGGTTGCCGACAAGCAGATGGTCGAGATTGCCAAAGCTCTAAGGGTTGAAGCTAAGGTTCTGATCCTGGACGAACCGACAGCCGTGCTGAGCCAGAACGAAACCAAGCACCTATTCCGCATCATCAACGACCTGCGGGAACGGGGGATGGGGCTGGTTTACGTCTCGCACCGGCTGGATGAGATTTTCGAGATATGCACCGACATCACGGTGATCAAGGACGGGGTCGTTACCTCGAGAGGGCCGACTACGGACTATACCCATGACAGCGTGATTGCTGCCATGGTGGGGCGCGAGCTTGGTGACCTCTTCCCGCACAAGGCCGCGAACCCAACGGCGGGCGAGAAGGTGCTGGAGGTGGAGAACCTTGTTGTGGCTCCGCACCTTCCGCCCGCCAATCTGGACGTCCACGCGGGTGAGATTGTTGGGCTGGCCGGTCTGGTCGGCTCGGGCCGGACCGAACTGGCACTGGCATTGTTCGGGGCCGCACCGGCCACCGGGCAAGTAACCCTGATGGGTGAGCCAATACCACATCGCGATCCGGCGGGCTGTATCGAGGCGGGCATACTGATGCTGACCGAATCCCGCAAAGATGACGGGTTGTTCCTGAACTCCTCGGTCGCGCGAAACTTCGCGGCAACGACACCGGGCTTCGGCGTGCACCACAACGCCATCCCACCGGGGCATGAGGAGCGTCGCGCCGCGGTTCTGAAAGAACGCCGTGGCGTGGTGGTGGATCACGTTGGCCTGCCGATCTCGGCGCTGTCGGGTGGTAACCAGCAAAAGGTCCTGATCGCGCGATTGCTTGAGAACCGGCCCAAACTGCTGATCCTGGACGAGCCCACCAGGGGCGTCGATGTCGGTGCAAAATCAGAGATCTACAAGACCCTGCGTGAGTTGGCGGATGAAGGTATGGCCCTGCTGGTCATCTCGTCCGAACTGATCGAGATCGTTGGGCTTTGTGACCGCGTGCACGTTATGCGCGACGGAGAACTGGCGAAAGAGCTGGTCGGTGATGAGATCACCGAAGAGGCAATCATCACCGTCGCCGCTGCCGAAACCTCAACCCATCACGGAGTAGCGGCATGAGCACGATCGCCCGCGCCACACGCGCCCAGCCCGTTCATCTAGTCGTTGTTGCACTGATTGCCATCGTCTTCGTGATTGGCATATCGGCCTCAGACCGTTTCGCGACGCCGCTCAACATAGCCAATGTACAGGACCAGATGGTTGCCCTAGCTATTGTCGCATTGGCGCAGACCGTCGTGATCCTTTCTGGTGGCATCGACCTCAGCTATGCCGGGGCGCTAAGCTTCCTCTGTGTGGTTTTCGCAGCCATAGCCGGGGACACAACGGGGACCTTGTTGTTGGCGGTGGCTGCTGTGGTCGCCCTTGGCATCCTCATCGGTATGATTAACGGAGGCATTACCGCCTATGTCGGCGTGCATCCCCTGATTACTACGCTTGGTACCTCGACCATCCTTGCGGGTGCGGCGCTGTTGATCACCCGGCAGCCATCGGGCTCGGTGCCGTTGTTCTTCGAAGATTTCGCCTATGGCCGTCTCGGCGTGATGCCCTACGGCATGATGTTCGTCATCGCGTTGTACCTGCTGATCGGCTTCATGCTGTGGCGCACGAGTTTCGGAACCCGCATCTATGCGATTGGTGACAATGAGAACGCCGCCGCTGTCTCCGGCCTGCCGGTGAAGCAGACCAAAGTGGCAATTTATGCCTTGTCCGGGCTGCTCTGCGCCGTGGCCGCCATGTATATGACGGGACGGTTCGGGGTCGGCGATCCGCGCGCGGGTGTCGGGTTCGATCTGCGCTCAATTACACCAGTGATTGTCGGCGGTACGCTTCTGGCCGGGGGTAAAGGCGGCGTTCTGGGAACCGCGCTGGCCGTGATATTACTGGCGTTTCTGGCAAATGTTCTGAATTTCATGAACATCTCCAGTTACTACCAGTGGATCGCCGAAGGTCTGATCATCATCGCCGCTGTTTCATTTTTTGCAGGAAAGTGCAAGTCATGACCACGACGGCCACCAACCCCGCAAACACTAAACCCAATCGCAATACGGTCCGCGCGACCCAGCGCCGAGAGTTGCTGATCCTATTGGGATTCCTAGCCGTGATCTGGGCGGTGACCACCATGCTGTCTCCCCGGTTCCTGACACCGGCAAACCTGAAGGACATTCTGATCCAGACCGCACCGTTAGGCTTTGTTGTTATTGGTCAGATGATCGTCATTATCGTCCGAGGGCTCGACCTGTCTGTCGCGTCGATCATGGCAACGGTCGCGGTTTTGTCGACCTCACTGATCGACTCGACGCCTGTCATCTTCATCGTCGGCCTGCTGCTGGGCGGGTTTATCGGAGCGATCAACGGCTATCTCGTCGCCTACCGAAAGGTGACTCCGTTCCTTGCGACGTTGGCCACCATGATCGTGCTGCAAGGGGTGCGTTTTGCCTATACCAAGGGCGCTCCGGGCGGGACCTTGCCGGATACCTTCCGATGGCTCGCGAGCGGCGACATTCTTGGAATACCCGTTGCGCTGATCGCCTTGGCCATCGTTGGTTTCGGGATGCACTGGCTGCTGGAACGGACTGTCTTTGGCCGCCGCCTGAAACTCTATGGCGACAGCCCGGAGGCCGCCTATATGACCGGCGCACCGACCCGATTTTTGGTTGTTATGGCCTTTGTCATCTCTGGCGTACTTGCGGCCATCGCAGGACTGTTTCTGGTGGGCTATGTCGGCATTGTCGACAACTGGACCGGACGTGGATACGAGCTGGACAGCATCGCCGCAGCCGTAATCGGCGGCGCGACACTCTCGGGTGGCAAGGGCTCTGTCCCTGGCGTTTTGCTGGCCGCGTTGATCCTTGTATCTTTGTTCAACATCGTGGTGATCCTTGGTCTGTCCATCGAGTTGCAGTTGGTGATCAAGGGCACGCTGATTATCCTCGCCGCAGCCGTTTACATGAAACGGTCGCAAGGCTGATCCGGAAAGGCGCCCATGTCTCAGGATGAGAAATCAAACGTGCAACGCATTGCGGCGGTCCTGAAAGGGTTCGACGCCGGCAATACGCCGCGCCGCACGCATGACATCCTCGAAGATCTGGGCGTTACCCGCTCTACCGGCTTTGGCCTGCTGAGGGCGATGGTGGCAGCGGGTTGGCTGGAGCGTTTCGACCACGGATTTCTGCGTCTAGGGCCAAAAGCCCGGCAGATGATATTCGCCGCACTTGAGGTGCCTGAAACCATGGAAGGGAAGAAGCTATCGGCGCGACTGGGAAATCCAGGGGCAGAGATAAAAAGCAACGTCCCAGATCTGGAATGGGACCCGGCGCTGGTGCGAACCGTAGACGCCAGCCGGTATCGGCGCGCAACCCCATTTCGTATCGGTTTTTCAAACGCATCAACAAGCAACGCCTGGCGCCGCGCAATGCTACAAAGCCTGTATTATGCAGAGCGGATTGCGCAATCTCAGATCGAAGCGCTAATCGTGCTGGATGCGCAGGATGACCCGGCCTTGCAGCTTGAACAGATAGATGAGCTTGTTGCTCAGGGCATTGATCTTCTGCTGATATCCATCACCTCGGTCAACGATCAGGCCCTCAGCGACCGTTTAGGAGAGCTGGCCCATGAGGGCCTGCCGATTGTCGCAGTCGACCGGCGACCGAATGACCGGTCATCGCTCGTTTCATTTGTCACGGCATCGGACAGCCGGATCGGGCGCATTAGCGCCCAGTGGATGGCTGAGACGTTGTCCGGTCAAGGCCGCGTCTGGATGCTGAGCGGGCTCGATGGGGCGAGCCCGGCCTTGCGCAGACAACAGGCGGCGCTGGCGGTATTTTCCGAATTTCCAGGCATCAGGGTTGAGAATGTCAGCTACACCGATTGGACCGAAGCAGGTGGTTATGACGCAATTGACAACGTATTGGCCGAGGCGCGCCGACCACCGGACGGGGTTTGGTGTGACAGCGGCTTGCAGGGCGTAGGCTCGGTCCGACGGTTTCTGGATGGCGGCTTCAATATTCCTGCCCATACCGGTGGGGACCTGAACGAGATGTACAAACTGTGCCTCCATCACAAGGTGCCGATGGCCGCACTCGACTATCCGGCAAGCATGGGCGCAAGGGCGCTGGGGTTGGCACTGGATATTCTGGGAGGCAACACGGTTCCGCAACGCGTGGAAGAGCCTGTGCAGATCGTTTTGCCGCGGGGCTTGGAGACGACTTCGGTCAAGGCTGACAGCTGGGCTGAACTGCATGTCGCCTGGGATTTGCCGGACGATGCAATCCTTTCGCAAGGCCCGGCCTTGCGTCGAGACAAACGATCCATCAAAGGGAGTGCCACAGGATGACCCATTCTGCCTATGCTCGCGCCGTCGACGTTTTTGAAGCGCTCATAACGGCGCCGGGGCACGACGCATTTGCGTCTCCGGCGGGACTGATCCGAGCAGCGGGCGTGCCCGCCAGCAGTGGGTACCGTCACACCGCCACGCTTGAAGCCGAGGGGATGCTGCGTCGCGACGCTCAGGGCCACTACCTGTCCGGCATGTCCGCTATCCGGGTTGGTCTGCATGGTTTTGGCATTGGCCGAATGGCACCGCCGGTGCAGCCCATTCTTCTGCAACTGCGCCAGAGCACTCAGCTTACGTCCTTTCTGGCTGTCGCGCAGGATATGGAATTGCGCATGGGTCCGCACACGGTCGGTCGCGAGACGCGTGGCATTCCGGTGCAACCGTCATACGGGTTCGAAACCATCCCCGATCTTGCCATCGGCGATGTTTCCGAGATCGGCTTGCGTTGGTTTGAAGGTTCGGTCGCCCGTCGTACGACTGTGGCCTTGATCCCTGTCGAAAGCTCGACCAGCAGCATTGCGCTGTTGGGGCTGGTTCTGAGTGCGGCACGCGGTACCAGCGACGTGGAGACCCGGGTTTTGCGACAGGCATACGAGCAGATCAAAGAGCAAGAGATCTGAACATGCAGGCTTTCTGGGATCGTCAATTCAAGTTTTCCGAGGTCATTCCTGATTTTTACGATGCGTTGAACCGCATGGCGAAGGACAGTGAGGCCGTCGCCAAACAGGTGCAGTTTTTGCGTGCCACCTATGGCGACCATCCGCGGCAATGGGTGGAATGGGTCGAGGGCACGGGACCTCAGTCCGTGTTGCCAGTGATCATCCACGGCGGCTATTGGCGGGCGCTTCAGGCGGAAACGCATCGCTTCATGATGCCGGGATTTCTGTCCGCCGGGGCGGCCGTCGCCAACACAGAATACCGTCTGATACCCGAGGTTCGGCTGACCGATGTCGTGGAAGACGTCAAATCGGCTCTGCGCACGCTGGCCGAGGCTTTCCCCACCGCGAGGTTCGTTTTGATTGGCCATTCCGCCGGGGCGCATCTTGCCTTATCCGCCCTAACCGATGATGCGCTTGCAGAGCGGACATTGGGCGTTCTGTCGATCAGCGGAGTGTATGACCTGGCCCCGGTGCGGCTTTCCTTTTTGCAATCGGAATTGGCCTTGTCCACGGAGGAGGTGTCAGAATTCACTCTGTCACCGCAAGCGGACCGTCCGCCCGTTCTCTATATCAACGGCGGCGCAGAAACGCCCGAATACCTGCGGGGTGGAGCGCTGATGTCGCAACCCGAAAACGCCGATTGGCATATAATCGACGATGCGGACCACTTGTCTCTGACCTGGGCCACCTGCGATCAGGCTGATGCGCTTCTGTCCAAACTCTTTTCTCTGGGAAACACCAAATGACACTGAACTTACCCGACATTGGAACGTTCGTTGGCCGGATCTGGCTGCCTCAAGCGCAAGGTCCTGCGCTTGTGGTGCGAAGGGGAGAACGTCTGCTCGACATCACCTCACCGGTCGTGCCGACCATGCAGGCGTTGCTGGAATTGGACGACGCGGCTTCGACCGTTCAAGCTATTGACGGCACGGATGTTGGCCGCATTGACGATATCGCCGCCAATTCGAGCGAGTCTCCGAACGCCTCCAAGCCCTATTTCCTGGCACCATCCGACCTACAACCGATTAAAGCCTGTGGCGTGACTTTTGTGTCGTCGATGCTGGAACGTGTGATCGAAGAGAAAGCCAAGGGCGATCCGGCCAAAGCCGACGCAATCCGTGCCCGCTGTACCGAAATTCTGGGCGATAGCCTGCGCGCGGTGGTTCCCGGTTCAGACAAGGCAATGGCATTGAAAGTCGCGCTAATCGCGGAAGACGTGTGGTCGCAATACCTTGAGGTTGGGATTGGCCCGGACGCCGAGGTGTTCACCAAATCGCAGGCCATGTCCGCAGTTGGCTTTGGGGCCAGCATCGGACTACATCCGATTTCAACCTGGAACAATCCGGAACCTGAAATTGTCCTGGCCGTCGACAGCGAGGCCCGTATCAAAGGCGCGACCCTTGGCAATGACGTGAACCTGCGCGATGTCGAAGGGCGCTCGGCCCTGTTACTGGGCAAAGCCAAAGACAATAATGCCTCTTGCGCGATAGGCCCAATGTTGCGGCTGTTCGATGACAGCTTTGATCTTGATGACGTCAGGCAGGCTGAACTGACATTGCAGGTAACTGGTGAAGAGGGTTTTGAGTTGCATGGTACCAGTTCGATGGCTGAGATCAGCCGGGACCCGGAAGACCTTGTGGGACAGGCGCGTGGGGCGCATCATCAATACCCTGACGGGTTTTTTCTTATGCTTGGCACGCTCTTTGCGCCGACGCAGGACCGTGACACGCCAGGTGGCGGTTTCACTCATAAGATGGGTGATCGCGTCGAAATATCGAACCCGATGCTGGGTTCATTGGCCAACACCGTCCGCCTTTCAACTGAATGCCCACCTTGGGTTTTCGGCACGAGCGCATTGATGAAAAATCTTGCCGCGCGCAAACTAATCTAAGGAAATGGACATGAACGGAAACAGCCTAGTTGCCGGAGAATGGATCGCAGGTGAAGGCAGCTTTCAATCCAGCCCTGCAACCGGCGATGCCAAAACCTATTCCGCAGGTACTCCGGCGCTGGTCGAGAATGCCTGCGCGGCGGCAGAAGACGCTTTTTGGTCGTACGGTTATTCTACGCGCGAGACGCGCGCTGTATTTCTGGAACGCATCGCTGATGAGATCGAAAAGCGCGGCGCAGAAATCACCGAAATTGGCTGCTCTGAAACAGGTTTGCCAGCTGGTAGACTGGAAGGTGAGCGGGGTCGCACCACGGGGCAGCTGCGCCTGTTCGCCGACCATATCCGCGAAGGTACCTATCTGGACTATCGTCATGACCCTGCTTTGCCGGATCGCCAGCCGTTGCCACGCCCGGATCTGAAGATGGTCCAACGCCCGATCGGTCCTGTGGCTGTATTCGGCGCGTCGAATTTTCCTTTGGCCTTTTCCACCGCTGGCGGTGATACCGCAGCGGCTCTGGCTGCGGGGTGTCCTGTGGTGGTCAAAGGCCATCCAGCGCATCCAGGCACGGGCGAGATCGTGGCTGAGGCTATCGACGCCGCCCGGCAGGCCCTGGAACTGCATCCGGGCGTTTTCAGCTTTGTGCAAGATGGTGGTATCGCTGTAGGAGGTGCACTGGTTCAGAACCCGTTCATCAAAGCGGTCGGTTTTACGGGGTCGTTGCGCGGTGGCCGCGCCTTGTTCGATCTATGCGCGGCGAGGGTTGAGCCTATCCCGTTTTTTGGTGAGTTGGGATCGGTCAACCCAATGTTCCTGTTGCCCGGAGCGCTTAAGTCGCGCGGCACCGAGATCGCAAAAGGTTGGGCTGCCTCTTTGACCATGGGCGCGGGTCAGTTCTGTACCAATCCTGGAATTACCTTTGTGCCCGAAGGACCGGACGCTGAGGCATTCATTGACGAGGCCGCCGCTTCGTTGCAGGAAACGGCCCCCCAAACCATGCTGACAGATGGCATTGCCCAGGCGTTTTGTGAGGGCCGGGATCGGATTGCATCGACTCCAGATGTGACGACAGTGGTCTCTGGAACAACAGAGAACCGGGCTGCGGGAGCCTATCTTTTCAGGGTTTCGGCTGATGCTTTCGAAGCCAAGCCGGTCTTGTCGCATGAGGTCTTCGGACCCTTGGGAGTAGTGGTCGTTGCCAAAAATGTCAGTGCTTTCACCTCTATCGCACGTGCGCTGAAAGGTCAGTTGACTGCAACGATGCATATGGACTCCCAAGACACCGAGTATGCGGCTCAGCTAATGCCGATACTGGAACGCAAAGCCGGACGTGTTTTGTTCAATGGGTTTCCGACCGGAGTCGAAGTCGCCGACAGTATGGTGCATGGCGGCCCTTATCCAGCATCGACCAATTTCGGGGCAACAAGTGTTGGTACACTCTCGATCCGCCGTTTCTTGCGACCGGTATGTTATCAGAATGTGCCCGCAGAGATCAGAATTGGCACTTGATACCCTGTATGTAAGAGGTCGTCTGGGCTTTTTTGCCAATACGCTCCGCAACGGGCAGGAAACGAGGCGATCAACGCATCGGTGTTGAAATACACTGGCGGCCATTCACTATCTGCATTCCCGGGCGTCAACGGTCAAAGTTTGCAAAAGATCCGGTTGTGCTCGTGAACACCAATCTCAACCAGCAAGGCCCAGCAGTTGTCTGGCTTCTTGCCACGTTGCAACAGGGCGATCGTGTTTTGCACAAAGTTTTGCGGTGCGTGCCACAAGGGCTGCGTTGGAGGGGGCGAGCGTGTCCTTGTCCAACCGCACATTGTCCTCAAGCCCGGTGCGGGCATGGCCTCCGGCGGCAATGCACCATTCATTCAGGGTCAGTTGATGTGGTCCGATACCCGCACCGCACCATTCCGCATCGGGTGCCAGACGCTCAACCGTGCGCACGTAATAGTCGAACACGTCCCGATCCACGGGCATCGCGTTTTTCACACCCATGACGAACTGCACGTAGAGCGAACCCTGGATACGGCCATCTTTGTTCATGGCCACCGCCTGATGGATGTGCGACAGGTCGAAAGCCTCGATCTCGGGCTTTACGTTGTAGGTCCGCATTTCCACGGCCAACCAATCCACCAGATCTGGGCTGTTTTCATAGACACGGGTCGGAAAATTGTTGGAGCCAACCGCCAAGCTCGCCATATCGGGTTTGAGCGGCAGCATTCCACCACGTTCTCTCTCCGCTCCCGAACGCCCACCAGTTGACAGTTGAATGATCATGCCAGGGCAGTGTTTTTTGATACCTTCCATAAGCTTCGCGAATTTTTCCGGGTCGCTTGTTGGCGTTTCGTCGTCGTTGCGGACATGAGCGTGCACAATGGATGCTCCGGCCTCGAAGGCTTCTTGCGTGCTTTCGATCTGTTCCTCAACGGTGATCGGTACCGCCGGATTGTTCTTCTTGGTTGGAAGCGATCCGGTGATGGCAACGCAGATGATGCAGGGTTTGGGCATGGGTTTCTCCGAATTTTGGGCGCGCGTCTGAACAGCGGGTTCAGGTCGCGCGTCCCCAGGGCGCGGGATCGCTATCTTTCAGGTCCCGGCCGAAACAACGTTGATAATATTCACAGAAGATGCCGCGCTCTGTCTCGTCGCAGCGGTTGAGGAAGGCTGTGCGGAAAGCGTAGTCGATATCGCCAAACAGGCGGATATTTTCGGCCCAGGCCAGCACTGTTCGCGGGCTCATGACTGTGGACACATCGCCCGTGCGAAAGCCGTTGCGGGTCAGTCCGGCCATGCGCACCATCAGTGGCAGGTTCTCATCCTTAGCCATCCACGCTGCCTTGCCTTGGACCATGCAGATCTCATCCGCTTCGTCGAGGTAATCGAGCCGCTGGGTCACGGTCCAGCGGTCCAGCTGCGCCTGGTTCAGCTGTTGGGTGCCGTGATACAGCCCCGTCAGGTCACCCAGACCAATGGTGTTGGCAGTGGCGAACAAGCGGAAGAACGGGTGCGGGTGCAAGACCCGGTTCTGGTCCAGAATGGTCAGGCGGCCTTCGGCCTCCAACACCCTTTGTATGACGAACATGACGTCGGGCCGTCCGGCATCATATTCGTCGAACACCAGCGCCACGGGGTGCTGATAGGCCCAGGGAAGCATGCCCTCGCGGAACTCGGTCACCTGCAAGTTGTCGCGTAGCACGATGGCGTCCTTGCCCAGAAGGTCGATCCGGCTGATATGGCTGTCGAGATTGATCCGCACGCAGGGCCAGTTCAGACGGGCCGCGACTTGTTCGATATGGCTTGATTTCCCGGTCCCGTGAGGACCCTGAATCAGAACGCGCCGGTTGCCGGAGAACCCCGAAAGGATCGCCATGGTAGCCGCCGGATCGAACAGGTAGCCGGGGTCGATCGTGGGGACATGATCGCAGGGATCGGAGAATGCCGCGGCCGTCGCGTCCGTGTCGATCCCGAACACTTCGCGGATCGATACATCCCTGTCAGGACGGGCAGGCAGATCCTCGATGTTGATCACTTTGCCTCCCATTCATCGGGCGTGGCGATATGAAGGATACCGTCCTTGACCAGAACCGGCACCGGGTCCAGCCAGCACCGTTCAGCCGCGCCCGAGACGCCATATCCGTCCTCGACCCGGAATTCGGCAAAATGCATGGTGCAGCGGATGCGGCTGCCATCATCGTTCATGAACATGCCCTTGCGGTAGTTCAGCGGTTGCGAGTAATGCGGGCACAGGTTGAGATAGCCATAGACGCGGTCGCCGCCCTGCCGCACGACAAACATCGAAAACACCGTCGTGCCGCGGCCAAAAACATATTCCTTGGCCGAACCGACCGCGATCTCATCCAGCGGACCCAGCTCGGCACCGGGCATCGGCGCTCGCGGTCGTGTTCGCCAAAGCCAGGGGTCCGGCTTGCTTAATGCATCAGCCATGATTTTCCTCCGGTTGTCCAAGCCCCCAGTTGAAGCCGTGGATCGATATCTGATCGTAGACGTCGGCCAGAATATACGGGTCGCCCGCCAGATAGGCCTCGACATCGGCACGTGCGGCGGCCTCGATCACAAGCATGGAGCCACACATCTGGTCGCTGTCGTCCAGCAACGGCCCGCCGATCCTGACGGTCACTGGATGGTCATGCTGGCGCAGGCGGGCGCGATGGGCAGGCCGGTTCGCGGCTCGCGCCTCGGCCTTGCCCGGTGCATCCAGCGCATGAACGACGAAATAGGGCATTAGCCGACCTTTTTGAGCTTCACGTCAAACCGGGCAGAGATACTGCCGCCTTCGTCCACGAAATCGACGATCAGGCTTTCCTTGACCCCGAACACCGCGTCGCTGTCCAGATAGGGATCGCCCTTTGGAAAAATATGCGTCACAAGTGTTTCGTAACCCGGCGCCGAGACGATGTAGTGGATATGGGCCGGGCGCATCGCATGCCGTCCCATTGCCTCCAGCAATTCGCCCACTGGTCCATCTGTCGGGATGGAATAGGGCAGGGGCTTGACAGTCGTATAGTGGTAGTGGCCGCTTTCATCGGTGGTGAACAGGCCGCGCATGTTCATATCCGGTTGCACGCCCGGCTGTTGGACGTCGTAGAAGCCTTCGTTGTTGGTTTGCCAAACATCCAACTTGGCCCCAGCAATCGGCGCGCCGTTTTCATCCGTCACGGTTCCCGACACCACGCAGAGCGCGCCCTTGCCGTCTAGACAGATATTGTCCCCCAGCGCCCGTTCGGGCGCGCCGCTTACGTGGAAAGGGCCGAGGACAGTATTCTCGGTGGCGCCATCCGGGCGGCGGTGGTTGATGGCGTCGACCAGCATCGAAACACCCAGCGTGTCTGAGGCGAGAATCCATTCCTGCCGCTTGTCGTCGCACATCTTGCCCGTAGCGGTCAGGAATTGAATGGCCTGAAACCATTCATCCATGGTCGGCTCGACCTCTTTGACAAAGCCGTGCAGATGCTTGACCGCGCTTTCCATGATCTGGCGGAACCTTGGGTCTACGTCATCGCCCAGACGGTTGATGACGGCGGCTTCCGAATTGTCTTCGGTGAAATAGCTCATTTGCGGTCCTCCTCATTGACAATCAGGCGGCGTCCGACCGGGAACAGGTGGATATCGTAGCGCGTGCTGATCAAGCCCCAGATGCCCTTGGGTGCAAACAGCATAACCGACACAGCGATGCCGCCCAGCACGATCAGGTACCAGCTGCCCCAATCCGCCGCGATCTCACGCAGGATGAAGAAGATGATTGTGCCAAGGATCGGGCCCTCGATGGTTCCGATGCCGCCGATCACGACGATAAAGATGACCAGTGCGGTCCAGTCCTGAACTGAAAATGCCGCGTCGGGCGAGATCCGCAGCTTCTGCAGGAAGATCAGCGCGCCGACCAGCCCCGTCATTCCGGCAGCCACAACATAGACGATGAATTTGGTGCGATAGGTTTCGACGCCCAGGCTTTCGGACGCGGGCTCGCTGTCGCGAATGGCGGTCATCGCAAGCCCCCAACGCGACCTCAGCAGGAAGAACACCAGCGCGACGGCACCGACCGCGATGCCGAGGGCGACCCAATAAACCAGATGTTCCCTCCCCGCCCGGCTGGCGGCGATGGATTTGACAATGGTCGCAGGCAGCGACATGCCCGAACCGCCGCCAAGTGCCGAGACCTGCGCAAAGCCTAGTCGGAACACCTCGGCAATGACCCAGGTCCCGATGGCGAAATAGGCCCCCTGCAGCCGGAAGGCGACAAGTGCCGTAGGCATGGCCACCAGCGCGGTCAGCACACCCGCCAGCACCAGCGCCATGATCGGATGCACGCCGCCAAAGGCCGCCAGAGCGAACAACAAATAGCCGCCCAGACCAACAAAGGCCTGCTGCCCGACCGAGACAAGACCGCCATAACCTGCCAGCAGTGACCACATCTGCGCCAGCGCGAGATAGTAGAAGATTTCGACCATCAGGCGCAGCTCGGCCCGTCCGGCCCACCAGGGCGCGGCGATCAGGACGATCAGAACGATGGCGGCAACGCTCATGGAAATCTGGCTGGCGCGGGTCGAGCGTTGGACCGTGTAGTTCAGGCTCATCGGATTACCCTTTCATCTTCGGAAACAGGCCCTGCGGTTTGACCACCAGCAGGACAAGAAAGGCCAGATGGCCCGCAAGGATCTGGAGCCCCGGATCAATCTGAGCACCGATGGCCTGCGCCACGCCCAGAATGATGCCACCCGCAAGCGTCCCCCAGAGGTTGCCCAGCCCGCCGATGATCACGGCTTCGAAGGCAAACAGCAGGCGCGCGGGTCCAACCGAAGGGTCAAAATTCGTGCGCATCGCCAGATAGACACCGGCAATCCCGACCACGGCCGAGGCGATCGCCGTGGCATAGCCGAAGATCCTGGCATTGTTGGCCCCCATCAGGCGCACCGTATCCTGATCATCGGACGTGGCGCGCAGCACCCGGCCCAGCGAGGTTTTGTAGAAGAACGCCTGCAATCCGGAGATCACGATCAACGCCGAAGCGAAGATCAGCAGCGGCATGACCCCGATGGAAATGCTCTGGTTGATCGGAATCGAGGCGGTTTCCAGCCATCCCGCCTGCAATTTCTGACTGTCGGCCGAAAACACCTCAAGCAGCACATTCTGGATGATGATCGAAAACCCGAAGGTCACCAGCAATGGCGGCAGGATATCTTCGCCCAGCGTTCGGTTCAGCAGCACCCGCTGGCCCACATATCCGATCAGGGCCATCCCTGGCACCACGACAAGCATGGCCCACAGCGGGTGAACCCCGGAGGCCGCGACAACGATCAGCGCGCCATAGGCCGCCACCACGATAAAATCACCATGTGCGATATTGACGAAGCGCATCACGCCGAACATGAGGCTCAGCCCCGCGGCGAAGAGCGCATAGAGCCCGCCCAGCAGGATCCCCTGTATGATTGCATTTACCCAGTCCATTAGGCAGCCTCCCCATCCTCAAGGCCGAAATAGGCGGCCGATATCTGTTCGCGGGTCAGGTCCCCGGGTTTACCGGTCAGCGAGACGTGACCTTCCTGAAAGCAGTAGACCCGATCCGCGACGGCCATCGCTTGATTTACGTCCTGCTCGACCACGATCATGGTCGCGCCATGCGCTTTGATCTTGGGGACGGCCTCGTAAATGTCCTTGATGACGATGGGCGCCAGGCCAAGGCTGATTTCGTCACACAACAGCAACTTCGGGTTCGACATCAGTGCCCGTCCGATTGCCACCATCTGCTGTTGACCGCCGGACAGGTCGGTGCCACCGTGATGGCGGCGCTCAGCCAGGATTGGGAACAGCTCGTAGATCGTTTCCAGCGTCCATTCCGATCCGCTGCGGCCATAGGCTCCGATCAGCAGGTTTTCTTCGACCGTGAGAGAGGGAAACAGCCTGCGCCCCTCGGGCACCATTGCCAGCCCCTGTTTGACAAGCCTGTGCGCCGCAGTGCCACCGACCGGACGGCCCAGAAAGGCAATATCCTGACCAGTGGTATCCAGCATACCGGTGATCGATCGCAGGAAAGTTGATTTTCCAGCCCCGTTCGAGCCGATGATGGCAACCGTTTCGCCCTCGTGGATCTCGAAGTCGATCCCGAACAGGGCTTGAAAGTCGCCGTAATGAGCGGTCAGCCCGCGGGTTTGCAGAACCGGATCAGCCATCGCCTTCTATCCCCATGTAGATTTCCTTGACTTGGGGTGAGTTCATCACCTCCTTCGGATCGCCCTCGGCGATCTTGGCGCCGAAATTTATCACGATCAGCCGGTCGACCACGGCCAGAAGCGCATGCACGATGTGTTCGATCCAGATGATCGAGACGCCTGATTTGTGGATGCTTTTGATGGTATCAACCAGTTCGTGGCATTCATGCTCGGTCAGACCGCCGGCGATTTCGTCCAGCAACAGCAGCTTGGGATTGGTGGCCAGCGCGCGCGCCATTTCCAGACGCTTGCGTTCCAGTAGCGTCAGAGCTGCGGCGCGGACATTGGCTTTGGGCAGCAGACCGGTCCGGTCCAGCACGTCGACGCAGCGGTCATAACATTCGCTTTCGCGAACCGAGTCACCGAAGGCACCGCCCACAAGCAGGTTCTCAAAAACTGTCATCCCGGCGAAGGGGTGCGGAATCTGGTAGCTGCGCCCGACGCCCAGACGGCATCGTTTCGACGCGGAAAAGGCGGTCACGTCACTGCCCTGATAGTTCACGCGCCCGGCATCAGGTTTCACGCCACCCGCGATCAGATTGAACATGGTGCTTTTACCGGCACCGTTTGGACCGATGACGCCAAGCGCCTCACCATCTTTCAGCGTGAAGCTCAGATCGTCTGTCACCTTGAGCTTGCCATAGCTCTTAGACACTGACTCCAATGTCAGGATGTCGCTCATGAAGCGTCCTCCGGAATACAGGTTGTGCCCCGAGCGGGGGAGAGATGCCCGGAGCGGAACATGTGGATCAGGAAATAGCCTCCATAGACCCACCGGTCGGTACCTCTGGAGCGATCCCGTTGGCGGTGATCACCATGTCGTATTTGAATGGTCCGCCCAGACGCCACTGACCGCCTACCAAGGGGGTCTTGGACACGTTTGGCACCGGCCCGGCGCTGAAGTCGATATGGCCGACGACGGTGTCCAGCTTGGTTTCTGCAACAGCATCGCGCACCTTGTCATAGTCGAACGGATCGCCCGAGCGCGACAAGGCGTTGGCGGCCACCTCGAAAAGGGCATGGGCAAAACCGATGGGTTGAGTCCACTGGCGGCCGGTTGCCTCTGTGTAGCCGTCCGCAACCTGCGCGGCGCTTTGACCTGTCAGCGAGGATGAGAACGGGTGGTTTGGCGTCCACCAAACCTCGGAACTGAGGTTCTGCCCCGCGTCGCCAAGTTGCTCGACCACCACCGGGAACAGGATGGCCTTGCCCATCGAAGCGATTTTCGGCGTGTAACCCTGTTGCCGGGCCTGGGTCCAGAAAGTGGTGAAATCCGGAGGGATCATGACCCCTGTGACAATATCAGCAGTGCCATTTTTGAAGGCGGAAATCTGGGCTGAGAAATCATCGCTCAGGTTCTGATAGCGGCCCGGATCGATCAGGTCATAGCCAAGTTCTGAAAGTGGTTTGGGAAAGCCCAGTTCCGTATCACCCCAGGCATTGCCGTCGCCGTCATTGGGGAACATGCCACCCACGACCTTTGAGGTGTCAAGTTGCCCCCACATCTCGGTAAAGACGGCAATGACGTCCTCAAGGCCCCAGAAGAAGTGGTAAGTGTATTCGAACCCGGTTTCCGGCTCGCCGCCACGGGTGAAGAACCAAGGCTGCCACGGTGCTACGGTTGAGATACAGGGCACCCCGTTGATTTCGCACTGGTCTGAGACCGGGTTTGTGGTTTCCGGGGTTGATGAGACGACCATCAGATTGACCTCGTCTTCGAGGATCAACTGCGCCGCTACATCCGCTGCGCGATTGGGGTTCGACTGGCTGTCCTTGACGATCACCTCAACACCATAGGTGCTGCCATCAATGGTGATACCTTCGCTGAACGCGGCGTTTATCCCGGCAAGGATGTATTCGTCTGATTCCGCGAATGCCGCCAACGGCCCGGTTCGGGGGCTGACATAGCCGATCTTGATCACGCCGTCGGCTGCGTGGGCGCGGCGGGTGAAGGACAGGCTGGATGTCAGCGCGGCGCTGGCAAGCGTGGTTTTAATAAGAGTTCTGCGGTCGATGAGACCGGGTTGGCGAATTAACATTACTTCCTCCCTTAGCAAGTTTGTTGGTTACGGGCGGGTTCCGTCAAAGGCCGCCTGCAGCATCTCGCGTACCCCATCGCGGGTGACGGGGCGCGGATTGTAATAGGGGTTCTGCACCGCCAGATCGGCGGCCTTGTTCAGCCCGGCCTCGGTCATGCCAAGCTCGGCCAGCGATTTGACTCGGCCGACCGATTGCAACAGATCATACAGGGCTGAAGGCGCATCCTCGGCCCCCAACGCGCGCGCAGTGCGCGCCATTGCGTCGGGTGCTGCCTCGCGGTTATAGGCCGCAGAGTAGGCAATCATCAGGCAATGCACATCGGCATGAGGCAGGTCGAATGAGCCGCCCAGCGTATGGCAAATCTTGTGATGGATCGCCATGCCGACTGAACCGAGACAAGCCCCGGCCAGCCAGGCACCGTATAGAGCCTCGGCACGGGCGTCGACGTTGCTGCCGTCGTCCATCACTTTTGGCAGCGCCGCGCCGAGGGCGCGAATACTCTCTTCTGCCATCATCGAGATGATCGGGTTGGCATCTTGCGCGTAAAGCGCTTCGACCGAATGGGCGATGGCGTTCATACCGGACGGGCCCGAGATGAAATCCGGCAAGGTTAACGTCAGCTCGGGGTCGTAGATAACGGTCTCGGGCAGAACCCTGGGCGAGCGCAGCGTGGTTTTCACACCGCCTTCGGTCTGGCCGAGAATCGGTGTCATTTCCGACCCTGCATAGGTGGTGGGCACCACGACCTGCGGCAGATCCGTGCGGTAGGCGATGGCCTTGCCCAGACCGATGGTCGATCCACCGCCAACAGACAGGATACCGTCGCAGTTCATCTGCTCCATCTGATGCATCGCGGATTCCGTAACCTGCACCGGCGTATGCATGACCGCGCCAGGATAGAGCGCGCCCACCCGGTCGCCGATCATGGCAGCAAAAGTCGCGCAGGCCTCGGACTGATCGGCGGTAGACAGGACCAGCGCCCGTTTGATGCCCAGCCGGTCGAGCTCCTCGCCCACTTCGGCGCAGCGTCCGGCACCGAAGATCACGCGTGAGGACAAGCTGTCATAGTCAAACTGCACGGGTTTTCTCCTTAGCCGGAGGTTTCAGCGCGGCCAGCATCTTTTCCAGCTTCGTGCACGTGCCGAGTTCGGCCTTTTTGCATTTTCCGCAGCAGACGGAGTCGTTACTCTTAGTCATCGCAGCCTCCCTCAGCGCTCGTAATGAGGTGGGATTTGTGCATCGACATTGACCCAGACCGATTTCGGTTGGGTGTATTCGCGCATCACTTCGAACCCCATTTCCCGGCCGTAGCCGCTTTCGCCGATGCCGCCAAAAGGCGAGGCCGGGTGGACAACTTTGTAGGAGTTGATCCAGACCATGCCGGCCTGAATATCCCGTGCAAAACGGTGCGCACGGGACAGGTTCTGCGTCCACAAGCCCGATCCCAGCCCGTAGATCACACCATTGGCCATCTTCAGCGCCTCTTCTTCCTCGCGGAAGGTCGAGACAGTGACGAAAGGGCCGAACACCTCTTCCTGGCAAACGCGACTGTCGATTGTGGCGCGCACCACGGTGGGCTCGACGAAGCAGCCTTCCTTCAGCTCGGCTGAGTCGGGGGCCTTGCCGCCGGTGACAATCTCGCCGCCTTCATCGACGGCGATCCTGGAATACTCCAACACCCGTTGTTGATGCATCTTCGATGTCAGCGGACCCATTTCGGTATTTGTATCCAGCGGATTGCCGAGACGGATGGATTTGGCCAGCGCAGTAAATTTTTCCGTAAATTCATCGGCCACATCCTCGTGAATGATGATGCGGGAACCGGCGATACAGGCCTGACCCTGGTTGTGGAAAATCGCCCAGGCCGATCCGCCGACAGCGGCTGGCAGGAAAGCATCTTTGAAGATGATATTGGGTCCTTTGCCGCCCAGCTCCAGCTGCACCTTCTTCAGATTACCGGCCGAGGCTTGTACGATGCGGCGGCCGGTGGCGGTGGAGCCGGTAAAGGCGATCTTTTTCACATCGGGGTGTTCCGCCAGGCGAGCGCCGGCGGCGTGGCCGTAACCGGGCACCACATTGACCACGCCGTCAGGGATACCGACCTCTTTCATTAGCTCCGCAACACGCAGCGTCGACAGCGGCGTGATTTCGGCAGGCTTGATGACAATCGTGTTCCCGGCGGCCAGCGCCGGCGCCATCTTCCAGCTGGTGAACATCAGCGGGAAGTTCCAAGGCACGATCTGCCCCACCACGCCAAGCGGTTCGCGCTGCACATAGTTGATGAAGCCCGGATAGACTGGCGGCAGCGAGCCTTCGACCTTGTCTGCCATACCGCCGAAATAACGGAAACAGCGGGCGGTGCGTGGAACGTCGAGCTTGCGTGCATCGCGCACCGGGTGGCCAGTGTCCAGCGCCTCAAGCCGGATCAGCTCTTCGGCATTGGCTTCGATGGCATCCGCCAGTTTCAGCAGAAGCTGGCCACGATCGGCGGGGTCCATGCGCGACCAGGCCGGGAACGCGGCCTTTGCCGTTTCCACTGCGCGATCCACGTCTTCCTCGCGGGCTTCGGCTATCTCGCAAATCTTGGAGTTGTCGAAAGGGTTCAGAACGTCGATCGTGCCGCCGCCGACGGCGTCGACGAATTCACCGCCAATAAACAGCTTGGTCTGGATCGGCCGGGTCAACCCAGCGTTCTTGAAGGCGGGCAGGATGGTCATCGCGCAAATCTCCTCCGTTCATGGAAAGCGGGCATTCCACGGGTAGCGCTTATCGCGTGTCTCGAGGTTGCTCCGGGCAAAGCGGTTCCCTGCCCGGAAATTTGTTCAGATCAGAAATCGACGGCTACGTTGGGTGCTTTGCCGTCACGGATAAGATCCGGGATTTTGGGCGAGCCGTTTTCCCAAACCAGAAGCATGGACCGCTTCGGCGAAAACCCCTGATGGCGGACATCGGCAGGCATGCAGGCCACGTCGCCGGCCTTCATGTGCACCACCGCCTTGGGGCGGCCTCGCTCACCGTCCTTTATGTTCCAGGTGATCTGGTCGGACATCTGAATGAACCACTCGCAGCGGTCATTGCCATGCTCGACAGGCAGGATGTATTCCTCGGTTGTCGGGCAGAACAGGCTGTCCTTGACTACCGAGCAAACCGACGGGTTCCAGGTCACGTCCGAGCGGCTGAGATAGCCGAACAGGTTATAGGCCTGAACCTCATGCTCGAAACCCGGCTCTGCATCCACCTCGGGCTGACCCTGATCGACATCATCGAACATGACGTTGACGGGATAGCCGTTCACATCGGTACGCAGCGGTGTGTCTCCGGGGACGCCGACCATTCGGCGAGCGGTGACGCGCTGGCGGCTGACTGCATCGTCATTATCTCCGTTCTTGATGCCCCAGGGCGTGCCGGTTTCACGAGGCGCCGCGAAGGGATCGAACCCTTCGATGGTCCAGTCCGAGATCATGCCTTTGAAGATCTCCATCAGCTCATCAGCCTTGAACCGCTCGATATAGTCGTTTCCATCGGCGACATAGGCTTCGTTCAGCGTGCCGTAGAACATCTCGACCTCACCATAATAGTTGGTGGTGCCGAAGACCGGGTCGAAATTCACGGTGCCGTAGAAAAAGCCCCATGCCACGTCGCGCATCAATGCGCGCAGAAATACGTCCACCGACATGGTGTGGGTGCCCTTCGGGGTTTCGATATAGGCGAAATACTCGTCCCGGCGGAAATTGAACTTGCCTGCCTTGAAGGATTTGTATCCGGTCACGTTATCGGCAGGGTCGACCGAGAACCCGCCGGACAGCGGCAGCCCGCGGGGATTGCTGATTTCGGTGTTGCCGAGATCTTCTTTCATAGCCATTTTGGTGTCTCCTCCGCGAAACTTACTGTTGACAGAACTCGGCCCATTTGTGCTGGGTCACGGGTCCGTCTATTGTTTGGATCATAAGGGTGGCTGGGCTTTCGGCGCTAAAACGGTATGCCGCACCGACCGGCAGCAGGGCCATATGGCCGCGGCTCAGTTTGATCGTGCCCATTTTGGGGCCTTGCGGATCACCGGATAGCTTATGCGCGCCTTCGCTTTCGGGATCGACAACGGCATCGGGGTCTTCGAGTTTTACCAGTTCGACCGTAACCGGGTAGTCCATCGCAACGGCGAACTCGTCATGGGCGGCCGTGTACCAGGGAGATGTGCCTTCGGCGCGCGTAGACTCGATCACGTATTCGAAATTCTTGGCCACAGCGACGCGCTCGTATGGGGCGGATTTTGCGGCAACCTCGTACATGTTCGAGAAGACATAGTTCTTCTTGTTGTCCTCGCTGATAACGGTGATTGATCCGCTGTCATACTCGTCGATCGAGGCGAAATCTGTGGTGTACTGGCTCACGGCCTATCTCCTCCTAGCATTTCAGCCGATCCATGTGTTCGCATTCCGAACGGCTGTTCATATTGCGAACTGTGCTCATGTTCGTTATTTTACGTCAACAGAGTGACCCGGGAAATGTTCGCAATACGCCCATTTGTTCGGTATGCGGTTAAATTTGAGGCGAATCGAGAGGAAAAAGCGCCAAAATGACGGTTCTGGAGCCAATAGAACACACGAATCGGGATTTCGTTGGATCGCTCGCCAAGGGACTTCGCGTGCTGCGATCCTTTAAGGAGGGGACCGAAAAGATGACGGTTTCCGACGTGGCTCGCGTCACGGAACTCCCACGCGCGGGCGCACGACGACTGCTTCTGACCATGCACGCACTAGGCTACATGTATACTGATGGCAAGTATTACAGTCTGTCGCCCAAGGTGCTTGAGCTTGGCTTTTCCTATCTCAGCTCGCAAAACTGGCTGTCGCTGGCGTCACCTATCCTCGAAAAACTGCGGGATGAATTGAATGAGGCAGTGTCGGTCACGGTGCTGGAGGGCGTGGACGTGGTCTACGTTGCACGGTTTCAGACCGACCGTGTGATGACGATGGCAATGGATATTGGCTCGCAGAAACCGGCCTATTGTACGGCAATGGGACGCGTTCTGCTTGGTGCTTTACCGGAAACCAAGGTGCGAGAAGTCCTTCTGGCCTCGCACATTGAAGCGCATACAGAAAATACGTTGACTGATATCAACGACATTACTGCCGCGATATGCCGTGTGCGATCACAGGGCTATTGCCTGATCGACCGCGAACTTGAAAACTCGTTGGTCGCCATTTCGGTACCGTTAAAGAACTATCACGGCGAAACGCTGGCGGCGGTGAATGTGTGCGGCCATCCTGGAAACTTATCGCTGGACGATCTGGAAACGCGCTGCCTGACGGCGCTTGAGGCCGCCACCGACAAGATATCCCAGCTTCTGGTCTGATAGGTGACGAAAGAGGTCCGCAGCACCATCCAGAAGCGCGACGACAAAGGTGTCGTGCGTCATGGTGGTGAGTGGCTGACGATCTGGTCCGATCCTGACAGCCTGAAATCCGAAAGCGAGAAGCGCGAAGAGGCAAACCGGGATCAGGCGTTGCGCGACATCGAGGCCAGCCTGGCGGCCACCGCGCGATCCATGGTCGGGCAGGATGTCGAGGTGCGTTTTGGACCAGGTGCCGGCGCCGACACGAATTGTATCGTACTGCCGAAACTCGAACCGGACGCCGCAAATCTGGTGGCACTACGGGGGCAATGCGATGCCAGCGCAAGCTTTCTGGTGCATCATGACCCCGATCTGCATCTGACACTGTCGCCCAAGGACTCGACCCGGGCACGGCTGTTCCTTCTTCTCGAACACCTGCGCTGCGAGGCGCTGGAAGCCTCGGCTTTTCCCGGCGTGGTCAACAATCTTGTCGCCCTGCAGGTCGACCGCCTGAAGCGCGCGCAATTGTTGCATGCTCATCTCGCTTCGCTGCTGCCTTTGGCCGAGGCGTTGCGCATGGTTTGCCGCGACAGTTTCTTGGGCACCCCCGAGCCAAGCCTGCAAACCGCAGGGTTCCGTATGTGGGACAGGTGGCTGCGCGAACGGTATCAGATGCAATTTACCAAGATGGCGAGCGAGATCGACGACCAACGGGCTTTTGCCGAGCAATCCAAATCTTTCCTTGCAGCTTTGTTGGCCGAGTTGCCCTCGGCCGGTGAACGTGAACGGCGCGCCTTGACGGATCAGGATGATGATTCAGGAACGGATAGCAGCGAACGGCGCGTGTCCGACAACCTGGCCGATGCTCCGCTGTTTGAGCCGGGCGAGGTCGAAAACGACATCAACGACCTACAACAACCGGTTTCGGCAAGCCCATCAGTGAAACCCAGGCCCTATCGCGTGTTTACGACGCAACATGATCGCGTGGTTCACGCCAACGACCTTGCTCCCTCTGCCAGTCTGCGTGAGGCGCGGCTCAGGCTCGATGCGCGCATGTCAGAATACCGTACCGAAGTCACGCGCCTTGTCAGTCGGCTCCAACGTCGAATTCTCGCGCAGCAAACGCGACAATGGGAGTTTGATCTGGAAGAAGGGCTGATCGACGCGGCAAAACTGGACCGTGTGGTCATCAACCCGGGCTTCGAACACGCTTACAAACAGGAAACCGACAGCCCATTTCGAGATACCGCCGTGACTCTACTGATCGACAATTCCGGTTCGATGAGGGGTAAGCAGGTGGAAACCGCCTGCATTGTCGCCGAACTTCTGGTGGCTGCACTGGAGCGTTGCACAATCTCGACCGAGATCCTCGGCTTTACCACCTCGGCCTGGAAGGGAGGAAAATCGTACAAGGATTGGTTGAGAGCGGGGAAGCCAACGTCGCCGGGTCGCCTAAATGACGTGCTGCACATCGTTTACAAGGATGCTGCTACGCCCCTACGCCGCGCGCGCGACAGTATTTGTGCGATGTTGATGCCTTCCATCTTGAAGGAAAACATCGACGGGGAAGCACTGGATTGGGCGGTCAGGCGATTGGCGCAACGGTCGGAAAGGCGCAAAGTGCTTATAGTGCTGTCTGATGGCGCGCCGGTTGATCAGGCTACATTGGAGAAAAATGAAGACAAGACTATTCTAGATAAGCACTTGCGGCAGGTCATAGCGCGGGTTCAGTCAAATATGAACATTGAACTTTGTGCCATCGGGATAAGGCACGATGTGTCGAACTACTATCCTATCAACCGGCGTATTGATCAAATCGAGGATCTAGCCGATGCAGTTGTCGAGGTGATGGACAATTTCTTGTTACCGGGTCGGTGGTGAGTTCCCGGCATATTTTATTGTCGCAACCAAAAGGCGGGCTCGGAACTTACAGACCTAGGGCCGGTGCCGCTTGCAGAAGAAGATGAAAAACACTTTAGGCCGAGTTCTGACTGTATCCTACGCTTGATGAAACGTCGGTCCTTCTCAATTGCGTTGTTGAGAATTTCGGCTCAACATCTCGATTGGGATTGGACAGCCAAAGCTACCAACAAAAGCGTTTTTGACGGATCTGTTGCAAACTTTTGGCTGTTGACGATGTCAGATGCCGCGGGTGAATGAC
>NZ_JBWVBD010000010.1:0-70876 GCF_057221075.1 Ruegeria sp. HKCCD6647-2 | reverse complement strand
CCGCGAAGGCGGCCGCACCGTCGGCGCCGGCGTCGTGTCGAAAATCATCGAGTAATCGGGGGCGGTTTTGAGATTATTCGCCGAATAATCTCGGACCCAACCGGTGAACCAAAGAAGGCCGTCCCTCAAGGGGCGGCCTTTTTCGTTTTTTACAACAGTGGGCCGAAGCACTTCGGCTCTGAAAGCGGCGCAGCCGCAGGTTTTTACAGTGTGGAAAAATCGATGTGGAGATATAGAAGTTCTCGACCGTCTTCGCTGAAGGTTGCTCTCACACCCATGCCATAGGGGACGGCCCTTCGAATGCGGGATAGAATGCCAGACGTTGGGAAACGCGGCCCGTTTCTCTTGATCGACCATCCGCCGTCGACGCGTAATGTGCCATTTCGGTTTTGGTAGGGTTTTTCGGAACTGAAATTCTCGCCCACATGAAAGCCTTGGGCTTCTAACCATGATGCAGCCTCGGGCACTCCACCCCATTCGTGTAGCAACCTGAACATACAAACCTGTGCATCTCCGTTGGTTGAAATCTTATCCCAATCCATTCGAAGCAAATCTTCGTGGGTTTCTGCATCGGCTCCGGTTTCAAGGCAGGACTGAGCATCTGGAAACTGGTATGACGCACGCACAACATCACTATTCATTCTGTTTGCAAATCGCAGTTGGAACTCCGGTTGACCTGAATTTAGTGGCAGCGTTGAAAAGAATAGTGCCGTTACAAGTGATTTGAGGAAGTAGAGAAAGACGCCCAGAACGAAGAGTGCAATCGCCTTCTTTGGGAGGTTAGCATTTCGAAAACCCTCGGGTGGCCAGAAATACTCTTGCTTGATCTTCGGACTTTTCATCCATCGAAGCGTCAATAAGCCCAGTAAAGCCAGAACAAGGAATGCGCCCAGCAAAACGTAGGAAAAGCCCAATGGCGCATTCAGAAGCAGTGCCATTGTGAGTAACGCGGACCAAGTCGTTACCGATCCGTCTGGATTAATTACTCTAGGCCCAATGCAGAAGGTGAGGACAGAGCCCAAAAGGAACGCGAGTGAAGCTAATGCAAATAACAGCATCAGCCAAAAAAGCTGTAACGCGATTGCGTAGGTGTAATGGATGTTGGGGTCATCGTTAAACAAGTGTGCAATATCAAATGCACCCACATGCAACAAAGCGGAAACCACAATAGAATTGGATAACAAAGCTGGCGTCAAAGCGTAGGGCTTCCCACTGATTCAAAAAGGCAAACGCGTGTAAACCTGTCAGATACTCAGTACTAAGGACGACTCAGTTTAAAGTGGTTTTCAAGTCCGGTATTCCCAACCAAAAAGTGAATCTACCAATGCTTCGCGCAGATGGTGTTCTCGGATTGACATGTGGTTATCAACTGCCGTTTTAGAGAGAACCAACAAACCCCTTGCCAAACCCTGCCAACCCAACTAATACGCGCGAGTTCTCAGTAAGAACATCAAGGCGGGGTGATTCCCGCCTTTTGGGTTCGATGAGGGTTGGCGATGCGCGTCTGTCCTCCTCTCAACCTCAACGCCTGATAAAAGGCTGTTACTATGCAAAGCCAAAACATCCGTATTCGGCTGAAGGCATTTGACTATCGCGTCCTGGATGCCAGCACGCAAGAGATCGTCAACACTGCCAAGCGGACCGGCGCGAACGTGCGCGGCCCGATCCCGCTGCCGAACAAGATTGAGAAGTTCACGGTTCTCCGTGGCCCTCACGTTGACAAGAAATCCCGCGACCAGTTCGAGATCCGCACGCACAAGCGTCTCCTCGACATCGTTGATCCGACCCCCCAGACCGTTGACGCGCTGATGAAGCTCGACCTCGCTGCTGGTGTGGACGTCGAGATCAAGCTGCAGTCGTAAGATCGGAGGGTATAGATTATGCGCTCTGGTATTATCGCAAAAAAAGTTGGCATGACCCGCCTGTTCATGGAAGACGGCAAGCAGATCCCTGTGACCGTTCTTCACCTGGACAACCTGCAGGTTGTTGCACAGCGGACCGCTGACAAAGACGGCTACACCGCCGTTCAGCTGGGCGCCGGTGCTGCCAAGGCAAAACGCACCTCGAAAGCCATGCGCGGTCACTATGCCGCTGCAAAGGTTGAGCCCAAGCGTAAGCTGGCCGAGTTCCGCGTCTCCGAAGATGGCCTGATCGATGTGGGAGCCGAGATTTCGGCGGAACACTTCCTGGAAGGTCAGAAAGTTGACGTTTCGGGCACCTCGATCGGTAAAGGCTTTGCCGGTGCGATGAAGCGCCACAACTTCGGTGGTCTGCGCGCCTCGCACGGTGTTTCGATCAGCCACCGTTCGCACGGTTCGACCGGTCAGTGTCAGGACCCGGGCAAGGTGTTCAAAGGCAAAAAGATGGCCGGTCACATGGGTGCTGCCCGTGTCACCACCCAGAACCTGGAAGTCGTCAAAACCGACGCCGACCGTGGTCTGGTCTTCATCAAAGGCGCCGTTCCCGGACCGAAATCGGGCTGGGTCACCGTCAAGGACGCCGTCAAGAAGAAAGCACCCGAAGGTCTGCCGTTCCCGGCAGCCGTAAAAGGTGCCGCAACTGAAGCACCTGCGGAAGAAGCGCCCGCGGAAGGTGGTGAAGCATGAAACTTGATGTAATCAAACTGGACGGCGGCAAAGCCGGCAACATCGAGCTGGATGCGGACCTGTTCGGCCTGGAGCCGCGCGCGGACATCCTGCACCGTGTGGTCCGTTGGCAGCGCAACAACGCGCAGGCCGGCACCCACAAGGTGAAGACCCGCTCGGAAACCAGCTACTCGACCAAGAAGATCTATCGCCAGAAGGGCACCGGTGGCGCTCGTCACGGTGACCGCAACGCGCCGATCTTCCGCAAGGGTGGTATCTACAAGGGCCCGACCCCTCGTTCGCACGGCCACGACCTGCCGAAGAAGTTCCGCAAGCTTGGCCTGCGCCACGCTCTGTCGGCCAAAGCCAAGGCAGGTGAACTGGTTGTGATCGAGAACGCCGAAGCTGAAGGCAAGACCGCCGCTCTGGCCAAACAGGTTGCAAACCTGGGCTGGAAACGCGCTCTGGTCATCGACGGCGCGACCGTGAACGAAGGTTTCCTGAAGGCGTCGCGCAACATCGAGGGTCTGGATATCCTGCCGTCGATGGGTGCAAACGTTTATGACATCCTCAAGCGTGACACTCTGGTGCTCACCAAAGCGGCTGTCGAAGCACTGGAGGCTCGTCTGAAATGAGCGCGAAGGCAGAACACTACGACGTGATCCGCAAGCCGATCATTACTGAGAAGTCGACCATGGCGTCCGAAAACGGCGCGGTTGTCTTTGAAGTGGCGATCGACAGCAACAAGCCGCAGATCAAAGAGGCCGTTGAGGCGCTGTTTGGTGTGAAGGTCAAAGCGGTGAACACCACCGTGACCAAAGGCAAGGTCAAGCGGTTCCGCGGCCAGCTGGGCCGTCGGAAAGACGTCAAGAAAGCATATGTGACCCTGGAAGAGGGTAACACCATCGACGTGTCCACCGGTCTCTGATCGGATCACGTTTGTGGAGAGAGATAAAGGCCCCCGCGAAAGCGGGGGTTTTTTGTTGGACCAGAGCGCAAGCCGCGCCAGCGACTGCCCGTGGGGTGGCGCTGTAACGTCTGATCGGCGCACTTTATGGTGCCAAATACATCCGAACTCATAGCAAGGCGCAAACGTCCCCAAAGCGCCAGCCCGCCGGGGCGGGCAGTTGCTGGCGCGGCGGCCTTCGGCCTTGTTCCGCGCTGAATGATATTCCACTTTGTCGCTACCAAGTTGATAAGAAGACTTCGTATTCGAAGCTGCGAGCCGCAGCTCATATTTTTTGGACACAACAAAACATGACAGAGAATACACAATCGCTGTTCAATATGCTGGGCAATACAATCCTCAATGCAGTTTCAAAGGGGCTAGAAGACCGAGAGCTACCTCATGAGGAACTTCTTGAGTTGGTCGATGTTGCCATACAGGAGAGTGAGCAAGCCCTACTTGAAATAACGAAGCAAAATGCTCCTGAGATGCTCCAAATGGAACGGCAAGCACAGGCTGCCTTCGAAGAACGAAACTACGAGCGATGGCAAGAACCTCTAGATTTACTCAGAACCCTTTGGGTCTGTTGTAAGGAAATTGGCGAGGTGCACTCACAAGAGGGACCGTGTGGCGGTGATGATTTGGTCTTTGATACATTGGCTCATATTCACCCAAGAGCACTTCTTATAGTTAGCGAGATACTTTGCCTTTTGGAGGGAGGGTATGCGGACGGAGCGCTCACACGTTGGCGCTCATTGCACGAACTTGCAGTAACCGCGATGTTTATTAAGAAGCATGGTCGAGACATGGCCACAAGTTATCGACTTAGTCATTGGTTCTCGAACTCACGAGCCGCAAAGCAATACAACAAGTATGCTGCACAAAGTGGCTTAGCGCCTCTTTCCGAACAGGATTTGGAGGCCATTGAGACAGTCCGCGAGAAAGCACGGATACAACTTGGTAAAACTCTCAAAACGGATTGGGATTGGGCATCTGAAGTTGTCGGAAAGCCAAGGCCAACCTTTTCCGATATTGAAAAAGATGTCGAGATGGATCACTGGCGCCCGCGGTATCGATGGGCGTGTGGTCATATTCATGCAGGCTTTGAGCGGCCTGAAAAACTCCTTGGTATGAGCGAAAGTGAAAGTCTCGCATTTCAGGTTGGACCAAGTAACTCGGGTCTAGTCGACCCCCTTCAAATGGCAGCACTCTCGCTAATGCAAATGACCACGACGTTTTTGCTCTGCGGCGAACCTGACTTGGATCGTGTGATCTATAGTCGGATGCTGCTGGCAATGGCGGAAGAGATCGGACCAATTGCGCAGGAGAACAAGATTCAGACATTTGGCGAAGTGCGTTCATAGCCTTTTCGGCGTCATTGGTGACAATGGAAACATGTCAGAAGTAAAAGGTTCGCATACCTATAGACACCCACCCCCAACCCTGTTACACGCTCCCAATCTTACGGCCTCGGATTCGTTCCGGGGCCTCTGATATTTGTAACCGGGGACCTTCGGGGCCCTATACCCTTGGCACCTACGGGGGCCTATCACATAGCGGGGAAATCCCCTGCACTTGCTAAACGGAAGACAGAAAGCATGGCACTCAAGTCGTACAAGCCGACGACGCCGGGCCAGCGCGGGCTGGTGCTGATCGACCGTTCGGAGCTTTGGAAAGGACGTCCGGTCAAGTCTCTCACTGAGGGTTTGACCAAATCGGGCGGCCGGAACAACACCGGACGGATCACTTCACGCCGCCGCGGCGGTGGCGCAAAGCGTCTCTACCGGATCGTTGACTTCAAACGGAACAAATTTGATGTCGCGGCAACCGTCGAGCGGATCGAATATGACCCGAACCGGACCGCATTCATCGCACTGGTAAAATATGAAGACGGCGAGCAGGCGTATATCCTGGCTCCGCAGCGTCTGGCTGTTGGTGACAAGGTCATCTCGTCGGCAAAGGCCGACATCAAGCCGGGCAACGCAATGCCGTTCTCGGGCATGCCCATCGGTACCATCGTCCACAACATCGAAATGAAGCCCGGCAAGGGCGGTCAGATCGCACGTGCGGCCGGTACTTACGCTCAGTTCGTTGGTCGCGATGGCGGCTACGCTCAGATCCGTCTGAGCTCGGGCGAGCTGCGCATGGTCCGTCAGGAATGCATGGCCACCATCGGTGCCGTGTCCAACCCCGACAACTCGAACCAGAACCTCGGTAAAGCCGGTCGTATGCGCCACAAGGGCGTTCGTCCGTCGGTGCGTGGTGTTGCAATGAACCCGATCGATCACCCGCACGGTGGTGGTGAGGGTCGTACCTCGGGTGGCCGTACACCGGTTACGCCGTGGGGCAAGGACACCAAGGGTAAGCGTACCCGCAACAAGAACAAAGCGTCCCAGAAGCTGATCATCCGCTCGCGGCACGCCAAGAAGAAGGGACGTTAATCCATGTCTCGCTCTGTTTGGAAGGGTCCTTTCGTCGATGCTTACGTGCTGAAAAAAGCCGAAGCAGCGCGCGAGTCGGGCCGCAACGAAGTCATCAAAATCTGGTCGCGTCGTTCCACCATTCTGCCCCAGTTCGTGGGTCTGACCTTTGGTGTGTACAACGGCCAGAAGCACATCCCCGTCAACGTCTCGGAAGACATGATCGGTCAGAAGTTCGGTGAATACTCGCCGACCCGTACCTATTATGGCCACGCCGCAGACAAAAAAGCGAAGCGGAAGTAAGTCATGGGCAAGGAAAAGAACCCCCGCCGCGTGGCTGAAAACGAAGCAATGGCGAAAACGCGCATGCTCCGTACCAGCCCGCAGAAACTGAACCTGGTTGCGCAAATGATCCGCGGCAAGAAAGTTGAGAAGGCTCTGACCGACCTGACTTTCTCGAACAAGCGTGTCGCGCAGGACGTCAAGAAGTGCCTGCAATCCGCAATCGCGAATGCCGAAAACAACCACAACCTGGACGTTGATGAACTGATCGTCGCCGAAGCATGGGTTGGCAAGAACCTGGTCATGAAGCGCGGTCGTCCGCGTGCCCGCGGCCGTTTCGGCAAGATCATGAAGCCGTTCTCGGAGATCACCATCAAGGTGCGTCAAGTTGAGGAGCAAGCCTAATGGGTCATAAAGTAAATCCGATCGGCATGCGCCTGCAGGTCAACCGCACCTGGGATAGCCGCTGGTACGCCGACACCAAGGACTACGGTGATCTTCTTCTGGAAGACCTCAAGATCCGTGAGTTCATCAACAAAGAGTGCAAGCAGGCCGGTGTTGCCCGTGTGATTATTGAACGTCCGCACAAGAAGTGCCGCGTTACGATCCACACTGCACGTCCCGGTGTCATCATCGGCAAGAAAGGTGCAGACATCGAAGTTCTGCGCAAAAAGCTTGCTCGTATGACCGACAGCGAACTGCACCTGAACATCGTCGAAGTGCGCAAGCCTGAGCTTGACGCGCAGCTGGTTGCCGAGTCCATCGCTCAGCAGCTGGAGCGCCGCGTCTCGTTCCGTCGCGCGATGAAGCGGTCGGTTCAGAACGCCATGCGCATGGGCGCCCTGGGTATCCGGGTGAACGTCGCTGGTCGTCTGGGCGGCGCCGAAATCGCACGGACCGAGTGGTACCGCGAAGGCCGCGTGCCTCTGCACACCCTGCGTGCCGACATCGATTACGCACATGCCGAAGCGATGACCCCGTACGGGATCATCGGGATCAAGGTCTGGATCTTCAAAGGTGAGATCATGGAGCACGATCCGCAGGCACGTGACCGTAAAGCACAGGAACTCCAGGACGGCCCTGCACCTCGTGGTGCTGGTGGCGGTCGTCGCTAAGGAGGGAAAGATATGCTTCAACCAAAGCGTACAAAATTCCGCAAGATGCACAAAGGCCGGATCAAGGGTCTCGCCAAGGGCGGCTCTGATCTGAACTTTGGCACTTACGGCCTGAAAGCTCTTGAGCCTGAGCGTGTAACTGCACGCCAGATCGAAGCTGCACGTCGTGCCATGACGCGTCACATGAAGCGTCAGGGTCGTGTCTGGATCCGCATCTTCCCCGACACTCCGGTCACTGCAAAGCCGATCGAAGTTCGTATGGGTAAAGGTAAAGGTTCGGTCGACCGCTGGGCATGCAAAGTCAAGCCTGGCCGCGTGATGTTCGAGATCGACGGCGTCAATGACGACATCGCCCGTGAGGCCCTGCGCCTGGCTGCGATGAAGCTGCCGATCAAGACTCGCGTCGTGGTTCGCGAAGACTGGTAAGCGATCCGGGGGCAACCCCGTTCGTGACAAAATTGACCCCCGTTGGGACACCGGCGGGGGTTTTTGTTTAAGGACGGTAGTGCGAGCGAAAATTCAGGCCTATCGTTTCAATCAGTAGATATGTGAGAGTGGCAACATGCCATTTTGGCATCTGCTCTTCTAGCTTTTTGGTGATGTCAGGGCTGTCTGCCAGATAGTCGATGCACGCTGTTCATCGGGAAAGGGGTTTTCCCCAATTTTTGTTAATAGGTCGTGCCCGCTTTCCTTCATTCTCGCAATGAAGTTGTGCATAGCAAGAGACAACGCGAGACTTTTGACCGACGCATGATTGCCAAACCTGTTTAGAGCGTTGTCGAATTTTTCTTGGTGCTTAGATAAAACAAACCGCTTCGAAGAATGCGCTGCCTTGTTCCGCACGGTCCTCATATCATCAATCGCATAGAATGATTGTTCGCTTAGGATCCCTAGGATAAACAACGCTTTGCTTTTCATGGATAAGCTTCCAAATGCACCTCCATAACCTGTGGCGTCTTTGAAGATCTTGGCGCTGGCTTTTTCACTTTTGTACTGAGAAATCATCTCAAGGAGAAATTCATCCACGATGTGGCATGCAATCAGGACCGCTCCCCGCTCGCTCTCGCTGAGGATTACATCATAAATTCGCTCCATTCGGTCGGAGAACTGCAACCAATTTTCCATTTTTTTCCTTTCTAATTAATCGTTGGCGAAAGAGATGGTTTCGTTTCTTTTGGGCTATTTCTGCTTTTAGAAACACATTATTAGGCACCCATGCCACAGATTGAATCACTCTTCGTTACCCGTCTCTACCGCGCATCCTTGTCCGAGTTTGATCCCAAGATCGACCCGGAGGAACTGGAAAGCTCATGCCTTGTCATCGCCGGGGATGACGAAGCCGGTCAGGAATGGTGTGAGGAAAACGGCTATCCCGGCTATACCAGCTATGCCTCGCTGACCGATCTGCCCTGGCGGTTCCCGATCTTCGCCGATCTGGTCGCTGCGTTGGATCAGCACGTGGCTGCCTTTGCCAGTGATCTGGAGTTCGATCTGGGCGAAGGCGAGCTGAAGCTCGAGGACCTGTGGATCAACATTTTGCCCGAGGGCGGGATGCATTCCAGCCACCTGCATCCGCACAGCGTGATCTCGGGCACTACCTATGTGGCGATGCCCGAAGGGGCAAGCGCGTTGAAGCTGGAAGACCCCCGCTCAGGCCGCATGATGGCTGCGCCGACGCGCCTGAAAGGTGGGCGGCGCGACTTGCAGCCGTTCATCTATATGAAGCCTCAGGTCGGCGACGTCCTGTTGTGGGAAAGCTGGCTGCGCCACGAAGTGCCGATGAACATGGCCGAGGAAGAGCGGATCAGTGTAAGCTTCAATTACAAGTGGGATTGATGAGGCAAATTGCGGTCCACCATCACGTCGGATGAAAAAGCGAAGTATTGGAATGTGCCGCAGTCTTAAGCCCGTCGATCACGTGGTCGATAAAGGCGGTCTGCTTTTTAGGTGACAAGAAAGCTTTGCGACCGATGTCGACGATATCGAATTCAACGGGTACAGGACAGCCGTCCCGGAATACCAATCCCGTTTTCGCGATTTGCTGATAAATACTTGCGGACACATCTTCGATTGGCTTGACGTGGTGGCCGTGTGTCGCAATGCCATAGATTCCGCCTCCAAAATAGGTCACCAACGGTGCCTGTTCGCGAAGTGCGTCCGAAATGCATTCGGCGATATCTGTCACTTGATCCAAGAATTCTCGCGAGGTGCATCTTTCATAAATGGATGTGATGTTCGTTACCGTGAGAATCTGAAGCCTCGTGGCTCGGAAATCCAGTCGGCCCAACTGCGCAAGGTAGTTTTCAAATGCGTGAACCCGCAGAACTCCATCAACGTCGTCAATTGGTATCGCATCGCAAAGTTCGATTGTTTTGGGTTGGTGGCCAAGCTGAATGGCCTGGGGCGGCGCTTGTGCAATTTGTGCCAACTGCTCAACTCGGATGGATGCAGTTTCGGCCAGTTTGACGCGCAATTTCAGATCGGTGAAGTCGATAGGTTTGATCACGTAGTCGGTGGCCCCGGCGGCAAAGGTTTCGTCAACATGCCGTTTGTCCGACATCGCGGTGACCATTATGATTGGCTTAAAAAGATAACCGGGACGGGACCTGATGCGTCTGCAAAGCTCAACCCCTGTCATTCCTGGCATTTGTATATCCAGAAGAAAGAGATCAAAGGGGCTGCTGGCCTGTTCAATCCTCTCTAGGGCTTGAGCCCCAGATTGCGCTGTTTCAATACTGTGTTCCCCGGACATTTCCAGGCCGAGGGAGAGCACTTCCAAAATGTCGGCATCGTCGTCGACAATAAGAACCTTCATGGCGGAACTCCAAGACGTCGAGCAGTGCGGGATTTAACAGGTAAAACAAAGAAAAAAGAATGACTCAGAACAAGGATTGCCCGGCGAATTTACTACAATCTAAACACAATGATACTTAGCGTACGCTACCGCATAAATTGTTCAATTGAAAAGATGTTTTTGAATTGCATTAAGTTTTTTTGGAAATAAGCATGCTTATTGCCAAATGCTTGGTTGATTTGCGATCTTCAAGCGTGCCTAAGCCCGGGTGTGACGCAATTGGTGAGGGCTACAAACTTTCCCTTGCCACCCACCCCCTAAACCCTTATACGGCGGCATCCTGCAAGTCCCCCGGCCGAGTCGGGGGATTCGCATGTCTATCATTCATCCACCAGGTCCAAGGTGACCCTGTCAGGGGGCCTTCTGGTGTTTTGAGCAAAGGAAAAAGGCGATGAACGCCCAAGAACTGCGTGACAAGACCCCGGACCAGCTCCGCGAGGAACTGGCCAACCTGAAGAAAGAAAGCTTTAACCTGCGCTTTCAACAGGCAACCGGTCAGCTGGAAAACACTGCCGGCATCAAAGCGGCCCGCCGCAATGCTGCCCGCGTCAAAACCATTCTGAACGAAAAGGCCGCTACCGCGGCATCCGAGGAGTAATCAGATGCCCAAGCGTATCCTGTCCGGCACCGTAACAAGCGACGCCAACGAGCAGACCGTAACCGTTCTGGTCGAACGCCGCTTCAAGCACCCGCTGCTGCACAAAACCGTTCGTAAGTCCAAGAAATACCGGGCTCATGACGAAAAGAACGCCTTCAAGGTCGGCGATACAGTCCGCATCATCGAATGCGCGCCGAAATCGAAGACGAAACGTTGGGAGGTTCTGGAGGCGTAAGCCACCAGGACTTTTCCATTTGTCGAAACCCTGGGGGATTTAACAAGACCAGCCCCCACAGGTCGGGAGAAACCACATGATCCAGATGCAGACCAATCTGGATGTCGCTGACAACTCCGGCGCCCGCCGAGTTCAGTGCATCAAGGTCCTGGGTGGTTCCAAGCGTAAATACGCCTCCGTCGGCGACATCATTGTCGTCTCGGTGAAGGAAGCCATCCCGCGCGGCCGCGTGAAAAAAGGGGACGTCCGCAAGGCCGTCGTCGTACGCACCGCCAAGGAAGTCCGCCGCGAAGACGGCACCGCGATCCGTTTCGATCGCAACGCCGCCGTCATCCTGAACAACAACAACGAGCCGATCGGTACCCGTATCTTTGGCCCGGTTGTTCGTGAACTGCGCGGCAAGAACTTCATGAAAATCATCTCGCTGGCTCCGGAGGTGCTGTAATCATGGCTGCTAAACTCCGCAAAGGCGACAAGGTCGTCGTGCTGGCCGGCAAGGACAAGGGCAAAGAGGGGACCATCACCTCGGTTGACCCGAAAGCCGGTAAAGCTGTTGTCGACGGCATCAACATCGCCATCCGCCACACCCGTCAGTCGCAGAACTCGCAAGGTGGTCGCCTGCCTCAGGCAAACCCGATCGACCTGTCGAACCTGGCTCTGCTGGACAAGAACGGCAAAGCAACCCGCGTCGGCTTCCGCATGGAAGGTGACAAGAAGGTTCGCTTCGCCAAGACCACAGGGGACGTGATCGATGCTTGATAACGCAACCTATACCCCGCGTCTGAAAGCTCAGTACGCTGACTCCATCCGTGCCGCTCTGAAAGAAGAGTTCGGCTACAAGAACGACATGCAGCTTCCTAAGCTGGAAAAAATCGTTCTGAACATCGGTTGTGGTTCTGAGGCTGTCAAAGACTCGAAGAAAGCTAAAGCTGCTGTCGAGGATCTGACTGCGATTGCCGGTCAAAAGGCCGTTGCAACCAAGGCGAAGAAGTCGATCGCGGGTTTCCGCGTCCGTGAAGACATGCCGCTGGGCGCAAAAGTGACCCTGCGCGGTGACCGGATGTACGAATTCCTGGATCGTCTGATCACCATCGCGCTGCCGCGCGTTCGTGACTTCCGCGGTGTGAAACCCTCGTTCGATGGCCGTGGCAACTTTGCCATGGGCATGAAAGAGCACATCGTGTTCCCGGAAATCGACTTCGACAAGGTCGACGAGGTCTGGGGCCTGGATATCGTAATTGCCACCACAGCGAAAACCGACGCTGAAGCGAAGAGCCTGTTGAAAGCATTCAACATGCCGTTCAACGCGTAAGCGCCGGGAGGATTGAGACATGGCTAAAAAAGCAATGATCGAACGCGAGAAGAAGCGCGAACGCCTGGTGGCCAAATATGCCGCAAAGCGTGCCGAGCTGAAAGAAATCGCGAATGACGAGAGCCGCCCGATGGAAGAGCGCTTCAAAGCGCGTCTGAAACTGGCGAAACTGCCGCGCAACAGCTCGGCTACCCGTCTGCACAACCGTTGTCAGCTGACCGGTCGTCCCCACGCTTACTACCGTAAGCTGAAGGTCAGCCGTATCGCGCTGCGCGAGCTGGGTTCTGCTGGTCAGATCCCCGGCATGGTGAAATCGAGCTGGTAAGGGAGACATAGATATGAATGATCCTATCGGCGATATGCTCACCCGTATCCGCAACGCGCAAATGCGCGGCAAGTCCACCGTTTCCACCCCGGCTTCCAAGCTGCGCGGTTGGGTTCTGGACGTGCTGGCGGACGAAGGCTACATCCGTGGCTATGAAAAGACGACCGGTGAAAACGGTCATCCGGCCATCGAAATCAGCCTGAAATACTACGAAGGCACCCCTGTTATTCGTGAACTGAAGCGGGTTTCCAAGCCCGGTCGCCGCGTGTACATGGGCGTCAATGACATCCCGCAGGTCCGTCAGGGTCTGGGCGTGTCGATTGTCAGCACTCCGAAAGGTGTGATGTCGGACGCAAACGCTCGCTCCAACAATGTTGGCGGCGAAGTGCTCTGCACCGTCTTCTAAGGAGGTCTGCAATGTCTCGTATTGGTAAAAAACCGGTCGAGCTGCCCAGCGGCGTTTCCGCCTCTGTGTCGGGTCAGACCATCGAAGTCAAAGGTCCGAAAGGCACCCGCAGCTTCACCGCCACTGACGATGTAACGCTGTCGGTCGAGGACAACGTGGTCAAGATCGACCCGCGTGGTTCGTCCAAACGTGCGCGTCAGCAGTGGGGCATGAGCCGCACCATGGTTGCCAATCTGGTGACCGGTGTGACCGAAGGCTTCAAGAAGGAACTGGAGATCCAGGGTGTGGGTTACCGCGCTCAGATGCAGGGCAACACCCTGAAGCTGAACCTGGGCTACAGCCACGATGTTGATTTCGTTGCTCCGGAAGGTGTCACCATCACCGCACCGAAGCAGACCGAAGTCGTTGTGGAAGGAATCGACCAGCAGCTGGTGGGCGAAACTGCGGCCAAAATCCGCGAGTGGCGCCGTCCCGAGCCGTATAAGGGCAAGGGTATCCGCTATAAGGGCGAGTTCATCTTCCGCAAGGAAGGCAAGAAGAAGTAAGGACGCAAACAATGGCAAACAGCAAAAGAACCCTGTTTCTGAAGCGCCGCCTGCGCGTTCGGAACAAACTTCGCAAAGTCAACGCGGGCCGTGTACGCCTGTCGGTTCACCGTTCGAACAAGAACATCAGCGTTCAGCTGATCGACGACGTTCGTGGCGTGACCCTGGCCGCAGCCTCGACCCTGGAAAAAGACCTGGGCGTAGTTGGCAAGAACAACATCGAAGCGGCCACCAAAGTGGGCGCGGCCATCGCCGAGCGTGCCAAGAAGGCAGGCGTCGAAGAGGCCTATTTCGATCGTGGTGGCTTCCTGTTCCACGGCAAAGTGAAGGCTGTCGCCGACGCTGCGCGTGAAGGTGGTCTGAAGATCTAAGACCTGAGGGCAGCTTTGCGGCTGCCCCGATGATCCGGGGGCCTCGGCGACAGTCGGGGCTCACTTGGATTGAAGAAACGGCGCGACAAGCGCCACATGAGAAAAGGGATGCCAAATGGCAGAACGTGAAAACCGTCGGGGCCGTGGCCGCGACCGTGAAGAAGCGCCGGAATTTGCAGATCGTCTGGTCGCAATCAACCGCGTGTCGAAAACCGTAAAAGGTGGTAAGCGCTTTGGCTTCGCCGCTCTGGTGGTTGTCGGTGATCAGAAAGGCCGCGTCGGCTTTGGTAAAGGTAAAGCGAAAGAAGTACCTGAAGCCATCCGTAAGGCGACCGAACAAGCCAAGCGTCAGATGATCCGCGTGCAACTGCGCGAAGGTCGTACCCTGCACCACGACATCGAGGGCCGTCACGGCGCCGGTAAAGTGGTTATGCGTACCGCACCTGAAGGTACTGGTATCATCGCCGGTGGTCCGATGCGTGCCGTGTTCGAAATGCTGGGCGTAAAGGACGTTGTGTCCAAGTCGCTGGGCTCGCAGAACCCGTACAACATGATCCGTGCCACCATCAACGGCCTGCAGAAAGAGCAGAGCCCGCGTTCGGTTGCCGCGCGTCGTGGCAAAAAGGTTGCCGACATCCTGCCCAAGCGGGACGAAGCCCCTGCAGCCGAAGCGCCTGCTGCTGAAGCAGAAGCATAAGGAGAGCGACCCATGGCAAAAACCATCGTCGTCAAGCAGATCGGTTCCCCGATCCGTCGCCCCGCCGAACAGCGCGCAACCCTGATCGGCCTGGGCCTGAACAAGATGCACAAAACCCGTGAGCTGGAAGACACCCCTTCGGTTCGCGGCATGATCAACAAGATCCCGCATCTGGTAGAGATCGTCGAAGAGCGCGGCTAAGCGCACTTCCGTCGAACAAAGAAACGCCTCCGATCATTCGGGGGCGTTTTCTTTTTTGGTATTTGTCTGCTTTGAGCCCAAAGCGACAAAAAAGTAACGCCAAAGGTGTTAGGACTACCGGGCTTTCCCTACAGCTCTGGTGGCATTCGACCGGCTTAGCTCCAACGTCTTGACCTCACGCACCAGCTTTCTACGCAAAGCCTCTTCGACGGCATAATGGTCATAAGCTACTTCTACAAACGCACCCGGCCCACGAATGACATTTCGGGTCAGGTATTCAACAAACTCACCTAACGGCAGCTCGCCACCTATGGCGAGCGCGTTGACGGTAATTTCGTCATAAATGCCAACATTGTATAAAGAATGCGGGTGAACTCCTTCGTTGTTCAAACCGTCAACACTCAGGTCCAAGGTTTGACTCGCGCAGCTCGGAGCCTGCTCGAAGAGTTCTGCACCAAACACTAACGCATTCCCTATTGAGGTAGAACCAGACCAGGCACGAACGGTATTTGCGATGCGCTCTGAGGCCAAATCTAAGTCATGGCGACTCGTTATCAATGTCCAATCTAGGACCGTGCGCGCCAGGTAGGGTCCGCTCCATTCATACGCAGCAACGGCAACCGGAGACTGCGAAGAAAGGAATGCATCAACAACCTCCGGCGCTCTGAGAGCAGCAGCCAGCCCATCGCTCTGAAGAGAATAGTCGAATTGATCGATTGAAACAGAAACATCGATTGCTAAGGCCAGAGCAAGCCTGCAAGGCAGTGCCGGAGTGGGAACTGACCAAACCAGAACAAGCCATGCAACTAGGCAGTTGTATCTGCCAATTCGGTGTTTCGGCTTCATTCGCGGAATTTAACTTGGCCGGGTCTCACGCGTCAAACCCCGACAAGAACGGAGGATCTAACCGTAAGAGTAGAGAAGTGTCATCGGTGAATGGTTGAGCGAGGCCCTAAGGCGGCTCCGGTCCGCAAAGCGGACCTAAGTTGTAAGTGGTGCCGAGTGTCCGGATTTCCGGGGCATTCCCTCAACGCATACCGGCCAGACCGAAATCTGCATTGTTAGCGTTATCTTTCGCGCCTATCTGAGCCTTGTCCCTAAAGGATCACAAAAGGAAACACCGGGGAATACGCCTCGGTACAAGAAAGGAATAGAGATATGGCACATACAACTGCACTGACACATGGCGGCTTCAACCTGAGCGCCCGCATTGCGAAGTTTATCGAAGGCGTGAAGGAAACCCGCGAAAAGGCGATCGAGTACCACCGCACCTACAATGAACTTCAGCGCCTGTCCAACCGCGAGTTGGACGACATCGGTGTCCGTCGCTGCGACATCGCAGACATCGCGCAAAAGCACGTCTATTGCGTGTAAAGCGTCACTGCATCCGACCCCCGAGGCGCCCTGTGGCGCCTCTCTTGATTCTGGGGGACTGATCACGAATTGGCGGTCTGCTGGGCGGAAGACACAACAATCCTTGCAACCGAAGGCGCAACGCTGTATCGGGCTCCGGTGGCATTGCGTCCACGAGAATCAAAACCAAGAAATGCCGTGGTTGGCCCATCACGCTTCGGGGTCACATCCGGCTTAGGAGAAGCGAAATGAAACTGAACGAATTGCGCGACAATCCTGGCGCGAGCCCGAAACGGACCCGCGTAGGCCGTGGCCCCGGTTCCGGCAAAGGTAAAATGGGTGGCCGTGGTATCAAAGGCCAGAAATCCCGTTCGGGTGTGGCCATCAATGGCTACGAAGGCGGCCAGATGCCGCTGTACCAGCGTTTGCCCAAGCGTGGCTTCAACAAGCCGAACCGCAAGGAATTCGCAGTTATCAACCTGGGTCTGATCCAGAAATTCGTTGACGCAGGCAAGCTGGACGCCAAGGCAGCGATCACCGAGGACGCACTGGTTGCCTCCGGTTTGGTCCGTCGCAAGCTGGACGGTATCCGCGTTCTGGCGAAAGGCGAAATCAGCGCCAAAGTGAACCTGGAAGTCACCGGTGCATCGAAAGCTGCCGTCGAGGCAGTTGAAAAAGCGGGCGGTTCACTGAAAGTCACAAAAGCTGCTGCGGCAGAGTAAGCGCTTGTGAGCGGGCAAAGACCCGCTTACATAGACTTCAGAGTTTTCCAAGACGCCGTCCGAGCCGGAAAACGGTTCCGGGCGGCGTTTGCATAAGAGAGACCGATTTATGGTATCAGCAGCAGAACAAATGGCGGCCAACACGAGCTGGGCTGCCCTTGGCAAGGCCACCGATCTGCGCAACCGCATCCTGTTCACGCTGGGTTTGCTGATCGTCTATCGTCTGGGCACATTCATTCCGGTGCCGGGGATAGACGGGCAAGCACTGCGCGAGTTCATGGAGCAGGCGGGGCAGGGCATCGGCGGCATGGTTTCGATGTTCACCGGCGGGGCGCTGGGGCGGATGGGTATCTTTGCCCTCGGCATCATGCCCTATATTTCGGCCTCGATCATCGTGCAGCTGCTGACCTCGATGGTTCCCGCGCTTGAGCAACTCAAGAAAGAGGGCGAGCAGGGCCGCAAGAAGATCAACCAATATACTCGTTTCGGCACCGTGGCGCTGGCCACCGTTCAGGCCTATGGTCTGGCCGTATCGCTGGAATCGGGCGATCTGGCGACCGATCCGGGGCTCTATTTCCGCTTTTCGACCATGATCACGCTGGTCGGCGGCACCATGTTCCTGATGTGGTTGGGTGAACAGATCACCGCGCGTGGCATCGGTAACGGTATCTCGCTGATCATCTTCGTCGGCATCATCGCCGAGGTTCCGGCCGCGTTGGCGCAGTTCTTCGCGAGCGGGCGCAGCGGTGCAATCAGCCCGGCCGTCATCGTTGGTGTGATCGTGATGGTCATTGCCGTGATTACCTTTGTGGTGTTCATGGAACGCGCCCTGCGCAAGATCCACATCCAGTATCCGCGCCGTCAGGCCGGTATGAAGGTGTACGAAGGCGGCTCGAGCCACCTGCCGGTCAAAGTGAACCCGGCGGGCGTTATCCCGGCGATCTTCGCAAGCTCGCTGCTGCTGTTGCCGGTGACGATCTCGACCTTCTCGTCAGGTGCCACCAACGGGCCGATCATGTCGTGGCTGTTGGCCAACTTTGGCCCCGGACAGCCGCTGTACCTGCTGTTCTTCGCCTCGATGATCGTGTTCTTTGCATATTTCTACACGTTCAACGTGTCGTTCAAACCCGACGATGTGGCGGACAACCTCAAAAAGCAGAACGGTTTTGTGCCGGGCATCCGTCCGGGCAAAAAGACCTCGGAATATCTGGAATATGTCGTCAACCGCGTGCTGGTTCTGGGTTCGGCCTATTTGGCGGCGGTCTGTCTGCTGCCTGAAATCCTGCGGGGCCAGTTTGCTATTCCGTTCTATTTCGGCGGCACCTCGGTTCTGATCATCGTCTCTGTGACCATGGACACGATCCAACAGGTTCAGAGCCACCTGCTGGCGCATCAATATGAAGGGCTGATCGAAAAGTCCCAGCTGCGCGGCAAAGGCAAGAAACGCGGCAGAAAGGGAGCTGCTCGTCGATGAACATCATACTTCTTGGCCCCCCGGGGGCCGGCAAGGGGACGCAAGCGCGTCACCTGGTCGAGACACGCGGCATGGTTCAGCTCAGCACCGGTGACATGTTGCGCGAAGCCAAGACCTCGGGCACCGAAATGGGCAAGAAGGTCGCCGCGATCATGGATGCGGGCAAGCTGGTCACGGATGAGATCGTGATCGGACTGATCGAAGAGAAACTGACCACCGAAACCGGCGCCGGATTTATCTTCGATGGCTTCCCCCGCACACTGGCGCAGGCCGATGCACTGGCGGCGCTGCTGGCCAAGCTGGGCCAGTCGCTGCACACCGTGATCGAGATGCGCGTGGATGATGAGGCTTTGGTGCAGCGGATCACGGCGCGTTCGACCTGCGGCGGCTGCGGTGAGGTCTTTAATGACATCACCAAGCCCATCCCAGCGGATGGCAAATGCACCAATTGCGGCAAGGAAAATGACTTCGTCCGTCGCGCCGACGACAACGAGGACAGCCTGCGCACCCGCCTGATGGAGTATTACAAGAAGACGTCGCCGCTGATTGGCTACTACTATGCCAAGGGCGATCTGCGCCCGGTCAATGGTCTGGCAGACATCAAGGAAGTTACCGCCTCGATCGAGGCGATTCTGGGCTGACTTCAGGTTGGGGCTTGACGGCCCCTCCAAAAGCCCATATCGACCCACATCCCTATGGGAATCACTACTGCGTGCGGGATTCGTTTCGTTCGCCCCGACCACCTCGAATAATGCTGAACCCTCTGGCCTCACTGCCACGGTTAGGCGTTGTGAAAAAAGGTTCTGGAACTACGGAACCGCAACGAAAAGGAAAGTGACACGTGGCACGTATTGCCGGCGTAAACATCCCGACTGCCAAGCGGGTACCTATCGCCCTCACATATATCACCGGAATCGGCAACACCTCGGCCAAAGCGATTTGCGAAGCCGTTGGCATTGAAGCGTCTCGTCGCGTCAATGAGCTGTCGGATGCCGAAGTTCTGGCCATCCGTGAACATATCGACGCCAACTACACCGTCGAAGGTGACCTGCGTCGTGAAGTTCAGATGAACGTCAAGCGCCTGATGGACCTGGGCTGCTACCGCGGTCTGCGTCACCGCCGCAACCTGCCGGTTCGCGGTCAGCGTACCCACACCAATGCTCGTACCCGCAAAGGCCCCGCAAAGGCCATCGCTGGTAAGAAGAAATAAGGGAGGGTCTGACTGATGGCACGTGATAAGACTCGCGTTAAGCGCAAAGAGCGTAAGAACATCGCATCGGGCGTCGCCCATGTGAACTCGACCTTCAACAACACCAAGATCCTGATCTCGGACGTGCAGGGCAACGCCATCTCGTGGTCGTCTGCCGGTACTATGGGCTTCAAGGGATCGCGGAAATCTACTCCGTATGCCGCGCAGATGGCTGCGGAAGACGCAGGCAAGAAGGCGCAGGAACATGGCGTCAAGACGCTGGAAGTCGAAGTTCAGGGCCCCGGTTCGGGTCGTGAATCGGCTCTGCGTGCGCTGGCTGCAGTGGGCTTCAACATCACGTCGATCCGCGACGTGACTCCGATTGCTCACAACGGCTGCCGCCCGCCGAAGCGCCGCCGCGTCTAAGCGATTTTGAATTGAGCTGGGGCTGTGTTTTTGCACGGCCCCAGCACGTCATTTTGAACCTCGGGCGTCTGCACCTTGTTGGTCATGGGGCGCGGACAGGAATGGAGGGATTACATGATCCACAAGAATTGGGCAGAATTGATCAAACCGACCCAGCTTGACGGCAAGCCGGGCAACGATCCCGCTCGTCAGGCGACCCTGGTTGCCGAGCCGCTGGAACGTGGCTTTGGTCTGACTCTGGGCAACGCGCTGCGTCGCGTTCTGATGAGCTCGCTGCAAGGTGCGGCCATCACCAGCGTTCAAATCGACAACGTCCTGCACGAGTTCTCCTCGGTTGCGGGCGTGCGTGAAGATGTCACCGACATCATCCTGAACCTCAAAGGCGTGTCGCTGCGCATGGAAGTCGAAGGCCCCAAGCGCCTGTCGATCAATGCCAAAGGCCCCGCCGTTGTCACCGCCGGTGACATCAGCGAAAGCGCTGGTATCGAGGTTCTGAACCGCGATCACGTCATCTGCCACCTGGATGATGGCGCCGATCTGTTCATGGAACTGACCGTCAATACCGGTAAAGGTTACGTCTCGGCTGAGAAGAACAAGCCGGAAGATGCACCGATCGGCCTGATCCCGATCGACGCGATCTATTCGCCGGTCAAAAAGGTTGCCTATGACGTTCAGCCGACCCGTGAAGGTCAGGTTCTGGACTATGACAAGCTGACGCTGAAGATCGAAACAGACGGTTCGATCACGCCGGAAGACGCGCTGGCCTTTGCCGCACGCATCCTGCAGGATCAACTGTCGATCTTCGTCAACTTCGACGAGCCTGAGGCGGCTGGCCGTCAGGACGAGGATGACGGTCTGGAGTTCAACCCGCTACTGCTGAAGAAAGTGGACGAGCTGGAACTGTCGGTCCGTTCGGCAAACTGCCTGAAGAACGACAACATCGTTTATATCGGCGACCTGATCCAGAAGACCGAAGCCGAGATGCTGCGCACCCCGAACTTCGGCCGCAAGTCGCTGAACGAGATCAAGGAAGTGCTGTCCGGCATGGGTCTGCACCTCGGCATGGATGTCGAGGATTGGCCGCCCGACAACATCGAAGATCTGGCGAAGAAATTCGAAGACGCGTTCTAAACGCGTCTTCACCAATGCCCGGGCTGCCGGGGACAACAAGGGCACTTCCGCCCCAAGGAGAGCCGGTGACACGCATCGCCGGCCAGACAAAGCAAAACGCGAAAGAAGGAACTAGAAAATGCGTCACGCACGTGGTTACCGCCGCCTGAACCGCACTCATGAGCACCGCAAGGCGCTGTTTGCGAACATGGCTGGCTCGCTCATCGAGCATGAGCAAATCAAGACAACTCTGCCCAAAGCAAAAGAACTGCGCCCGATCATCGAAAAGCTGGTCACTCTGGGCAAGCGCGGCGACCTGCACGCCCGCCGTCAGGCCGCATCGCAGCTGAAAGAAGACAAAGACGTCGCAAAGCTGTTCGAAGTTCTGGGCCCCCGCTACGCCGAGCGTCAGGGTGGATACGTCCGTATCCTGAAAGCCGGCTTCCGCTATGGCGACATGGCACCGATGGCGATCATCGAATTCGTTGATCGTGACGTCGACGCCAAAGGCGCGGCTGATAAAGCCCGTGTTGCCGCAGAAGAGGCCGCAGACGACGAATAAGAAAGCGCCGTTTTCGGAATTCAACCCCCGCGTCCCGGACGCGGGGGTTTTCTTTTGCGGTCCTGTTGAAGTGTCGCATTTGACCCATTTCCGGTGACATCGAGCGATGCAAACCTTACCGTCCCGCGTCACGTTCAGAGGCAAGCGCGGAGGAAAGAGGATGGTGACACTTTCTGAACTACCCGGCGAACTGACGGGCCCATCCGTTTGGATCGGCCGCGAGATGGAGCTGCGGCAGGACGAATGGATTCTGGATCTAACACCGGAAGATGTCGCCGACCTGGAGCAAGCCGCCCGGCACTACCTGAACCTGGGGCAGGACATTGGTGAAATCACAGCTGCGAATTTCCCGCTGCAACGGTTGGACCAGCATCTTGCGGACCTGCGCGACAAGCTGATCGACGGGATAGGTTTCGAAGTGATCCGTGGCCTTCCCGTGCAGACATACACTCAGGAAATGGCCGCCGCGATCTTTTGCGGTGTGGGTGCCCATCTTGGCTCGGCCCGCTCTCAGAACGCGCAGGGACATATTCTGGGACATGTCCGCGACGTTGGCGCCGACGCCAGTGATCCGAACACGCGAATCTATCAGACCCATGAGCGCCAGACTTTTCACGCGGACAGCGCCGACATCGTTGGTTTGATGTGCCTGAAGGACGCCAGGGAGGGCGGGGACTCGCTGTTGGTCAGTGCCGAGGCGATCTACAATCGGATGCGGGCAGAGTGTCCAGAATTGCTGGAGCGATTGTTTGACCCGATTGCGACCGACCGCAGAGGGGAAGTTCCGGAAGGCATGCAACCCTTCATGACCATACCTCCGTTCAATTGGCACGATGGGAAGCTGACGGTGTTCTATCAGCGGCAATACATCGACAGCGCGCAAAGATTCCCCGAGGCCATGCGGCTTACCCCTGAACATGTTGCTGCATTGGACAAGTTCGATGCTCTGGCAAATGATCCGGACTTGCATCTGAGTATGCGTCTGCAGCCCGGCGACATGCAGTTCGTCTACAACCACTCGCAGTTACACGACCGGACCGGCTTCGTTGACTGGCCGGACCCGGCCGAGCGGCGTCATCTCTTCCGTCTGTGGCTATCGCCTGAGGGGGACAGGGAATTGCCCGACGTATTCAGGCAGCGTTACGGCAATATCGACGTGGGTAATCGCGGCGGCATCATTACCAAAGGCACGCGCCTGCACGCGCCGCTGGACTGAACACCCATCGGATGCTTGCATTACGTTCCGTGTGGACGCATATCCAACGCAGCTTTGCACGTTGAGGTGTTCATGTTCCGCACGACACTTGTCGCTCTTTCACTCGCTTTCGCTTCGATTGCCACGGCTGAAACCCGTGTGCCGCAATCTCAGGTCGAGATTTCTTTGGGCTTTGCCCCCGTGGTCAAAGAGGCTTCGCCGGCAGTCGTCAACATCTATGCCAAGATCGTACGACAGGGGCGGGTCAACCCGTTGTTTGCGGACCCGTTCTTTCAGGATTTTTTCGGCGGAGGGTTTGGTGCGCCACGGCCGCGGGTGCAGAACTCGTTGGGCTCGGGCGTGATCCTTTCGGAAGACGGGTATGTGGTGTCCAATTACCACGTCGTTGGCGCCGCGACCGAAATAAGGATCGTCACTACGGATCGCCGTGAATTCTCGGCCAAAGTGGTTCTGGGCGACAGGGAAAGCGATATTGCGATCCTGCGACTGGATGAGGCCGAAGGCCTGCCGTTCTTGGAGTTGCGCGACTCGGACCAGGTTGAGGTTGGCGAACTGGCCCTGGCAATTGGTAACCCGTTCGGAGTGGGGCAGACGGTATCTTCGGGCATTATCTCGGGGCTTGCGCGGACCGGTACGGCAACCGGCAATGCGCGGGGCTATTTTATCCAGACCGATGCGGCCATCAATCCCGGGAACTCTGGTGGCGCACTGATCGACGTGAACGGGCAACTGATCGGAATCAACACCTCGATCCTGACCCGCTCCGGCGGATCGAACGGTATCGGCTTTGCCATTCCGGCCAATCTGGTCGCCGAGTATCTGCAACAGGCGCGGGCAGGCAACGAACATTTCGTCAGCCCTTGGGCGGGGATGGCCGGCCAGCACATGAGCGCGGACATCGCGGAATCTCTCGGTCTGTCGCTGCCACAAGGCGTTGTGATTTCGGACCTGCACCCGCTCAGCCCGTTGGCTGAAGCCGGTTTGAAGGTCGGCGACGTCGTAACGCATGTCGACGGGAAAGAGGTGAACTCTCCGGCCGAGATGAAATTCCGCATGTCTATCGCGGGCGTCGGGGGAACGTCTCTCCTGACGCGCCTGCGCGGCGACACACAGAGCGACATCGAAGTGGCTCTGATTCCGGCGCTCGAAACACCACCCGCGGAAGAGACCGAACTGGATGATGGTACGGTTCTGCCCGGGCTGGTGATAGCGCGGATCAACCCGGCTTTGATCACCCGGCTGGGTTTGGTGTTGTCGCAGACAGGCGTTGTCGTGGTCGATTCCGGACCGTTCGGCGCGCGTGCCGGATTAAGAGCAGGCGACGTGGTGAACGCGATCAACGGTCAAGTGGTCGAGCGACCCGTGGATGTCGTAAAGGCTCTGACCCGCCCCGGGCGCCGGGTTCAGATCGATCTGGATCGGGGCGGTAAGGCGGTGTCCCTGCGGTTCCGGCTGTAACACGATGAGCGACCTGTTCGATACTGACGAAAGCCCGCAGATGGCCGCGCCACACCGGCCTTTGGCCGACCGGTTGCGCCCGCAATCGCTGACCGACGTCATCGGGCAGGAACAGGTGCTGGGTCCTGACGCGCCATTGGGCGTGATGCTCGCGTCGGGCAGCTTGTCCAGCCTGGTTTTCTGGGGTCCGCCGGGTGTCGGGAAAACCACGATCGCGCGGTTGCTGGCACAGGAAACCGATCTGCATTTCGTACAGATCAGTGCTATTTTTACCGGCGTACCTGATTTGAAGAAGGTCTTTGAGGCAGCCAAAATTCGTCGGCAGAACGGGCAGGGGACGTTGCTGTTCGTCGACGAAATCCATCGTTTCAACAAGGCCCAGCAGGATGGGTTTCTGCCGCATATGGAGGATGGCACCATCCTTTTGGTGGGGGCCACAACCGAGAACCCTTCTTTTGAACTCAACGCCGCTGTTCTAAGCCGTGCGCAGGTCTTGGTGCTGGAACGCCTGACCCTGGCTGATCTGGAACGGCTGACCCAACGGGCCGAAAAAGAGCTGGGAAAAGCCTTGCCGCTGACCGGCGCGGCGCGCGAGGCCCTGCAGGAAATGGCGGATGGAGATGGCCGTGCGCTGCTGAACCTGATCGAGCAGGTATCGGCCTGGGCTGTCGACAAACCGCTGGAGTCTGATGCACTGGCAATACGCCTGATGCGGCGAGCTGCGAAATACGACAAATCGGGCGACGAGCACTACAATCTGATCTCGGCGCTGCACAAATCAGTGCGCGGATCAGACCCGGACGCGGCGCTGTACTGGTTCGCGCGGATGCTGACCGGTGGCGAAGATCCGCGTTTTCTGGCGCGCCGCATCACCAGAATGGCGGTCGAGGATATCGGGCTTGCCGATCCGCAGGCGCAGTCGATCTGCCTGCATGCGTGGGAAACATACGAGCGGCTTGGGTCGCCCGAGGGCGAACTGGCGCTGGCGCAGGCGGTCATCTATCTCGCGTTGGCGCCAAAGTCGAACGGGGCCTATGTGGGTTACAAGGCAGCAATGCGGCTGGCCAAGCAGTCCGGCAGCGCGCCGCCACCAAAACACATCCTGAACGCGCCAACATCGTTGATGAAAGACCAGGGCTATGGTGCAGGATATGCATATGATCATGATGCCGAAGATGGTTTTTCCGGCCAGAACTATTTCCCCGAGGACATGGAGCGACCTGAGCTCTATCAACCGGTTGAACGCGGTTTCGAACGCGAGTTGAAAAAGCGGTTGGACTATTTTGCCAAGCTGCGGGCGCAACGGACTTCAAACCAGGGCTGACTTGACTCTTTGACCGATGCGGGCGACAGACGCGCATGTTCTCAGAAGAGTTGAAACAGACGCAATCCGGGCGGTTCCGCCGCACGGCGCAAGGGGCGATGGCATGAGCGGTGTGCAGATGATTACAGTGGCCGAGGGCGACGGCGACCAACGGCTCGACCGCTGGCTGCGTCGCTTGTTTCCGCATGTCAGTCAGGGCCGCATCGAAAAGATGTGTCGAAAGGGCGAGCTGCGTGTGGATGGTGGGCGTGTCAAAGCTTCGACCCGGTTGGAAGTTGGGCAATCCGTGCGCGTACCGCCGCTGCCGGATGCAGAGCATAAACCGGCTGAAGTCAAACGTCGCGTCTCGGACGCGGACGCAAAGATGATACAGTCCTGCGTGATTTACCGCGATGATCATGTGCTGGCGCTGAACAAGCCGCACGGTTTGCCGGTGCAGGGTGGCAGCGGTCAGACACGCCACGTGGACAGCCTTTCGGAAGCGTTGCGGTTTGGTTTTGACGAAAACCCCCGATTGGTACACCGGTTGGACAAGGATACGTCAGGCGTGCTGCTGATGGCGCGGACGCGAGAGGCGGCCAAGGGGCTGACTGCGGCTTTCCGACATCGCAATACGCGCAAGATCTATTGGGCCTTGGTTGCCGGCGTGCCGACGCCCTATCTGGGCGAGATCAAGACCGGGCTGGTCAAGGCGCCGGGGCATGGCAAGCATGGTGAAGGCGAAAAGATGATTGCCATTCATATGAACGAAGTTGACGACACACCGGGCGCAAAGCGGGCGCACACGCTTTATGCGACGTTGTATCGTGTCGCTGGCCGCGCTGCTTGGGTTGCGATGGAGCCTGTGACCGGACGCACACACCAGTTGCGGGCACATATGGCTGCGATTGGCCATCCGATCATCGGGGATGGCAAATATGGCGGGTCCGGGCAGGAGAATCTGGGCGACGGTTGGGGCGCACAGCTCGGTGGGATAATCAGCAAGAAGCTTCACCTGCATGCGCGACGGCTGTCATTCGAACACCCCGTGACTCGCAAACCCGTGAGTATCACCGCACCTTTGCCCGAGCACATGAAGGACAGCTGGGACACTCTGGGCTGGACCGAAGACCTGGCCACCGACGATCCATTCGAGGAACTGCGATGAGCGCGCCTTTGAGGCTGATCCTGTTCGACATGGATGGTACCCTTGTCGACAGTCAGGGAAGCATCGTTTCGGCCATGAATGCCTGCTTTGAGGCGTTGTCACTGCCGGTTCCGGATCGAAAGGCGACCCTGTCGATCGTCGGATTGTCTCTGCCGCAGGCGATGGCGCAGTTGGCCCCGGAACAATCAGCCAAGGTTCAGACCCGGTTGGTCGAGGGGTACAAACAGGCGTATCACGCGCAGCGGCTGGAACAGGGTGTCACCAGTTCACCGCTGTATCCCGGTGCGCGGGCAGTGATCGAAGCCCTGCATGCAACACCCGAATTTCTGCTTGGCGTCGCGACGGGCAAATCGCAACGCGGCTTGGATGCACTGTTAGAAGGGCACGGGTTGGAAAAGTTTTTCGTGACCCGGCAGGTTGCCGATCACCACCCGTCGAAACCACACCCGTCGATGATCCACACCGCGCTGTCCGAAACCGGTGTTTCCACGGCGGATGCGGTCATGATTGGTGACACCAGTTATGACATGGAAATGGCCGCGGCGGCCGGGATTGCCGGGATTGGCGTCAGCTGGGGCTATCATCACCGGTCCGCCCTGCAAAAGGCAGGTCAGGTGATCGACGCATTCGAACAATTGCCAGGTGCTCTGGCCGAACTTTGGGACCACTAAAATGAGCGACTGGAAACCGAAACGCTTCTGGACATCCAGCGCAGTGGTCGAAGCCGATGGGGGCTTTACGGTCGAACTGGACGGACGCAGGGTCAGGACACCGGCCAAGGCGGCCCTGATCCTGCCGACCCGGGCCATGGCCGAAGCTGTGGCAACCGAATGGGACGCGCAGGAAAAAGAGGTGGATCCGACTACAATGCCGTTCACACGCTCTGCCAACGCTGCCATCGACAAGGTGCGCCAACAGCACGCAGAAGTCGCGGATATGCTGGCGGAGTATGGCGATTCAGACCTGCTGTGTTATCGCGCGACGCATCCGCAGGCGCTTCAGCAGAGGCAGGCCGATCAGTGGGACCCGGCATTGGACTGGGCCGCGGAAACGCTCGGCGCGCGTTTGTTCGCTGTTGCCGGAGTTCTGCACCAGCCTCAGCCAGAGGGCGCAGTCCAAACCCTGCGCTCTCGTGTCCACGCCCTGAATGCCTTTCAACTTGCCGCATTTCACGATCTCGTCAGTTTGTCGGGCTCGTTGATCCTGGGTTTCGCTGCGGCCCGTGACTGGCGTAGCGCGGAGGAGATATGGACCCTCTCTCGGCTGGACGAAATCTGGCAGACCGAACAATGGGGCCACGATGACGAGGCGCATTCGGTCGCTGAAATCAAGAAAACTGCCTTTCTGCACGCCAAAAGGTTCTTCGACCTCTCGGTTTGAGCCTTTGAAGCCTGAATTTTGGGTGTGAAAACCGCAGCCTATGCGGTTGACCCATCGATTTCCCTGATCCAGCCCTTGACGTTTGTTTATGAATACGCCCAAACTCAGGCCACTAAAGGGGAGACACCTTTTGGGTAACCTTTCCGGTGCGCGAGTGCCGGATCGAACCGTTCCATCAGGGATGGAAAATCAGGAAGAGGTAAAAATGAAAAAATCCGTAATCTTGGGCGTCGCGACGATCGCCGGCCTGGCTGCTGGCGCAGCTGCAGCGGGCACCGTGGACGATGTCAAGGCGCGCGGCAAGCTGAACTGTGGTGTGACCACCGGTCTGGTCGGTTTTGCAGCGCCCGACGCAAATGGCGAATGGCAGGGCTTTGACGTAGCTGTATGCCGCGCTGTTGCAGCAGCCGTTCTGGGTGATGCAAACGCAGTTGAATTCGTTCCGACCACCGGTAAGACACGCTTTACCGCGCTGGCCTCGGGCGAGATCGACATGCTGGCCCGGAACACCACCTGGACCTTCAGCCGTGACGTCGACCTGAAGTTCGAATTCGTTGGCGTGAACTACTATGACGGTCAGGGCTTCATGGTTCCCAAGGCGCTGGGCGTAAGCTCGGCCAAGGAACTGGACGGCGCAACTGTCTGCATTCAGACCGGCACGACAACCGAGCTGAACCTGGCGGACTTCTTCCGCTCGAACAACATCAGCTACGAGCCGGTTCCGATCGAAACCAACGCCGAAGCGCAGCAGCAGTACCTGGCTGGCGCATGTGACGTTTACACCACCGACGCCTCGGGCCTGGCCGCAACCCGCGCCACGTTCGAAAACCCCGGTGATCACGTCCTGCTGCCCGAAATTATCTCGAAAGAGCCGCTGGGCCCGCTGGTCCGCCATGGCGATCACGAGTGGGGCGACGTTGTCCGCTGGACTCTGAACGCGCTGATCTCGGCTGAAGAGCTGGGCGTGACCTCGGCCAACATCGACGAGATGGCGGCCGGCACCAACAACCCCGAAGTGAACCGCCTGCTGGGCAGCGAAGGCACTCTGGGTGAGATGCTGGGTCTGGACGCCGAATGGGCGGCCCGCGCGATCAAAGCCGGTGGCAACTATGGCGAAGTCTTCGCCAAGAACATCGGTGAGGAAACTCCGATCGGTCTGGCACGTGGCCTGAACGCTCAGTGGACCGACGGCGGTCTGCTGTACTCGCCACCGTTCCGCTAAAATCCACGGAAAAGGGCGCAGGGCAACCTGCGCCCTTTTTCCATCAATAAGAAACACTCCCGAATAGATTGAGCAGTGATCAACTCTGCCGACAAAAAATCGGGATGTCACGGGGATATACATAGGTCATGACGACTCTCACTGACCCGCCGAAGGAGCATTTCCGGCTGTCCATGCTCCTTTACGATACGCGGTACCGATCTGCGACCATTCAGGTCATCGCTCTGATCGGTTTCATGCTTCTGGCAGCCTGGATCATTTCGAACACCATTCAGAACCTTGAGGCGCTTGGTAAACCGGTCGAGTTCGGCTTTTTCGGTGAACCGGCGAGCTATGACATCAACCAGCGCCTGCTGGAATACACGTCGCGTGACAGCCATCTGCGTGCAGCCTTTATCGGCCTGCTGAACACGTTGGTTGTGGCCGTACTGGGCTGTATCACGGCGACGATCGTTGGTGTTCTTGTCGGTGTTCTGCGCCTGTCCAACAACTGGCTGGTCGCACGGATCATGACCGTCTACGTCGAGATGTTCCGCAACGTGCCGGTTCTGCTTTGGATCGTGCTGGCCATGGCCATCCTGATCGAAAGCCTGCCCGCACCCAGGGCCTTCCGGGGCGAAGACCCCGAGGCGACGATGAAGCTGTTCGATTCGGTCGCTATCACCAATCGCGGGGTGTATATTCCGGAATTCCTGTTCTCGCGCAGCCTTGGCGATATTCATTTCTTTGGCACATCCAGCCTGCGGTTCGATGTCTCGTTGGACTTGATCGCCGTACTAATCGTGCTGGGCGGCAGCATCTTTACCATGCGCAAGGTTGCAGCCTGGGCCACGGCCAAACAGGAGTCGACCGGTGATCGCCCGACCATCTGGTACATCCAGTTGGGCATCCTGTTCGTTCCGATGCTCATCCTGCTGACTATTCTGGGCTTCCACTTGGGATACCCTGAACTGAAGGGCTTCAACTTCAGCGGCGGTACGCATATGCGCAACTCGCTGATAGCCTTGTGGCTGGCCCTGTCGCTGTACACGGCGGCCTTCATCGCGGAAATCGTGCGCGCTGGTATCCTGGCCATTTCCAAAGGTCAGACCGAAGCCGCATCTGCGCTGGGTCTGCGCCCGGGCCGCACCATGCGACTGGTGATCCTGCCGCAGGCGCTGCGGGTGATCATTCCGCCGATGATCTCGAACTACCTGAACCTGACCAAGAACTCGTCGCTGGCGATTGCGGTCGGATATATGGACATCACGGGTACCCTGGGCGGCATCACCATGAACCAGACCGGCCGCGAGCTGGAATGCGTTCTTCTGCTGATGCTGGTCTACCTGTCCATCTCGCTGAGCATTTCGGCGGTGATGAACTGGTACAACAACCGTGTCAAACTGGTGGAGCGGTAATATGGCTGATGTTTCATTTGTCCGTACGGAAATGCTGCCCGAACAAGCGCCACCTGCTTCTGAGGTTGGCGCGCTGGGATGGGTCAAACACAACCTGTTCTCAAGCTGGTTCAACTCGATCCTGACCGTGGTTTCGCTTTGGGCGATCTGGTATGTTTTAGCTGGTGTTTTACCTTGGGTTTTCCAGTCCGTCTGGAATGCCGACTCGCTGAACCAATGCCGCGAGATCATGCAGGAGACCTGGGGATCGACCCATGGGCACGCCTGCTGGGCGGTGATCAACGACCGCTGGTTGCAGTTGCTGTTCGGTTTCTACCCCAGCCATCTTTACTGGCGTCCGATCCTGTCCCTGGTGCTGCTGCTGGTTGCGCTGGCCCCGGTGCTGTATTCGGATCGCGTTCCAACCAAGATGCTGATCTTTACCGCCATCTATCCCTTCCTGATGCCATGGCTGATGTGGGGCGGAACCATCTGGGGCCCGATTTCAGCCGCGCTGGGTTTTGTTGTCGGTTGGGGCGTCTACACCCTGCTTAGCAAGCAATTGAGCGAGCTGATCGGGATGATCGGTGCAGCCGTGGCTGCAGTGATCTGGTGGCTGGTTCTGTCCGGCTATTTCACCGGTGCGATGGACTCGATCCTTCCGATAGGTATCGAAGCGGTGGAAAGCCGTCAGTTCGGTGGTTTCATGCTGGCGATCCTGCTGGGCGTCGTGGCCATTGGTGTCTCGCTGCCGATCGGCATCGTGCTGGCGCTGGGGCGTCAGTCGGACTTGCTGATCGTCAAATACCTGTGCGTGGGCTTTATCGAGTTCATCCGCGGCGTGCCGCTGATCACCTTGTTGTTCGTGGCGTCGCTGCTGTTAAACCTGTTCCTGCCGCCGGGCACCAATTTTGACATCATCCTGCGGGTGATGATCATGATGACCCTGTTCTCGGCCGCCTATATGGCCGAGGTAATCAGGGGTGGTCTGGCTGCCCTGCCGCGCGGTCAATACGAAGGCGCAGACAGCCTCGGCCTGAACTACTGGCAGGCCCAACGGCTGATCATCATGCCGCAAGCCCTGAAAATCTCAATTCCGGGCATCGTGAGCACATTCATCGGGATCTTCAAGGATACGACCCTGGTGTCGATTATCGGGCTGTTCGACGTTATCGGACTGGCATCCGCCATCCGCGCCGACACCGCCTGGAATGGCATCTACTGGGAACTGTTCGCGTTCATCGCGGCGCTGTTCTTCGTCGTCTGCTTCTCCATGTCCCGTTATTCCATGTATCTGGAGCGCAAGCTTCAGACCGGCCACCATTAAGGAGTTCAACGCATGTCTCAACTTGCCGTAGAACGCGAAATCGACCGCTCCAAGATGCAGGTGAGCGACGAGGTCGCCATCGAAATCTCCAACATGAACAAGTGGTACGGGGCTTTCCACGTGCTGCGCGATATCAATCTGACCGTCAATCAGGGCGAGCGGATCGTGATCGCGGGGCCGTCGGGGTCGGGTAAGTCCACCCTGATCCGCTGCCTGAACGCGCTGGAGGAACACCAGCAAGGCACGATCATAGTGGACGGAACCGAACTGTCGAACGACCTAAAGAATATCGACAAGATCAGGTCCGAAGTTGGCATGGTGTTCCAGCACTTCAACCTGTTCCCGCATCTGACCATTCTGGAAAACTGTACGCTGGCCCCGATCTGGGTGCGCAAGACGCCCAAGAAAGAGGCCGAAGAAACGGCGATGCACTTCCTTGAAAAGGTGAAGATTCCCGAACAGGCCAACAAGTATCCCGGTCAGCTATCCGGTGGTCAGCAGCAGCGTGTGGCGATTGCCCGTTCGCTGTGCATGCGACCGCGGATCATGTTGTTCGATGAACCGACATCGGCGCTTGACCCCGAGATGATCAAAGAGGTGCTCGACACCATGATCGAGCTGGCCGAGGAAGGCATGACCATGCTCTGCGTGACGCACGAGATGGGCTTTGCCCGTCAGGTGGCGAACCGCGTGATCTTCATGGATGCCGGACAGATCGTGGAACAGAACGAACCGGAAGAGTTCTTCAACAACCCGCAAAGCGAGCGGACCAAGCTGTTCCTCAGCCAGATCCTGGGTCACTGATCCGGATCGAAGTCACAAGAAGGGCGGGGTTGTGCCCCGCCTTTTTCTATTCCAGCAGTTCGCGCGGAATAACAAACTCCAGCGTTTTGCCGCTGTGCCAGTATACTTCGTCCCAGTTTTCTACGCCGAATTGGATCACGGTCGTCGCGCAGGTCGGATAATCGAAAAACCTTGGATGATCGGGTGTATTCTTCACGATGCGCTCGGCAAAATCGGCGATTCCGGGGTTGTGCCCAAGCATCAGCACTGTTGCGCCCTGTGCCGTTTGTAATTGGTTCAACATTTGCACTGGATCGGCGTGGTACAGGGCCTGAGTAAAGGCAACTTCAGGCGCGCTTAGCCCCATCTGTTCCCATGTTTCGCGCGTTCGGGTTGAGCTTGAGCTGAGCACTTCATCCGGCAACCAGTTGTGGTCCTTCAGCCAACCGCCAATCGCCGCAGCAGACTTTCGCCCACGTTTGTTCAGGGGGCGATCATGATCCATCAGACCGGGGTGATTCCAGCTTGATTTGGCGTGGCGGGTCAGGATCAATGTGCGTGTCATGAGGGATGAAAGGACTTCATGTGAAGGGCGGATTGTTCGGGTTGCCGTCCTGCACCATGGCTGATGGGGCAGGCCAGCCTTGCCGCGCAGCCACCGGTCATGCAGCTTTGCCCTGCATCGGTATCCAGATAATTGTGGCAGGCAGCCACGTCATAAAAGCTTACAGCATTCAGAGCGCCGACTGGGCAGGCCGTCGTGCAGGGGGCGGGACAGTCTGTGCAGGGCGAAGTGCCAGATACGGCCGGAATGTCAAACTCATCCGGGAAGTGCAGCGCGCCACGGAAAGAAATCAGCATCCCAACCGTGTCGTGCACCAACGCGCCTACAGGGCTTTGGAACGTGCGCCCTGATTTCAACGCCCAGTCAATGAACGGGGTGTAGGGTGGGCCGCCGAATGGGAAATAGGCCACAGCGCCCATTGCGGCAGCCAATTCACCCACGACACGGGAGGACCAGCGATCTACCGGGTCCGGCAAGTTATCATTCCACTCGGGAGAGGCCTGCAACACCGGCCAGAATGCTTCGGCTGTACCCAGTAGGATCAACGTGCCGTGATCCAGCTGATTTGCACCACTGGTGCGTGGATGCTGCGCCCCCATCACGATGAGGCCGGCCTCGAAAGTCGCCCTCTCAACGTTCTGATAGGTCACTTCCGTTGAAACGGAAGGAACAGGCTCCATCCTAGCCGGGTCGGTCGATCGTCCTGCCATTCCAGTCCCACGCTCATCTTTTCGTGCCCGCCACCGGGCTGCGCCACATAGGTTCCCATCAATCGGTCCCAGATGGACAAGGCAAAGCCATAGTTGCTGTCATGCTCATTTCTGAGAGCCGAATGGTGCACCCGATGCATATCGGGCGTCACAAGAACCCTACGCAACACAGCGTCCACGGCAAGAGGAAGTCTGAGGTTCGAGTGATTGAAAAGCGCGGTTCCGTTCAGAAGGACCTCGAACAGGATCACCGCCAGTGCGCTGGGTCCGAGAAGGTAGATCAAGCCTATCTTCAGGGCCATGGACAGCGCGATTTCAATCGGATGGAACCGAATGGCCGTGGTAACATCCATATCTCTGTCCGCATGGTGTACGCGGTGCAGGCGCCAAAGTATTGGCACCTTGTGGGTCACAAGATGCTGAAGCCAGATCGCAAAATCGAGGATCAAGACGCTGAGAGCGACTTCCAGCCAAGCTGGCCAATCAAGGCGGTTGAACAAACCCATGCCGTTTTGGGACGCGTCGAGCGCCGCCCCCACCGCCAGAAGGGGAAACCCGATTGCCAATACACGGAGTGTCACAGCGTTCAGGACAGTAATCGACAGGTTGGTCACCCAGCGCCGCGCCCGGTCGCAATTGCGTGGCCTGCGGGGCGCAAGTGCTTCGGCGCTTGCGAAGACAATGAACAGCCCCAAAAACACGCCCAGACGAATGATGGCTTCGTTCTCCATACATTCACATTCGGGCATGTTTATCTCGGACGCAAGGCCGCCCGGATCACTAACGCGTCAATCGGGTCGGATCAGAGACCCGGCGCCGTGTTCGGTGAACAGCTCCAGCAGTACAGCATTGGGCGCACGCCCATCGAGGATAACAACAGCACGAACGCCGTTGTGCAGGGCGTCCAACGCCGTTTCGGTTTTGGGGATCATGCCGCCTGCGATTGTGCCCTCCCGCGTCATCTCGCGGATCTGGCCGGCTTTCAGTTCAGTCACCACATCTCCGGCCGCGTTTTTGACGCCCGAGACATCGGTGAGCAGCAAAAGGCGGTCCGCTTTCAAGGCTGAAGCAATCGCGCCGGCAGCGGTATCGCCATTGACGTTGAAGGTCTCACCATTCCCTCCGGCGCCAAGCGGGGCAATTACCGGGATTACATCATGCGCAAACAGGTCATGAAGGATCTTGGGGTTCATCTCGGATGGCGTTCCGACGAAGCCCAGCGAAGCATCCGTCTGTTCGCAGGTCATGAGATGAGCGTCTTTCCCGGATAGCCCAACGGCCATTCCACCCTGCGCGTTGATCGCCTGAACGATGCGCTTGTTCACGAGGCCGGACAGCACCATTTCAACCACTTCCACTGTGGCCTTGTCGGTGACGCGTTTGCCGTGGACGAACTCGGACTGGATATCCAGCCGATCCAGCATCGAATTGATCATCGGACCACCGCCATGCACGATGACCGGGTTCACGCCTACCTGCCGCATCAGAACGACGTCACGGGCAAAGCTCTCCATCGCCTCGTCGCTGCCCATGGCGTGCCCGCCCAACTTGATGACGACAATGGCGCCATCATAGCGCTGCAGATAGGGCAGGGCGCTATTGAGTGTAGCTGCTGTGGCGATCCAGTCCCGGTTCATGTCTCTTGTCTTCATGGCTAAGGTCCCTTTGGCGTACCCTGTTAGGACCTTTGCGCGGTGGTGCCAAGGGCCAAGCTATTCCAGGTGTGCGATGATGGAACGCAAGGTTGGAATGCCGTCACCTTTCTCGGATGAGGTCAGCACGATCTCGGGAAACGCTGCCGGATGCTTGGACAACGCGGCGCGTGTCTGATCCAGCACTTTCTGGCGTTCATTGGCCTTGACCTTGTCTGCCTTGGTCATGACGCACTGGAAAGTGACAGCGCTGGTGTCCAGCAGCTTCATGATCTCGTCATCGACCGGCTTAACGCCATGGCGCGAGTCGATCAGGACAAAAGCCCGGCGCAGGGTCTGGCGTCCACTCAGATATTGCTTGAGGAGCCTCTGCCATTTCTCCACGACCTTCACCGGGGCGTTGGCATAACCGTAGCCCGGCAAATCAACCAGATAGAGCTCCGGGCCTTGCGTGAAAAAGTTGATCTCTTGCGTGCGCCCTGGGGTGTTTGATGCGCGTGCCAGCCCCTTGGTGCCAGTCAGCGCGTTAATCAGGCTTGATTTGCCTACGTTCGAGCGACCGGCGAAACAGACTTCCAGCCGATCCGGTGCGGGCAAGCCATTCATGGCGACAACGCCTTTGACGAATTCTGACGGGCCGGCAAACAATTTGCGCCCACGCTCCTGTGCGATCTCGTCCGGGTTGTCTGCAAGAGGGAACGGCAGGGTTGTCATAGCACTTTCACCGTATCGCCAACGCCGATCGAGCCGCCTTGGAGGACCTCGGCGTATACGCCAAAATCCTGATGGCCCCAGCTGCTCAAGGCGCCCAGCGTGTCAGCGTCACGCTCCCCTGTTTCGGGGTTGGCGGTGGTTGCCAGGCAGCGAGTGATGCGTTCACGTACCCGGAACACGGCCTCACCGATCTGAATGTCGCGGCCGATCCAATCGAACTCTTCCCATAGCGGCAAACCATCGAACCAGACGTTGCCGCGCCAGCGGGCGGTTGACAGGTCCTGCCCCAGTTTTTGTCCGACCGCGCGATGCGACGCCATGTTGCACAGGCTGATCGACGGGAAATCACTGTCCGTCATACCGCGCCCCGGCACCCGGACGATGCGGGCCGAAGCAGCGCGTTCTTCGGGCATCAACGGCTTGACCCATTCCAGAAACATCTCTTGATCCGTATCCGGGGCAAAGCTGAGATCGGGGCGCTTTGGATGACAAAGTGTCACCGTGTCACCCTGCGTCCGGGCCGAGATCGCCATCAGTTGCGGAGCTTTCGCCGCCCTGCTGAAATTGGCGCAAGGTACCCATTGCGAACCATCAACCTTGGAGGCCTCATGCGCCACTGCCCAAACGCGATCCCCGGGCATCGTCTGCCCGGGGGTCACGGTTACGTTGTTCACGGATTCTCGCCCATGGCTTTTGATCGGGTGCCGCCACAGGCTGGTGACCTTTCCGCTCATTTGTCGTCCGTTTTGGGCGTTCGCTTGAAGCCGGACTTGATGTTGCCAAACACATCAGGTGTATAGCCTTGGCTGCGCATGATCAGATACTGCTGCGTGAACGTAATCGTGTTGTTCGCGATCCAGTAGACCACCAGCCCGCTGGCAAACCCGCCCAGCATGAACATGAAGACCCACGGCATCCAGGCAAAGATCATCGCCTGCGTCGGATCGGTTGGTGCCGGGTTCAGTTTCTGCTGCAACCACATCGAAATACCCAGCAGCATCGGCAGGATGCCAATGAAGATCAACGCCATCAGTGTGTCCGGCTGCGGCGCGGCCCAAGGCAACCAACCAAAGAAGTTGAAGATCGAGGTTGGGTCCGGCGCGCTCAGGTCCTGGAACGGGCCGAACCAGGGGGCCTGACGCAGTTCGATGGTGACGAAGATCACTTTGTACAACGAGAAAAAGATCGGAATCTGCAGCAGGATCGGCAAACAGCCCGCGGCGGGGTTCACCTTTTCCTTCTTGTACAACTCCATCATGCCCTGTTGCATCTTTTGGCGGTCGTCGCCTGCCGCCTCTTTCAGGGCCTCCATCTGCGGTTGGAGTTCCTTCATCTTGGCCATCGAGACGTAGGACTTGAAGGCGAGCGGGAACAGGATCGCCTTGATGATCAGGGTCAGCCCGATGATGGACCAGCCCATGTTGCCGATCAGAACGTTTATGTTGTGCAGCAGCCAGAAAATCGGCTTGGTCAGGAAAAAGAACCAGCCCCAATCGATGCTGTCGATGAATTTCTGGACGCCTTCGGCCTGATATTCGCGAATGGTTTCCCACTCCTTGGCACCCGCGAACAGGCGCGTGGTGACCTCGGCGCTGGCGCCCGGGGCGACCGTCAGCGTCGGCAGAACCGTTTCAGTCTGATAGATCTTGCGGCGTGCGTCGTACTTCGCGGCGGCCTTGAAGGCCGAACCAGGGTCAGGGATCAGCGTTGTCATCCAATAGTGATCGGTGAACCCTATCCAGCCGTTTTCCTTGACCTGATAAACCTCGGCCTGGGCGCGTTCATTTGGATCGATATCGAAATCGCGGACATCGCCATAGTCGACCTCGGACAACGTTCCGTCGGCCATGCCGATGACGCCCTCATGCAGGATGAAGAAATTCTTCAGTTCCGGCAGGTCGCCGTCTTCGCCGATGCCGTGGCGTGCAAGAATGCCATACGGCGCCATGCCGACTTCGGCTTGCGTTGCGTTTTCAACCGACTGGGTGACCGAGAACATGTAGTCCTTGTCTACAGAGATCGTCCGACGGAAGGTCAGGCCATTGCCATTGTCCCAGGCCAGGGTGACCGGGCTGTCCACGCCCAGTGTATCCCCCTGTTCCAGGCTCCAAAGCGTGTTGGGGCCCGGCACATCTGTCCCCGAAAGCCCTGCACCCGGCGCCCAGCCATAGAGCGCGTAATAGGCTGACTCGGATCCGACGGGTGAAAGCAACTCGACGATCGGCGCGCCTGCTTCGATCGAGGTTTTGTAGTCTTTCAGGAACAACTCATCGATGCGGCCACCTGACAGCGACAGGCTGCCCGAAAGGCGTGGGGTGTCAATCTGAACGCGCGGCGCCTGGCTATCCGGCAACGTGTCCTCGGCCGCTGTGGTCGCTTCGCCCACGGTCCCTGTTCCCGTCGCGCTGGGCGCCTGCACCTCATTGGTGTCGGTTGTGGTGATTTCGGTTTGCTCGGGTGTCACCGTCGGCTCGGGTGGGGGAAACAGCACGAACCAAACCAGGATCACTAGAAAGCTGAGTGCAGTTGCGAGGATGAGATTCTTGTTCTGATCGTCCATCTGGGACAGCCACCTTGAGCATTGAAAGACACCCGGTGGGTTCAACAGAGTGCAGCCCCAAAGGTCAAGTGGAATCGCCCCCCAATTCACCACTACGCGGCGATCTGCACGGCAAATTCAGGATTTCCGTCCGATTTTGTGCTGGATTTCCGGAACACCGCTTGCATTGGTTCGATAGGCGGCAATCCAGTCCAGAGTTTTTTCAAAGGGCATCGGCCTGCCAATGCCGAAGCCCTGTACGTGATTGCTGCCGAGTTGAGCCATCAGCGCGTGCTCGCCGGGCGTCTCCACCCCTTCGGCAAGTGTCTCAAGGTTCAGCCGTTCGGCCATGGTCAGAATGGCGCTGACAAGCTGCTGCTGACTGGGGTCCTGATCGGCTTTGGCGACAAAGGTCCGGTCAATTTTGATGCGGGATACGTCAAAGCGTTTGATCGAGGCAATGGAGGCGTGCCCGGTTCCAAAGTCATCGAGGTCAATACAGCACCCCATTGCCGCCATTCCGGTCACGTTTCGGGTAATGACATCATCCGGGCGCCGAGAGAACACCGTCTCGAGAATTTCGACTGCCAGCCGGTCCGGCGTCAGGTCGAATTGATCCAACTCCCATTTGAGGCGGTCCAGAAGGCCAGGGTCGCGCAGTTCGTCGGAAGAGAAGTTCACGCCGACCCGTGGCACATGGAATCCGGCATTGTCCCAGGCGTTGAGAGCTTTGAAGGCATGATGACGTATGACCTGTCCCAAACGTTCCAGCAGTTCGGCCTGCTCGGCAAAGGGCAGGAAAACCTGGGGGCCCATAATCCCTTTTGTCGGGTGTTCCCACCGGGCCAGGGCCTCGAACCCGGTGATTTCGCCAGTGTCGGTGGAAACTTGCGGCTGAAACCACGGATGTATTTCACCATTGTCCAGTGCGGCTTCGAATTCCTTGCGCAGATTGGCTCGGATCAGCGATCTTCGGTGCGTTTCTGTCGAAAAGGCACGAATGGTAGAGGGCCCGGTTCTTTGCGCTTCGGCCAGGGCGGCGACTGTGGCTTCAATCCATTGCTCCGCGTCGGCACCCGGTACATAGGATTGCAGGCAGAACCCGATTGAACAGGATACGTAGACCCCGGTGCCGTTCAGCAGGACGGGCTCCTCAATGGCGTTCTGAATGCGGCCGGACATCTGAATGCAGGCCTCAAGATCAAGCTGCGTTGAAGGGCGTAGCCCGATCAGAAACCGGTTCGAAGTCAATTGGGTGAAGATGTCGTGACCACGAATCACAGCAAGAACGCGGTCACTGAACTGTTGCGCGACATGGTCGGCGGCTGTCTGTCCGTGAAGGTCGAGAATTCCTGAATGGTTATCCAGCGCAATGGCGATACAGGCCGCGTTTTCACCGGTGCTTTGTGCAGTCTGATGGATGGACTGCAATTCTGACCGGAAGATGTCCCTTGCCACTGCACCGCTTGGGCGTCCTCCTGCATCGGCCAGGATATGCGTCTTACCGCTTATCGTGCCGACAATTGCAAAGACCAGCGGCACACCGAGTGCAACGGTGACCAGGGCCAATTCACCGCCAAGCCAGAAAGCGGCGAGGCAAATCGCGGGTACAAAGGTCAAGGCTTGTGGACCCGTCACGACGGCAAGCAGAATTTCGCGGATTCGTTCAAGGGACGGGTGTCTGGACATTGGTTTCAACGGCCTTCGGCATGGGCTGGGATCGCACAGTCCGACCGTAGGAAACCAATCTGAGTCAGTCGTTAACGCAACAGCGGAATTTGCTCCGAATTTTCGTCATTTTGAATCGGTTCAAGGGAAAGACCCGCAAAATCAAACAACTTGGGGTCCAGCAGATGGGACGGCCGCGCATTTGTCAGCGCGCGGAACATGACTTGCCGGCGACCGGGTGAGTTTTTTTCCCACTGGTCGATGATCTGTTTGACCTGTTGGCGCTGAAGACCGTCCTGACTTCCGCACAAGTCACATGGAATGATGGGGTAGCCCATCGCCTTGGCAAATTTCTCGCAATCGACCTCGGCCACGTGGGCGAGAGGCCGATAAACGAACAGATCACCCTCTTCATTGACCAGTTTCGGCGGCATGGTGGCCAAACGTCCGCCGTGGAAGAGGTTCATGAAAAAGGTTTCGAGAATGTCGTCGCGGTGATGGCCCAACACCACTGCCGAACAACCTTCTTCGCGCGCGATGCGGTACAAGTTGCCTCGGCGCAGGCGCGAACAGAGAGCACAATAGGTGCGGCCCTGCGGGACCTTGTCCATCACCACCGAATAGGTGTCCTGGTATTCGATCCGGTGCGGCACATCCATGCGATCCAGAAATTCCGGCAGAACCGTCGCTGGAAATCCGGGCTGCCCCTGATCCAGATTGCAGGCCAGCAGGTCGACGGGCAGCAGACCGCGCCATTTCAGCTCATAAAGAACAGCCAGCAGAGTATAGCTGTCCTTGCCGCCCGACAGGCAGACCAGCCAGCGCGGGGGCTTGGCGTCCTTGTCATGCGCGGCGGCGTCCACCATCCCATACTGTTCGATCGCCTCGCGCGTCTGGCGCACGATGCGTTTTCGCAGCTTCTTGAATTCGGTGGTCGAGGGCGCACCAGCGAACAGGGGGTGGATATCGTCAGCTTCGTCAAACATGCGCAGGCCCTACAGCGTTTGGATCAATCGGGCAAGATCAGGTCATTCATCCGGAACCGGGTCATAGCCGTCGCCACCCCAGGGGTGGCAGCGCCCGATGCGGCGTGCGGCAAGCCACGCGCCTTTCAACGCCCCGTGCTTTTCCAACGCTTCCAGCGCATAGGCCGAGCAGGTGGGTTGGTAGCGGCAATTGAAGCCCACCCACGGGCTAAAGACCAGGCGATAGGCGTGCACGGGTAGGGCAAGGAGTTTGGCCAGGAAGGTCAATTCCGTCCCCCATGCAGCTTTCGCAGGGCGTAGCGCAAATCGTCCTTCAGTGCGTCGAATGGCCGTGCTGCCGTCGTATCTGCACGCCCGATCAGGACATAATCCCAACCGGCCCGGCCTTCGGTTGGCAAAATTGCCCGCGCGGCCTCGCGCAGGCGACGCTTGGCGCGGTTGCGCGCGACGGCGTTGCCGACCTTCTTGGAACAAGTGAAACCAACACGAATCCCGCCGGTTTCCTCTGGTGTCCGCTTGCGCGCCTGCACCATCATCGACGCCGTCCCCTGTCTGCGCGCGCGTGCGGCTTTCAGGAAATCGGACCGGGTCTTGAGGATCGTCAAAGTTTCAGGTGGACAAACGGACGCCGCCGGGGGCGTATCCCCGGGCTGGTTCTTACCATCCTCAGGGGCCCCCGGCGGCGTCATGTTCATAACCTGATCGGTGAGCGGTTTACGCGCTCAGCGATTTGCGGCCGCGGGCGCGGCGTGCATTCAGGATCTTGCGGCCGGCTTTGGTAGCCATGCGCGCGCGGAAACCGTGGCGGCGTTTGCGAACCAGGTTCGAAGGCTGATAGGTGCGTTTCATCGCTCCGTCTCCAATCTTTGGCGGTCGGGGTGCGGCGCGGATTCGCCTGCCCGTGTGTTCGAAGCCCGTCCTCTACTGGTAAGCGCAGGCTAAGTCAAACCCTCTGGACCCGGTTTTCGCCCCTTTTGCAACAATTCTGTAACCTGCGGAGCGAAAAGATTTCAAAAACGGGGTTAGACCCCGAAATCACTCACATATCAGGCCATAATATTCAAGGCCGCGTGAAGCCCCTGTTGCCGGGCCGCTGCCGGGCGCATGTTGGGAACAGAATGATGGAACAGGAACCGGAACGTCAGATGAGCGAAACATCGCAGATGCCGCGCGGTGGATTGGCGCGGCATATTCCATTGATAGTGATTCTGGTCGTAGCTGCTGTCGGATTCTTCGCGCTGGGCGATTACCTGACCTTTGAAACCCTGCGCGACAACCGAGAAGCACTGCTGGCGTGGCGCGACAGCAATTACTGGGTGATGGCTATTGCATTTGTCGCGATTTACATCGTGATTGTGGCGTTCTCGTTGCCAGGTGCTGCCGTCGCCTCGATGACCGGAGGGTTTCTGTTCGGGCTGTTTGCCGGGACCGTGTTCAACGTCTTTTCCGCCACAATTGGGGCCTCCGCCATCTTTCTGGCGGCGCGCTGGGGGCTGGGCGAATCTCTGACCGCCAAGCTTGAAGCGTCTGAAGGCGCGGTGAAAAGGCTCAAGGATGGTCTGCGCGAGAACGAGATTTCGGTTTTGTTCCTGCTCCGTCTGGTCCCGATAGTGCCATTTTTTGTGGCCAATCTTGTGCCGGCGCTGGTTGGGGTGAAATTCCGCAATTTCCTGATCACGACCGCGCTGGGCATTATTCCCGGCGGTATCGTCTACACATGGATTGGCGTCGGCCTTGGTGGTGTGTTCGACCGGGGCGGAACGCCGGATGTTTCGCTGCTGTGGGAACCATTCGTAATCGGACCGATCCTCGGCTTGTGTGTTCTGGCTGCGCTGCCAATAATTATCAAAACTCTGCGGGGCCAAAGGGGCGGATAATCGATGCAGGAGCTGAAAACCGATATCCTGGTGATCGGAGCCGGGTCAGGCGGTTTGTCTGTCGCCGCGGGGGCCAGCCAGATGGGAGCGGATGTCACCCTGCTGGAAGGGCACAGAATGGGCGGCGACTGCCTGAACTTCGGCTGCGTTCCCTCCAAAGCCCTGATCGCCAGCGGCAAGGCGGCGCACGCGCAGTCCCACGCATCCCTCTATGGCGTGGCGGATGTCGATCCGAACGTGGACTATGCCGCCGCCAAGGATCACGTGCATGATGTAATCGCCCAGATCGAACCGATGGACAGTCAGGAGCGGTTCGAGAGCTTTGGTGTTCGGGTAATTCGGGAATACGGGTCGTTTGTGTCGCAGACGCAGGTGAAGGCAGGGGATAACCTGATCACCGCGCGCCGGATCGTTGTGGCCACCGGATCCTCGCCATTGGTTCCGCCACTGCCGGGGCTGGATCAGGTTCCTTATTTCACCAATGAGACGATCTTCGATCTGCGCGACAAGCCCGGGCATCTGCTGATCATTGGTGGCGGTCCCATCGGCATGGAAATGGCGCAGACCCACGCGCGGCTGGGCTGCAGGGTTACCGTAATCGAAGGCCTGAAAGCGTTGGGCAAAGACGACTCCGAGGCTGCGGAAATTGTACTGGAAGCCCTGCGGAGCGAGGGCGTCGAGATCCATGAAGACGCGATGGTGGCCCAGATTCGCGGCAAAAAAGGCGCGATTGAAGTGGTAACGGACAACGGCCAGATATTCTCCGGTACGCACTTGCTTCTGGCCGTCGGCCGCGCGGCCAATGTCGGCAATCTGAACCTTGAGGCCGCTGGCATCGAGCAGACCCGCACCGGTATCAAAACCGATGATAGCCTGCGCACCTCAAACCAACGTGTTTATGCGATCGGAGATGTCGCAGGCGGTATGCAATTCACCCACGTGGCCGGGTATCAGGCTGGAGTTCTCATCCGGTCGGCGCTGTTTGGTCTGCCATCCAAAGCCAAAACCGCACATATCCCCTGGGCGACCTATACCGACCCGGAACTGGCACAGGTTGGTCTGACCGAGGCGCAAGCCCGCGATCAGCATGGCGACAGGATGGAGGTCGCTCGGTTCGACTATCACCATAATGACCGTGCTGTGACCGAGCGAAAGACGAAAGGGTTCATTAAGGTCATGGTTGTAAAGGGTCGGCCTGTGGGTGCCACAATCGTAGGTCATCAGGCCGGGGAACTGATCAACTTGTGGTCGCTGGCCTTGGCCAATAACCTGAAAATGTCTCAGATCGCCGCGATGGTATCCCCTTATCCGACGATCGGAGAGCTTAACAAACGGGTGGCGGGTGCTTATTTCTCGCCAAGGCTGTTTGAGAATCAAATGGTTAAACGAGTGGTCAGGTTCGTCCAGCGCTGGATCCCCTGATCAAGAAAAGGAGCGCCAATTGAACTCGCTGTCCGGCCGGTTCCTGATCCTGACGACGGTCTTCGTGATGTTGGCCGAAGTCTTGATTTTTGTCCCGTCGATTGCGCGTTTTCGCGAAGATTTCCTGCTGAACCGGCTGGAGCGCGCCCAGATCGCCTCACTGGCGTTGCTGGCAGATGACATGCTGGCCGATGATCTCGAGGCCGAGTTGCTGGCCAATGCGGGCGTCTATAACGTGGTGCTGCGGCGAGACGAAGTGCGGCAGCTCATGCTGTCCTCGCCAATCCCGGATCAGATCACGCAAACCTATGATCTGCGCGATGCAAGTGCCTGGGTTCTGATCCGCGACGCGACTTCGCGCCTGTTCTCCCCTGGCAATGAAGTCATTCGCGTCATTGGCGCACCGGTCAAGGACGCCGGGCTGTTGATCGAAGTCACGATGGACAGCGATCCTTTGCGCATGGCGATGACGGACTACGGGTTGCGGATTCTGGGCCTGTCGCTGGTGATTTCGGTCATTACCGCGTCCTTCTTGTTTTTGGCAGTGCGCGTCGTGCTGGTGCGTCCGATCAAAAGCGTTGTCGGTTACATGCAGCGTTATGCCAGCGCGCCTGAAGACGCGCGGGGCATCATCTCGCCGAATTCCAGGATTACGGAACTGCGTGAAGCCGAAGAGGCGTTGCAGATGCTGCAAACGGATTTGACGCAGGCATTGAAGCAGCGTGAAAGGCTCGCCCAATTGGGCGGCGCAGTTGCCAAGGTCAGTCACGATCTTCGGAACATACTGACGTCGGCCCAATTGTTTACCGACAGGATCGAGGCAAGTGACGATCCTTTGGTGCGGCGGATGGCGCCGAAACTGGTTAACTCCATCACGCGGGCGGTGTCCTTGTGTGAAAGCACTTTGGCCTTCGGCCGGGCCGAAGAACCGCCACCGACGCTGACAATGGTGAAACTGCATGACGTGGCCGAGGATGTGGTCGCCAGCGAGCAGCTCGCGATTGCCGACGCCTGTGTTGAAATTGTGAACGACGTTCCGCAGGACCTTGTGGCACGGGCTGATCCTGAACAACTGTTTCGGGTTATTCTGAACCTCGTCCGCAACGCCCGGCAGGCATTGGTCGCGTCCGGTCAGCCGGGCAGGGTGGTGGTGAGCGCGTCTGAAACGGAAAACGAATGGTGCATGGAAGTCAGCGATACGGGGCCGGGCCTTCCTCCTAAAGCGAAGGAAAACCTGTTTACCCCGTTTCAGGGTGGCGTGCGCAAAGGAGGATCTGGTCTAGGTCTCGCCATTTCGCAGGAACTGGTCCGCGGACATGGTGGCGATCTGGTTCTGAAAGACACGGGGCCGCAGGGAACGACCTTTGAAATAAGGCTTCCGCGCGGAGACAGGACTTTTTGAAGATTTTTTTCAGAATCAGCTTGCACGCACCCTGCGCCGGGTCTACATAGCGCCTCACCAACGCGGACCGATAGCTCAGCTGGATAGAGTACTTGACTACGAATCAAGGGGTCGGGGGTTCGAATCCTCCTCGGTCCGCCACTTGGTAAAAACTTCCCTAAAACAAAATACTTACAGGTCAATTTTGTTCAGATATTTGCGACCTGAACTTTTTGTTCCTGAACCATCCACAGACAATATCCGTTTCTTGTCCGCTTATTTGGTGTAGCGTTCAGCTTCATCCAGAGATTCATGGCCCTACCATGTCATCAGTTGATGCGATGTAGCGCCGTACTTAGCGAGTCTCGCACAACAGGTATGGGACAAGATACTAGCGGGGCTGACCGAGAGCTGGATTGTCCCCGACGCCCCGCAAATGGTCGACAGCACGGTGGTTCGTGCCCATCATCAGGCAGCGGTCGCTAATGACGGCCTCCTCGACACGGCCTTGGCCGTTCAAAAGGTAGCTTCACGATCAAGATCCACCTTCGGGCACGTGCCGCCGGTCTGCCGATGAGAACTGACATCATGCCCGGCCAGACGTCCGGTTATCTCGGCTTCGATTTCATCATGAACGACAATCCGCCGGAACCCTTATTGCTGCTGGCTGACAAAGGTTACGATGCTGACAGTAGCCGCGACGATATGCGTTGCCGAAGCATCCAAACGGTATTTCCCAAGCGGAAGTCGCGAAAGAAGCGTGTTGGCATTGATCGCCCACTGTATCGACTGTGGAACCTGATTGAGATGCTTGAACAAGCTGAAGAATGCACGCCGCGTCGCGACACGTTACGAAAAAAAACAGCAGAAAATTTCTTGGCTACGTCGACATTGCGTCAATCCGCCTGTGGCTTTGCCATTTGTCAACGTAACCTAACCATACTTAAACACCTGTGGATTGATGTAGCCTTGACTTTGGAATTCCCATTCGAGTGTTTGGGCTTTCAGGTGTTAGAGACGACCGTACTAGAACGCGACCCGATCTCCTCCTTTCAATTCCAGGATTTCCCTTGCCTCATCTGGTGTTGCGATCTGGTTACCCAAATCCTCAACTATACGCCGGATTTTGGACACCTGTTGCGCATTGCTCTCGGCCAGTTGGCCGCGAGAAATGAACAGGCTGTCTTCAAGACCGACGCGAAGGTTGCCGCCCATCTGACTGGCCGTCGTGGCAAGCGACATCTGAGCTCCACCTGCCCCTAAGACCGACCAACGGTAATCATCGCCAAACAGACGGTCTGCCGTGCGTTTCATAAAGACCAGATTGTCGACCTCAGATCCGATACCACCGAGGATTCCAAAGATGAACTGAATGAAGATTGGTGCCTTGAACAACCCGATATCCATGCAGAATTTCAGGTTATACAAGTGGCCAACATCGTAGCATTCGTGTTCGAATTTTATGTCATGCGGTGCCAACGTTTCCGCCGCCTCGCGAATGTCTCGGAACGTATTGCGAAAGATGTTCTGATCAGAGTTCGCGACATAGTCTTTCTCCCAATCAAATTTCCAATCGTCATCGCCGTATCGGTTGGCCAATGGGTGAAACGAGAAGTTCATCGAACCCATATTCATCGAGCACATTTCTGGGCTGAAAGTCTTGGCCGGGTTGATCCGGTCTTGAATGGATAGTGTCAGCGATCCACCGGTCGATAGATTCACAACTGCGTCGGTGGCCTGTTTGATGCGCGGCAAGAAAGGTGCGAAGTCGTTCGGGTCAACCGACGGTGAACCATCCTCGGGATTGCGTGCATGAAGATGCAGGATCGACGCTCCGGCCTCTGCGGCCTTAACCGCCTGCCGCGCGATGTCATCATAGGTGTACGGAAGTGCATCCGACATGGTTGGTGTGTGGATCGCTCCTGTTACAGCACATGTTATGATGGTCTTTTTCTGACGGGCCATGAGTTCAGTTTTCCTTGGATTGTCTGATGTGCTTCACGCGATATCCCAGCGGGAATAGTTGCAGGTCATAACGGCTGCGGATCACGCCCCAGATACCTTTCGGTGCCTTGAGCATGACGACAATCGCAACCACTCCGAGAACGATGAGGTACGTAGTTCCGAGGTCGGCCAGCGTTTCGCGCAGCGCAAAGAAGACGAGTGTGCCGATGATCGGTCCTTCGATGGTGCCGATGCCGCCGATTACGACGATGAAGATGACGAAGGCGGTCCAGTCGTTGACGCTGAACGCCGCATCCGGTGAAATGCGCAGCTTTTGAAGGAAAATGTGAGCACCGATCATTGCCGTAAACGCCGACGTGACGACGTAGACGATGAACTTCGTTCGCCAGATATCGATGCCGAGGCTACCGGCTGCCAGCTCGTTGTCGCGAATTGCAGTCAACGCCAAACCTTGGCGCGAACGCAGGAAGAGATAGACGGCGGTCACCACCAGTACGGCGGACCCGAGCGCCAGCCAATAACTCAGCGCCTCTCGCATCGCGCGACCGGACGCCAGTGATTTCACGATGGCGACCGGGAGCGAGGATCCTGAACCTCCGCCAAGCGCTGAGATTTGTGCGAAGCTCAGCCGAAAGACTTCAGCGATGACCCAGGTGCCAATGGCAAAATATGCGCCCCGAAGCCTGAAGATCAGAACAGCCACCGGGATCGAGATCAAAGCCCCCAGCACGCCTGCGGCTGCTATGGCAACCAATGGGTTCAGCCCACCCAGCATCGTAAGTGCAAAGAGCATATACCCGCCGAAGCCCACATAGGCTTGCTGCCCAACAGAGACGAGACCGGCGTAGCCCGCCATGAGGTTCCAAAGGGTGGCGAGGGATAGGTAGAGAAACAACTCTCCCATCAAGCGCATGTCAGCGCGGCCTGCCCACCAGGGCGCTGCAATCAAAACAAGCAGAGCAATTGCGGTTAGGAGCGCAGCAACTCGGGCAGCTTTTGAGGATCGAGATACGGAATAGTCTTGCAGGTTCATCCGGAAACCCTCGGGAAGAGACCGTTCGGACGAACGGCAAGAATGACAAGGAAAGCGATATGGCCGGCTAGCACCTGCCAGCCCGGATCAATCTTGGCTCCGATGGTCTGCGCGACGCCAAGGATAACGCCGCCAATGAGAGTGCCCCAAAGGTTGCCCAGCCCGCCGATAATGACAGCCTCAAAGCCAAAGATCAGGCGACCTCCACCGATTGAAGGATCAAAACTTGTCCGAATGCCGAGCAGGATACCAGCGATCGCCGTCACGCCGAGGGCCAGCGCCATGGCCAAGCCAAAGATATGCCGACGATTGAGCCCCATGAGCTGTGCGATGTCTTGATTGTCGGACACTGCTCGAAATGCGCGACCGAGTGCGGTTTGATAAAAGGTCCATTGCAACCCCCAGATTACGGCGATCGCAATCCCGAAGGTTAGTAGCGGTAGTATCCCGAGGGTCACACCACCTACTGCAACGCTGGCTGTTTCCAGAGCACCAGCATTCAGTGTTTGGGGGTCGGCCGTATAGACCTCCAGCAACCCGTTCTGGATAATTACGCTCAGCCCAAAGGTCACAAGCAGCGGTGGAAGAATATCGTCGCCCAGTGTCTGGTTCAGCAGGCCGCGTTGAAGGGCATACCCGATCAACGCCATGGCGGGAACGACGATCACCAAAGCGGCCATCGGATTCATCCCCGTCGCGGTCGTCACGGTCAGCCCGAGATACGCGGCCAGCACAATCAAATCGCCATGGGCAATATTGACAAGCCGCATGACTCCAAAGATCAACGACAGACCTGCGGCAAACAGCGCGTATAGCCCACCCAGCAAAGTTCCCTGCACAATAGCGTTCAGCCATTCCATGTTATTCGATCCCGAAATACGCACGCGAAATGTCTTCGCGCGAAACGGTGTCAGACGTGCTTTCCAGCGAAACGCGTCCCTCCTGCAGGCAGTAGACCCGGCTTGAAACCGACAGTGCCTTGGTGATGTCCTGTTCGACGATGATCGCGCTCATGCCCTCGCCGATGATGCCGGGCAGAGCCTCGTAGATGTCTTTAATGATGATCGGCGCGAGCCCGAGGCTGATTTCATCGAACAGGATCAGATCGGGATTGGCCATCAATGCGCGCCCGATGGCGACCATCTGCTGTTGACCGCCCGACAGCGATGTAGAGGCCTGATCTTTTCGCTCTTCAAGGATCGGGAATAGATCATAGACGGCTTTCAAATCCCAAGGGCCCGCTCGACCAACTTGAGCCCCGATCATAAGGTTTTCTTTGACTGACAAAGAGGGGAACAATTGACGACCCTCTGGGACCATCGCCAAGCCAAGCTCTGCAACCTGGTCTGCGCGAAGGCGGCTGATATCCTGACCCCGGTAGTGAATCTGATCCGGTCCGTTCGTCAGCAGCCCGGTGATAGATCGCATCAGGGTCGTCTTGCCTGCGCCGTTCGCACCGATGATGGCAAGAACTTCGCCTTCGCCAACGTCCAGTTCGACATCGTACAGCGCTTGGAAGTCGTCATAGTGCGCGTTCAACCCGCGTGTCTGCAGAATTGGATCAGGCATCGGCTTCGATCCCCAGATAGATTTCTTTGACTTCAGCGCTTTCCATGATTGCCTGCGGCTCGCCCTCGGCGATCTTTTTTCCGAAGTCGATAACGATCAGGCGGTCAACAACGGCCAGAAGCGCATGCACAACATGTTCGATCCAGATAATGGTGACGCCAGACGCGTGGATGTCCTTGATGGTCTGAACCAGTGACTTGCATTCAGCTTCGGTCAAGCCACCTGCAATCTCATCCAACAGCAGCAGTTTGGGCTTAGCGCAAAGCGCGCGTGTCAGTTCCAGGCGTTTGCGTTCCAACAAAGTCAGGTTGCCCGCTAAAACGTTTGCCTTGGGCAGCAGCTCCGTTTGGTACAGAACTTCCAGACAAAAACGCTCAGCCTGGTGTCCATGCATGCCAGCTGATTGCGTGGCGGCGATCATTGCGTTTTCAAAAACCGTCATGCCAGAAAACGGCTGCGGGACCTGATAAGAACGCGCGATACCTGCATGGCTGCGCTTTGCCGCGCTCCATTTGGTGACGTTCTGCCCATTGAATTCTATGACACCGAAGTTCGATTTGAGCGTCCCAGTGATCAAGTTGAACATCGAGGTTTTGCCAGCGCCGTTGGGGCCTATTACCCCGAGTGCTTCGCCTTGCTCGACCTCATAGCTCATAGCATCTGCGACAGTGACCGCGCCAAATGCCTTGCTCAGGTCTTGGAGTCTCAAGATTGTCGTCATGTTTCTCTCGGATGGAGGGTTCGGCGCCAAGATCGGCGCCGAATGTCTGGTCAGCCCAGCAGTTTCATGTCTGCCGTCACCGGAACCTCTGGCGCGGTGCTGTTGGCAACGATCTGCAGCTCGTACGCGTCTCCGGACTTCTGCCACTGACCACCGACCAGCGGAGTTTTGGTAACGTTGTTCATCGGCCCATCACTCCAGTTCACCGGCCCGACAATTGTGTTCAGGTTGGTGGACGTGATTGCCGAAATGATCGAAGACGGGTCTTCCAAATCATCCGCCCGCTTGATGACATCCGCGACGACCTCGAACAGCGCGTGTTTAAAGCCGAGCGGTTGTGTCCACGGACGGCCCGACTCTGCCGTGTAACCTTCTGCCAGATCTTTTGAAGAAATACCTGTGAGTGAGGACGAGAACGGATGATGTGGAGACCACCAGACCTCGGTCGATAGCCCGTCACCACGGTCGCCCAGCGATTCAATGACGGATGGGAACAGAAGTGCCTTGCCAATGGTCACGACCTTCGGGTTGAACCCTTGCTGGGCGGCTTGGCTCCAGAAAGTCGCGAAATCCGGCGGGATCATGTTGCCAGTGACGATTTCGCAACCAGCCGCCTTGAATGCTGCGATCTGGTTTGAGAAATCGTCGGACAGAGGCTGATAGCGACCGGGATCGGTGAGCGTGTACCCGGCGGCAGCAAGCGGTTTAGGCATGCCCAGTTCCGCATCACCCCAAGCATTACCATCAGCATCGTTGGGGAAAAGACCGCCCACAGTCTTGGTCACGCCCGTTTTGTCCCACATGTCGAGGAACGCTGCGATCACATCCTCCAAACCCCAGAAGAAGTGATAGGTCGTTTCAAAACCCTCTCCCGGAACACCATTGCGGCCAAAGAAATAAGGCTGCCATGGGCAGTCGGTTGTGATACAGGGAACTTCATTGATCTCTGCCTGATCAGCGACGGGATTCACCGTGTCCGGAGTTGACGCCGCCACGATGATATCAACTTCATCACCCAAGATCAGATCTGCCGCGACCTCGGCTGCTCGGTTCGGGTTGGACTGGCTGTCTTTTGAAATGATCTCGACATTCCAGGTCTTTCCATTGTTGTCCAACCCGGCCGAAAAGACCTGCTGTATGGCTTGAAGCACGTACTCGTCGGCCTCAGCGAAACCAGCCAATGGACCGGTACGCGGGCTGACATTGCCAATCCTTAGCGTCGGGTTTGCGGCATAGGCACGCGTTGCCCGGAGGATGGCCGGAGCAGCGATTGCCGCCGTAGCCCCGGCAATAAAACTGCGCCTCGTGGCCGTTTTGAAAGTCCTTGTCATTGCGTCCTCCCTTCACCGGCCTCCCGCCAGTGTTTGATTGATCTTACAAAGTCTTCTCGAGATTTTTCAGATGTTTCGCGACACGTTGGCGAACCCGGTCTGCCTCGCCCTCGGCCCATTTCCTGAAGCCTTCGCCGGATTTCATTCCAAGCTTACCTGCATCGACAAGCGACTTGAGATAAGATGAAGGTCCCTTACCCGCCTCAAGATCGTGCAATACGTTTTTGTGGATATCGAGCGTCAGGTCGGTGCCCACCATATCAGCGTTTTCAAGCGGACCGAGGACCGCCAATCGCCGCCCAAAGCTGGACTTGATCACAGTATCAACAGCTTCCGCGTCACAGATCCCATTTTCCACTAGACTAACCGCTTCTCGCCACAGCGCATGCTGAAGGCGATTGCCAATAAAGCCAGGCACATCCTTCTCGACCATCACCGGAGTCTTCCCGGCATCTTCCAACAGATCGAACATCGTCTGCGCGACCTCAGGGTCCGTCCACTCGGTCTTAATGACTTCGACCAGCGGGATCATGTGCGGCGGGTTCCACCAATGTGTTCCGAGTGCTCGGTTTTTCAACCGCAGCCCAGACATAATCTGAGTGATCGGCATGACCGAAGTATTCGACGCGAGAATGCAGGTCTCTGGTGCGTGCGCTTCAATCTCAGCAAAAATCGCTTGCTTTAGCTCCAGCTTTTCCGGTGCCGCTTCGAACACAGCGTCGGCACTTTTAACTACACCTTCCGTCGTCGCAAAGATTTCAATCATCTTGAGGGTTTTTGTGATTGCGATCTCGTCGTCCCCCATCGCGGCCATGCTAGCGCGGATGCGGTCAGACACGGTGGCTCGTGCCTCTTCAACGGGATCTGTGATGGCGACATATTGACCTGCTTTTGCCAAGGTCAGGGCGATACCGTGCCCCATAAGACCCGCGCCAACTACCGCTATCTGCTGCTTCTTGCGCACCATTCTTTAACCCGCCGTATATCCGCCGTCGGCATGAAGGATATGCCCGGTGTAAAAATCAGATGCCCGCGACGCGAGAAACAGGAGCGGACCGGCCAGGTCTTCAGGCTCGCCCAGTCGTCCTTTGGGAACGCGGGTCAGGAAGCCATCGCGCACAGCCTTGGCTTCGTCGGTGTCTTCGAACATCCAGGCCGTCAAAGGCGAACGGAATACCGTCGGCGCGATCGCGTTGACGGTGATCCCAGTTGGACCCAGCTCACATCCCAAGGCTTTGGTTATCCCGTTTACTGCAGCCTTTGACGCGCAATATGCCGTGTAACCGGCTGGGTGGCCCAGGATACTACGAGCAGAACTGACGAAAATGATCTTGCCGTATTTGCTTTGCTTCATGTGCGCCGCCGCCGCGCGTGCCAACAGCCAGCTTTGGTTCACGTTGGCGTCCATCACTGCATCGAAGGTCTCTGGCGTCATTTCGTTGATCGGCGCGACTTTGTTCATGCCGGACGCAACAACGAGAATATCGAGCTTACCAAAGCTGTTGACGGCTTCGTCGACCAATGCATCACAAGACGCCTCATCTGTGGGGCGCGTGTTTATTGCAACGACGGTCGCGCCAAGCTCTTCGCACTCTGTGGCAATCTTATCGAGCGCGTCTTGGTTGCCCGCTGCCAGAACGAGGTTGCAACCTGCCCCGGCCAGGACGCGTGCAGCTACCATTCCGAACGCTCCCGAAGCTCCGGTGATCAGTGCGACATCACCTTTTACGTCAAACATCTTGAGTGGATCAGACATTCATTTCGTCCTTAGCTTTCTGGTGGATACGGAATGACCACCAGCATTTTGCAGGTGTTGTTCGCGCGGTTTTCAATTTTGCGCACTTCGCCCGGTGCGATTGTGCAGCTGTCCATGGGGCCAAGGGTGGTTTCGGTGTCATTAACGATGACAGTCATTTCACCCTCCAGAACAACGTAGACTTTCTCGAACGGAGTAGAATCTGGTCCAGCACCGCCGTCCGGCAGGAACTGACTGAAACCAATCCACTGGTTTTTCGGCCCATGTTCTTCAAACCCCTGCAAACGAAGCCCATGACACCCAAAGTGGTTCGGTGCTTCATAGGGTTGGGCGTCTTGAAACCGCTTCAGATGCATGTCCGTCTCCGATCGGGTTGTTGAAATGGCGGCCGCCGGAATACCGACGACCGGTCCGTGAGTGTTCAGAACTCTTTGCCAGCTTCGATTCGGTAGGATTGGTTTTTGTCGATCATCGCAACCAAGCGGATGATGCAACCGTCGCCACGATCCCAATTCCACGGGAAAAACGCGAATGTGCAACGCTTGCCGGTCACCTTATCCAGATCCCCGCCGACATTTTCGATACCCAGAATACCTTTGGAGAACAGCATGTTGTGTACCGGCTCCCACTCAGGGAAATCAACTTCCCACGGGGTTCCACCCGACCATTCAAGATATTCTTTCTCCAGATGGGGCATTATCGGACCGTTTCGCTGTGGGCCAATGGCCGTGGCCAGCGGATGATCGTTTGCCTGGGTGTCATGCCCGACGACTTTCACACCCTTTTCGATCATCCACTCGGCGGCCGAGGGAACAAGACCTGGGCAGTAGGCAAAGTAGTCACCATCTTCGTACTGCTTGTGCCAACCGGTATTGATGATCAGAACATCACCTTTGCGGATCGCGTGCCCGCAAGCCTTCTCGAGATCATCTCCAGTAATCTGTTCCCACTTCTTTTTGGGCACCGAAACGACCAGGCCAGAACCGAAGAAGTGCGGCAGCGGCACCTCGTCGATGAACGGCGTTCCCTGAACAACATGCGCCGGTGCATCTATATGCGTGGTCACGTGCATGGTAGTGGTAATCGTCTGCGACAGAACGCCGGACTTGGCCATATAGTGTTTTCGGTCGATCTGAACGTCTTTGAAGTAGGGCCAATTCGGACACTGAAACCCGTATCTGTGGCTCAGGTTGTAGAACTCCAGCCCCATGTCGTTTTCGGTGTTGCCCTGGAATTCGATGCCGCGGATTTCAACCATCGGGCATATCTCCTCTGTTCGCCGGTGATGCAGCGTTGTTCGATTTTCGTTTGTCTGGGTGGCCTTCCCACCTGTCCCGTATCATGATGCATGCGCACCGCAATGCGGTCAACTTAAAACTCATAATACGGTTGACTTGCACCGCATCGCGATACAATGTGACTGAATACTTGATGCCGGTGTGCGGTGGTAACAAGAAGCGTGAGGATAACTCAAGTGTCTGAAAAAAATGAAAAAGGTGGAATTCAGGTTATTTCGCGAGCGGCTTCGATTCTGCGCGTTTTGAAGGAAAGCCAATCCGGAATGAGCTTGGGGAAAATCGCCGAACGCGTCGACTTGCCCCGCTCTACGGTACAGAGAATCACAAGCGCCCTGGCGGAAGAAAAGCTTGTTATTGCTGACGCGAATGGTGGCGGTTTGCGGTTGGGTCCTGAACTGAGCGTTCTCGCAGACGCAGCGCACTACAATATTGTCGAACACTGTCGGCTTCTATTGACTGAACTGACCCAGAAAACCGGAGAAACGACGGACCTCGCCGTTATGCGCGGTATTGGTATGGTTTTCTTGGATCAAGTCCCCGGCATTTACCGGCTGACTACTGTTTCTCAAGTCGGGGAGGTTTTCCCGCTCACGACGACTGCAAACGGCAAGGCCTGCTTAGCGCAACTCAAACCGGAGGAATCCATCAAGCTTATAAAAAACGAGTGGGATAGAAACGGTGTTCAGAGAAACCTGGATGAATTTTTGACTGAATTGGACATTATCCGCAAACAGGGTCTTGCATACGACCTGGAAGAGCACTCAGTCGGCGTGTCAGCAATTGGTTTTTCATTCACCGACTGGGTAGGAGATCTGCACGCAATCTCTATCCCTGTACCTACGACCAGATTTGCAAAGCAAAGAGCCACAATCGAAAAATCGCTGATTGAAACTTCCGCCAATATCCACAAAACCTTTAGGTAACGGGATGTACACAGAAACGGAAAGCTGGTTCTTGAAGTCCAACGCATGCGCTCGGCCGAGGCAGAATTGTTCCGCTCAGAGCATCCGGTAGATTGGAATATTTCCCAAAAGGTGTTTCACACGAGAACATCGTCGCAATTTGGTTTCTCTGAAACGAAGGAAAACCTTCGAGCCGCAAATGGCAAAACCAGTGCGAAACAAAACGCCAATTGACACAAAGAATTGCCTAATTGTCATCAAATGGCAGAACTTAACCATTTGTGCCTCTCTTCCTTCATCCGGTGCCCAGACTTGTTTCATCGATCCAGACTTCCTTTCCGAAAAATTGGATCTGATATGCTTATCAGATGCCGCGGGCGACAGAGCCCGCTGATCTGCCACGTGGCGAACACGGTTGGGAGTGAGTCAATGTCAGAAATAGTCTTGCCGTCGGTAGGGGCGCAGGCGGTCTCAACGTTTTTTTGTGGTCTTGTTTGTGATTGCCAAACGGACGCGCCTCCCCGACGGATTGGTATATGCCTCTCTTGTCATGTTATTCCATATCATATATGCCGCTCGTAACGTTATAAAATCACACAGAGGATCCGATGGCCAGAAATCTCCTTCCAATATCGATCTCGGCTGCACTGATCGGTGGGACGGCAATCGCGGATGTTCCCAACGTCGCTGTCGACATAGCGCCGGTTCATTCTTTGGTAGCACGGGTAATGGACGGTGTCGGCACACCTGATCTGATTGTTCCTCCGGGTGCGTCGCCACATGAGTACAACCTGCGCCCTTCGGAGGCCGCAGCCCTGCAGGAGGCTGATCTGGTTTTCTGGCTGGGCGAAGATCTGACGCCGTGGATGGAAGGCGCAGTCCAGACTCTCGCCGAAGGGGCGACTGTCACGACCCTGCTGGAATCGGACGGCACTGTTCTTCTTGATTTCCGTGAAAATGCGTTGTTCGAGGCGCATGACCATGGAGATGAAGGCGACCACGGTCACGACGACTATGCTGAAGACGAGGGTCACGACGATCATGACCATGGTGATGAGCATGCCGAGGAAGGCGAGCACGCGCATGAAGACGAACATGATCATTCCGAACACGATGACCACGATCATGACGACCATGCCGAACACGATGGACACGCTCACGGTGCACATGACCCGCATGCTTGGCTGTCACCAGCAAACGCTGAAACCTGGCTGAACCTGATCGCGGCGCAGTTGTCGGCCGCTGACCCGGATAATGCGGGTGCTTATTTTGCCAACGCTGCCGCCGCGCGTGAAGAAATGGCTGCGCTGTCCGCCGAGGTTGCCGAAACACTTGAACCGGTTCGTGGCCGCAGCTTCATCGTGTTTCATGACGCCTATCAGTATTTCGAAGACGCATTCGACTTTCCTGCTTCGGGCGCGATTTCAATCGGTGATGCAACCGACCCCAGCCCGGCGCGCATCGCAGAGATACAGGGGCGCATTCGCGAAGAAGGCATTGATTGCGTTTTGGCTGAACCTCAGTTCAATCCGGGAATTATTGACACCGTTCTGGGGGGGACCGACGCCAATACCGCTGTGATTGACCCTCTCGGGTCTGATCTTGAGCCCGGTGTGACCCTCTACCCGCAAGTCATCCGCAACATGGCCAAAACACTGGCCGGGTGCCTTTGATCTGCTTAGTTAGCCCAGCCGAAGTTAAAACGCAGGCAGGGCTTAACACCGTCAGGGGCAATGCAGTTTACCAGTGCTCGTGTTCCCAGTGACAGCGTTGTCCCTGACGCACACAGGTTGAGTGCTCCTGCGTCGCTTGATCGACACGGGCACCGCGCCGCACATCCAGATCTTCGACAAGGTCGAAATATCCGATGGCACTTGATCTCGGGCAAACTTCGAAAGGGATTTCGAGACCGATTGAAGCAACTGCCCTGAGGGGCACGAGCGCATGAAACGAAGACACAAAATACTTCGAGATTCAGTGTTGCTGTCGGATCCCGATCTCTGAAGCGCTCAACAAATTGCCAAGAACAAGTTACGTCACGATTGGGAGTTCAAGTGTGAGGCTTGCTCCGCTTTCGGCGTTGTTGATGGAAACCTGTCCACCGTGGCGCTGTGCGACGGCGGAGACGATCGAAAGCCCCAGCCCGCTTCCCTCGGAATGTTCCAGTTGCGAAAACCGCCCGAATGCCACATCGCTCTGGTCAGGTGTAAGTCCCTTGCCGTCATCAGACACAGTTAACTGCACCGCGTCATCACTGCAGCGCAGGGTAACGGAAATTCTGCTCAACTTTTCCCCGCCATGTTTGAGGGAATTGTCCAACAGGTTTTTGATTGCCTCGCCCAGAAACACCCGATCGCCGGACACCATGACGCTTGTGTCAGGCATCGTGACGTCGAACTCGATCCCTTTTGCAAGGATGTGAACGCCCATCTCGGCGCAGGCCTCTTCGACAACCGAGCGGAAATCGCAATCGCCCATTTGTTCCTGATGCGTCGGGTGCCTAAGACGTTCAAGCGACAACAATTGTTCCGCCACGGTTGCCGAATTTTTGGCAGCCGTCACCAGTTCCAGTAATCGTTGCTCCTTGTCATCGTCGGTTTTCGCATCCCGAAGCGCTTCGGCCATTGACTGCACGGCTGCGGCGGGGTTTCGCAACTGATGCGCCGCTTCAGAAATAAAGGTCTGATGGGCGCTGATACTACGTTCGACCTGTCCAAAAAGCCGGTTCAGCGTTCTGACAATGCCCTGCACTTCAATCGGTACGGGGCGCTTGATCTCGCTAAGGTCGTCCGCTGATCGCAGGGCGATCGCGTCCTGTAAGTCAAGCAACGGTCGCAGACCTCGCGCAACTCCGAACCAGACGGCCAGAGCCAGCGTGACAAGCAGGATGCCCATAAGGATCGCTGCGCGCACAGACAATTGATTGGCAAACGAATTGCGGTCAGCCATCAGTTGCCAGGCCGTCACGGTTGCGTCACCTACCAGGTTTTCCAGTGTCACCCGCTCGGTCATTCTGAGAACACGAACGGGTTCGTTGCGATAGATGGCCTCAAAAAAGTGCGGTTTGTAAGGGTCTTCGTGGGTAATTGCGCCCGGGGACGGAGGATATGCATACCCCGTCACATAGATGCCGCCGGGTCCTGTAACATGGTAGAATATCTCGCCTCCGGACGCATCACGGATAAAGCTTCGCGTTGAAGGTGACAGCGCGTCACCGCCGGAAATGGCAACGTCTCTGGAAATCGCCAGACCTGCGGACAGGAGACTGTCATCAAACAGTTCCTGCGCAGTGCGTTGAGCGACGGCAAATCGCCAGACCCCTAGCAATACAGCTAGCACGACTAGCGGTGTCAGGATCAAAAGAAACAGCCGGAGCCGGAGCGAGCTGTGCTGGATCACTTTTGCACCTCAAGCAAATATCCCAGCCCTCGTGCGGTCTTGATGGCGATGCCAAGATCCTGAAGCCGCTTGCGCAAACGCGACACGTGGGGTTCAACGGCCGAGTCGTCCACGTCTGCCCCAACGCCATAGACGTAATCGGTCAGCTGACCCTTGGGCACGATCCTTCCCCGCCGCTCCAACAGGCATTCCAGCACCGCCATTTCCCTGCGCGGCACATCGAGAATTTTTCCTTGTACGCTGACCTGACGCGCGCCTCGGTCGAACTCCAGACGACCAATCGTTTCTTTCTCGCCATAGTCCAGCTGTTTGCGCCTTGAAAGTGCGCGTATGCGCGCCTCCAGCTCGTCCATCTCAAACGGCTTGACCAGATAGTCATCGGCACCCATGTCCAAACCTGTGACCCTGTCGCGAGTTTCCGAGCGGGCCGTCAGAAGGATTACAGGCGCACCGTCACCTCGGCCGCGCAGGGCTCGCAAGATTTCAAGCCCCGACCGACCGGGCAGATTGATATCCAGAACGATCAGATCCGCGCCTTCCTGTTCAAGATACAATTCTGCCGCATCGCCATCGGTCAACACGTCCGCTGCATGGCCACGATCACGCAGGCGGTAGGCAATGGCGTTGGCGAGAGTTTCATTATCTTCGACGATAACGATCCGCATCAGATCTCCTGCAAGTTTCGCGCAAGGTTGGCCCTTCATGATTGCCAGATGGGAGGGGGAATCAACCCCACAGTTCTATTTGCGATCATGGTGGTGCGAGAGGCGCCTTCGTGGTTGTCTGGTCAACAGGGAGGATCCAATGACCGTATCCAACTTTACCCGTCGCGCTGTCGTGGGGCTGATCGCCGCCGCCGGCATCGCCGCGCCCGCCACAGCCGAGGTCGATTTCTCGGGCAAGACCATCGAATGGGTGATCCCGTTTTCGGAAACGGGTGGCTCTGCCAAGTGGGCCAACTTCTTTGCACCGCTACTGTCCGAAGCGCTGCCGGGTCAGCCGACCGTCGTGGTGAAGTTCATGCCCGGCGCGGGGTCTACCAAAGGCGCGAACTGGTTCCAGGAGCAGAGCCACGATGATGGCACGCTTCTGTTCGGTACATCGGGTTCGACCCAGTTTCCGTACCTGCTGAGCGATCCACGTGTGCGTTACGAGTACAATGATTGGATTCCGGTCATGGCTTCGGGAACCGGCGGAGTCGCTTACTTGAACGCAGAAGATGGCGCCAAGTTTGACGGGTCTGCCAACGCGCTGAAGGACACCAATTTCATCTACGGCTCGCAGGGCGCAACCCGTCTGGACCTGGTGCCACTGCTGGCCTGGCAGATGCTCGGCATGAATGTCGAGCCGGTGTTCGGCATCAAGGGTCGCGGCGATGGCCGCCTGATGTTCGAGCGCGGCGAGGCCAATATCGACTATCAGACGTCTTCCGGTTACCTGGGGGGCTCGGCGCCATTGGTTGAGGCGGGTCAGGCTGTTCCGATGATGACCTGGGGTGCGTTGGATGCTGATGGCAATATCGTACGCGACCCCACCTTCCCGGATATCCCGACCTTCAAAGAGGTCTGCGAAGCGACCGATGGATGTGAAACCAGTGGCGAGGCCTGGGATGCGTGGAAAGCGTTCTTTGTCGCGGGCTTCCCGGTTCAGAAGCTCGCCTTCCTTCCCGGCGATACCCCGCAGGAGGTCGTGGACACCTATACCGCAGCCTTCCAGGCTGTGACCGAGCGGCCGGATTTTGCCGAAATTTCATCCAAGCGAGTTGGCAAGTATCCGGTCTTTGTCGGCGATGGCTCGAAGGCTGCACTACAGACCGCAACGAATGTGGACGACAATGCCAAGCAATACGTCTTGAACTGGCTGAAAGAAGCCTACGGCGTCGAGCTGAACTAGGCCGACGACTCGCAGCGCGCGCCCTCAACGCGAGGGCCGCGCTTTTTGACTTCTACCAAGATGAAATGAAAGGCGGCCGCTATGGAGGTTTTCGCCACAGCTCTTCCTGCGTTTGGTGATGCGTGGGGCTTGATCCTGCAACCCATCGTTTTGGGCTATCTTGTGCTCGGCGTAGTCATGGGGTTGGCCGTTGGTGTCTTTCCGGGGCTGGGCGGCATTGCCGGCCTGTCCCTGTTGCTGCCTTTCATGTTCGGAATGGACCCGATCCTGGGTCTGGCGCTGATGATCGGAATGGTCGCTGTTGTCCCGACCTCTGACACCTTTGCCTCGGTTCTGATGGGCATCCCTGGCAGTTCCGCCTCGCAGGCGACTGTGCTGGACGGCTTTCCGATGGCCAAAAAAGGTGAGGCCGCGCGGGCATTGTCCGCGGCCTTTGCGTCGTCGCTGTTCGGTGGGCTGGTCGGCGCGACTTTCCTGACGATGTTCATCCTGGTGGCGCGACCGATCGTTCTGGCCTTTGGCCTGCCGGAAATGTTGATGATCACCATTCTCGGCCTGTCGATGGTCGCCATTCTGGCCGGGCGTATCCCGCTAAAGGGCGTAGCCGCCGCAGGTCTTGGCCTAATGGTCGGTACAATAGGCGAGGCGGATGCGGGCGGGTCGCTGCGTATGGCGACCTATGACATTCCCTATCTGACGGATGGCCTGAAACTGGTGATCGTCGGCTTGGGCATCTTTGCTGTCCCGGAAATCGTCTCTCTGCTGCGGCAAGACCGATCGATTGCCAAGGGGGCCTCGCTGGGGGCCGGATGGCTGGACGGTGTCAAGGACTGGGCGGCGAATATCTGGCTGTCGGTCCGCTGTTCGATCATCGGGGTGGTCGTTGGCGTCATTCCCGGTCTCGGGGGGTCAGTCGTCGACTGGATCGCCTACGGCCACTCGGTTCAATCCACCAAGGACAAGAGCAACTTCGGCAAGGGCGAAGTGCGTGGCGTCATCGGGCCGGAAAGCTCGAACAACGCCAAGGAGGGCGGCGGGCTGGTGCCAACCCTGCTGTTCGGCATCCCCGGATCTGGTTCGATGGCGATCTTCATCGGCGCGGTGGCGCTGCTGGGGTCAGGGGATATCGAGGTCGGCCCGAGTATGCTCAAGGACAATCTCGACATCACCTATTCGATCGTTTGGCTGCTGGCGCTGGCCAACGTGGTCGGCACCATCCTGTGTATTGCGGCCTCGGGCGGTATCGCCAGGCTGACGACAATCCGCTTTACTTATCTGGCCCCGTTCCTGTTCATGCTGATCAGCTTTGCGGCCTTCCAGTCGGGTCAGAACTTCGAAGACCTGTTGGCCCTGTTCGTGATTGGCCTGATCGGCATCTTCCTGCGCCGTTTCGACTGGTCGCGCCCGGCCTTCCTGATCGGCTTCGTGCTGTCCAACCCGGTCGAGAAGTTCACCAACCAAGCCTTCCAGATTGCCTCGTTCCGGTTCCGCAAGAGCTTTGGCGAAGGCATGGAATACGTCTTCAGCCCGATCGTAATAATTTTGATCGTGGTCACGGTTGTTTCAGTTATTCTCGGCATTCGACAGGCCAAGATGATCATGGCCGAAGGCGACGTGCAGGCGGGAAACAAACGCGCGCCGCTGGTCTTCCTGCTGGTGATCATGGCTTATCTGATCGTTGCCCTGGTCAACGCCAACATGATCCCCGACTACAACATGACAGACAAGATCATCCCGCTTGTGATCGGCAGCGTCTCGCTGTTTTGCTGTGTCGTTTTGCTGATCCAGATGATGCGGCGGCCCGAGGGTGATGCGATCTTTGCCGACAAGGAAATCGCTGGTGAAGATGCCAACGCACCTCATGGCCTCTGGTCCACACTGGCGTGGTTCGCCAGCTTGATTGCGGCCACGTGGGTCGTTGGATTCATCCTTGCCCTGATCGGGTTCTTGATCGCTTTCTTCCGCATTCGTGCCGGGTCAAGCTGGCAAATGACCCTGATCCTGACCGCCTGTGGAATCGGCTTCATGTGCATCATGGCGGGCGCGCTGAACCGGGATTTCCCGCCGGGTCTGCTGCAGGACATGGTGGACCTGCCATGGCCGCTGAAATGAGCCGCGCCATGACAGGTCCGACGACCTCCTTGGTTTCACCCGATGAGAGGGGCGCGCTATGACCCAGAAGGCAATCCCTTATGTCTTCATGCGCGGCGGCACCTCGCGCGGTCCCTATTTCCGCAGGTCGGACTTGCCAGAGAATCTGGATACCTTGGCGGAAGTTTTGATTGCTGCAATCGGTGCCGGGCATCCGTTGAATATCGACGGCATCGGCGGCGGCGCGGCTGTGACAACCAAGGTGGCAATGCTATCGGCGAGCGAGGATGACTGGGCGGATATCGACTATTTCTTCGCTCAGGTCTCGGTCGAGGAAAAGCTGGTCGATTTCAAACCCACTTGCGGGAACATCCTGTCCGGGGTCGGCCCTGCGGCGATTGAGATGGGTCTGATCGAACCGCAAGGCGATGAGACGGAAATCTGCGTGCGCGCCGTCAACACGGGCGCACAGGTGCTGTCCAAGGTACAGACACCGGGCGGTCAGCTGACTTATCAAGGCGACGTCGAGATCGCGGGCGTTCCGGGTCGCGCTGCACCTGTGCAGCTTAGTTTCATGGGCATTGTAGGCTCGTCCACCGGTGCGTTTCTACCGACGGGGAACCTGCGCGATACCGTTCAGGGAATCGAGCTGACCTGCATGGATGTTGCCATGCCCATGGTCATCGCACGCGCCGAGGATTTCGGTCTGACGGGCTATGAAAGCGCCGAAGAACTGGACGGTAATCGCGAGTTTTTTGACCGGATGGAGGCGGTTCGGATCGAGGCCGGTGAAAGGATGGGGATGGGGGATGTGTCCCAATCGGTAACCCCGAAATTCGGCCTTCTGTCGCCCGCCCGAGACGGCGGAACAATCGCTGTCAGGTATTTCATGCCATGGAAGACCCACCCGACGATGGCGGTCACCGGCGCGCAGTGCATGGCCTCTTGTGCGCTGACGCCGGGGACTGTTGCGGATGGGCTGTTGCAACGGGCTGAGACGGGGCCTGCCGAGGTCGTGCTGGAACATGCATCGGGAACGATCGACGTTCTGGTGGATTTTTCCGCCGAAAACGGCTTTGCCCTGAACGCGGCGGGCCTGGTGCGCACTGCGCGCAAATTAGCGGATGGGCATATCTATGTACCCGAAAGTGTCTGGACCGGGAGTTGATCGAGCTTTTAGAATAATGTATACAAAGGTATACAAAAAGGAGTATCACGATGAACGATTACTCTGAATGCCTCGAAATCGCGCGACAGGAACTCAGGCTGGCACTGGCAGCTTTGCGACGGGACATGGCGGATTATCCGACACCGATTGCGGGCTGTGATGAGCAATTCAATCACCTACTGGATCAAAGCGAACGTGTCCGCAATGCACTGTCGGCGCTTGAAGCTCCGCATTTTGTTCCCACACCTCGAAAACTGGAAACCGGGCGGGGTATCGAAAGCCGATGAAAGTTCACATTCTGGATGACTGGTTTGACACGCTGCGCGGCCTGCCTTGTTTTGCCAAACTCACCGACCATGATGTGACAGTCTGGACAGACCACGTTGAAGACACCACCGTATTGGCGTCTCGCTTGCAGGGCGCTGAGGCAGTGGTCCTGTTTCGCGAACGCACCAAGATGACCCGCGAGTTGCTGGAACAATTGCCCAACCTGCGCCTGATCAGCCAGCGCAGCGTGTATCCTCATGTGGACGTTCAGGCCTGCTCTGATCACAATGTGCTGCTTTGTTCGAATATGCACGGCGGCACACCATCTTTCGCAGCAGCCGAACTCACGTGGGCACTGATCATGGCCGGGATGCGGGACTTGCCTGCACAAATGGCGTCGGTCAAGGCAGGTCGCTGGCAAGCCGGAGTTGGCAAGACACTGCGTGGGCGTCAGCTGGGTCTTTACGGCTATGGCCGAATTGCCCGCGCGGTTGCGGGTTACGCCGAAGCCTTTGGCATGAACGTCACCTGGTGGTCCTCCGACGACGGCCGCGCACGCGCCAGAACCGATGGCGCACCCGTCGCGCCCAGCCGCGCCGAATTCTTTTCCGGCAGCGATGTCGTCTCGGTTCATGTTCGCCTGAAGCCAGAGACCAAAGGGATCATAACAGCGGGTGATTTTGCCGTGATGCAATCCGGATCACTTTTCGTGAATACATCCCGGGCAGGGCTGATCGAGCCCGGCGCATTGCTGGATGGGCTCAGGAAGGGCCGCCCCGGCAAAGCCGCCATCGACGTCTTCGATTCCGAGCCGCTGACCGACCCGAACGATCCGCTGCTCTCGCACCCCAACCTGATTGCGACGCCGCATATCGGTTTCGTCACCGAGGACGAGTTCGACCTGCAATTCGCCGACATCTTTGATCAGGTCAACGCGTTTGCCGAAGGTGCACCGATCCACATGATCAATTCGGAGGTCTGGCCCCGCGCAAAGTAGTGTTGGCTTCGTGTCTCACATGGGTACAGCCACGCTATGGGCTCTTTCTTGCGTCGATTAATTTCAAAAGAACGGTTTCGAGCCCAAAGGATACTCCTGCTGCATATTTGGAAGATTCTTGGGTAGCGGATCAATATGTGAGATGGTGGAGCCTAGGGGAAACGCCGCCGAACGCCTAATGCACTGATAGTAAACACTATTGTAGTGTGTTGGTTTGCAGTGTGTCTCACCATAGTGCCACACTTAGAAGTGCACAACCTGCTACGTTGAACTGTGCATTTCCAAACCTGTGCTAGACCTACTGTCTTCTATTCGTGCGGTAGGTTGCGACTGGCCTGCATTTGTTGAACGTCGTCAGGCCAAGTGGAGCGTATGTAGCCCAGTATGTCCCATATATCTTCGTTAGTCAGGGTGCCCTCAAAGCCCGGCATGCCACTGTTGAAGTCTTTGATACCGCGTGCTGCCAAAGCATCTGCCCCACCTAGTTTGGTGTACTCGAACAGTAGCTGATTATCATGATGCCATGTGTGTCCTGTCACGTTATGTGGTGGTGCGGGTAACACTCCGTCATCATCGGGTGTTTGCCAGTTAGGTTGGCCTTCCAGATTAACTCCATGGCATGAGGCACAGTGCACTGCATAAAGTTCCTGCCCATTTGCTAAGTCTCTGTCTATCAACTCATGATCTGCAACGGCGCTTGTACCACTGCAGCATAAAACCAGTGCATACAGGTGTTTGTTCATCTCTTCATACCTTAACTCGGATGCGTTAGCACGCTCGTGAGTGTCGCCGTTGTCGCCAGCACAACTAGTACGATTATTGCCTCAAGCTCGATGGATCGGGCTAGGTGTTGCGCTGCCTCAGCCTCTCCACCTCGCATGGCCGGAACAAATCGGAGCTTATTGGCAGCGGCGAGGATCAACAGCAGTGCCACAAGAAACACTTTGAACAACAGCGCCTGCCCGTAGCCAGTGAACAAGAGCCCTTGGAGATTGCCGACGAGCAACCAAGCCATCCAGAGGCCTACCACGATTAAAGCCGGTACAACCAATGCAGCAGTTTGCCCAAACCTTTGCCCAAGTTCAGCAGCATCTCTAAGGTGTTCGGGCATGATAGCCATACTCCGTAGCGGGCTAAAGATACCCACCCAGAAGGCTACACACAGCAGGTGCAATAGGAGCAAGAGTTGGACACCAAAACTCTCCAGTTCTGGCACGTGCCCGATCTGTGAAAAGGACCACAAAGCCACTGTGCCACCCAACAGTGCGACCCAGTGGCCAAAGCGAGGAACAGACAGTCCCAAAAGGATCAACACTACGCTTACAAGGCGGTAAACAAGGACGTCGCCCACGGATGTCTGCCAAAGTAGACCAAGCATCTCTGGATCGACCATGCCGTCAAATCCGCCTGTTAAGGCGGCCCCACGAAGCATGAAGCCAACTACCGTTGCGGCGAGAGCAAGGCACGCCAAGGCCCTAGCTTGGCGCATGACCCCTCGTTGTATCGGTGCGACAAAGCCGGAATAGAGGCAGCTAACAATCATAAGCCCGGTGGAGCCGGCAAAGCCGATGTAGAGCCCCAGCTTTGCGAAGACTGCGGCAATACCCCAAATGTCTGGCATGCTCATTCCACGGTAAAGGAAAACTCGCCCTGCATCGCATGGCCGTCTTCACCTAAGCCTCGCCATTCAATGACATAGGTGCCAGTTCCATTGCTCGGCAGTGGGATCGTGAACTCCTGACCAAAACTTGTCTGCTCGTCCAAATCTAGGCGTACTGCCGAATGCTCTTCATGGGCCATCTCTATCCGTGTCAGCCGGATGTCCTTAGAGAAGTTGAGGCCAATTTCAGCGGGCACAGTGGTTATTGTGGCTCCGTCTGCAGGGGTTGTTTCTTCGACCTTGGAATGCGCCAGTATGCCGCTGGGAAGAACGGCCATGAATGCGAGCGTTACGATCTTTTTCATGGTGCTGTCCTCAATTTATCCCATTGGCACGTTGGATTTCACGAATGTACGCGATCACCATAGCAACGTCACTTCGCGTCAAACCTTCCACGGGCGGCATGTCGCCAAACTGCCAATGATGGCTTCTTACACCTTGTGAAACCGCCCTCTGAAAGGCTTCATCAGCGTGGTGGCTGGGTTCGTATATTTTGTGGATCAGAGGCGGCCCTGCGCCTTCTATACCGACCGCATTCACGCCGTGGCAGGAGGCGCAGGAGACCTCAAAGACACGCTGGCCGATTGCGGCGTTACCCTCGATGGGCGGCATCTGAATTGCGACCATAGCATCACCTTCAAGTGGTTCCTGTGGTGCGGCCTCTTCGATTGAACCGGGCCGAAGAATTATGAAAGCGGCGACGGCAGCGACGGTGCATACGCCAACTAGTAAGTAACTTTTTTTCATGGATTAGTCCTGACATTTTGGGAGCTGGTAGTGTTGCGACACATCGCGAACAGCCGGACGGGCAGGTCGCTTAGGTCCGCAAGGGTTTACACTGCTTTAAAGGTCAGGGGGCCTGTAAGGGCTATCTGGTTCATTCAGCTTGGCTTGAGCCCTAATCTGGAACTCTGGGTCAATATCACGTTGACCCTGCTCGGCTTCACTGTTCTGGGCGAGCAATACAATTGCTTGGCAGACAAAGGGATTGCATTCTCCGGTTCCTGAACTCTCCGGGCCATGATGATGACTAGAAACCGAGACATCACCGCTGTTCGTTGCTAACGCAGAGTGTTCAGCAGGTTCCCTGTGTTCCTCACAATGAATGCCAACGCAACCAATTGATACCGCGTGAGCAACGCCAGCTATACCGGTCAGGATGACCAGAAAGCTAACCAATAGCACAAATGGGTATCGCCGAATTACCATGGTGCTGGACGCTACTGCACAGGTGCGCCCGTGACAACGTAGGCATCCTAGGTATTTTGACGCGATCAGATATACCTTGGGTCCACGGCGGACGTTGAGAACGTGATGTAAATCACTTTCCACTAGATAAAACCGATCGGTCACACCAATATCAACCATAACGTGCAGTGCGGCTGTGGGCTTCTCTGCATGTGTTTTGAACCAAACTATCTACAAGGTCCGATCCTGTGGAAGTTCTGATACTGCTTGTTGTTGCTGTAGTTGTGCTGTTCGTTGTGCGTAGCAGATACCATTCCGATAGAGGTAAAAAGCCGACCTTTCAACCAACTTCGGACTTGAGGCGGAGATTGGATGCATCCAGCCTCCTAGTGGTTCAACAGCCCTCACGTTTCGATGCTGGCAGTGCAGTGCCAAAACCCGCCCCAATAACCGCATTACACTTGCGAAGTAACTTTTTCGGAAACCGATTCGTCGTTTAGCAGCTCTGAAGCTGGATCACCTGTCTCCCGGGTCAGTTCGGTAACGTTAAAAAGCTCAGACATTTTGTTTTCATGGATACAAATGTGGCGTCAAACAGGCCAAGCGCTTCTGCATTCGACGCGAGTTGCCACATTGCGGCCACAGACCAAAGGCGCATAACTTTTTAGTGAAGTCCGATCTAATTTTCCCCCTTAACGTGTGTTGTGACCTTTGTTAACCGGAAGATAATAAAGCAAACAAAGGGTTACGGAATGCGTATTTTGAGGACCGCTTTTGGCGGGGTAATTTCTGCATCTATCGCGTGTGCTGCATTTGCTGACGTTCCTGCGGGCATTGCCGCCCTTGAAGCTGGTAATGTTTCGGGCGCAGTCGAGGAGTTCCAATCCGGTTTTGACGACGGTGACGCGGATGGTGCGTTCTTCATCGGGCGCCTGTTTGAGATGGGTCTGGGAACTGAGCGCGATATGCGCCGTGCTGTCGAGCTCTACAGCGCGGCCGCTGATCAGGGTAGTGCGCTGGCGCAGAACCGGCTTGGTTTGATGTACCTGAACGGTGAACTTGTCTTGCAGGATTATCAACGGGCTGCGGAGTTGATTTGTGCGGCAGCTTGTCTGACGTCAGCACCAATGGGGCAGTTTGAGTCGATTTGATAAGAGAGGGTT
>NZ_JBWVBD010000009.1:0-74379 GCF_057221075.1 Ruegeria sp. HKCCD6647-2 | reverse complement strand
CGCCACCCGCGTTGCTGCCCAGCGGCCAGCCCATGGTGTGGGTGACTGTGCCTTCCTTGTGCTTGGCCGGGTCGATCTCCCAGATCTCTTTCATGCCAACGCCGTATTTCTGCGGCTCTTTGCCCGCGGACAGGTCGTATTTGGCAATGACTTCCTTGGATAGCGAACCGCGCACGCCTTCGGACAGGAAGACATACTTGCCGTGCAGTTCCATCCCCGGTTCGGTCTGCGGGCCGTATGATCCATCGGGCTCAAGACCGAAGACACCGGCGACGACGCCTTTGACTTCGCCGTTCTCACCATAAACCAGTTCCGAACACGCCATGCCTGGGAAGATTTCAACGCCCAGTTCTTCGGCCTGTTCGGCCATCCAGCGGCAGACGTTGCCCATGGAAACGATGTAGTTGCCGTGGTTGTTCATCAGCGGCGGCATCGGGAAGTTGGGAATGCGGATTTTACCGGCTTCACCCAGCATGTAGAAGTTGTCTTCCTCGACCGGCACGTTTAGCGGTGCGCCCTTTTCCTTCCAGTCGGGGATCAGCGCGTCCAGTCCGCACGGGTCCAGCACAGCACCTGACAGGATATGTGCGCCAACCTCGGACCCCTTTTCCAGAACGACGACGTTCAGGTCCGCATCCAGTTGTTTCAGACGGATGGCAGCCGACAGACCCGCAGGGCCTGCACCCACGATCACCACGTCGTATTCCATCGCTTCGCGTTCAATCTCGGCCATCGCGGGCTCCTTAGCTAACTTTCCGAATTGGCGCTTTCAACACGCGGTCGGCGCAATATTGTTTCACGGCTGATTACATGCTGAGAAAGACCTTGGTCAATCGAAACACGGCGTAAAACTGTCGCAATACGGCAGTTCACTGTTCCGGCCGGTCCCCCATGAGGTATCTGGGACCGCTACCATGCGATTTCGCCCTGTCGTCGGGGTTGTAAAGCGCACATTTAGGCAAGCTGAGACAGCCACATCCGATACAGCCATCCAGGTTATCCCTCAGGCGTGTCAGGGTATCGATTCGCTGGTCCAGATGGGAACGCAAACCTTTGCTGATTTCCTTCCAATCCTTGGGGGTCGGTGTTCGATTGCCCGGCAACCCGGACAATACCTGCCGGATTTCAGGAAGGGTCAGGCCGAACTGCTGAGCGATCATGACAAAACTCAGCCGTCGGATGTCTGCCCTCTGGTATCGCCTCTGCCCGCCCGGGTTTCGCCATGGCGAGATCAGGCCCTGGGATTCATAGTAGCGTATGGCCGAAACCGCCAATCCGGTTCGGCGCGCCAGCGCCCCTATGGAAAGTCCGTCGGATGCCGCCATCTTTTCCTCCACAAAACTCTTGACCTAAAGTTAGGTTTAGAAATTACGGTGAGTCGGGACAAGTCGAAAATGCAAAGGAGATCCCATGATGGCGACGCTTGAACACACCAATTTCACCGTGCGCGACCCCAAGGCCTCGGCCGCCTGGTTGCAGGATGTCTTTGGATGGAAAACCCGCTGGGAAGGCCCCGCCATCGCAGGCGGATACACAGTTCACGTGGGCAGCAAACATACCTACCTGGCGCTCTACGCTCCGGATGACCCGAAACCGGCAAGTGAAAGCAGCTATGACGTGGTGGGTGGACTGAACCATGTTGGCGTATTGGTCGAGGATATCGACGCCACCGAGGCGCGCGTCCTGAAAGCTGGGTTCAAACCGCATAACCATGCAGACTACGAGCCCGGCAGGCGGTTTTACTTCCGTGACGACAACGGCATCGAATTCGAAGTGGTCCAATATGATTGAGATGCTTTGGCTGGGCGTCGATGCGCATCGCTGGCGGCGGGGTGATCTGTTGGGCCATCGCCACAGGCGACCGCCGCCGCCGGGACGGCGTTAAGTCGCAAATCCCCCGCTCCAAATTCCTTGGCCTCTTGCAATTTGCGCCTTATTTAGGTCAGGTAATTGGCAACCCATCTTTCGCCCCGACGCTTCTGTGCGGCGGGGCGTAACAATTTTTGCGTGGACGACTAGAACATGGAAAAGATTCCAATGACGCCTTCGGGCAATGCCGCGCTCGAGGCGGAGCTGAAAAACCTCAAATCCGTCGAGCGTCCGGCGATCATCGAAGCCATCGCCACAGCGCGCGAACTGGGCGATCTGAAGGAGAACGCCGAGTACCATTCGGCCCGCGAAAAACAGGGTTTCATCGAAGGCCGCATCAAAGAGCTGGAAGGCATTCTGTCTCTGGCCGATGTGATCGACCCGGCCAAACTGTCCGGCGCCATCAAGTTTGGCGCCAAGGTGACTCTGGTGGATGAAGACACCGATGAAGAAAAAACCTGGCAGATCGTCGGGGAATACGAGGCCAATATTGAAAATGGCCTGCTGAACATCAAATCCCCCATCGCCCGCGCGCTTATCGGCAAGGACGAAGGGGACAGTGTCGAAGTGCGCACACCCGGTGGTGTGCGGTCCTATGAAATTCTGAATATCGAGTACGCCTGACCGGAGCGCTAGTCATGTCGGAGCCCAAAAAGGATCAAGAAGCCGAGCGTCCGACCTCGTTGGGTATCTATGACCGTCCGGGCCAGCCAGCGGTGACCGGAATCGAAATCGCCGCCATCATTCTCAGTGCGATCTGGCTGGTGGTGTCCGTTGTGTTTCTGGTGCTGCCCGGCCCACAGCAGGGCGGTGGGTTCATTGTCACTTTTCTGGCCGTGTTCATGCCGGTGGCAATGATTTGGGTCGCCGCGATGGCCATGCGCGCCAGCCGGATCATGCGCGAGGAAAGCGCCCGGCTGCAGACAGCCATCGACGCAATTCGCAACGCCTATGTCAGCCAGCAACAGCGTGGGGCCATCAGCTACGAACCGGCGGTCGGGCGGAAACTGGACGAAATCGCTGCGACTCTAAAAAAGTCCGAAAGCACACCTGCCACGTTTTCGACCCATCGATCCGAACCGGCACAATCAAGTGTGCCAACATCGGAAAAGGGTGATCAAACCGCGTTCGAACTTGGCACATCCGCCGAGGATATTGCGCCACCCCTGCCCAATGACGTCTTTATCCGTGCCTTGAATTTTCCCGAAACTCAGGAAGACGCCGAAGGGTTCACTGCGTTGCGCTTGGCACTCAAGGATCGCAAGGCGGCGCAGATTGTTCAGGCATCAGAGGATGTTCTGACCCTGCTCAGCCAGGAAGGCATCTATATGGACGACCTGCGCCCCGACATGGCCCGCCCTGAGGTCTGGCGCCAGTTCGCCCAGGGCGAGCGCGGGCGCTCGGTTGCCGCGCTGGGTGGAATTCGCGACCGGTCGTCACTGGCGCTGACAGCGGCGCGGATGAAGCAGGATCCAATCTTTCGCGATGCCGCCCATCACTTCCTGCGCCGTTTCGACCACATGATCGTGGATTTCGAACCTGAGGCAAGCGATGCCGATCTGACGGCCCTGGGCGAAACCAGAACGGCGCGTGCCTTCATGTTGTTGGGCCGGGTTGCCGGAACCTTCGACTAGAGCCCAAAGCTGCCATAGGGAATGAACCGAACCGGGTCACCGGGCGTGATATGACGTTCGCCGTCCTCAATCTCGACCAGACCTTCCGCCCAGCTGAGACCACTGATCCTGCCCGACCCTTCGGACTGGAAAACCTCGACCCGACCGTCCCGAACCCGAGCACGCAGGTATTCACGGCGACCGGGTTTCTTGCGTTTCTCAAAGGCGGCGGGAATGTCAAACCCCTGCGGGACCTGCCAACCCTCACCAGCCAACAAGCCCAAAGCCGGACGGGCAAAGATCAGGGTACATACCATCGCCGCGACCGGATTGCCCGGCAGACCAAAGACCGGCGATCCCTGCCACATGCCCAGCGCCAGAGGACGTCCGGGTTTGAGCGCAATCCGCCACTGCTGCATCGCACCGGCCTCGCGCAACAATGCCGAGACATGATCCTCATCACCCGCCGAAGCACCACCGCTGGTCAGGATAACATCGGCCTGCGACGCCGCGTGGTCCAGCCTCGCGCGTAACATATCCCGGTCATCCCCGACACGCCCCATGTCCACCGGCTGAAACCCCATCCGTTCGACCAGTGACAGCAACATGGGTCGGTTGGCGTCGAATATCTGACCCGGCCCCGCGGTCTCGCCCGGTTCGACAAGCTCATCGCCGGTGGACAGAACCGCGACACGTAGCTGTGCCCGGACCGACACATCGGCAATGCCCACCGCTGACAACAAGGCCAGATCGGCGGGGGTCAGCCTGCGCCCGGCAGGCAATGCCAGATCGCCTTCTGCCACGTCCTCGCCCGCCCGTCTTGTATTGGCTCCCTGTTTCAACGGCCCGCGAAAGGCGATGTGGCCGCTCTCAACGGTGACGTCTTCCTCGAGGATGACCGTATCGACCCCTTTGGGCAGGGCTGCACCGGTCAGGACGCGCAGGGCATGGCCCGAGGGAACTGCACCGTCAAAAGACACCCCCGCCGCCGCGCGCCCCTGGATCAGCGGCATCACATGCGCGCCCTCTGGTACGGCCCCCGCAAAACCATACCCATCGACTGCCGTGTTGGGTTGCGGCGGGTTGGATCGCCGGGCCGTCACATCCTTGGCCAGAATACGTCCTGACGCTTCAGGTAAAGTGACCAGCTCCATCCCGGTCACAGGACGCAGACGATTGCGCAGCAGGTTCAGCGCATCATCGACCGGTGTCCAATCTACACCGGCGGGAAGCGCGAAACAGTCGTTCCTGAGCGGCGGTGGTGCGATGTCCGGCTTGATCTGCGGCACGCCCATAATCCAGCCTTCTTCTGCCGCATTGACGTTTAGTTGCCGCGCCAGCGCGTCGGGCGGCAGATGCGCAAGGTTCAGGGCCACTTGTTCGACTTGCCACGCGTCCTTGATCCGCCCCTCGGGCGCCGCGCCCAGTCCGAGCGATGGCCAGATTTCGACGAAAGCGACGGGCTTGTCCAGATTCTCAAAGGGCCATACGGCAACCTGCCCATCAAAACGACGGCGCAGGCGCGCCAATACCGGCAGACCCATCATGACCTGACCGCCGACCGCTCCAGCGCCCGCCATCTGCCAGCAGGTAAAGCTGCCGGTTGCGAGGTCTTCGACCGCGCGGCGATCGGGGAACGGGTTGTGGTAATTGTCCTTTCGACGCGGCAGCCCGTCGATATCGCGTTTCAACCCATTGGCCCAGAAAGGACCCCGCCCGCCAAAACGGCGATTGATCTGCCCTGCCAGGTCAAAGCGGTTGTTGGCCTCGGGCGTGTCCTCGATCCGCGCCTCGAGCCAGTTCCAAAGGATTAGCGGGTCGTCCGATCCTGTCAGCGCGCGGGCGAAACCGCGCGGATAGCCAAAGGGGAAATCGAAACCAAGAAACAAGCGTCGCGCGGCGCTGCATTCGTCCTCGATCAGTTCGGACAGCCAAGCCTCGGCCAGCTGCCGGTTGCGCAGGTAAACCGGTCTGTTCGCCACCCCGTCCCGGACGACACAAGCCCAGATCGCATCCTTGCGCTGGTTCGGACCGGTATCGTTGCCTCCGGACCAATCCACCATGGCAAAGGTCTGAAACTGCGTCATAGGCCGACCTCCGACAGAATGAAATCGGCGATCCGCGTCGTGTCGTTCAGATCAAACACAGGCCGATCCAGTTCCAGCGGTGTGTCGCTAGCCACTGCGCGAATGCTGTCATCACCCGGTGCTATCAACGGATTGTTCGGTTCAGCCCGAAAGGCTTCAATCTTTGGATGTGGTTCCCGCTTGTACCCCTCGATCATCACCAGATCGACCGGTGACAAACGCGTTAGCAGTTCATCCAGCCTTGGCTCGGCCATACCGCGCAGTTCCTGCATCAAGGCAACACGATGGGCCGAAGCCAGCAGCACTTCAGACGCACCTGCAATTCTGTGGCGATAGCTATCGGTACCAGGCTGGTCCACGTCAAAAGCATGATGAGCATGCTTGATCGTGGATACGGTAAAACCACGCCCGGTGATTTCTGCCACCAGACGCTCCATCAGGCCGGTCTTGCCCGCATTTTTCCAGCCGGTGACCCCGTAAACCTTCATGCCCGCTCCAGCAATTCCCGAGCCCGCTCCAAATCCGCAGGCGTATTGACGTTGAAAAAGGGGTCAAAGGGATCGGCCGGGAACAACGCTTCGCGCCCGCCATGTTGATCGGTCCAAAGAACCACCTTGCGGAGCCCGTCGTGCAAAGCGGTCCGCAGATCATCACGCAACGCAACTGGCCAGAGGCCAAATGTCGGGTGTCGGTTCACTTTCTTTCCGCCTCCGGATTTCAGCGCCTCTTCCGAGGTTCGCGGAGTGGTCGCGAGCACCAGTGGATGCGCCTGGCCCTCGGCCGTTCGCACCAGCCGTTCCACCAGATCACGTGGAAAGAAAGGCGTATCCGCGGCGGCGGTCACGATACTGTCACCACCCTGTTCCGCAGCCCAGTCGAGCCCGGCCAGAACACCCGCCAGTGGCCCTGCGAACCCTTCGACCGTGTCCGGGATGACCGGCAGTCCCAGATCGGCAAACCGCTGAGGATCACCATTTGCGTTCAACGCCAGTCCGCTTACCTGCGGACCCAGCCGATCGATCACATGGCCCAAAAGGCTCTGACCGCCCAGTTGCAGCATACCTTTGTCGCCACCGCCCATCCGGGTGGCGAGGCCGCCTGCCAGGATTACGCCAAGAGGGTTACTCATTCCCGTCCCTTATTGCTTTTCCTCACGTGATAAGTCACTCGCGACTTTTGTAAATCGAACTCAGTTTAATTGGAACGCGGTTGGGTACAGGTGGTGCAGGACAAACAGCCACAGGATCAATGTCCCAACCGACAAGAACGAAGTCGCCGAAACGATATGAGCGGCCAATTTGGGTTCCTGATCGTAGTGCTTGGCAAGAAGAAACACGTTTTTCGCGGTCGGCACCGCCGAGGAAACAGTTGCCGCGATAGTCCACAAGGGGTCCAATCCGATCAGATGAGCTGTTAGCAACACAAGGCCCGGCGCAAGGATCAGTTTCGCCACCGTCAGAGTCAGAATCAGCGGCCCCGTCTGAATGATCGTACGTACGCTGGTGGTGAATCCGATCGCAAAAAGCGCGACGGCTGCCAGTGCCTGACTGAGCAGTTCCAAATAGTCCGAAACCGAGTCCGAGAACCCTATACCCGTGAAGGAATAAACAACGCCCAACAAAGTGGCCGCAATTATTGGGTTTTTCAGAACGTTTAGGAGGATCTTGTAAATCGGCGTTTTGGCGCTCGCCTTGTGTCCCGCCGCGCTTTCGAGAACCGTTGTCATGACCAAGAGCAGAATGGCGACGACAAGATTTGCCAGGACTGCCGGCAGCGCGCCCTTGGAACCGAATATAGCGTGTAGGATTGGCAGGGCGACCAACGCCGTATTTGATGCAACCGCTGCAAATGCTGCGACGGTAGCTGCTCCGGTCTGAAAGTTTGAAACGCTTTTCAAGCAGACGAACAATACGATGAACAGAACCAACAGAGTTCCGCCATAGGAAAGATAAAAACCGTAGTTCAAGAGGTTCCCGAATTCCTCCTGACCGATCAGATAGAACATAATGGCCGGGATCAAGACATATACGGCAAACTGGACCAAGGCGTCCGCAGTGTCTTCGCCCAGAAGCCTCGTCCACGAAAACGCGTACCCCGTCAGGATTACCGCAAATACCGGCGCAATGAGATTAATCAGCTCCATGTGTCACTCAGGCAAGGCATCTTCCAATTCGCGTAGGTTGCGTCCCATACTAGGATACATCCATTAGAATTCGCAGGATTTTGTAGGACTGCCTTCGTTGCCAGCCGAATTCAGGACAAAGAGCTTTTTCGGTGATGCTTCTTGTCCTCGGCCGCAACCGTCGTCGGATCTGCATCGCGCACCAACCGGTCCTCGCCCGCCAGACATACAAATCGCTGCCCGCGCATCCGACCGATGAGTGTCAGGCCAACCTCACGTGCAATCTCGACGCCCCAGGCGGTGAACCCGGACCGGGAGGCCAGTACCGGAATTCCCATCATGGCCGTCTTGATCACCATTTCCGAGGTCAGGCGACCGGTGGTGTAAAGGATCTTGTCCTCCGCTGTCTCTCGTTCGGACAACATCCAGCCCGCAATCTTGTCGACCGCGTTGTGACGTCCGACGTCCTCCATATAGACCAGCGGTCGGTTTTCGCGGCACAGCACCGTGCCATGGATCGCTCCGGCCTCAAGATACAGCGACGGTGTGCGATTGATCTTGGCGGCCAGCTCGTAAAGCCACGAGGTGCGTACCGAAACCCGGGGCAAACGCACGTCCTCAAGCCCCTCCATCATGTCGCCGAACACCGTACCAACCGCGCAGCCGCTGGTGCGGGTCTTTTTCTTCAGCTTGTCCTCATAGGATGTTTCGCGCGCCGTGCGGACAACGACGGTTTCCAGGTCCTCGTCGTAGTCGACCCGTGTGATCTGATCATCGTCCAGCAGCATCCCCTGATTGCGCAGGAAACCCAGCGCCAGATATTCGGGATAATCGCCAATGGTCATGGCCGTCACAATTTCCTGGCCGTTGAGGAAAATCGTCAGCGGCCGCTCTTCGACAACCGAAATTCGGCTGGTTTCACCGTTCTGGTCGACACCGTCGACCGCGCGGGTCAGGCGGGCTGCGCCGGGATCGGGCGCAATGATGTACTCTGACAGGTCCGTTTCCGTCGCCAATTGCAACCCTTTCCCAAGCCCGTTACTGCTGCTGCGGTCACCATAGGATTTAGCCATGGCATTCACCACATCCAAGTCACACTACTGGAAGGGTTTTCGCGATGGGACCCCGTTCATCTTCGTAGCGGTTCCATTTGGTACATTGTTCGGGGTCTTCGCGACCGAAACCGGGCTGAATATCGTCCAGACCATGGCCTTTTCCGCCACTGTGTTCGCGGGTGCCGCGCAGTTCGCTGCTCTGCAACTGCTGCAAGAGGAAACGCCGACCGTGATCATCCTGATCTCGGCCCTGGCGGTGAACCTGCGCGTCGCTATGTATTCCGCGTCGCTGACACCGTTTCTGGGTGCTGCGCCATTGTGGCAGCGGGCCTGCGCGGCCTATCTGATTGTCGATAATTCCTATGCCAGCTCGATCGTGCGGTTCGAAAAAGAACCACAGATGACTGTACCTCAACGTATGGCCTATTTCCTGGGTTCAGCCACTCCGGTTACGCCGCTGTGGATTCTGGCTACTTACCTGGGCGCTGTTCTGGGCACGCGAATTCCCGAAAGCTGGGCGCTGGATTTTGCCCTGCCGATTACCTTTCTGGCGATGATCGGGCCGATGATGCGGACCATGGCCCATGTGGTCGCGGCCTTGGTGGCAATCATCGTGTCCCTTCTGATGGTCGCTGTCCCCTACAACCTGGGCCTGCTGATAGCCGGTTGCGCCGGCATGATGGCGGGTGCCCGGGCAGAGCTGATGATGGAACGCAGAAAGGTCAAAGCATGAGCCAAGTCGATCCAGTCACAATTTGGACCATAATCATAGGGCTGGCCATTGGCAGCTATTCCCTGCGTTTCGTATTCATCGGCATTGTCGGTGATCGCCCGATGCCACCCTGGCTGCTGCGCCACTTGCGCTATACGGCAGTCGCAATCCTGCCTGCGCTGATTGCGCCGCTGGTGGTCTGGCCTTCGGCCACGGAAGGGCAACCGGACGTTCCGCGCATGGCGGCTGCGGCCGTGGCTCTGACAGTCGGGCTGTTCACAAAAAACGTGCTGGCTGCCATTTTTACAGGCGCCGCAACACTTTATGGCCTGTTGTACCTAGTTGGTTGAGGCCGCGTCGATCTGATTGAGCCGCGCGTTATTCACCGCAAGCCCCTTTTGCAGATCCGCGTCGTCGTTCTCGCGGTATTCCGAGGTGACAACACCCGGAATCTGTCCGAATTGCTCTGACAGCTTGTTTGGATAAAAAGTGACATCGATCTGCTCGAACCCCGGAACTTGTTGCAGGATCCGGGCGGTCGAATTGGCACAATAGGCAGATGCAACCGGTCCCGATTGCTTGGCCAGTTGCAGGGCGATCTCGGCCTGCTGCGGGGTCACTTCAATGGTTTGGATGCGCGCAAAATGCGTCTCGCGCGCGTGCGAGCTGCGATAGGCGCGCTCGGCCGCCGGCGTAATGCCGTAGAGAACATCGTCTTTGACCGGAACGATGTCCGCCCGGAACGAGCCCGCGGGATCAAAGATCACCCGCTCGCTGCCGCTGATCATCAGAGAGGTGTGTGCCCCGGACCCCGAGCGTGTGTTGACCATCGTATAAAGCGTCAGCGTCGACGGGCCCGGATCACGATAAGAGCGGGCCGCGATCTCGGTCTGATCGGCCTGAGGGCGATTGGACCCGGTGCATCCAGCGACAATCGCTGCCAGCAGACAGGCAATCAGGATCCTGAACACGGACATCTCCGGCCGGAATTACGACGCGAAGACCGCCAGGAAGAGGCAGAGTAATGCAATGACCACCACACACCAGGTGGTGAATCTGACGAACCCTTCAAAGGTTTTGTTTTGAACGGTGATGTCCATTTCGCCGTGCTTGTGATCAGCCATGTTTCTCAAGAATCCTAGTTCGCGTGTTCAAAACGTTGGATAATGCAAAACTCCGGGCCTGTCACGACGTCATTCGCGCGCAGGCAGGGCAAAAACCGAGCATCCGGGATAGCCAAACCCCCACCTCCACGGCAGGCCACTACAGGGTCCGCCACCAAATCGCACGGCCATATACATCGCCTCAGCTGTAATCGTATGGACCGATCGAATCTGATCAGGCGTCATGTCATAGCGTTGGGCATATGTGTCGGCATGGGATTCGCCGTGTCCTTTCACGCAAGCGCGCAGAGTGTCGTCGGCCGACAGGCGAGCGTCAAAACTGGATTCGGCACTGAGCGCTCCACCCGCATTGTGGTAGGCCCGGTCGTGCGTGACACAGCAGTATTCCCACGGCGGATGCTCTTCATAAAGCGCGCTGAATTTGGGGAACGTGTCCGCCACCAATCGCCAGCTTGAAGACAGCCCGCCGGAACAGCCGTCGGTTTCGAAAGGCTTCAATTCCGCGCCAACCCGGCTTTCCATCAGGGCGCGGTGTGCGGGCATCTCGACGCTGCGCATCAGGTCCTGCGCCTGTGCCGCTGTGCACAAAGCCGTCAATGCGACGGTGACCCTAAGGGCTTTCATCGCGCATACCCGAGGTATCGACAGACAGCCCGAAAGTGGTCGCCAGCCACAGGAGCAACCGCTCGCCCGGCCCCATTTCAGCGCGCACCCGAAGCACCTCGCGCGCCATGGCCGGCCGGTCGGTGATCAACCCATCCACACCCATCGACGCCATTGCCGACATTTGCAGCGGGTCGTTCACTGTCCAGACGTAGATATCCTTGCCCGCGTCATGGACCGACCGGATCAGACCGGGAGTGACCATATTCGCGTTGACCGCAAGGAAATCGCCGTCGAGCCCAGACAGATCACCGACCGCCGTGGCCGCCAGAACGCCGGCACGCCACTCGGGGCGCAAGGCCTTCATCTTTTGCACCGCCGGGTATTTCAGCGACATTGTGGCAATGTCATCCTGCATTTCCAGCTCTTCGACAATCGCGGCAACGCGGTTTTCCAGGTCGACATCGTGACCGTAATACTTCAACTCGATGATAACCCTGGACTTGCCTTTGGCCGCGCTCAGAACGTCATGCAGGGTCGGCGCCCGTTCCGAGGCATACTGCGGGTCGAACCAACTGCCGATATCGATCCCGGCCACATCGTCCATCGTGGCGTCCCAGACCTTGAGGTTCACGCCTGCCAACTTCATGAAATCACTGTCATGCGCGATGATGACCACGCCATCGGCGGTTTCCTGAACGTCGATCTCGACCCAGTCCGCCCCGTCCTCGATTGCTTTCAGAACCGAAGCCATCGTGTTTTCGGGCCGCAATGCAGCGGCGCCGCGGTGCCCGATGACATCCGCGTGGTCTGGCGCCTGAACGCGTTCCAGCAATTTCTGCCCAAACCACAGGCCGATCAGCAGCGCTGCAACCGCTGCCCCGACGGTCACAAGCACCGGCACCCGCAGGTCGCTGGGTTCAGGGTGGGGCATCGCATCGGTACTGGGTTCGAAAAACCCGTCCAACAGGACTGCGAGCGCGCCCAGAGCCCATGCCGCCAGGACAAGCCCCGCCAATGACCAAAGGCCAGCTACCGCAAGGCTGAGCATCAGGGCGAGTTTCAGATTTGCCCCCTGCTGCAAGGGAACAACTGCAAACAACAGGCCCGCGACAAACGCAATGACAGCTGCGATGGCGATACGAACGGCCAGCCAAAGGACCAGTTCGATCTTGAGACGACCGCGCTTGCCCTTCATACGCTGACCGCTTTCCGCGAAAGCCGCCGGGGGTGCAAGCCCTTCGAACAACACGAGGTGCAGGCCCAGCGCCCAGGCAGATAATTTGCGGATCAGAACCCAGGCCATCGCCAGAACGACCAGCCCGATCATGACCACGGCAACCCAGAAAGCGGGCGGATGAAAGGTCAGGTAATAGTTGATGTCGTACTCCGTCAGCGTCCACCAAGCGATCACCGCGGCAACGGCTACGAATGGCACCGCCAAAAGCAGGACGCGCAGTACCAGCCGCACGGCAAAACCGAACAACGCGGGCAGTCGCGACAGGATCACGCCAATTGCTGCGCTGCCTGCACGCCACGGGTCGCGTTCACCCATGCGCAGTGATCCGGCCATTACGGAAAAGACGAAGACCTCGGCCAGCAGAAACAGGCTCAGGATCACAACACCGGCGACAAAACCGGCGGGTGACAGCAGGAACATGGCGATGTCCTGATCGGTCAAAGCCGATTGATTGGACAACGACACGGCCAGATTGACCACAACAGCGACGCCAGGCGCGATCAGCGCGATCAGAAGTAGGCGCACGGCGATGTAAATCGGGACAAAGACCCGCCGCCGCGCCCAGGCACCGGCATAGGCATTTGTTACGGCTGAAAAATAAGTCACGCGGCGCCCTCCTGAATGGTTCGATCATTCAAGGCTGCGAAGACGTGAATTTCAAGCCAGAGTGTCAGCTTTCCTCGAGATCGGCCGCAAGGCGAAATCCGATGCGGTTCGCAGGCTTGTCCTCGACCGATTTGGGCAAGGCGCGCAGCATGACGTTCAACTGGCTGACATGCTGCACCAATTGGGTGCGTGCACCGGTGCCGTCAGAGCCATAGAAAGTGATGACATCGGGATCAAAATACCCCATCCCCTCGATCCGCATCACGCCGGCATCACCGCCCGTAAATCCCATGGCGACCTCGTGATCACCGTCCAGAGTTTTTTCAAAATTCTGTATATACAGGATCAGCCTCTCATAGGCCCATTGGGCCGGGCTCTTGGTGGCGACAGGCTTTTGCAAGGGACCAGGCAGTTTCTTCGTACCCGATTCCGCCTCGGGATTGGCGTGCACCTCATAGCAACGGGGCAAGGCTGCGGCTTCGGCGGCCTCGGCCGAGGTTTCGATCTGGTCCTGCATCTGGCTACCCTTTGCGCTGATACTCCCACGCCCCGTCCGCACGACGCGAGCGGGTGACAGCATCAATGTGGTAGAGATGGTTCAGATGTGCAACCGCCTCGACCAGCGCGAGGCCATACTCGCCCTCCTTGATCGGACGCTTGAACAAAGCCGTAAAACAGTCGGCCGCAGTTTTGGGCTGGTCCAGATCGCTCATCAATCGATCCAACGCGCCATGGTGATTTTCGATCAGTTGCCGCATCCGCACCGGCAGCCCGGTAAAGGGCAGTTTGTGCCCTCCCAGCACCAGATGATCCGGTCGCGCCAAGAGTTTCAAACGCTCGCAGGACTCAAGCCAATCCGCAACCGGGTCCGCCATGGGCTCGGTGGCGTACACCCCAAGATTTGAACTGATCGAGCTGAGGATCTGATCGCCGGTCAGCACCAGATTATCGTCGCGACACCAGAACGTTGCATGCTCGGGGGCGTGGCCATTGCCCATGTGCACGTCCCAGTCGCGCCCGCCCATGCGGATCACGTCGCCCTGCTTGACCCGGGTAAAACCCAGCGGCATCGGATAAACCACGTCTGCAAAATTAAATGGGCGATCCGCCATCCGCTTGGCCAGCACATCCGCAGCCATGCCGGCACTGCGATAGTAGTTCAGTGTCTCCTGTGGCCAGATTTCCTGAACGTCCAGCGACAACATGCGCGCGAACAGCCATGCCGTGCGCGTCGTCACCAACTCGGCCCCATGTTCGGATTGGAACCATCCGGCATTGCCGACATGGTCGGGATGGTGATGCGTGACGACAACCCGGTTGACAAGTTTGCCCGACAACGGCCCCGCCATCAGGTTTTCCCAGATGGCGCGTGTCTTCTTCGATGACAGCCCCGTGTCGATCACCGTCCAGCCGTCACCATCGTCAAGCGCATAGACATTCACATGGTCCAACGCCATCGGCAGCGGCAGTCGTATCCATAACACTCCGTCGGCAACTTCGACAGCTTCACCGTGGGCCGGAGGTTCGCCCCAGGGATACCGGATAATCTGCCCCATATCGCCGTCCATCAGACCGCCAACTCTTCGATGCCCAGCGCATAAAGGTCATCTGCGCCTTTCTGCGCCTGCGCCAGCAGACCCGCATGTTCGGGCAGCAAAGCGTTGATGTAATACCGCGCCAGTTTAGCCCGCGCGCCGTTGGGGTCGGCCAGTGCCGCGGACAAATGGTAATGCGCGCCAAGAACGCGCGCAAAGGCGGCCAAATAAGCTGATGCGCCGGCAAAGCGGTTGGCCATTTCGGTTTGCGAAACCAGCCACTCGGTCACTTCGCGCAGGGACTCTGTTGCCTCCCAAACCGGGCCGGCAAGTTCAGGTAGAGTGGCGCGCGCCTTCTCAGCCTGATCCTCGATCTCGTCCAGCAGGCGCGAGGCTGCGTCGCCGCCGTCCATCATCTTGCGTCCAACAAGGTCCATGGCCTGAATGCCGTTGGTGCCTTCGTAAATCGCAGTAACGCGCACATCGCGATAATACTGTGCGGCTCCGGTTTCCTCGATAAAGCCCATACCGCCATGCACCTGCACACCGGTCTCAGACACCCGCATCCCGGTCTGTGTACCAAACACCTTGCCGATCGGCGTCAGCAAAGCCGCCCGCGCTGCCCAGTCGGAATCCCCGGTTGCCTGTGCCATGTCGATGGCCGCGGCATTGGCCAGCATGATCGCCCGCGCCGCAAAAACATCGGCGCGCATGTCCATCAGCATCCGGCGCACATCCGCATGGTCGATGATGGCGCCCGAGGGCGTCTTGCCCTGTTTGCGTTCCAACGCGTAGGCCAGCGCATGCTGATAGGCCCCTTCCGCCGCACCGACGCCCTGCCCGCCGACACCGAGGCGCGCGTTGTTCATCATGGTGAACATGGCCGCCATACCGCCATGCTCGTGCCCCACAAGCCAGCCCCTGGCCCCGTCATACTGCATCACGCAGGTGGGCGAGCCATGCAGGCCCATCTTGTGCTCCAGCGAGACCACTTTCAGGTCGTTGGCAGCACCGGGGTCGCCGTTCTCGTCAGGGATGAACTTCGGCACCAGAAACAGCGAGATCCCCTTTGTTCCCGGCACCCCATCCGGCAAACGCGCCAGAACCAGATGGCACACGTTCTCGCAAAAGTCGTTGTCGCCCCACGAGATGAAGATCTTCTGCCCGGTAACGGCGTAGGTCCCATCGCCATTCGGCTCAGCCTTGGAGGTCAGCGCGCCGACATCCGAACCGGCTTGCGCCTCGGTCAGGTTCATGGTTCCGGACCATTCACCCGAAATCAGCTTGGGCAGATACAGCTCTTTCAGCGCGTCCGAAGCGTGATGCTCCAGCGCTTCGATCTGACCCTGGCTCATCAGCGGGGCCAGTTGCAGCGACAGGCAGGCCGCGCTCATCATCTCGTTCACCGCAGTGGTGACGGTCATCGGCAGGCCCATGCCGCCATATTCCGGGTTACCGCTCATGCCGATCCACCCGCCCTCGGCAATGGCTTTCCATCCTTCGGCATAGCCGGGAGAGGTGCGCAACACGCCATTTTCCAACCGCGCCGGTTCCAGATCGCCGGGACGTTGAAGCGGGGCCATGACCTCTTCGCACATTTTGCCTGCTTCGGTCAGGATGGCGCTGACCACGTCGGCGCTGGCCTCCGAGAATGTCTCGGTTTCGGCAATCCTGTCAAAGCCGACCACATGGTCCAGCAGGAACTGATAATCGGAGAGTGGGGCGCGATATGGCATGGCTTCCCTCGAAGGTCTTTTGAAGGTTTTGACGTGCGGGCTTGGAATCCGCAAGCCGCACCGGTAATCATCTGGGCTGGGACGATTACCTACCCTTCCACATGTTGCAAGCAACCAAAACGCGGCGTCACGACCCATGATCCCTTACCGCACCGAGTATTTGTCTGCCGATCCCGCCGGGTTGGCGCAAGCTGCCGACCTGCTGCGGCAGGGCCAGTTGGTCGCTTTCCCGACCGAGACGGTTTACGGGCTGGGCGGGGATGCTCTGAACGGTGAAGCGGTCGCGGCGATCTACGCCGCCAAGGAACGGCCCAGCTTTAACCCGCTGATTGCACATGTCGCCTCGGTCGAGGCGGCCCAACGGTTCGTCGAGTGGACGGATCAGGCCGATCAACTGGCCAGTGCCTTCTGGCCCGGTCCGTTGACTTTGGTCCTGCCACTGCGTCCGGGGCATGACGTTTCATCGCTGGTCACTGCCGGGCTGGACACATTGGCAGTTCGGGTTCCGGCGCATCCGACAGCGCGCGCATTGTTGCAGGCGGTCGACGGACCCGTCGCAGCGCCCTCGGCTAATCCGTCAGGCCGGATCAGCCCAACCACAGCGGAACACGTTCGCGCCGGGCTGGATGGGCGGATCGCTGCGGTTCTCGATGACGGTCCGTGCGGTGTCGGGCTGGAATCCACCATCGTCGGGCTGGCCGGAGAGCCTACTCTGTTGCGCCCCGGTGGCGTCGCGCTGGATCAGATCGAAGAGGTTCTGAATGCCAGGCTGCACCTCCACCAGGCACATGATGTGTTGACGGCACCCGGCCAGCTGCAATCGCACTACGCGCCCGAAGCTCCGGTTCGTCTGAACGCCGAGACACGTCAGGGCGACGAGATCTTGTTGGGGTTCGGTTCGGTGGACTGTGACGTAAACCTGTCCGCAAAAGGCGATTTGGCCGAGGCCGCGGCCAACCTGTTTGCAACCCTGCACGATCTGGATAGATCCGGCCGCCCAATCGCCGTAACGCCGATCCCCGTTGATGGTCTGGGTGCTGCCATCAACGACCGGCTGCGCCGGGCCGCCGCACCAAGAGGCTAGGCGCGGCCCGCGCTGGCCGACAATGTCAGCGGGTCGACGCCAAGGGTGGCCAGCGCCGCCTCCCATTTCTCGTCATCGGGCAGGTCGAACACCAATCTGGGGTCGGCATCCGTCGTCAACCAGCCATTCATGGCGATCTCATCCTCAAGCTGGCCGGGACCCCATCCGGAATAGCCCAGCGTCACCATCGCATTCAGCGGCCCACGGCCCGAGGCCAGATCCTCGAGGACATCCATCGTCGCGGTCATGCTGAAGTCGTTGCTGATTTGCATCGAGTGCAGATTGGCCTCGTAATCCGAAGAATGCAGGACGAACCCGCGTGACATTTCGACCGGACCGCCAAAATGCACCAGCCGCTCGCCTACGACCGGGATGCGGCACGCGATGTTAAGCTGTTCCAGCAGGGTTTTGATTCGCAAATCCGAGGGTTTGTTGACGATAAGCCCCATCGCCCCGTCATCCTCATGGCTGCACATGTAAACAACCGAGTGTTCGAAACGCGGATCACCCATGCCGGGCATCGCAATCAACAGTTTTCCGGTCAGGTCCATATGCGGGCAACTCTTTGCTCTGCTATCCTACAACAATGGCCCTGCAAGAAGGGGATTGGCAAGGGATCAACGGCAATTCTGATGGAATTCATCAAAGTGACCGGAACGTGACTTGGCAATTTGGTCTGCAAGGCGCATCTATAGGCTATGAGAACGCTCTGGAAACCCGCCGCGACCGCTCTGATCGCCGGCCTGAGTTTGGCGGCCCCTGCCCTTGCTCAGGGTGTGGAACAGCTTGTTCAACTGGAAGTTCTGGACGGCGGCAAAACTGCAGATGGAACCTATCAGGGCGCGTTGCGCCTGACGCTGAAGGACGGCTGGAAGACCTATTGGCGCGCGCCGGGTGACGCTGGCATTCCGCCGCAATTCGACTGGAGCCGCTCGCGCAATGTGAGCGAAATCTCGATCACCTGGCCAGCACCGCATATCTTCGACCAAAACGGTCTGCAATCCATCGGGTACGAAGACCAACTTGTGCTGCCGGTCGAGATCACTCCCAAGAACCCGGCCAAACCCGTGCGTTTGAAGGGCGAAATGGACCTGGGCATCTGCAAGGACGTCTGTGTCCCTGGTAAACTGAACTTCGATCATACGCTCGACGCAGAAGCGGGGCGCAATCCGGCAATTGCCGCTGCGCTGGCGCAACGACCGTTTTCTGCGCGCGAGGCCGGGGTGGCAGGTGCGTCGTGTCATTTGACACCCACAGAAGACGGCATGCGGATCGAGGCACACATCACCATGCCATCGGCGGGTGGAACCGAAGTTGCAGTCATCGAGCCGGGCAATCCCGCGCTATGGGCCTCGCAATCCGAGGCCGAACGGCGAGGGAACACCCTGATTGCCCGATCCGAGGTCATCAGCGCCTCTGGCGCGCCCTTTGCATTGGATCGGTCCGAGGTTCGGATCACCGTTCTTGGCACAAATCACGCAGTGGACATTCGCGGGTGCAGCGCTGGCTGATGCTATGAGCCGTTCTCCAAAAATCGGCGCATTGGCCGTTGTCGTTCATCGTGATCAGGTGTTGCTTGTTCGGCGCAACAAACAGCCCGACGCGGGCCTTTGGGGGTTTCCGGGCGGGCATGTTGAATGGGGCGAAACTGTAGCGCAGGCCGCAGCGCGCGAATTGATTGAAGAAACCAGCGTAACTGCACAACCACAGTCTTATCTCGAAAATTTCGACCTGCTGCATCGCGACGACAACGGCGAGGTAAGCGCGCACTACCTGCTGGTTGGCGTGGCCTGCGAGTATCAATCAGGTACACCCGTGGCAGGTGACGATGCACGCGAGGCCCGTTGGTTCCCGGTCGACCAAATCATAAGCAACAGCCTACCGATGAGCGATCGGGTCTCCGATCTGTTGAAAACTGCGTTGCACCGTGATCAGACTTTGGCGCGCCCGGACAAACGCGCGTAAAGCAACCCCGATACCACGACCCCGATCAGCAGGATCACCGCTGCCCCGGCTGCAAAGACACCAAGACCCATCTGCAGCGCGCTCGGCCCGTCCTCGCCGGGGTAAAGATCCGCGAGCGGCACCATAGGCGCTCCTGAAACGGCCGGCCAAATCATCGAAACTGCCAACCAAAGTGCAAGAACGAATCCGGTTGCCGACACGGCCCGTCGCACCACGACATCCGGTGCCCGCAATGCGCGGCGCATGGCGATCATTGGGCGGGTAATATCATTCAGGATAGCCAGCAGCGCGGGCACCAGCAGCAGAACCAGCAACATTCCAAAGCCCAGCCCGTAGACCAGCGTGATTACCGTTGGCTTGAGGAATTGCGCCTGTTGCGAACCCTCATACAGCAGCGGCGTCAGGCCCAATACGGTGGTGAGTGTTGTCAGCATTACCGGGCGCAACCGGTCTGCTGCCCCTTCGACAATCGAGGGCACTAGCCCGCGATCCTGCTGATATGCGTCTATCGTCGTCACCAGAACGATCGAGTCGTTGATCACAATCCCGGTCATTCCCAGCAGACCCACAACGGTAAACATGCTGAGCGGCACGTCCCAAATGTAATGCCCCCAGATCGCCCCCACCAGGCCAAAGGGGATAATCGCCATCACGACAAGCGGCCGTGTCCAGCTGGCAAAGACCCACGCCAACACCAGATAGATGCCGGTCAGACACAAAATCAGTCCGGTGCGCGCCTCGGCAAGAAACTGATCCTCCTGCTCACTGAGGCCTGCCATATACCATTTGACCTGTCGCTCAGCCTCGATTTTGGGCAGGATATCTTCGCGTATGGCCCGCGCGATTTCTGCGGCCTGCGCCGGATCATCTTCGGAAATGTCACCGCCCACGGTTATCACCCGCAGACCGTTTTCACGACGAATGATTGAAAAACCCGACTTCCGCTCGACCGAGACGATATCGGCCAGCGGCACATAGACGCCGTCCGGCGACCGCATCAGCGTGCGCTCCAGGAAATCGGCGGTCAGCTCATTCTCGGGCAGTTCCACGCGAATCTCGGTACTGCGTGGCCCATCCGGGAAGGTGGCGGCCTCGACACCGTTCAGCCGATCCCGCAAAACGCGACCCAGGGTTTCAATGCGGAAACCCAGCGCCTCGCCCTGTGCGGTCAGGTCCAGGATAAACTCTTCCTTGTCATAGGCCAGGTCATCCTCGAGCGCGGATACCTCAGTGTACTTGGACAAGGCCGTCTGAAGGTCCTCGGACGCTGATTTCAGCGTGTTTACATCCGCCCCATAAAACAGAACTTCAATGGCGTCACCGCCCGGCCCCGAACGCCAGCCCCGAAAGCTGAGCAGCTCGACCTTGGGATGGCGCGGCACGAAGTCCTGCAACTCGCCCACAAACTCGAAACTGGAATAAGGTCGCAGGTCGGCATCGATCAGCTCGATCGAGATTCCGCCCAACAAGTCGGTATCCTTGCCGTCAGCGGCGGACAGACCCCATCCAGCGGAGCCTCCGACCTCGGCCAGAACATAGTCAATGGGATTGAGGCCATGGCGCTCTTCGTAAATCTGGCCCAGTTCTTCAGCCGCCTGCTGAACAATGCGCATCATTTCCAGCGTATCCGACCGGGTGGCGCCTTCGACCATGATGAAATTGCCGGTGACCGAACCGCGTTCGGGCGCATTGAAGAACCGCCAGTTCACGTCGCCTCTGATAAACAACGCAATCTGACTGGCGAGTATCACCAACATCAGCGCCACGACCACATAGCGCGCCCAGACAACCCAGGCGACCAGCGGGCGGAACAGGTGATCGCGAACCCAGCGGAACCCCCGGTTCACCACACGGTTAGGCAGATCGTACCAGTGTTCCTTGGCCGAATGCGCAATGGCATGGGCCATGTGGTTGGGCAGGATCAGGAAGCACTCGATCAAAGAGGCGATCAGCACGGCAATCACGGTGAAAGGAATGTCACGGATCAGCTCACCAAACCGTCCGCCAATCGCCGTCAGCCCGAAAAATGCGATAACGGTGGTCAGGGTCGCGGCAAAGACCGGCATCGCCATACGACGCGCAGCACGTTCAGCGGCAACCATGGGTGCCTCGCCCAGACGGCGGGCGCGGAAATCGGCGTGTTCGCCCACAACGATGGCATCGTCCACCACGATCCCAAGTGTGATGATCAGGCCGAACAGCGACACCATATTGATCGAAAGACCGCCCAGATACATCAACGCAATTGCAGCGGACATCGCCACGGGAATACCCGCCGCCACCCAAAAGGCAATGCGCGCGTTGAGAAACAGAAACAGCAGGCAGACAACAAGGCCCAGCCCGACGAGGCCGTTGTCGACCAGAATATCAAGACGGTCAGTGATGGCCTGCGCCCGGGTGCGTATCAGCTCGATCGTGATCCCTTCCGGCAGGCTGGCCTGCATTTCCTGCACCACGTCTTCAACCGTGCGCTGAATCCCGATCGCATCTCCCAGGTTGGATCTGTCCACCCGGATGGACATTGCCGGGTTATCGCCGACAAAATAGCTTCGGTTTCGGTTGACCCCTTCAACGCGGATTTCCGCAACGTCCCCGACGACCAGTTTGGAACCGTCCGCGAATGTGCGGAGCGCAATTCCTTCGATTTCTTCAGGTGTGCGTTTTTCCGCGCCGGTCCGAATACGGGCGTTTGCCCCGGTCACGTCTCCCGCCGGATTGGCCGTCACTTCGGCCGCGATGGCCGAGGAGATTTCGGACAGCGAAATGTCATTGGCGATCAGTTGTGCTGTGGGAACCTCAACCACGATACGCGGGGCAGCCAGACCCCGGATTGTGGTCCTGGTCACGCCCGCTGCAAACAGGCGGTTGATCAACTCATCCGTGAATTTCGCCAGTTGTTCCGATTCAATCGGCCCGGTGATAACGACGTCTGTTACGCGGTCCCGCCAGGCCGCGCGTCGGATTGTGGGTTCTTCGGAATCCGCAGGCAGGTTTGTCACACCGTCGATAGCGGTTCGAACCTCTTCAACGGCGCGGGACATGTCCCAGTTAGGCTCAAACTCCAGATCGATACGCGCCGATCCCTCGCGAGAGGTCGATTCAGTCGCGGCAACTCCTTCGACCGCCAAAAGCGCGGGTTCCAGCAATTGTATGATGCCATTGTCCACATCCTCGGGGCCCGCGCCCTCCCATTCGATGTCCACAATGACAGATTCCAGGATCACATCCGGAAAGAACTGCGCCCGCATGTTCGGAATGGCGGCAGCGCCCAGAACCAGCATAACCAGCAGCAACAGGTTCGCGACCGTCCGGTGGCGGGTGAAATAGCTGAGGACGCCGCCTGCCGCACCGGGAATCTCGCGCATCATGCCCGTTAACCCCCGGCGCGGGTTTCAAGCCGGCGCACAAGCGATGCGGGCACGCTGCTTTCTCGAAGCTGGCCCAGCACTTTGTCCTTGTCGGCCTGCGGCATGGCTTCGCTGGCTTCGACCTGCGCCATCAACTGAGCGCGCTTTTCGTCCGACAGCTCGACCATGTCAGGCCCGGCACCGGCCTCGGCCCGCAGCGGGCGCACGCGAACACCCGAACCCAGCAGCGGCGTGCGGCCAATCACAACCTCGCGCCCCGCCAGACCTTCGCCCCGCAACAGAACCTCGTCACCCTGACGTCGGATCAGCTGCACCGGCAACGGCTCCAGCCGGTCATCCGCGCCGAGAACCAGAACATTGCCAGTCGCGTCCAACACCGAAGACGGCAACCGCACGACATTGTCCAATGCTTGCTCTTGCACCGAGACCGTGACGAAATCCCCCGGTTTGAACCCCGGCGCTTCATCCAGGCGCGCATAAATCAGACGCCCTGTCTGTCCTTCGCCTGCCGAACCGCTGTCGCGGCTGATGCGTCCTGTAGCTACCAAGTCAGTCCCGGTCACCTCCAGTGAAACGGTGACCGGCGCGGCGATCAGATCGCCCGCATCGTCCAACAATCGCACGTATTGCGCGGTTGAAACCCGGAATGCGACTTCCAGCGCATTCGGGTCCACCAACTCGGCCAGTTTTTCATTCGCTGCAACAAGCCGACCTTCGACCAGAGTGACCCCCGTCAGAGTTCCGGCAAATCGGGCGTGTATGGTCATGTCCTCCAGATCACGCTCGGCCCCTTCCAGCGCGATCCGAGCGCGGGACAGAAGAGTCGTTGCCTGATCGACCCGTGACTCTGCCTGCGCCAAGTTGATACGGCTGGACAGCACGGCTTGTTGGGCGGAGGTCGCGGCCAGTTCCGCCTCTTCAACGCTGGCAGCTGCCCCAACGCCGCGCGATTGCAGATCCCGTTGGCGCTGCAACGCCCGTTCCCGAAGCTCGGCCTGTGCTTCGGCCGATTTCAATTCGTCCTGCGCCAGCAGCAGCGAGCGTTCCGCGTCACGCTCTTCGAATTGCGCATCCAACAGATCGGATTTGGCGCGATCCAGCGCCGATTGCATGTCGGCAGGATCAAGCTCGACCAGCAATTCGCCAGCGGTCACCGTGCCGCCATCTTCGAAATCATCGGCCAGCGATATGACGCGCCCGCCCAGGGCCGCGCGCAGTTCCAGCCTGCGGCGGCTTTGGACCTGACCAAAAGCTTCCAGGTAAGGTGTTACCGTTTCCGGTTCAGCCGTCCGGACGGTGACCGCAAATATCCGTTCCCGCGCCTCGGTCGGCGGAGCGTCACGCGTCATTACATCCTGAACCGCCCCAACGATCATCTGAGCGGCCACAAGCAACAGGCCCAGCGTCAAAAACGCCAGGAAAACACCCACAAGGCTTTGCCGCAGAAATCGCATCGATCACTATACTCCGGTCGCACATGCTGCCTGACGCAAATGGTAGCCGCAGGGCAAAAATTGCCAAGCCACAAAGCGGTTATGATGCGTTAAACGCTGAACCAGTCTACTTCCGTCGCAGATTTTCGTCCAATCGGGGCATTATTTCCACGAAATTGCAGGGCCGGTGGCGGTAATCGAACTGCTTTTCCAGAATGGCATCCCACGCATCCTTGCAGGCGCCGGGACTTCCCGGAAGGGCAAAAAGATACGTGCCACCAGCCACGCCACCCGTGGCGCGGGACTGTACGGCCGAGGTGCCGATCTTTTCCATGGAAACAATGGTGAACACGGTACCGAAAGCCTCGATTTCCTTTTCATATACGTCTCTGTGCGCCTCGACGGTGACGTCGCGACCGGTCAGGCCGGTGCCGCCGGTCGAGATCACGACATCTATCTCCGGGTCCGCAACCCAAAGGCGTAGCTGAGCAGCAATTTCGGTGCGTTCATCCCGAATGATCTGGCGATCAATCAGCACATGCCCGGCCCGTTCAATCCGATCCGCCAATGTCTGGCCCGACCGATCGTCTTCAATCGATCGCGTGTCTGAAACGGTCAGAATGGCGATCCGGACAGGAATGAACTCCATGCTTTCATCAATTCGCGACATAAGGCGTCAGGCCCTTTCCATGATGGCAAGCCGGATCGCCAGAGCAGCAAAAATACTGCCTGTGACCCAACCCAAAATACGAGATGCCCGGGGGTTGGAGATCAGCACCCGCCCCGCACCTCCGGCAAAAATACCGGCGAATCCATTCACCACGAACCCACCCAGTGAGATGATGGCGCCGAAGATCAGGAACTGCAGCAGGATCGAACCCTGCGCCGGGTCAACGAACTGAGGAATGAAGGCCAGAACGAACAGAATGACCTTGGGATTGGTCAGGTTCACGACCAAACCATCCCGGAAGGCAAATCGAGTTGGCTTGGCAGGGCCATCAACCGATACCGCCCCGTTTCGGATTGCACCCCACGCAAGGTAAAGCAGGTAGGCGACCCCCAACCAACGGATGACGTCGAAAAGCCATGGCATTGTGGACACCGCAGCGCCCAACCCAAGCCCGGCCAACAAGACATGCACCATGGACCCAACAGATATTCCGACGCTGGCGGCCAGAGCCGATCCGGATCCGGACCGCAGCCCCTGTCCGAAACAGAACATCATATCCGCCCCGGGCGTGAGGTTCAGAACCAGCGCGGCCGGCACAAATGCCAGCAAGGTAACGGTTTCGATCATGCCGCGACCTCGAACCAGTTTACCCTTGGCCCGAGGTTGGCCACCTGTGTTCGCCCAATTGCGCCCCGATAACCCCAACTGTCATGAATATGACCGCAAAGGGCGAATACGGGTTGAACCCGTTCAATCGCGTCCCTGACCGCGACAGACCCCACAGACACGCCCTGTGACGTGGTATCGCCATAGCCTTTCGGCGGGGAATGCACGATCATTATGTCCGCCGTATCGCAGCGATCCAGCATCTCGGTAGCCTCTGATTCAGTCAGGTCGCAGGACCAGTCTCCGAACGGTGTTACGGGCACTCCGTAGCCCAGCCCAAACAGGCGCACCCCATCCACGGTCATGCCCGAGCCGTGCAGAACATGCACCCCTTCGGGCGCCGCATCGGTCAATTCGCCGGCACTTTCGGCATTGCCGGGCACCAGAACCAGCGGCGCCGAAATACCCGACAGCATTGCCATCGCTTCGTCCAGCCCCTGACGCATGTTGCAATAGTCCCCAGCTCCGATCACCAGATCCGCGTCGACACTGGCGGCAACCAGATCCGCAGCCCTGTTGCGGGCCATATGCAAGTCGGAAAAGGCCAATATCTTCATGACTTGGTCTCCATCCTTGCCTTCAGCTCCAGAAGATCCGCCCATGCCTGCCGCTTCATTTGCGGTTGGCGCAGCAGATAGGCGGGGTGGAACATTGGAATCACCGGCAAGTTCAACGCCTGGTCCCATTGGCCGCGCAGGCGGGTTATGCCTCGTTTGCCCAGCACGGCCTGACAGCTGATGTTTCCCATGACCACCAGAATTTCGGGCTTTGCCAGCGCGACGTGCCGTTCCAGGAACGGCTTCATCATCCCGATTTCCTCAGGCTTTGGATCGCGGTTTTGCGGCGGCCTCCAAGGCAGGACATTGGTGATATAGACGTTCCGGCTGCGATCCAGATCGATCGCCGCCAGCATTCGGTCCAGAAGTTGCCCGGCGCGGCCGACAAACGGTTTTCCTTCACGGTCCTCGTCGCGACCGGGTGCCTCGCCAATGATCATCACCGGCGCGCCCGGAGTACCGTCAGCGAAAACCAACTGCCGCGCGCCGCGTTTCAATTCGCAAAGGTCAAAAGCTTCCATCGCATCGCGCAACTCAGACAGCGAATTCGCCGATTTTGCGGCCTGTAGCGCCACTTCGGCCGCATCGACTTTTTTGGGTTTGGACGGTGTCGCGGCTGCGGCCACGGGCTTTTTGACCTTGGGCGCTGTATCCGGAAGCGCATAACGGTCAATCGGAGCGTCTCCCACAGCATCAGTCACGCCGAGTTCCACCTGCCATTCCAGCAGGGCCCGCGCAGTGTGATAGTCCAAACCCGATTCCATACGATCAATTTACTCGCCTGAGGGCTGAGGGGAAGCGAATAGACCTTGCCATGTCGCTCGGTCGCACCGACCATGGCCGCATTCATGTTGCTGTCTATGCGAATCCTTTTGATCGGACTGGTGTTTGCCGTTGCAGGCAACGATCCCGTTGCGGCCCATTTCCATGACAAAACCGGCCAATGCCGGGCAGGTCAGATCAAGTGCGGCAGAAACTGCTGCCCGGCCGGTCAGCGATGCAGCTTTGACGGCAGATGCATCCCGCCGGGCCACACTTATTGCGGCGGAGGGCGTACCTGCGGGCCATTCGAGCGCTGCGTGGCAGGTGGCACGCGCTGTGCGCCCGCAGGAGCAAACAAATGTACCTCGCGGCTCGACTGCCCCGGCGGCAGTTTCTGCAACGGGCGCGGTGAATGCGAACGGATCACCCCTGAATTCAACCCGGGTGCGGCCGCTCCGGGCCTGCCCACTGCCTGCGAGGACGGGCGAACCTGCTCTGCGGGATCGTCCTGCCTGCCGGGCGGCGGATGCTCGCGACCCGGCTGGTTTCTGTGCGAAGAAACCGGATCGCAGTGTCGACCCGGATTCAAATGCTCGGAACATCAGGGCTGCGTACCGATCAAAGCGATTGACTGCGGCTACGGCAAATGGTGCAAACCCGACGAGCGCTGCCTGCCCGAAGGCGGATGCGAGAAACTGCCCGAAGGAACCGAACCTTAGGTTGCCTAGGCGCGCGCGGCTTTCTATAAGCGGGCCGATTGTCAGACAGGAGCCCGCCCATGCGTTTCGCCCATCGTCACCTTCTTGGCATCGAGCATCTGTCGCAATCCGATATCACCGCCATTCTCGACCTTGCCGAAAAATACGTCGACCTGAACCGGCAATCGGCCAAGCATTCAGACGTTCTGTCGGGCCTCACGCAGATCAATATGTTCTTCGAAAACTCGACCCGCACGCAGGCCAGTTTCGAACTGGCCGGCAAGCGGCTGGGAGCGGACGTGATGAACATGGCAATGCAGGCCAGCTCGATCAAAAAGGGTGAAACGCTGATCGACACGGCGATGACGCTGAACGCGATGCATCCCGATCTGCTGGTGGTGCGGCACCCCCATTCCGGCGCGGTCGACCTGCTGGCGCAAAAGGTGAACTGCGCCGTGCTGAACGCGGGCGACGGGCGGCACGAGCACCCGACACAGGCTCTGTTGGACGCGCTGACGATCCGCCGCGCCAAGGGGCGTCTGCACCGGTTGAACATCGCCATTTGCGGGGATGTCGCCCATTCCCGGGTGGCGCGATCGAACCTGATCCTGCTCGGCAAGATGGAGAACCGCATCCGCCTGATCGGCCCGCCAACGCTAGTGCCGTCGCAATTTGGCGAGTTCGGAGCCGAGATCTACGACGACATGAACGAGGGCCTGAAAGACGTCGATGTCGTCATGATGTTGCGCCTTCAGAAGGAACGCATGGACGGCGGCTTCATCCCCTCGGAACGCGAATACTACCACCGCTACGGTCTGGACGCCGCCAAGTTGGCGCTGGCCAAGCCCGATGCCATCGTCATGCATCCCGGACCGATGAACCGGGGGGTCGAGATTGACGGCACGCTGGCCGACGACATCAACCGCTCGGTCATTCAGGAGCAGGTTGAAATGGGTGTTGCGGTCCGAATGGCCGCAATGGAACTGTTGGCCCGCAATCTGAGGGATGCCGCATGAGTAATCTGACCGTCGCCCCCCATGAACGCGGCGTGTTGCGCCTGTTTTCACTGGACATGCGCCCGGAAGAGGCGAAGTTTCTGCGCGAACCCGGTGCCGCCGACCAGGTTCTGGGTGTCGCCGGGCTGGACCCCGAGCAGATCGACGTTTTCCCGGTCTCCGACCTCGAAGATCTGGGCCTTTATGGATACCTGAGCGAAGGTTGCGGCGTATCAGATGATCAACTGAACCGGGCCACCTTGGACGCCGTCGAAGGCTGGGTCATGGTCCTGCGCAGCGCCGCGTTTGGCGGACGGGCGGCAACGCTGATCCCCGACCGTCGGGTGCACCTGATCGGGCTCTACACCGAAGAGGCCACCAACTGGACCGGCGGCATGATCGAGACCGAAAGCGCCAAACCATTCTCAGCACCGCAATCCGCTCCTGAGGAAAACAAACAAAATCGCGTCGGGTCGGCTGTTCTGGCCCTTTTGATCCTTCTGGTTCTCGGAGGCGCCTTGTGGCTGATCCTGTAACCTTCGCCCCTGACAAAGGGGCCTACGTTCGCACCAACGCATGGCTTGCTGCGGTAGCCATGGCGGGCGCGATGGTCGTGCTCTGGCTGATTGGAAGCCCCTATGTCTGGACTGGCGCACCCGCCGGACTTGCCGCGATCGGTATCCGGGCCTGGTATCTGGCGTCGGAAGAACTGGTCGCCACATGGCAGATGACCGACACCGCTCTCTCCGGTCCCGGCGCACGAAAGGTTGCCTTGAGCCAGATCGAGGCGGTCAACACCATCGGCAGCTTTGTCCAGGTCGTCACCAAAGGCGGCGACAAACACCTGATCAAATATCAGGCAGACCCCGCCGCCACGAAAGCCGCCATCGAAAGGTCGATCAGATGAGCAACTTTTTTTTCACCAACGCCCGACTGATCGACCCCGAGGCCAGGGAGGACTCGATCGGATGGTTGCAGGTCGCCGGCGGTCGGATCGTTGGAAAAGGCGACGGGGAAGCTCCTTCAGGTGATGGGCAAACCATTGACTGCGCCGGACACTGCCTGGCTCCGGGTATTGTTGATATCGGCGTCAAGGTTTGTGAGCCCGGTGAGCGTCATAAGGAGAGCTACAAGTCCGCAGGCCTCGCCGCCGCAGCCGGGGGAGTGACCACGATTGTCACCCGCCCGGACACCATTCCGGCGGTCGATACGCCCGAAACACTGGAGTTTGCGACACGCCGCGCGCAAGCCGATGCGCCGGTCAACGTGTTGCCGATGGCAGCACTGACCAAAGGCCGCGAAGGGCGTGAGATGACCGAGATCGGTTTCTTGCAAGATGCAGGTGCCATAGCCTTCACGGATTGCGATCATGTCGTTGCCAATACCAAGGTGTATTCCCGCGCTCTGACCTATGCAAAATCCTGCGGTGCGCTGGTTATTGCCCATCCTCAGGACCCGGGTCTCAGCAATGGCGCCGCGGCGACAAGTGGAAAATTCGCCGCCCTGCGCGGTCTGCCCGCCGTATCGCCGATGGCCGAGCGGATGGGGCTGGACCGCGACATCGCGCTGCTTGAGATGACCGGCGCGGCCTATCACGCCGATCAGATCACCACCGCCCGCGCTTTGCCCGCGCTGGAACGGGCCAAGAGGAATGGGCTGGACATCACCGCAGGCACCTCGATCCACCATCTGACCTTGAATGAACTGGACGTCGCCGACTATCGCACTTTCTTCAAGGTCAAGCCGCCGTTGCGATCCGAGGATGACCGACAGGCGGTTATCGATGCAGTGCGCAGCGGTCTGATCGACACGATCAGTTCGATGCACACCCCGCAGGACGAGGAAAGCAAGCGACTGCCATTTGAAGAGGCAGCCTCGGGCGCGGTTGCGCTTGAGACGCTGTTGCCGGCGGCCTTGCGACTGTATCATGCGGATCAGCTGGATTTGCCGACACTGTTCCGCGCAATGGCACTGAACCCCGCAAAACGACTGGGCCTGGAGACGGGTCGTCTGTCCGCGGGTGCGCCCGCCGATCTGGTTCTTTTTGATCCCGATGTCCCCTTTGTTCTGGACCGTTTCACCCTGAAATCGAAATCCCAGAATACGCCGTTTGACGGCCAGCGCATGCAGGGTAAGGTCACCGCAACCTATGTCGCTGGAAAAGAAGTCTACCGGAGAGCCTGATGCCCCAACTCGACAGCACCGTCGTCCAACTGCTTCAATGGGCTGTTCTGGGTTATCTTTTGGGTTCGATCCCCTTCGGCATGATCATTGCGCGCGTCATGGGGCTGGGCAATCTGCGCAAAATCGGATCCGGCAATATCGGTGCGACCAACGTCCTGCGCACCGGTAATAAAGGTGCGGCAGCACTGACGTTGATCCTTGACGGGGCCAAGGGCGCAGCAGCGGTTCTGCTTGCGCGCACCTTTGCCGGGGAAGACGCCGCCCAGTTTGCGGCGGCAACTGCGTTTCTGGGTCACTGCTTTCCTATCTGGCTGGGTTTCAAGGGTGGCAAAGGGGTCGCGACCTTTCTGGGCCTGTGGCTGGCGCTGGACTGGCGCGTCGGCGTTGCCTGCTGCCTGACCTGGCTGGCTGCCGCCGCGATCTGGCGAATCTCGTCCGTGGGCGCACTGGCCGCGGCCGCACTGTCGACGACCTGGGTAATGGTCCTGACGAATGGATCGACGTTCATTCTGGGATTGTTCCTGACCGTCCTTGTCTATTGGCGGCACAGCGCGAATCTTGCCCGTATCAAAGCCGGAACCGAGCCGAAAATCGGCAAGTCGTGACTGCAACCGAACCGTTTCTGAATGCGTTTTTTGCCCTACCGACCGGGACATTTACCGGGAATGCCGGCCCCAGACGGTACGTTGCCACCCGTTCCTCACTGGCAGGCGGAAAGTCTCACAAGCTGGTTGCGCATGAATTGGGCGGAACAGACTACATCAGCCTTAATCTGTACCTGACACGTAATAGCGGATCATTGTTGCGGCCCTGCGAAATGCCAGTTGAAAAGGTTGTGGATTTTGTCATGGCCTTCCGGCCAGACCTGCGGAAATGAACACCTGATATTCACGACCGCACATTCACAATTGATTGCTTTGAACGTGAACGGGCCGTTGCCCAACTCGGGTTTTGTGACCGCCAATTACAGCCGGCACAGAAATCAATCCGGGTCGCCCGAGCAAAATTATGGTGCTCTGACAGCGGCTCTGTTCACGAAAGGTAATATCATGAACAAGATCAAATCCATTATTGGTGGCGTAGCGCTGTCAGTTGCCATCGCAAGCTCGACTCTGGCTGCGGGCGTCGAGCTGAACACCACCACCACCGGTTTGGCGCTGCAGGGCTACGACCCGGTCGCCTACTTCACCGAAGGAGCGCCAACCAAGGGCGACTGGCAAATCACCGCGATCCACAATGACGCAATGTATCGCTTTGCCAACGAAGAAAACAAAGCAGCGTTCGAAGAAAACCCCGAGGCCTACCTGCCGGCCTATGGCGGTTACTGCGCCTTCGGTGCGGCGATGGGCTTCAAGTTCGACGGCGACCCGAACTACTGGAAGATTGTTGACGACAAGCTGTATCTGAACCTGTCCGAAGGCATCCAGAAGCGCTGGGAAGGTGATATCCCCGGCTTTATCGAGCAGGCCAGCACAAACTGGGAAACCATTGCTGACAAGACCCCTGCGGAACTGCAGCAGCAATAATCTGCTGAATAATTCCAGCGCGTCGGCGGCGGATTGTATCCGTCGCCGATTGTCGTTTGAAGACACAACGTCCGGGACATATCTGAACTTTCAGATAAGCGTTCAGTTGAAATGGACCAGCGCCGCCAGCGTTGAAGGCTGCGCGAAATCGGGCCGGAATTAGGAAATCCAGTGATCTGGTCGCAGGGCCAGAACGTATGTCTCGGTACAAGGCCGTCGTGGTTGAGCTGCGATGGTCACCATTTGATCGAAAGGAATAAGAAATGGCAGGAAAATTGGCATTGGCCACCGTGGTCGCAACTCTGGCCGCCAGTTCGGCAATGGCGCAATCTTCAGGAAACTGGACCGGCTTTTATGGCGGCGCGCAAATCGGATATGCCGATATCGACACCAGCCTGTCCGGCGTTGACGGCGATGGTGTCATCGGTGGTATTATTCTGGGTTACGACTACGACCTGGGCGATTGGGTCGTCGGTGGTGGGTTTGACTATGACTGGACGGATGTTGATTTGTCCGGCGCAGCCACGGTCGAGAATGTCTGGCGCCTGAAGGCCCGGGCCGGGTACAAAGTGAATCCCCAGGGCCTGCTGTATGGTACGGCAGGCTACGCCGATGCGGATACCGACACGCTGGGAAGTGACGATGGCTGGTTCATCGGTGCCGGCTACGAACAGATCGTGGCGCCGAATATCAGTGTCGCGGGTGAGATTCTGTACCACGAGTTTGACAATTTCAATTCAAGCGGCGTGGATGTGGATGCAACCACTTTCCAGATCCGCGCAGCATACCGGTTCTGATAAGTCTGAACGGCCCTGGTGCAACATGCCAGGGCCGTATCAATCAGGGTTCGAGGATCGTGCTGCCGGTTGTCTGACGCTCCTCCAACGCGCGGTGGGCATCGGCCACCTGATCCATCAGAAAAATCTGATCGACGTGAATCTTGACCTCTCGCCCGTCCACCTTACCGAACAATCGACGCGCCATCGCCTGACAGACGTTCGGGTCTGCGATATGGGTAAACAAGGTTGGCCGCGTCAGCTTCAGAGAGCCCTTCTGTGCCAATACCCCGATATCCAGCGGCGGCACCGGCCCCGAGGCGTTGCCGTATGAAATCATCATGCCAAGGGGTTTCAGGCAATCGAGCGAGCCCTGAAACGTATCAGCGCCGACCGAGTCCATCACGGCATCCACACCCTTGCCGCCAGTGATTTCGGCCACGCGATCCACGAAATTCTCGGTCCTGTAATTGATGCAATGGGCGGCGCCGTTGAAATGGGCCCGGCTGCACTTTTCATCGGTTCCGGCCGTGCCGATCAGGGTGATTCCTTCGGATTTGGCCCACTGGCAGGCGATCAACCCGACACCCCCGGCTGCAGCGTGAAACAGAACCGTATCGCCGCGCTTCAGCGGGGTTGTGCGGTGGAACAGGTACTCAACCGTCATTCCCTTTAGCATCATCGCCGCCGCGGTCTTGAAGGAAATGCTTTCCGGCAATGGACAGACCTGCGCGGCCGGCATCACGCGCGCCTGAGTGTAGGCGCCAGCCGGCGCCGCAGCATATGCTGCTCGTTGTCCGGGCTCCAAGTGCGTCACGCCTTCGCCAACGGCTTCGATCACTCCCGCAGCTTCCATTCCCAACGCATGGGGCAGTTCCAGTGGGTACAAACCACTGCGCTGATAGACATCAATGAAATTCAGCCCACAGGCATAGTGGCGGATACGCACCTCGCCGGGACCCGGATCACCGACCTCGCGATCTTCGATCCGCAGGACCTCGGGACCGCCGGTTTCATGGATGACTACAGTTCTTGCCGTCTGCTGCATGATGCTCTCCCTGCTGGTTTGTTGCAAAGCTAACACGCCTGCACGACAGAGCAATCCACTCGGTCACGCATCAATGAGCAGACAAATAAAGGAAAATGTGCTAAGGTTGTATCTGGCGTTGCCGGATCATCCGGTTACGACAACTTGGATACCGGATGCATCCCGCCACGCACCCACGCCAGGCAAGGGGATGAAGATGGACAAGACAATCGGCAACCCAATCAGCTGGATCGCCCGCCACCTCGGCGCGAGCAGCGATCATATGGTCGAAAGCGTTTCGACCATCGGCAGTTCGGAAACGCAGCAACTGCCGATGGTTCAAACGCTGACGCTGCAGGATTTGCGTGCCTGTCTGCAGGCTGGTTATCACGACTTCCTCGAAACACGCGCTGACGCAATTTTCATCGTGCTGATCTATCCCATTGCGGGGTTGTTGATGTTTGGCATCGGGATGAACATGGACATGGTTCCCCTGCTGGCGCCCTTGATTGCAGGTTTTGCGCTGATAGGTCCGGTGGCCGCGGTAGGTCTATATGAAATCAGCCGCAAACGGGAACAGGGCGGTGCCGTGCATTGGCTGGACGCGTTCGGCGTTTTCCAGTCCCCATCTTTTGGAGCCATACTGGCGCTCGGGTTCTACCTTGTCATGTTGCTGCTGGTCTGGCTGTTGGTGGCGCAGGGCGTCTATGTCCTGACGCTGGGGCCCGAACCTCCGGCATCGCTAAGCGCATTTGCCGCTGACGTCTTCACCACCGGTGCTGGGTGGACAATGATAATCGTCGGAACAGCCATCGGATTCCTGTTCGCTCTAGTTGCTCTGGCGGTCAGTGTCGTCAGCTTTCCCCTGCTTCTGGACAGAAAAGTGGGATTACCGGTGGCAGTGGTTACCTCGGTGCGCGTTCTGCGCCACAACCCCGGGGTCATATTGACATGGGGGTTCATCGTTGCCGCGCTGTTGGTGATAGGGGCAATTCCGATGTTGCTCGGGCTGATCGTCGTCATGCCGGTGCTCGGCCACGCTACCTGGCACCTGTATCGCAGGGCTGTCGCCTGACTGAAAAATGCGCGCGAGACAAGCTCGCGCGCCAGCCTCAACCGGCTACTTTAAGGACAATTTTGCCGATATGGCCTGAGCTTTCCATGCGTGCGTGGGCGGCAGCGGCGTCAGCCAGATCAAACTCGCTATCCATGACAGGCGCGACTTTCCCAGCCTCAAGCAGTGGCCAGACGGCCTCGCGCAGGTCCTGCGCAATCTTCGCTTTGGCCAGATCGCTTTGCGGTCGCAACGTGCTGCCGGTCAGGGTCAACCGTTTGACCATCATCAGCGCGAAGTTCAGCTCGGTCACGGGACCCTGCAAAAACGCAATCTGAACCAGACGCCCATCCTCGGCCAAGGCTTTGACGTTGCGGGGAATATAGTCACCGCCAACCATGTCCAGGATCAGGTTCGCCCCACCCTCGGCCCGCATGGCGGCCACGAAATCCTCGTCACGATAGTTGATGGCTTTTTCCGCGCCAAGTTCGACACAGGCCGCACATTTCTCATCCGATCCTGCGGTGGCAAAAACGCGTGCGCCAAAGGCATTGGCCAATTGAATCGCAGTCGTGCCGATGCCGCTGGAGCCGCCGTGGACCAGGAATCTCTCCCCGGCTTTCAGACCGCCGCGGGTGAAGACATTGGACCAGACGGTAAAGAAGGTTTCCGGCAGGCACGCGGCTTCTTTCATACCCATTCCGGCCGGAACCGGCAGACAATGCGCAGCCGGCGTTGCAACATAGTCGGCATAGCCGCCACCCGGTAGCAACGCACAAACCTTATCGCCGACCGACACGCCCTCGACCCCGGAGCCCAAAGCCACCACTTCACCCGACGCCTCAAGCCCCGGCAAATCACTGGCGCCGGGGGGCGGATCGTACGCACCGGCTCGTTGCAGGGCATCCGGGCGGTTCACACCGGCATAGGCGACCTTCAGGACGACCTGACCGTTTTCGGGCACCGGCACAGGCCGCTCGGTCAACTGCAATACGTCCGGTCCACCGGGCGTCGTGATTTCAACGGCACGCATCGTCTGGCTCATCCGCAGCTCCTCTTTTTTTTCAATGGCTAGCAGGCATCCGTGCAAAGACCCAGCCGATTATTCGACTACTTTCGGGGCGTCAGCGACCCCGGCAGCCCCGCGCCGGACCTGTTTGGTGCCTTCACCTGTCCCGCCAGCCAGTTGGGCACCGCAAGGAATGGTTTCAGCAGGGGATTGCCATTCACCTGCGCCTTGAATTTTTCGAACTGCATCACACCTTCGATGCGCCGGTCCAAAAACTCCCACGTGGCCTGATGATCGGTGCTGTCGTCGCCCAGCCAATACAACAGGGTCGAGGAATACACGCCGGACAATGTGGCCCGTTTCGTGTACCAGTTCACATCCTCCGACGTGTCGCCCAGCGCGTTCCAGATAAGGTCACAGGTGCCCCACACGGCTTTTGCGCCATCGGCCGCATATATCGGCAGCGAAAACAGCGTCACGCCACGGCGCACCGCCTCTTTGTCCTGAACTGCCTGCAGGCGAAAGCGGACGGCGGCAGCGATCTTGTCGCGGAATTTCAGGCCGCTCAGGTCCTCGGATTCGATTCGTTCCAGCATCAATGCGTCGCCGCGCGCGTGAAAGGCCAGCGCCAGATCCACCGCGCCGCGCGGACAGATGGCGCGCGCCAGCCCTTCGTCCAGGCCGCTGTCGGTAATCGCCTCACGAAAGCTGGATTCAGACCAGCCATCGAACGGCACATGGTCCAGCATGGCATCCAATAATTGCTGTTTCGCTTCTTCATAGGTCACGGTCATGGCGGTTCTCCGGTTCTCGGGGCCAGTACTAGACAAGTTAGGCATGCTTTGCTATACGGCCACTTCCTGCAATTTCCTTGCAACTCTATCTAGAAAGGTGGTGACAACCACATGCAGGTTAGTGTTCGCGACAACAATGTCGATCAGGCGCTTCGTGCCCTGAAGAAAAAGCTGCAGCGCGAAGGCGTGTTCCGCGAAATGAAGCTGAAGCAACATTTCGAGAAACCGTCCGAGAAAAAAGCGCGCGAGAAAGCTGAAGCGATCCGCCGTGCCCGTAAACTGGCACGCAAGAAAGCCCAGCGCGAAGGTCTGCTCTAAGACTTTCCTCGTCCAGCTTTGGATGACACTATTTGACGACCCCCGAGGCCCCGCCCGGGGGTTTGTCGTTTTCAGGTAAGTCAGAACTTGCCGGTTGCCCGTTTTTTGCAACGCGGCAACCCGCCGATGGGGGACCAACCCGCTTGGTCGGCATATTACGGCACAGCGAATCCCGGCCCGGTTGCACTCCATCGCCGAAATACGCCCGATTTTGCCGCCCCACTGTTCAGTGTCCAATGTCACTCGGTAACTGAGGCCGTCCACTCAGACATAACAAAATACGGAGGCAAAACATGTCTACAGCAAGCACGGTTGAGCGGGAAATGCTGGCGCTGATTAACCAAGAGCGCACATCCCGTGGGCTGGACCCTTTGCAACTTGAAAGGCAACTGAACGTATCGTCCGAAGATCACAGCACCTGGATGCTGGACACGGACAGGTTCAGCCACACCGGATCCGGCGGATCAACGGCGACGCAGCGGATGGAAGCAGCCGGGTTCGATTTCTCGGGCAACTGGCGGTCCGGTGAAAACATTGCCTGGCAATCCGAACGCGGCGCGCCAGGCATCAGTGACGATGTCGCGCAATTGCACCAGAACCTGATGAACAGCCCAGGCCACCGTGCCAACATCCTGAACCCTGAATTCAAGTATATCGGGATTGGAATCGAAACCGGCGACATGCAGGGCTTTGACGCTGTAATGGTCACACAGAACTTTGCCAAGACGGACGCGGCGGTTCTGCCCGACGACGGGACACCACAAACTCCACCAGCCCCGACAGACGAAGAGGTGGCGCAGCCTGTCGTGCCAGAGCCTGAGACACCGGCTCCGGTCGTGGACGAACCGACGACGCCGGTGGATGAGACACCAACCGATGTCACCGAAACCGAGCAGCCTGAGCCAGAGGCAGAAGACCCGGTCGCCGAAGTGGAAACACCTGACGACGAGACGCCCGAAGCAGAGACGCCTGTGGCAGAGACCGACGACCCGCAGGTCGACGAAGAAACCCCTGGCGAAGAACCCGTTGCCGAAGTGGAAACACCCGACGACGAAACCCCGGAGGAAGTGACGCCGGTCGCCGAAATGGATGATCCGGGCGCCGACGATGAAACCCCCGACGACGAACCTGTCGCTGAAGCGGAAACGCCCGAGGACGAAACCACCGGCGAGGACATCCCGGTCGCCGAAGCCGATGATCCTGAAGTCGTTGAAGACACTCCGGTCGAAGAACCCGTGGCTGAAGTGGAAACACCGGAGGATGAGTGTTTTGACGTTCAGGCCTTCCTTGAAGAAATCGAGGCTTTCGTGAAAGCCCTTCAGGCGCACTTCGATCAGTTCGATTGGGGGTCACCATACCAGCCCGAACCCGAGGTCGATGAATTCGAGCTGGTGACGATGGACGAGGGTGACGACGATATGCCTATCATTTCGGATGGGACCGACGTAACCACGGACGACTACTGCGAATTCACCTACATTCACACGACCTGCATGATGGATTTCGCCTGATCCAAACAGATGTGCGGGGGTCCATCCGCCCCCGCACATCTGAATCCGAGATTTAGTAGATCTTTGGTACGTAGAGTTCGTCGGGCAAAATCCGGCGCTCGTATTCCGGGTTATAACGGCGATCCGGCAAGGTGACCTTTTCCTGCGGGACATCCTCGTACGGGATTTTGGTCAACAGGTGTTCGATACAATTCAGGCGTTCGCGTTTCTTGTCATTCCCTTCGACGATATACCACGGCGCCTCGGGGATGTTGGTGCGAAAGAACATGTCCTCCTTGGCTTTTGTATACGCCTCCCACCGGATACGGGATTCCAGATCCATCGGCGACAGTTTCCACTGCTTCATCGGGTCATGGATACGCATGAGGAATCGCAACTGCTGTTCTTCATCGGTGATCGAGAACCAGTATTTCAGCAAAATGATCCCCGAGCGGACCAGCATACGTTCAAATTCAGGAACGTCCTGAAAGAATTGCTCGACCTGATCTTCGTTGGCAAATCCCATTACACGCTCGACCCCGGCCCGATTGTACCAGGACCGGTCGAACAGAACGATCTCACCCGCCGCAGGCAGGTGCGGGACATAGCGCTGGAAATACCACTGGCTCTGCTCGCGGCGGCTGGGCGCAGGCAAGGCGACGACACGGGCCACACGCGGGTTCAGACGCTGCGTGATCCGCTTGATCACGCCCCCCTTGCCGGCGCTGTCGCGTCCTTCGAACAGGATGCAAACCTTGGCGCCGGTGTGCTGCACCCAGTCCTGTACCTTGATCAATTCGGCCTGCAATCGCAGCAGATTGCGGAAGTACACCTTGCGGTCCAGCATATCCGGATGCTGGTCCTTGTAGATCTTGCGAACCTCCATCGACAGCATCGGCTCGCTGAATTCGATCTCGAAATCTTCATCCAGCGTGTCTTCCAGCTCGGCTTCCAGCCAATCTTTGGGCGCGTCGTTTCTATCGTGTGCCAAGTTCGGCTCCTTATCATTCATCGGGTTCGCACCGTATCGGGGCAGTGTAACCGGCAGATGTCACCGCTCCCGCAGATGGTGCCTGAATCCCGGTCCGCCATCTGACGATATATATGCTGCAAAACCTGAATGTGACCCGGTCAGGCGCGGGATTCAAGCGGTGGAATTGACGCAAGGCCATATCTTGCGCCCTCAAAACAGGCACTTGCTTTTGCATCCGTCCCGCCTGCATCAATGCCGGAATGAACCGGAGGTCATCGTGGCGTTCTTTCTTTCCTTCCTTCCAAAATTCTGGCCGTGGCTGATCCTGATTGTCGCCCAGGTCGCCGCGTTGGCCGGACAGCGCACATTGGCCGTCGGAATGATATGTGCCTTCGGTCTTGTGGCACTGGTCAGCGGTCTGATTTCGGCATCTGCGGCGATTTTTGTTGGTCTTGGCCTTCTCGGCGCGGCCCGCCTTCCTCTACTGCGTGGTCCTGCAGCCTTGATCGGGCACATCGCATTGATTGCCTGGAGCCTCGTTCTGGGCGCGCATCTGTTGCCCGGGGTGCACAATCTGCTGGTTCTGGATCACGTTCACGCAGGACCGGACAGCGCGCCATTCACGATGTATCTCAATCTGGACAAACCGATGGTCTTTTTTGCGGTCCTACTGGCGTGGCCCGCGATGTTGATTCCGAACGCACCCGTCAAAATTTGGCCGCTGACAGCGGGTCTGATGCTGCTACCCGCCCTTTTGTTGTCAGGCGCACTGTCCGGGGCAGTCCGTCCTGAATTCGGCCTGCCCCCCTGGTGGATGATCTTCGCCATGTCAAATCTGTTCCTGACCTGCCTCACCGAGGAAGCCTTTTTTCGCGGCTACCTGCAATCAGCAATTGGCGCACGTACGGGGCCTCTGATCGGGTTGGTCACAGCAAGTGCCCTGTTCGGCGCTGCGCATGTAACCGGCGGCCCCGTCTTAATAGGGTTTGCGGCTCTGCTTGGTCTGGCCTGTGGTTTGGGGTATTTCGCAACGGGACGCTTGTGGGTGCCGGTGCTGATGCATTTCGCGTTCAATTTTCTGCATCTGACCTTGTTCACCTATCCTGGACCGGCCTGAGCAACCTCAGACCGGAAGAGCCGTTGTTTTGAATACGGTACGCAGCGCGAACGAGCTTTGCATCTGCGCCACGCCGGGCAGGCGCGACAGGTATTGCCGGTGTATGCGCGCGAAATCTTCGGTGTTTTCGGCAACGACTTTCAGGATGTAATCCGCCGTTCCCGCCATCAGGTGACATTCCAACACGTCTGGAATGCGAGCCACTGCCTTTTCGAAGGCATCCAGCACTTCTTCGGCCTGGCCTTGCAGAGTGATTTCGACAAATACCGTGGTCGGGACGTTCATCTTGCGGGCGTCCAGCAAAGCGACATAATCCCTGATAAAGCCCTCGGCCTCCAGCCTTTGAACGCGCCGATGACAGGCCGACGGAGACAAATTCACCTGATCGGACAGCTCTGCGTTCGATAGCCGCCCTTTGCGCTGCAAGGCGGCCAGAATCTTTCGATCAGTTGCATCAATACTCATCGGCGCACATCCATTGCGTGTGATTTCAAATTTGTCGAATAATCTCCCACTGAATCGTCCTTTGGCAAGCAGGGTTTCACAGAAATTGCGTCGCTGAATGCCCATAATTTAGGCAGTTTATGTACGGAGAGAGACATGAAAATCGGTTGCCCCAAGGAAATCAAACCACAGGAGTTCCGTGTCGGCATGACACCGAATGCCGCTCAAGAAGCCGTGGCCCGCGGCCACGAGGTCATTATCGAAACCGGAGCCGGTATGGGATCCGGCTTTGACAACGACGCCTACATCGCTGCCGGCGCACGTATCGTTGACACGGCAGCCGAGGTTTTTGCGTCAGCTGAAATGATCGTCAAGGTCAAGGAACCGCAGGCCGTCGAGCGCAAGATGCTGCGCGAAGGTCAACTGCTTTTCACCTACCTACACCTTGCGCCCGATCCCGATCAGACCCATGACCTGCTGGCCTCCGGCTGCACGGCCATTGCTTACGAGACCGTTACGGACGCAAATGGCGGTTTGCCGCTTCTGGCACCGATGTCCGAAGTGGCTGGCCGTCTGGCTCCGCAAGTCGGTTCCTGGACATTGCAAAAGGCCAACGGTGGACGTGGTGTACTGATGGGCGGCGTTCCCGGCGTGGGGCCGGCCAAGGTTGTTGTAATCGGTGGCGGCGTTGTTGGCACCCACGCGGCCCAGATCGCGGCGGGTATGGGCGCAGATGTCACCGTGCTGGACCGCTCATTGCCCCGGCTGCGTTATCTGGACGACGTATTTGGCGGACGGTTCAAGAACCAGTATTCGACCGCCGGTGCGACAGCTGAACTGATCCGCGATGCAGACATGGTAATTGGCGCGGTTCTGATCCCCGGCGCAGCAGCCCCCAAGCTGGTTACACGTGAACAGTTGTCGACCATGAAACCGGGTGCGGTACTTGTGGACGTTGCCATCGACCAGGGCGGTTGCTTCGAAACCTCCAAGGCGACCACGCATGCCGACCCGATTTACGAGGTCGACGGCATCATGCACTACTGTGTGGCCAATATGCCGGGCGCCGTTGCACGCACATCAACCATTGCACTTGGCAACGCAACGATGCCGTTCCTGCTGGCCCTTGCCGACAAAGGCTGGAAACAGGCCTGCCAGGATGACCCGCATCTTATGGCCGGGCTGAATGTCCATGCGGGCCAGCTGACCTATTATGCCGTCGGCAAGGCCCTGGGGATCGACGTTGTCTCCCCAGCCGTGGTCATCAAGTCGTAAGGCCTCCCGCGCCGGACAGCGCCCTCTTGCGAAGGTGCTGTCCGGAGTTAGGTCGGGTGCCGCACCAAAGGCGCGGCGCTGGATTTCCGATCGACCTCAAGAAAAAGACGCCGCGCAAACAGCGCGGCGCCGGGCCCAACCGGAGAAGGGCATTTCCAATGCCCGTTCGACGGGCAGGAGCCGTCAGCCCTTTTTCTGGATCTCGACGGAATGGGGATAAGGGATGGATACGCCCTTGGCGTCAAAGGCCTCCTTCACCGCCTTCGTCAGTTCGAATTTCAAATCCCAATAATCCGCGGCGGCACACCACAAGCGTGCCGTCAGATCAACTGAGCTGTCGCCGAGGTTGGTGACCCGCACCCATGGCTCCGGGTCGCTCATGATACGCTCATCGGCCTTGGCAACGTCCAGAATGATTTCCATCGCCTGATCCGCGCTGTCGCCATAGTCAATACCGAACACCAGATCCACCCGGCGCGTGTCATGTGCCGAATAATTGGTAATGATCGACCCCCAGGACTGTCCGTTCGGCACAATGATCTGCACGTTGTCCGGAGTGACCAGTTCGGTGGTAAACAGATTCAGATCCTTTACCGTTCCAGCAGTCCCGCCAATATCCACGTACTGACCCAGCTTGTAGGGGCGGAACACAACTAGCATCACACCAGCCGCCAGATCGCTCAGCGTGCCTTGCAGGGCGAGGCCGATCGCCAGCGAGGCTGCACCAAGGATGGCAACGATACTGGTCGCTTCGATTCCGAAGATGCCCAGAACGGCCACGAAGACGATCGCCAGAACCACCCATTTGACGATGCTAGCGACAAAATTGCCCAGTGTCGGATCAATATGCGGGGTCGCATTAATTCGGCGGCGAACCATGCCGCTGATCGCACCGGCAACGATCCACCCCAATACCAGTACAATCAATGCCTTGATTGCGCTTATGATCAGCGGGCCGAACGCGCCCACCTGTGTTACAACGTCTTCCACGCGGATCTCCTTTGCTCCAATAGCAAACCCGCGCCAAAAGCGCGGGGATTGCAGCAATCTGGGCCAAAATCCCGCCTGGGTCTAGGGGCGTGTTTCCTCACTTTTCCCCCTCTTGTTCTTCAGCAAACAGCAACTGACCGGTCATGCACACTCTTGGACCTGACAGCGCGGTCCGAACTTGGCAATGTGGCAAGCATCAGACAGACCAAGGAACCTCAAATGCTGGACACCACCTCGTTTCCGATCATGGCCAAATGGCCACCACAATCGCCAGAACGAATTCAGCTCTACTCCTACCCCACGCCCAATGGCGTCAAAGCCTCGATCATGCTGGAAGAAACCGGCCTGCCGTATGAACCGCATCTGGTTACGCTGGCAGATGCGGATGTCAAAAGTCCCGAGTTTCTGTCCCTGAACCCCAATAACAAAATCCCGGCGATGATCGACCCGGACGGACCCGATGGAACCCCACTGGCTCTGTTCGAAAGCGGCGCGATCCTGCTGTATCTGGCCGAGAAGTCCGGCAAGTTTCTCGGACGGACCAAGGCCGACAAGCACCGCGTAACCCAATGGCTGATGTTTCAGATGGGCGGCGTGGGGCCGATGTTCGGACAGCTCGGCTATTTCCATAAATTTGCCGGTAGCGAAATCGACGACCCCCGCCCGCGCGACAGATATGTCGCCGAGGCAAAACGCCTGCTGAATGTCCTGAACACGCAGCTTGACGGTCAGGAGTGGATCGCCGGAGACTACTCAATCGCCGACATCGCGATCGCGCCCTGGCTGCGCGGGCTGGACTATTACGGAGCAAAAGAATTGCTGGGATGGGACACTTATCCGCATGTCGCGGCGTATCTCGACCGCTTTCTCGGGCGACCTGCCGTGCAGAAGGGTTTGACGATCCCCGCGCGGGATTAAGCAAGATGGTGGGTGCTGGCCCCAGCATCCACCAGACAGTTCAACCCGGAAGTTTTCCAGTCAGAACGTAGCGCAGGATTTCGACCACCTGACGCGGTTCCTCGGCAACAGCAAGAGCCGCGGCATCAACTTCTTTCAGCGCGTGTTGGTGGTCCGGACCGTGCAAAACGATGATCGACTTGCCCAACGCGGCCGCATACCCCGCATCAAAGGCTGCGTTCCATTGTTTGTACTTGTCGCCGAACCGGACAACAACGACATCCGCGTCCGAAATGCCCTTGCGGGTACGGATCGCGTTGACCATCGCGCCCTTGTGATCGTGCCAGTATTTTTTCGGCTCGCCCCCCAGGATGGCGACGCCGCAGTCGTCACTGGCCGCGTGATCGGTGACAGGGCTGTTGAATGTCACATCCAGCCCTTGCGCCCCATCGATAATCTGTTCGCGCCAGTCGGTGTGGATTTCCCCGGACAAATAGACGTTCAGGCCCATGACTTCCTCCGCAATTGTACAAAGCCTACTTAAGGCGCAATCGCGCAAAGCCCAATGCGGAAATCAAAGAAACCGGCAGTGCATTCTAGATCTTTCGAGCCACCAGATACCGCGACGGAGGCTGCGCAGGAAAATTCCCGCTTTCAATCACCTCGAACCCAGCCTTGCTAACTGCGGTCTCAAGAGTTTCGACACTAAACTGATTGACAAATGGGGCTTTGCCAAAAAGTTGCATCACCGGCAACATCAGCTTGAGCATTCCAAACTTGAACCCCAACCCTCCTTCGGCAAGACACGGCGTTTTGGAAATGAACAAACCGCCGGGGGACAGTTGCGCATGAATGTCCGCAAAGACACCTTTGATATCCGGCGCAAGGTGAAACAGGTTGAAGCCAAGTATGACGTCAAAAGTCTGCCCGTCCATCGGCTTGGTGATATCAATCGTTCTGAACGAAATGTTTTCGATCCCTTCGGCCTTGGCCTTCTCCTGGCCGATCTTCAGCATAGCTTCGGAAAAATCGCTGGCGGTTATGTGTGCGACCGAGGATGCAAGCAGAAGCGCCGTTGAACCCGTTCCGCAGCCTAGCTCCAGAACCCGGTGGTGCTTGGACAGGTAGGACCGCGTCCGCCCCAGAGTGTATTCGTAAGATTCCATGTCCCGGATCGGAGTGCGTGAATACTTCGCGGCAACGCCGTCCCAGAATTTTGCAGCTGTCGTCATGGTCAATCTCCTTTGCCGCAAATCTACTCATGCACAGATCGAAGAGGAATTGCGGAAAATCGCAGAACTCTTATACGTATTTTCATGAAAAACCTCGGGGGCTTCGACTGGAACCACATCCGCGCCTTTCTGGCGACGGCAGAAACCGGGTCGCTTTCGGCTGCTGCGCGGCAGTTGGGACAGACCCAGCCAACGCTCAGCCGCCAGATCGCCGCGCTCGAGGGCGATTTGGGTGTCATGCTGTTCGAACGCATCGGCCGCACGCTGCAGATGACACAGGCCGGTGTTGAACTTCTGGATCACACCCGTGCAATGGGCGAGGCTGCCAATCGCATCGCCCTGACCGCATCAGGTCAGGCGCAGTCGATCGAAGGGCGTGTTCGAATTACTGCCAGCGACATCATGTCGGCCTATATTCTACCGGATCTTTTGCGCCAGGTCCGGGCGCAGGCCCCGCGTCTTCGGATCGACGTGATTGCCTCGAACGATATCCGCGACTTGATGCGGCGCGAGGCGGATATCGCCATCCGCCATGTCCGCCCGGATCAACCCGATCTGATCGCCCGTCTTGTGCAGGAGGCGTCGGGCCGTTTCTATGCCACCACCGAGTATCTGAACCGTGCGGGGCGTCCCAGGTCCAAGCGCGACCTATCTCAGCATGAGTTCATCAGCTTTGGTGACACCGAACAGATGATCGCCTACCTGAAACCGTTCGGCATCGATCTGAACGAAGACAATTTCCGGCTCGGGTCTCAGAACGGAATCGTGGCATGGGAATACGCAAGGCAGGGCTTTGGCATCGCACCCATGTCTCAGGTTGTCGGCGACGCGACACCCGGTATCGAACGCGTACTGCCCGGTATGGAACCCATCACGTTCCCGATCTGGCTGACCACCCATCGCGAGCTGCATACCAGCCGACGAATTCGGTTGGTCTTTGACCTGCTGGCGGAATTCCTGTCCAAATGAAAAACGCGCCCAAAGGCGCGTCGTTCAATTCACTTCTCGTGCAGTGTTACCCGCGCAGGACGCCGCCGGTGGCCTTGGCCACCTTGGCGATGATCTTTTCGGCGACCGCTTCGATGTCTTTCTCTTTCAAAGTCGTGTCCGAAGGTTGCAATCGCACCGTTATCGCCAGCGATTTCTTGCCCTCGCCAACGCTACCGCCGATGAACTCGTCGAACACGCGCACATCTTCGATCAGTGCTTTGTCGGCGCCAGCCGCGGCATTGACCAACGTCAAAGCTTCGACACCGGCATCGACAACAAAGGCAAAGTCACGCTCGACAGCCTGCAGGTCCCGCAGTTCCAGAGCCGAGCGTGTCGCACCCGATTTGCGCGGCAACGGAACCTGATCCGGCCAGATGGTGAACGCCATTGCCGGACCTTTGACATCCATGGCCTGCAGAACACGCGGGTGCAATTCGCCGAAGACGCCAAGCACTTTTTTCGGACCCAGACAGATCTTGCCGTGCCGCCCCGGGTGCCACCAGCCCTCTCCATCGCGCATGATCTGCACCTTCGCCGGCGCTCCGATTGCGGTCAGAACGGCCTCGGCATCCGCCTTGGCGTCATACAGGTCGACCGGGCGCGAGGCACCATGCACATCCTTTGGACCGTTGCGGCCCACCAGCAGGCCCGTGATCTGGGTCTGTTGCTCTCCGGGCTCTCCATCATGGAAGACCGGTCCAACTTCGAACAATGCCAGATCGGCAAAGCCGCGCGCCTGATTGCGGGCCGCGGCCTGCAAAAGACCGGGCAGCAGGTCGGGGCGCATATGGCTCATCTCGGACGAGATCGGGTTTTCCAGCCTGGTCGCATCATCGCCACCGCCAAAGAGTTTTGCCGAAGCCTGATCGATGAACGTGTACGAAACGCATTCGTTATAGCCCAGTGCTGCGCAGGTGCGCCGCGCCATCGACTGGCGGCGCTGTGTCGGGGTCATCACCGGTTTGGGAATGCCATCAGACACACGCGGCAGCGGCTTGCCCTGAAGCTTGGTCAGCGACGCAATCCGTGCGACCTCTTCCACCAGATCGGCCTCTCCCATGACATCGGGGCGCCAGCTTGGAACATGCGCCATCTCACCTTCCAGGCGGAAGCCGAGACGTGTCAGAGTCTGACGTTGATCGCTTTCGGGAATGTCCATCCCGACCAGAGACTGCACCCGCTCGGCATCCAGCTTGTAGGCGCGCGCATGGTTTGGCGCCTTGCCCGCCTCGACAACATTCGAGGCTTCGCCGCCGCAAATATCCAGAATCATCTGCGTCGCGTGCTCCAGCCCTTCCAGCGTGTATTCGGGATCAACACCACGCTCGAACCGATACCGCGCGTCCGAGTTGATCTTGAGCGCCCGCCCCGTAAGGGCAATCTGCACGTGATCCCAGAAGGCGCTTTCGAGAAAGACGTTCACCGTGTCCGCGGTGCAGCCGGTTTCCAGACCGCCCATGATTCCACCTATGGATTCCGGACCGTTGTCATCCGAGATCACCATCATGCCGGGTTGAAGGGTGTATTCCTTCTCATCCAACGCCACCAGTTTCTCGCCACCCTTGGCGCGATGCACCCGCAGGTTGCCCTGTACTTTGTCGGCGTCGAACACATGCAGTGGGCGGTTGTGGTCGAAGGTCATGTAGTTGGTGATGTCCACCAGCGCCGAGATCGGGCGAAGACCGATCGCCTTCAGCTGATCCTGCAACCACTGAGGACTGGGTCCGTTCTTCACACCCTTGATCAGACGCCCTGTGAAATGCGGCGCACCGTCCAGCGTATCCTTGTCGATTGTCACCTTGATCGGGCTTTCGAAATCACCCGGCACCGGCACATAGTCACGCTCTTTCAGCTTGCCGATACCCCGTGCCGCCAGATCACGCGCAATCCCGGCCACGCCCAGCGCATCCGGTCGGTTCGGCGTGATCGCGATTTCGATCATCGGATCGACTTTCGACGGGTCATTCTCGGCCAGCCAGTCAACGAAACGGTCACCAACGTCACCCGAAGGCAGTTCGATGATGCCGTCATGCTCGTCCGACAACTCCAGCTCGCGCTCGGACGCCATCATGCCAAAGCTCTCGACGCCTCGGATCTTGCCGACGCTTATCGTCAGGTCCAGACCGGGGATGTACATGCCGGGCTTACAGACCACGACGGTGATGCCCTCGCGCGCATTCGGGGCGCCGCAGATGATTTGCAACTCACCCTCGTCGGTGTCGACCTTGCAGACGCGCAGCTTGTCGGCATCGGGGTGTTTCTCGGCATGTTTCACATAGCCCAGCGTAAAGCCCGCCAGCCGGTCCGCCGGGTTGACGATTTCCTCAACCTCGAGCCCAAGGTCGGTCAGGGCCTCGGCAATTTCCTCAACCGAGGCATCAGTGTCGAGGTGGTCTTTCAACCAGGAAAGAGTGAATTTCATCGGTCGTCATCCGCCAGTCATCTTGGGTCAGCCCGCGTTTAGCGGATATTGCGCATAGGGGAAAGAGGCAGCTTGGCCCCCGGACTGCTACTCTTCCGCAACCGTGTTCGACACGTTGTCCGAGCCTGCGAATACAGCCAGAATCCGGGCAATGCCGTCGCCGGAATTCACTCCGGAATGGGGCGATTGGAACGCTTCGACAAATGCGTCGCCGGTTTTGTAGGTCCGGGTTCCCGCCTCGCCGTAATCGACCGTGATCTCTCCTTCCAGTACGTAAGCGACCAAAGGGGCGTCGTGGCGGTGCGGGCCCGTATCCTGACCGGGCTGCATCGTGACGATCGCCACCGTCACTTCGGGCGTTCCACCGGGATATTCCAGCGGCTCTCCAATGACCGAAGTTTGGGTCTGCAGCAGCACCTCGACCGGAGGATAGGTGTCGCGGGCGAATGCAGGGGCGGCGGCAAGGATCAAGGCGCTGAGCAACAACGATTTCACGGGGGGCCTCCTGTTTCGTGCCCATGCAGGTGACCTTGGCGCAGCCGCGAAGTCAACGATCAGGGATAAGTTGGCGTGCGGCCCATCAGCTCGTCCAGCTGGCGTCCGATCCAGCCATGCGGGATGAAATGCCCGCCCGGATGTGTATCCAGAACCACCTGCCCCAACGCGCAGTCGGACCATTCTACCCGGCTGAGCGTCAGAAATGGTACGACGCTCCAATCGCCGCGCGGAATGGCAGCATCGCAATCGTATTTCTGGCGCCACAGTGCGACGGGATAGGTCGTGTCGCCTCCGGGACCAAAGGGGAAATCCATCACGGTGTCGTCGGTCCCATGCACATGGCGGGCCTGCCGAGGGGCCTGGGGGCAGTCCTCAGTCTGGCGAATGCTACCGGCAACCGCCAGCAGGGCCGCGATGTCATTTCCTGACTGACAAACAAAGCGCCAAGCCATCGCTCCGCCGAAAGAATAACCCGATATGTAAATTCGATTGGAGTCCACCGGATAGCGTTGGGCTACATCTTCCAGCACGCGATTTGCGAAATCGACATCCGCCGTATCAGCCGCCCAGAAATTCCAGCTTTTGCCCAAGCCATTGGGGGCAACCAGCAATACGCCTCTGCGCGTGGTTGCACCGGCAATCCGTTCATGGTTCACAACGACATTTCCCTGCCGCGCCCAGCCATGAAAGTGAAGCAAGACGGGCAAGGGGGTCTCACCGTCCCACCCTTCGGGTTCCAATACGTGATAGGATCGGTCGTCGAGCTTGCAGGCGGTATCGCCATGACACTCGGTATTCCACGGGCCCATCGCAACGCTTGGCGTCGCCACCATCAGGACCAGGCAGATCAGTCGGTACAACATGAGGCGGAGCCTAACCGCCCCGCAGCCAGTGTCACGTCACATATGCGTCAAGGAGTTGTCATGGCCGCAGCGAGTGACCGTTGTGGAACATATGCACCTTGGCCGGGTCTGCCGAAAGCCTGACAGTCTGCCCGCGCAGGTTTCGCTCGATCCCCGGCAGTTTTGCGATAACCCCCTCGGCGCCTTTCTGGTTAGCGAAATACAACAGCGTGACCTCGCCCAGGGCTTCGGTGAAATCGACCGCACCTTCGAAAAAACCTGCCTCATCCGGAAGTAAATCCTCGGGCCGGACGCCGATATTCACTTGCAACCCCACTTGGTCGGGAGTGGTAGGGATCGAGGAAACCACGGTCCCGCCGGCCTCCAGCGCGACCGAGGTGGTTTCCCCGGTCGCGGAGATAACACCCGGCAACAGGTTCATGGCCGGTGAACCTATGAACTGCGCCACGAACTCATTGTCCGGTGTTTCATACAGCTCCAGCGGCGTGCCAACCTGTGCGATACCTTTGTTGGCCAGCACAACAATTCGGCTGGCCAAGGTCATCGCCTCGACCTGATCATGGGTCACGTAGATCATCGTGCTTTCGGGCATCGCCTCTTTCAGCCGGGCGATTTCGATCCGCGTAGCGACCCGCAGCGAGGCATCGAGGTTCGAAAGCGGTTCGTCGAAAAGGTATACCTTCGGATCACGCACGATGGCACGACCGATGGCAACCCGCTGCCGCTGACCCCCGGACAGTTCCTTGGGCAGACGATCCAGAAACGGTTCCAGTTGCAGGATTTGCGCGGCGCGATTAACGGCGGCGTCTATCTCGCCCGCTGGCATCTTGGCAATTTTCAGGGCAAAGGCCATGTTTTCGCGTACGGTCATATGCGGATAAAGCGCATAGCTTTGGAACACCATCGCAATGCCGCGTTGTGCAGGCGGCACATCGTTCATGACCTGGCCTTCGATCTCAAGCGTTCCACCCGAGATCCTCTCCAACCCCGCGATCATCCGCAACAGGGTGGATTTCCCGCACCCCGAGGGACCAACAAAAACGATCAGCTCGCCGGTTTCGATATCCAGATTAATGTTCTTCAGAACATCGACCGGGCCATAGGTTTTGGCCACATCCGTAAGATTAAGTTCCGACATGTCCTATTCCTTTTCCCTGACCATCAAACAGAATCGAGCAGCATCCAGTGTCACATTCCCCGACCCTGAGACGCTGCCCAATTCCTCGCCGATCATGCGCCATTTACCATCCGGCAAAGTGATGCTTGCCGTATCTGAACCGAGGTTGAATGCGCAGAACACCTGCTCTGTGCCTGTTTCGCGCAGGAAGGTCAGCACCGGACCGTTCTGCTCCATCCGTGTCTGCGCACCTGTCATCAGCGCCGGATGCGCGTGGCGCAGCGCGATGGCACGGCGGTAATGGTGCAGCATCGAGTTTGGTTCGCGCTCCATCTGATCCACCGCCCTCTCGGCCTGCTCGGCGCTGACCGGAAGCCATGGATCACCGGTGCTGAACCCCATCTCCTGATCCTGAGCAATCCAGACCATCGGTGTCCGGCAACCATCGCGGCCCTTGAACTCGGGCCAGAACTCTATGCCATACGGGTCCTGCAGCCGGTCAAACGGGACCTCGGCCTCGGGCAAGCCCAATTCCTCGCCCTGATACAGGCAGGCCGAGCCGCGCAGGCACATCATCAGAACGATATGCTGGCGAATTGCGTCCTCGGACAGGTTCCAGCGTGTGGCGTGGCGCTGCACGTCGTGGTTCGAAAACGCCCAGCAGGCCCATGCGTCGCCCGCCTTGTCTTCAAGCTCGTCAAAGACCTGTTTGGCATAACTCGCCGTCAGCGCGCGCTTTTCCAGAAACTCGAACGCGTAGCACATGTGCATACGCTTATCGCCGGTCGTATATTCGCCCATGATCTCAAGCCCGCGCTGCGCATCACCGATCTCGCCCAGACAGGCGCGTCCCTCGTATTCGTCGGTCAGCGCGCGCAGCCGTTCCAGGAAAGCGATGTTTTCGGGCTGGCTTTTCGAGAACAGGTGATCCTGATGATTATACGGGTTGACCATCGGCGCGATCGAGGCGTTGCGCTGGTCGATCGGCAACGCGGGGTTATCGCGCAGTAGCTTGTCGTGGAAATAGAAGTTGATCGTGTCCAGCCGGAACCCATCGACGCCCAGATCCAGCCAGAACCGCGCCACGTCCAGCAGGGCATCCTGAACTTCAACGCAGTGGAAGTTCAGATCCGGCTGCGACGTCAGGAAATTGTGCAGGTAGTATTGCAGCCTGCGCGAATCCCACTGCCAGGCCGAACCGCCGAAGATCGACAGCCAGTTGTTGGGCGGCGTGCCGTCGGGTTTGGGATCGGCCCAGACATACCAGTCGGATTTCGCATTATCCCGGCTGGCGCGGCTTTCGCTGAACCACGGATGCTGGTCCGAAGTATGCGAGAGCACCAGATCGATCATGACTTTCAACCCCAACGCATGGGCCTGATCCAGCAGTTCGCGGAAATCCTCCATCGTGCCGAACATCGGATCAACATCGCAATAGTCGCTGACGTCATAGCCGAAGTCTTTCATCGGCGATTTGAAGAAGGGCGAAATCCAGATCGCATCCACCCCAAGCGAGGCAATGTAGCCAAGCCGGCTGGTGATCCCCTTAAGGTCGCCGATCCCGTCGCCGTTGCTGTCCTGAAAGCTGCGCGGATAGATCTGATAGATCACCCCGCCCCGCCACCAGTCGGCGGATGCTTTGGTTGCTGTGTTTTGATTCAGGTTGTTCTGCACGTTCATGACACGCCTTTATTTGACTGACCCGGCCAACAGGCCGCGGACGAGGTATTTTTGCATTGCAAAGAAGACAATCAGCGGCACGACGATCGAGACAAACGCCGCCGTGGCCAGGATTTCCCAGTTGCCGCCGCGCGTGCCCAGCAGCTCGACAATGCTGTTGGTCATCACGGTGGTCTGGCCCGATGCATCGATCAGGAACACTTTGGCGACCAGCAGGTCATTCCATGTCCACAGGAATTGCAGGATCGCAAACGAAGCCAGAGCCGGAAAGCTGAGCGGCAGAATGAGTTTGGTGAAGATCTGGAACTCGGTCGCGCCGTCAACCCGCGCGTTTTCGATCAGGTCACGCGGCAGCCCGGCCATGTAATTCCGCAGCAGGTAAATCGCCAGTGGCATTCCGAACCCGGTATGCGCCAACCAGACGCCCAGATACCCTTTGCCAATGCCGATCCCAAGGTGAAATTTCAAAAGCGGGATCAGAGCCAGCTGCAACGGTACAACCAGCAGACCCACCACGGCGGCAATCAACAGTGCCCGGCCCGGAAATTCCATCCAAGCCAGCGCATAGGCCGCAAAGGCCGCAACAAGGATCGGGATGATCGTGGCCGGAATCGTCACGGTCAGAGTATTGAAGAATGCCTTGCTCATGCTGTCGGTACTGTCTTCGGCCAACAGCACTGTGTGATAGTTGTCCAACGTGAACTCGGGCGGAAGCTCGGCCGTCACGAAGACACGCGCACCGCGGCTGCCCGTGAATTCCTCCGCGTTCTCCATCCGATAGTTGCCGCTGGCATCAACAGTGATCGCGCCGCCGCGGCGCAACTCGGCCGTCTGGCCGGGCTCAAACGCATCGACAGCCCGGGAACTGACACCCCATTTTGAGATCGTTGCTTTCTGGTCTTCCTCAAACAGGTTGCCTTCGATCACATACATCCCGTTTTCCAGCACCTGAGTCTCTGGTGCGGCGGTCCGCAGGGTCAGGTTCTGCTCGGACGGGAATAAGGACTTCCACCACCCGCTGGTCGCGATCTGGTCGGCCGTGCGGAAGGACGAAATAAACAGCCCCAGCGTCGGCACCACCCAAAGCACGACAAGAAAGATGACCGAGGCGTGGACGACCCAACGAAGTGCCGGTTTGGTTCCTGCAATATCAGTCATGCCACACCCCTATTTCATTTCATTGCGCGCATTGCGCACATTCCAGACAAGGATCGGTGTCACCAGCAGCATGATCACCATGGCCGAGGCCGAGCCCACGCCCCAATCGTTGGCGCGGAACAGCTTGTCATACATGTAATTGGCCAGAACCTGTGTCTCCCACTGGCCGTTCGTCATGGCGAACACGATGTCGAAGACTTTGAGGACAAGGATGGTGATCGTTGTCCAGACCACCAGAATGGTTGTCTTGATCTGCGGCACCTTGATCTTGAAGAAGATCTGAAACGGGTTCGCGCCATCCAGAATGGCCGCTTCGACGGTTTCCTCGGGAATGCCACGCAGCGCGGCCGACAGAATGACCATGGCGAAGCCGGTCTGAATCCAGATCAATACGATCATCAGGAAAAAGCTGTTCCAGAGCGGGATGGTCAGCCATGTCTGTGGCTCGGCCCCACCGAAGAAGAGGTACAGGGCGTTCAGAATTCCGATCTGATCCTGTTCCACAGGGCGCGTGTCATAGACCAGCTTCCAGATCACGGCGGCCCCGACAAATGAAATAGCCATAGGCATGAAGATCAGCGCTTTGGCGAGGTTGCCCCAGCGAATGCGGTCGGTCAGCTGCGCAACCAGCAGGCCAAGAAATGTCGACAGGGCGGGCACTACAATCAGCCACAGCATGTTGTTGCGCATGGCTTCCCAGAATTTCGGCTCTGCCACCATCTGCTTGTAGTTTTCCAGACCGACCCATTCATAGCCGCCGCCAGGCAGACGATCCGTCAGCGACAGACGTAGGGTCTCGACCACCGGATACGCCAGATACAGGCCCAGCGCGGCCAGCGCAGGAAACAGGAACAGCCAAGGACGGATGATGTTCGCGCGGTTGATGTTGCGGCCCGCATTGGGTCCGCGTGGCGGGAACAGCACCTTGTCCAGAAACTGATTGGATAGATAGAAGTAGCCCACACAGCCCGACACGCCGATGGCGATCGTCAGCAGGCCCTGAAGTGCCGGATGCATAACGCTCTCCGTTTCCAAGGAGGGGTTGGACGGTCCAATTTGATGAACCGCCCGGTTTCAGATGCGGTTATTGCAGCGCATCCCAGGAGGACTGGATTTCATCCGCAACCTCTTGCGCGGACTTACCGCCGGCGTAATCGACCATCCCGGTCCAGAATGTGCCCGCTCCAACGCCACCGGGCATCAGATCCGACCCGTCAAACCGGAAAGTCGTCGCACCCAAAAGGATATCGTTCATCTTCTTCAGCGTCGGGTCCGAGAAGACGGAGGTATCCACACCCTTGTGCGGCGTCAGGAACCCGGTCAATGCCATCCAGGTCTCATGCGCCTCGGGTGTCCGCAGATATTCGATCAGAGCATGCGCGCCGGGGCTGTCATTGGTGATCGCCCACACGGTACCTGCGCCCAGTACCGGGCTGCCGAGGTCCTTGCCTTCATAAGCCGGGAAATAGAAGAAATCCGCATCTTCGCCGACAACTGTTCCCTCCGGGAAGAACGCCGGAATGAAAGAGGCTTGACGGTGCAAATAGCATTGTGGGGGCGAGCTGAACATGCCTTTGGGGCTGTCGCGGAAGTCGGTGGTTGCGACCGCACCTGCACCGCCTGCCACGTAATCGTCGTTCCGTGCAAAGGCGCCAAATTCCTCGATGGCGGCGACAACTTTCGGATCGTTGAACTTCATCTCGTTCGAAATCCAGGCGTCATAGTCTTCCGGTGACTGAGTGCGCAGCATCATATCCTCGACCCAGTCGGTCGCCGGCCAACCGGTCGCACCGCCGGACCCCAGTCCGATGCACCATGGGGTTTCACCGTCGGCCACGATCTGATCGGTCAGCGCCTTAAGCTCTTCCATCGTGGTCGGCACTTCATAACCTGCGTCCTCGAAGTTCTCGGGCACGTACCAGACCAGCGACTTCACATCGACCTTATAGAAAAAGCCGTACAGGTGATCCTGGCCGTCCGGCCCCGGGTAGGTGCCCAGATCAACCCACGACTGACCGGCGGCGTAATTGTCGCGAATCCAATCGGCAGTGCCATCACTCAGGGGCGTCAGGAAACCCGACCGCGCCATATCAGCGGCCAGACCCGGCTGAGGAAACACAGCGACGTTCGGCGCTGACCCCGCCTCGGCATCAATGCGGATCTGTTGTTCGAAACTGTCCGAACCGACATAGGCGTATTCATGACCGGTGGCCGCGGCAAAGCCATCCAGCACTTTTTGGACGTTTTCCTGGTCCGGCCCCAGCCAAGGGCCAAACACGGTGACTTTCTCAGCCTGAGCCGCGCCCGCCATCAGGGCGAACGTGGCCGCGCCTGCGTAAAGCGAGTGTTTCATGAATTCTCCTCCCAACGTTGACATGCGCTTTCGAGACTCAGTTTCCAAAGCGCTTTGGATGAACTACTTTATCCGCTAACATTCGGCGCCTGTCAATGATGTGTTTCATATTACCCTTATTATTAACAATATCGCCAAAACCGCCGAAACGGGTTGACGGATTGCCAATTTACACACAAAACAAAACAGAACGCGAATTTGAAGGCGCTTTGAGACTATGAACCTTAAACAGCTCTCTGAGATTCTCGGTCTGTCGCAGACGACAGTCAGCCGCGCCCTGAACGGCTATCCGGAGGTTAACGAGAAGACGCGTGTTCGGGTTCAGGCCGCAGCCGCCAAACATGGATACCGTCCGAACAGCCGCGCAAAAGGGTTGGCGACCGGACGGTCGATGGTGATCGGACACGTGATTCCCAGCTCATCCCGGCACGAAATGGTAAACCCGATCTTTGGTGATTTCGTTGCGGGTGCCGCAAAGAAATACGCCGATAACGGTTATGACATGATGTTCACACATGCCGCCGACACCTCGGTCGAAGAGGCGTATCAGAGCCTGTTCAAGCGCGGCGCGGTGGACGGGATCGTTCTGCAAGGCCCAAAAGTGGACGAGCCGCGCATATCGGTTCTGTCCAAAATGGGCGTGCCGTTCATCGTGCACGGCCGTTCGACCGGGGCAACCGAGACTTATGACTGGATCGACGTAAACAACCAACGTTCCTTCGAGCGCGCGACCCAGTTTCTGATTGACCTTGGCCATCAGCGCATCGCGCTGATCAACGGGTTGGAGGATATGGATTTTGCTCAAAGGCGGCGCAATGGATACATGGCCGCTTTGAAGGCCTCAGGTCTGTCGCCGGATCCCACCCTGCTCCGCAGCGCCGAAATGACCGAAGTTTATGGCCATCAGGCAATGTGCGAGCTGCTGAGGATGGATGAGCCCCCCACGGCCATTCTGGCGTCTTCCATCATCTCGGCTGTTGGTGTCCGCAGGGCGCTGGAAGAGAACGGCCTGCGCATGGGCCGCGACATGTCCGTCATCGCCCATGATGATGAGTTGTCGTATATGAAAAACGGGCAGGACGTGCCGATATTTACCGCCACCCGATCCTCGGTCCGCCATGCCGGGGAACTGGCGGCGGAAATGCTGATCGAGAGAATAGATGCCCCCGACGATCCCCCCAAAACCAAGTTGCTCGAGGCTGAACTGGTCGTTGGCAGCTCAACCGGCCCAGCCCCGCAAAGGTCCTGAAATGAAATACACACGTGAAGACTTCCCTGATGATTTCCTGTTTGGGGTCGCGACCTCGGCCTATCAGATCGAGGGTCACGCGCAGGGCGGCGCAGGAACGACACATTGGGACAGTTTTTCCGCCACGCCCGGCAACGTGGTTCGGGCTGAAAATGGCGACGTGGGCTGCGATCATTACAATCGATTTGAACAGGATTTCGACCTGATCCAGAACGCGGGGTTTGACTGCTACCGCTTTTCCACAAGCTGGGCACGCGTGATGCCCGAGGGGCGCGGGCCAGTCAATCAGGAAGGTCTGGACTATTATGACCGCCTGACAGATGCGCTGCTCGAACGCGGTATTCGACCATGCGCAACGTTGTACCACTGGGAACTGCCTTCGCCTCTTGCCGACCTGGGCGGATGGCGCAATCGTGACATTGCCGGATGGTTTGCCGATTTCACCGAAATCATCATGGGCCGGATTGGTGATAGGATGTACAGCGTCGCGCCGATCAACGAACCTTGGTGCGTCAGTTGGTTGAGCCATTTCGAAGGGCATCACGCGCCCGGATTGCGAGACATCCGCGCGACAGCCCGCGCCATGCACCATGTCCTGCTGGCCCACGGCCGCGCCATCGAAACGATGCGGGGACTGGGGATGACGAATCTGGGCGCTGTGTTCAACCTTGAATGGGCCGAACCGGTGGACGACAGCGACGCGGCGCGGCTGGCGGCGGGCCGTTATGACGGAATCTACAACCGGTTTTTTCTGGGCGGTGTCTTCAAAAAATCCTACCCGCCGATTGTTCTGGACGGGCTCGAAGCGCATCTACCGGACGGATGGCAGGATGACTTCGACACAATAGGCGCGCCGGTTGATTGGTGTGGGCTGAATTACTACACCCGCAAACTTATCGCGCCCGACAACAGCGCCTGGCCGAGCCTGAAAGAGGCCCCCGGCCCCCTGCCCAAGACCCAGATGGGATGGGAGATCGACCCGGCTGCGCTGTTGCGTTTTTTGATACGGACTGCTCGCGAATATACCGGGGATTTGCCAATCTACGTGACCGAAAACGGTATGGCCAGCAGCGAACGCAGTCAGGATGAAGACCGAATTGAATACCTGAATCTCCACCTTGCGGAAGTTCTGCATGCCCTAAGCGAAGGGGTGCCCGTCAACGGGTACTTTATCTGGTCACTGCTGGACAATTACGAATGGGCGCTGGGATACGAAAAGCGGTTCGGGTTGGTCGATGTGGACTTCGACACTCTGAAGCGGACTCCAAAGGCATCGTACCACGCGTTGAAACAGGCCCTGAACCGCCGCTGAAACCAAGTGTTCGAATTACCCGAGCGCTTGCATACGGTGGTTCAGCAACGCACGCTGCAAATCCGCAACCAATTCCGGCTCGTTACCGGCAAGATTGCGTTGGCACCCCGGATCGACATTTGTGTCAAACAGCATCGGCGCATGGCCGGAAGCAAAATGCACGAACCGATGGTCTTCCGTTTCGAATGCGACGGCCTGACAAGCCCGGGTCGGCAGGTTCCAGGCACGCTCAAAACGACCTGGACCTTCCAGACCGCCAAAGTGAACCTCGGTCATTGCCGTATTGTTGCGCCCTACCTCGCCATTCAGCAAATCCGCACCCTGCATCTGTGCAGGAACAGAAGCGCCAAAATGGCGCAATATTGTTGGCGTGACATCAATCGACTGTGTGGGGCGGTCAATCCGGTTGGGCGCAATGTCCGGTCCGCTAATCATGAGCGGAACATGCGATGCGGCACGATGCGGCGTAACCTTGCCCCAAAGGCCCAGATCGCCCAGCATCTCGCCATGATCACCGGTCAACACCAGCACAGTGCTGTCCGCCTGCCCCGAGGCCTCCAGCCAGTCCAGAAGCCGGCCGATGTGATGATCGACTTCCGCTGCCAGACCCAAATATGTCGACCGGCACAGCGCAATCTGCTCGGGCGTCATCGCCACCTGATCTCCGTCGAATCCCCAGAATAGATCATGAATACTGGGTTCCGCATGATGCGCTGCAAAGAACGGGTGCTCGTACTCGGCAACGGCTGGTGCGGGCATTGCCGCCGGATCAACCAATCGGTGCCACGGATCAGGGGCGACAAACGGAGGGTGCGGCCGAATGTAGGTGACCAAGGCAGACCATGGCCGCGCCTTGCGCACGTCCAGTTGCTCGATCACCCGGTCGGTCAGAAAGGCGGTGTCGCTGTCCTCGGACGCATAAAGGGCCGGATTGCCCAGAGCGCCGTCCACCGGTCGGTAGAGCCGCTCGAAATCCGAAGCCCCCGCGTCCGGGACATCGTATCCCTTGCCCCGCAGATACGCCAACCAGGCCCAGGCTTCCTCGCGCATTTCCTGCACTTCGGTGATGCCGTCCATCGGCCCTGTATAAGAGCGATGCGCCGGGTCAAGCGGCGCGCGCCCGTAGGGATCCGGCTGTGTGTCCGTATACCCGAACAACAACAACTCTCGTCCCACCTGGCGCAGGCTGGTTGCGATGTTGGGTGTCCTGTTTGACAGCGGGGTTCCATTGTGCCGCGAGCCATGCGTCATGGCGTATTGCCCGGTCAGCAGACTGGCCCGTGCAGGACCGCATGGCACAGTCACCGTGTGATGATTGCTGAAGACCACACTTCTCGCCTCAAGCCGCCGGAGGTTGGGCAGCGCTACGAGATCAGCAAAAGCTCCGGACAGCAAATCTGCCCGGAACTGGTCAATGACCACGAAAAGAAGGTTTTGGTCTTCAGACATCACGTAAGCGCACTCAGGCGGTGGCGTCCAGCTGCCTTACTAGCGCCGGAAGGTCGGCAACGGTGTCGATAACGTAGTCCGCCCCGGCCTCTTTCAGGATATTTGTGGCGTGGGTGCGCAAAGCGTCGACTTCGGCCTCGGGCAATGCCGCCAGCTCTTCCGGTGTTTTGCCGACCGCATTGCCGGACAAGGCAACACCGACAGTCAGACACCCGGCTGCAACACCTTCCTTGATGCCCGGTTCGGTGTCGTCCACCTTGATTAGGGCCTTGGGTGGATAGGCCACCAGATCAACCATGCACTTATACATGCCCAGCGGACCGGGGCGGCCTTCGGGCAGATCATCGGAACAGACCAGGTTGTCGGGCTCGTAACCCTGTTCGGCGGCAACCGGAATGACATTTTCCATGATCGAGCGGGTATAACCCGTCGTCGATCCGATTTTCAGACCCATGGACCGCAACTCGTCGATCGCGGCTTTGGCACCGGGAACGAGGTCCGCATAGTCGGCGGCAACTTTCTCATTCATCGGGACAAAGACTTCATAAACTTTGTCCACATCCGCATCCGTCGGGCGATTGCCGTGGTTCGCCTCCCACTGCGCGGCGATATCCTCCATGTCCATCATGGTCCGGATGTGATCCCATTTCGGGGCGCCCATCGGTGCACGCGCCTGTTCGATCGTTGCCTCAATGCCGAATTCGGCAAAGGCTTTCACGAAGACACCCATCGGCGCGAAAGACCCGAAATCAACAATCGTTCCGGCCCAGTCAAAAACGGCCGCTTTGAATTTGCTCATGTTCTTCTCCTTAGATCAGGCCGGTTCGGCTTGTTTTTCCTTGAGGTCCGATGGGGACGGCGCGGCGTTTTGGACGCCCATTTCCTGCAACACTTCGCCTGTATTGTCGACGACAGCCTGCATCACGGTTGCGTCCACCTGTCCGATATGGCCAATGCGGAAACTTTCCGATCTGGTCAGTTTGCCGGGGTACAGGATAAACCCCCGATCCTTCATCAGTTCGTAATAGACGCCAAACTCAAAGTTCGGATCGGCAGGGCAAAAGAAGGTGGTGATGATGGGTGACAGCCATTCGTCGTGCAACAGCGTCTCGAACCCGAGTCCACGCATACCCGCGACCAGCACGTCCCGGTTTTGCGCATACCGCGCACCGCGCCCTGCCACGCCACCTTCGGCCTCGTGCGCTTTGAGCGCTTCGAGGAAAGCCGCGACGACGTGCGTTGGTGGTGTGAACCTCCACTGCCCGGTCTTTTCCATCGCCGCCCATTGCGCGTGAACATCCAAACTCAGGGAATGGCTGTTCCCCTTAGCGTCTTTCAATGCGGATTTTTCTGCCAGGACAAACCCGAAGCCGGGAACGCCTTCGATACATTTGTTGGCTGAACTGACCATCGCCTGAAATGGTGTTTTGTTGGGTTCGAGCGGAACTGCCCCGAAGGCGGACATCGAGTCGATCAGCAACTTGCGCCCAGCGGCTGCAGTTGCATCCGCAATTTCCTGCAAGGGATTCAGAATACCCGAACTTGTTTCGCAATGGATTGCCAGCACATGCGTGATTTCCGGATTTGCGGCCAATGCTTCGGCAACCTGAGTTCCGCGCGGAGGAAGGTAGTCGCCCATGTCGATGACAGTACACGCCCGAGCGAGATAGCCCAACGTTTCGACGGCGCGTTTGCCATAGGCTCCGTTGCACAACACAAGAACCCTGCCATCTTTCGGCACAAAGGAAGACAGCATTGCCTCGACAACAAATGTTCCGCTGCCTTGCAGAGGCACACAGTCATAGTCCTGGTGTCCTTCACCCAGCAATGCAATCAAACGCCGGCGCATTTCCGCGGTCATTGCGCGAAAATCACCGTCCCAACTGCCCCAATCACGCAGCATGGCCTGCTTGACCTGCACCGACGTCGTCAGAGGACCCGGTGTCAACAGATAGGGCTCACCCTGAGATGGCCTTGGCAGTGCTGTTTTTGGCATCATCTTTCCATTCATGTCATGCATGACTTCGTTAAAAACATAGCCTGTCTCTATGATCGTCGTATACGTTTCCCTACCCCATCTCAACCGATTTTCGCGGCAGTCAGAGAAATTCCCCCAAGTTTAAGGTTAACCTGGACGGGCAGGCATCATGTGCAGCCGTTTGTTAGCGAAAGAAAGTGACGGAAATAAAAGACCCAAAACCCCTGAGCTGAGTTCTACGGCTCATCGTCCAACGTCTGCTCTGCGCAAAATTTCTCTGCCATTTCAAAGAACAGACGCACCGAAGATGTTTCTGCCATCGTCGGGACAGTGACCAGATACTGTCGGGCACGAAGCAGTTCATCGTCAATCGGCACAAAACGCAAATCCCGATCGGTTCGCGTCATCTCTTTGTCCAAACCGATTCCGTGGCCGATTCCCTCGCGCACCAGAGAAGTAATGGACCCCCAGGAGCCAAGCCCCAGGACAGTCTGAACGCTTGCGCCGGCCTGAACAGCGGCATCATCGAAAATTCGCCGCGTTCCTGCCTGCGGCTCGCGCTGAATCAGCCTTACTCCGTCCAGGTCCGACCAACTCAACAGGTCTGTATCACCGAATGGCCCATCTGCCGGAGTCACAATGCCGATACGGCAATCGGCAATTTCCAGACAATGAAAATCCTCCGGCGGTTGTTGCGCGGTGATAAATGCCACATCAATCTCGCCATTGCGCAACAGCGGAAACAGGTCGAAAGACGCCAGCGACCGCGCATTCAGCATCACATTTGGGTGGGCATGAATGAATCTGGCAATACACGGCATCGCAATCTGCTGGGTCGAGTACCCGACCCAAAATGGACCGGACTTCAACTCCGACCGATCCGACACTTGCAGATCGACCTCGGATTTCAACGCCAACAATGCCCGTATCTTTGGGCGGATGATTTCAAAATTCTCGGTCGGTCTGATCAGATTGCCCTGCCGATGCAGAAATTTCAGCCCTGTCTGTCGCTCTGCTGAGACGACGAGGTTAGAGACCGTGGGCTGCGAAACACCCAGCTCAACAGCGGCGGCGGTGAAGCTCTTTGTGCGTGCGACAGCTTCCAGCGCCTGCAATTGCCGAAGGCTCAAACCAGAGGGTGTTGCCATTTTCCGATCCACCTTGACCCGATCTGAGCCGTCTTTCTATTTGCCGATCATCACAAAAGGGAACATGCCAAAGCCATAAATGCCAACCTTGGTATGCGTCGTGTTTCGCTGCGCGCGGCCTTCAGCCAATTGACCAGTAGCAGGCAGTCAATGCAACCAGAACTGCGGCGCGCTTCGAAGTCAGGGTGCCGACCACGCGGCTGGCATTGCCTCGCAATGTTCCCGAATGAGTATCTTCACAGTCTTTTCCTCACCGTGTTCGGCCTTCTATGCAATGATTATCCAAGCTTCGGTTAGACCAGAGTGAATGGTCACTGCGCCGCTTATTAGATTTCAAGTTGTCCGACGGAATCCGTGGATCTTATTCCCAGATGGTTCAACCTCAGCTGCTCTTGTACATCATCACTCTGTTCACAATTACTGCGATTTTTGGTCAGCGAGCGCGGTTTTGCGAGCACAATCCGGCCTCTTCATAAGTTCATGATTCAACGTGGGCACAAAGCGCCATTGATATCGAAATGCGTCGGGAACATCGCGCTCAAGAACCGGAAAACAATTCTTAGTGCTTCCGAACGATCAAATGAATCCGGGTGCAGCAGGTAGTCTGTCCACATGCCTTCCAACATGGCGAGCGTGCCGTGGGTCGCGTCACGTGCAATCTGATGTGGCAAATCGGCTTCTGCTTCTTTCGCGATGCGAACAAACGCGTTGTACACCATGTTCCGAAGTTTCGCGTCCCGCGTGTCCGAGAACGCGGCTATAGCCGCCCTATTGCGGGCTTCACCACGGAAGGCATACCAAATCGACACATTCTTCTTGTTGAGGATGTCCTCACTCAGATCGCCACGGATAATCATCTCGATATGTTCCTGGCCGGTCTGGCCGGTCGTTTCCAGCAGCGCGTTAATTCCGTTGTAATACTGCTCGGACGAATATCGTGCGGCCTCATCCACGAGGTTATCCTTGCCGCCGAAATGTAGGTGAATCATGCCGCGAGACAGCTCGGCACGCTGAATGATTTCGCTGACCGAAGTCTCCGAAATCCCTTTTTCAGCAACCGAGTCGAGGACCGCTTCGATCAGTGAAAGACGGTTTCGTTCGCGTATCTGTTGGCGTTTTCCTGTCATTCCAACCAGTGGTCTTATTTGTTTTCAGTCACTTGCATTGCGTTCTAGCGGATTTTGATAAACCGTCCAGATCCACCATTGAAAATATCAGTTGACACAGCTTGCCAGAAAATTCCAGATTTAAATGGACGATTGTCCATTTTGTGATGGAGGTCGGCACGTCACCGAAAGCAAAGTTCGACAGGGAAGAATGGCTGGAGTCATAAGAAGTGAATCGGGCAAGGGCCTGGCATTGAGCGCGCCTGCGACGCTCTATGTGGGTCTGCTTGTCGCGGTACCGCTGTGCATCCTGGTCGCCTACAGCTTCTGGACCCAGACGTATGTCGAGGTCGATCGCACGCTGACCTGGGCGAATTATCACGAGGCGTTTACCGACCCTTTGGTGCGTCACTTGATGATCCGATCCGTGGCAATTGCGGGCGCGGTGACGTTGGCAACCGTGTGCCTTGCATATCCGATTGCCTATTTCATTGCCTTTCGGACGCAGAAAAAAACCCTATGGCTTTTACTGATCACTATTCCCTTCTGGAGCAGCTATCTGCTGCGCGTTTTTAGCTGGAAGCTGATTCTGGGGTTCAACGGTGTAATGAACTCGGCGCTGATTTCGCTGGGCATCATACAGGAACCCTTGACCTTTTTGCTCTACAACGAGTTTGCCGTAGTGCTCACCCTCGCGCACGCTTGGGCACCCTTTGCGATCCTGCCAATCTATGTGTCCCTGCAAAAGATCGACCGCAGCCTGCTTGAGGCGGCCACGGATCTCGGGTGTAGCAGGCTGGAGCGTTTTGTGCGTGTAACGTTGCCGCTGACCGTACCGGGGATCATCGCAGCCTGCCTGATCATCTTCATCCCAACGGTCGGTGATTACGTTACCCCGGCTCTGGTCGGAGGATCTCAGGGCAAGATGGTCGCCAATCTGATTCAGGTGCAGTTTGGCGCTGCCAATAACTGGCCATTGGGCGCAACCTTGTCTCTGCTTGCAATGATTTCGGTTGGCTGCGTTGCAATCCTGTTCGTGGTGCTCGTCACAGCATTGGGCCGGAGGATCAGATGACTCAAGCCATTCGGATCCCCTGGTTGCTTGTATATGCAGTAGCCTATCTGGTGTTTCTTTATCTGCCGGTGCTGCTGCTGCCGCTTTTCTCGTTCAATGACGGAACCATCGTGGCATTTCCGCTCAAGGGATTCACCCTGAAATGGTACGCACAACTTGGTCAGCAGGACACGCTGTTGCAGGCAATGGTGAACTCACTGATTGTCGGTAGTGTGACCGCCTTGATGGCGACTTCACTGGGCCTGTTCGCTGCGCGTGCCTATGTCCGCTATCGGTTCAAAGGACGCGAATTGTCCGAAGGGCTGGTCATGCTTCCATTGGTCATTCCCGGCATCATCGTCGCCAGTTCGATGCTGGTTCTGTTCATCAGCATCGGGTTGAAACCGTCGCTGACAACCGTGATCCTTGGCCATGTCTTTGTGGCGTTGCCCTTCTCTGTCTCGATCATGAAATCCGCCTTTGACGATTTCGATCAGTCACTGGAAGAAGCGGCTTTTGATCTGGGCGAAAGCGTCGTTGGAACGTTCCGACGTGTCACTCTGCCAATTGTCGCGCCGGGCATTATCGCCAGCCTTTTGGTCACATTCACTGTGTCCTTCGACGAGTTCGTTCTGGCCTTTTTCCTGTCCGGCAACAGCCCGACACTGCCCGTCTACATCTGGAGCCAGATCCGCTTTCCGGCAAAGCTCCCCAATACGCTCGCGCTCGGGTCACTGCTTTTGATGTCCTCGGTTCTGCTGCTGCTGATCGCCGAGTATTTCCGCCGCCGTTCAACTCAATCCTCGGATTGAAGCCAAAGGAAACTAACAAGATGAGTGAACAGAACATCATCGAAATTCAGGGCGTTGAAAAACGTTTTGGAACCTTTGTGGCTGTATCCGACCTGAACCTCAAATTGAAGGAGGGCGAGTTTTTTTCGCTGCTTGGCCCTTCCGGATGCGGAAAGACAACGGCCCTGCGCATCATCGCAGGCTTTCAGGATCACGAAGAGGGCGAGATTCGAATTGATGGGCGCACGATGGGCGATGTCCCGGCGAACAAGCGCCCCACCAATATGGTATTTCAAAGCTATGCGATCTTTCCGCACCTGAACGTTGGTGACAATGTCGGATTCGGCCTGCGAAAGACCAAGCTGTCTCGGAAAGAGATCAAGGAACGGGTCGCCGAAGCCCTCGAGATGGTTGAACTTGGCGGATTGCAGGACCGCAAGGCGAATGAATTGTCGGGTGGCCAGCGACAGCGCGTGGCGCTGGCCCGCGCGCTTGTCATGCGTCCTAAGGTGTTGCTGCTGGACGAACCATTGTCCGCGCTCGACAAAAACCTGCGCGAAGCCATGCAGCTTGAGATGCGCCGCCTTCAACAGAAACTTGGCATCACCTTCGTCATGGTCACACACGACCAGTACGAAGCGATGACCATGTCCGACCGGATTGGCGTGATGTTTGCGGGCCAGCTCAAGCAGGTCGACAAACCCGAGGTGCTTTATTCCCAACCCTGCAACCGCGAAGTCGCATCCTTTATTGGCGGAATGAATTTCCTGAACGCCGAAATAACCGCCGAAAACAAGGACACGCTGGAAGTTGACGTTCAGGGGTTTGGGCAAATGACGATTGGGGTGAACCCAAATGTCCGGGTGCATGACAAAAAGCTATTGGTCGGAATTCGGCCCGAGCAGTTGGAAGTCGCGGCAGACAAACCGGACGGATACGACGCCTATGTCCAGGGCCAGGTGTCAGACGTCGCCTTTTATGGCGAGAGCGTGCACTACTACGTTCGAATTGACGGTCTGGCGGAAAGTATCTCGGTCGCCGTTCCAAACTACTTTCATACAGTCGATTACGGCCGTGGCGACACCGTTTGGCTGGGCGTTCAAAACGCCTCGGTAATCGATCTTGGAAAGCGTGGATCATGAATCTGTGGGAGGAGAGAAATGACTAATACTACAACGTTTACCGCAGCGGCGATCGCTGCCTTCACAGCGAGTCAGGCGCTTGCAAACGCGGCCGATCTGACCGTTTTCGATTGGTCGGGTTACGAAGACCCGGGGTTCTTCGGCGCCTATGTCGAGAAATATGGCGGCCCGCCCAGCTACACCTATTTCGGCAGCGTGGAAGAGGCGTTCACCAAGCTTCAATCCGGTTTCGAAGCGGATCTGGCCCACCCCTGCACAGACGCTCTGCGCAAATGGGTTGCGGCGGACATGCTCAAGCCCATCGACACCAGCAAGCTGGAGAACTGGGACAAGCTGATGCCGAAGATCAAGGAGGTCGATGGCATCACGATCGACGGCCAGACCTATATGGTTCCTTTCGAATGGGGGAACACCGGACTGATCTATCGCACCGACATGATCCCTGCGGACGATATCTCGCTGCAATTGCTGGCAGACCCGGCACATCAGGGCAAAATCGCCATTCCTGATGCTGCGTCCAGTGCGTTTGCCATGGCGGCCCTGGCGACCGGGGCATCCAGCTACACCGACATGAGCGACGAGGAATTCCAGAAAGCCGCGGATTATCTGCGCGCGATTCACCCGAATGTACGGTTCTACTGGTCAGACGCCGGTCAGCTTGATCAGGCGCTTGCCAGCGGCGAGGTCACGATGGGTTGGGGATGGAACCAATCAGAGTTGAACCTGATCTGGAACGAAACGCCTGCGGTCATGATGCGTGACGTGGACAAGGGCATCGCCACATGGGTTTGCGGATACGTCCATCTGAAATCCGCGAAGCAGTCGGATGAGCAGGTCTACGACATGCTCAACGCGTTGAGTTCTGCCGACAGCGGAAAGTACATCATCGAAAGCTGGGGCTATGCACACGCCAATCAGGACGCTTTTGCGCAGGCAGACCCGGAACTGATCGAAGCCTACGGGTTCTCGGACGTCGACAGTTTCTTCGAGGGCAGCCTGTTCTTCGACGCTGTGAACCCCGAGCTGGAAGCCAAGATGCTGAAGGAGTTCGAGCGCATCAAGGCAGGTTTCTAAGCCAGCAAAACCGGGATGGGCGGATCCGCAAAGGTTGCCCATTTCCGATCAACAAATTCCGATTTTTCTGGAGGAAGCGCGGTAATGTCAGGCGCTGACGGATACTCTATTCTTTTCGAACCGGTGAAAATCGGGCCCGTTACGGCCCGAAATCGGTTCTATCAGGTGCCTCACTGTAACGGTATGGGGCACTTGCGCCCGCGGGCCGAGGCCGCCATGCGGGCGATGAAAGCCGAGGGCGGCTGGGCCGTCGTATCCAATCAGGAGACAGAGATTCATCCCACGTCTGACCTATCCCCTTATGCCGAAAACCGCATCTGGGATGAGAGAGATATTCCTGCACTGCGCTTGATGACCGACGCGGTACACCAGAAAGGCTCTCTGGCAGCCATCGAATTGGCGCACAACGGTCACCATGCGCAAAACCACCTGAGCCGCGCACCGTTGCTCGGCCCATCGGAACTGGCTTTACAAACACCTTATCCAAAACAGGCCAGAACGATGGACAAGGCCGACATTCGCGAGTTCCGAAAATGGCACCGTGCCGCGGCGCGCCGGTCCCGTGAGGCCGGATTTGACATTGTCTACATCTACGCTGGCCATCACATGACGTTGCCACACCACTTTCTGCTTCCACAGTTCAATGATCGTTCCGATGAATACGGCGGATCGCTGGAAAACAGGATACGGCTGACCCGTGAGCTTCTGGAAGACACCAAGGAAGAGGTTGGTGACGACTGCGCCATCGCCTTGCGTTTTGCAGTAGATGAAATGCTGGGTTCGGATGGCATGCAGGCGCAGGAAGAAGGCCGCGCCGTTGTAGAGATGCTGGCAGACATACCTGACCTGTGGGACGTCAATGTCGCGAACTGGAGCAACGATTCCGCCACCACCCGGTTCGAGCCGCGCGACGGATTTCAAACGCCCTATGTCGAGTTCGTCAAACAGGTCACTTCCAAGCCTGTTGTCGGTGTTGGCCGGCTGACGTCTCCGGATCTGATGGTGTCATTGGTGAAAAAGGGCGTGCTGGACTTCATCGGCGCGGCCCGGCCGTCAATAGCGGACCCGTTTTTGCCAAACAAAATCAAAGAGGGCCGCATCGAGGAGATCCGCGAATGCATCGGCTGCAATATCTGTGTGTCGTCCGACTCACTGGGGATTCCGATACGGTGTACGCAAAACCCGACGATGGGCGAAGAGTGGCGTCGCGGCTGGCACCCTGAGATCATTGAAAACAAGGTCGACGAACAAGCGGCCCTCGTTGTCGGAGGGGGACCTGCCGGCCTGGAATGTGCCATGCAATTGGCGCGACGTGGCTATGACGTAACGCTTGCAGAGGCCGGTTCCGAGCTAGGCGGGCGTGTTGCCCTTGAGTCGTCATTGGCCGGGCTGTCAGCCTGGAAAAGAGTCGCAGATCATCGGGTTTTTGATCTACAGCAACGCGGAAACGTTCAGTTGTTCACTGACAGTCGCCTTTCTGCAGCCGATGTCATTGAATTGGGTATTCCAAACGTTTTTCTCGCGACCGGAGCAACCTGGCGCAGAGACGGTCGCGGGAAATCCGCATTTGGGGGTGTCGACATTCAGCAAGGATCGAACGTTTACACACCGAACGACATCATGTCGGGCGTACAGCCAGGGGACGGCCCGGTTTTGATCTACGATGATGATCAGGCGTATCTTGCCGGTGTGTTGGCAGATCATCTCGCGCAAGCGGGTCAAGAGATTGTCTTTGTTACCCCGGCTTCGATGGTTTCACCTTTCACTGACCTGACCCTGGAACAGGCCCGGGTGCAGCGCAGCCTTCTGGAAAAAGGTGTTCACATAATCACGTCACATTCCTTGGCCGACGCAGGCCCCGGGCGAGCGACGGTACAATGCGTTTATACGAACAGAACCCGGAACATCGAATGCGGGTCGGTTCTTTTAGTAACGCAACGGTCACGCGAGACCGCTCTTTTTGATGAACTGCGCGGTTTGACCGACAGTCCTCTGAAAACGTTGGAGTTGATTGGCGATGCCGCAAATCCCGGGCTTATCGCCGACGCTGTTTATTCGGGCCACATGGCGGCCCGCAACTTCGAACGTAATGCGGTTGATATTGACCGCGAATTTTTCCGTCGGGAACTCATATCCCTAGAAACTGCATGAGGTGCGCTATGCCGAAAGATGACTTGCAAGTGATGCGCGACTTGATGAAGACGCAGCGCGAGGGGTTCGCCCTGCCTCGCCATTTTTACACGTCTCAGGCAGTCTACGAGAATGACATCCGATCTTTCTGGAACCGAAACTGGATCTGGGTCGGCCATGTAAGTCAGGTTGCCGAACCGGGTGACTACTTCCTGTTTGATTACGGCCCCGAATCCGTGATCATCGTGCGGGATCGCGCGGGAGAGGTGCGCGCGCATCTGAACGTCTGCCGCCACAGGGGATCGAGAGTTTGCACTGAACAGAAGGGCAAGGCCCGAAATTTCATCTGCCCCTATCACGCCTGGACCTTTGATCTGAACGGCAGGTTGCGCAATGGGCGGTCAATGGGAGCGGATTTTGATCCGGGCGAATACGGGTTGTTCCCGGTTCAGGTGAATATCTTTCAGGGTCTGATCTTCGTTTGCACGGCGGAAAACGCTCCGCCGCTGGACCCAGCATTGGAAAAGTTGGCCCCCCTTTCAAAGCCGTTCGACTTTGAAAACCTGAAGGTCGCTCATGAGGCTTCGTACCCAGTGCCGGCGAACTGGAAACTGGCACTAGAGAATTATCTGGAATGCTATCATTGCGCCCCGTCCCACCAGGATTACTCGCGCAGCCATTCCCTGAAAGACCCCGCTCAGGTTCTGGAGTTCAGCGGCGCACTTCATGAGCGAATGCAAGAAGCCGGAGTACCCGTTGAGCAGCTCGACCTGACCGGAGAAAATGCGGTTGCGCCGGGTGCAGATGTCTATTGGCGGCGCTACCCGCTGTTCCCCGGCTACACGACCGGCAGCAAGGACGGCGCGCCCTTGGCGCCGCCTCTGGGTGAACTTAAGGGACATGACGGCGGGGCCACTGATCTTGGGATCGGCACTCTTAACTATTTCCTTGTTTATGCCGATCATGTCGTCGGATACCGGTTTGTCCCGCGCTCCCTGCAGGAAACGGATATTCAGATCGTATGGTACGTGCGCGGCGACGCTGAAGAGGGGCGCGACTATGACAGGGACGCCCTGACATGGCTCTGGCATGTCACATCGCTCGATGACGAACGGATCATCCGGCACAATCAGGAAGGCGTGAACTCACACCGATTCGAACCCGGACCGCTGTCCGAGATGGAATGGAGCATTCCCGGCTTCTATCGCAATTACTTCAGCATGATCTGATACGCTCAGAATTCGGAGAAGAAACATGACAGAATTAACTCAGCGCAGATCAAGGCGGCGCGGGGGCGGGCGTGAAGCGCGGGCGGCCGTGCGGACCAGCAACGCCGCCTCGCAGGCAATCTGGCCGGGCATCCCGGGTGGGCGATACAAACCGCTGTCCGATGCAGACATGGCGCGCATTCACGATGCCGCCCTCCGCATTCTGGAGCGTACAGGCGTGGGCGATCCCACGCAGGAAATCCTTGACCTCGTGCTGCCAAAAGGGGCGACGGTGAATGAGCATGGCAGGCTGTGCTTCCCCCGCGCCTTGATGGAAGACCTGTTGGCCAAGGCGGCCAGCGAATTCTATGTCCATGCTCGTGGATCGCGGGCTGGTAAGGACGACATGCACTGCACCAAGGACAAGGTGTATTACGCAAACTCCGGCACCGCGGTAACAACGTTCGACGCGGAAACACGCAGTTACCGGCCCTCGACGCTCAAGGATATCTACGACTTTACCCGTCTGGTCGATCGGCTCGACAACATCCATATGACCGGCGACACGGTTCTGGCGACGGATGTCCCGCAAGATTACGAACATGATATGAGCATGCTCTACGCAATTCTGGCGGGTAGTGAGAAACCATCCTGCCTTACGTTCCGCACGCGGGAGCATATTAAAGACGCGATCCATCTGTTCGATTTGGCATCGGGTGGCGAGGGCAAATTCCTAAAAAAGCCCTCTGTAATCTTTGGCGGGTGCCCCATCGTCTCACCGCTCCGGTTCGGGCAAGAAAATCTGGAAATCCTGATTGATACAGCGAAGATGGGCCTTGTGTGTGACCTTGCCGTTCCTCCGCAGGCTGGGGCGACGTCTCCTGCGCCATTGGCTGGAACCTTGGCTCAAGCGGTGGCCGAGACTTTGTCATGCGTCGCCATCGCCAACTTGATCAACCCAGGGACCCCGGTAGTGTTTGCGGCATGGCCCTTCATCACCGATCTGCGTACAGGATCGTTTACAGGGGGCAGCGGTGAGCAGGCACTGATTTCCGCCGCAGCAATCCAGATGGGCAATTTCTACAACCTGCCCACCAGCGTCGGATGTGGCATGACGGATTCCAAAATCCCCGACGCCCAATATGGGCTGGAAAAAGCGCTGACTTTCGCGTTGGCGGCCCATGCTGGGGCAAACCGGTTGTGCGAGTTTGGCGGGATGCTCGGCAGCCTGATGGGCTGCAGCTTTGAATCGATGGTCATCGACAACGAGGCCGCGGGCATGATCTCCCGGACGCTTCGAGGAATCGAGGTGAGCGACGACACGCTTTCGGTTGACGTCATCCATGATTGCGCAATTGATCCGGGTCATTTCCTCGGCAACGCGCAGACCTTGCAGTACATGGAGACTGAGTATGTCTATCCAACCCTGATGGATCGGGAATTGACCGATACCTGGGAGAAAGCCGGTCGGCAGGACATGTTTGAACGGAGCCGATCCGTTGTGGATGACATTCTGTCCAACCACTACCCAAATTACTTTGGTAGCAAGATGGACGAAGAGGTGCGCTCCAAATTCCCGATCAAATTGCCGCCTGAGAAGATGCGCGCCGGATGAGTGCAGCAATCCAAAACAAGGCATCGCAACCAGCATGTTGCGTTGCCTCGACACTCGGCACATTAGCCCTGAATGCAACTGCACGTGGCACGCGCTGAATTTTCGGGTCGCTGATAGTCAGATTGACATACTATTTTCGCGGTTTTCCCCGACGTTGCAAAACTGCAACTCACAACTTGCTTCCACAATGCTTTCACTTGTGTTGGCGGAATGCAAAAAAGCCCTGCGGGTTGCGAGGCTAGGTGATTGTTTTCCGACCGTTCAGTTTGGTTTCGGGAGTAGGAATTGAACCTCTGACCTTCAGGTTGTGAGCCTGACGAGGTGAGATCGTAAAGCAAACAGTCCAGTGGACTGATTGTAGATCGAACGGGCTGTTTGGATTTTGGTTGCGGGGAGAGGATTTGAACCTCTGACCTTCAGGTTATGAGCCTGACGA
>NZ_JBWVBD010000008.1:0-112038 GCF_057221075.1 Ruegeria sp. HKCCD6647-2 | reverse complement strand
TCGTCAGGCTCATAACCTGAAGGTCAGAGGTTCAAATCCTCTCCCCGCAACCAAACTGAACGGTCGGAAAACAATCACTTAGCCTCGCAACCCGCAGGGCTTTATGCGTTTAGGGTTAACGCGCCCAGTGTTACAACGGTGCTACGCTGGGGAGCAAAGAACAGCACCCTGAAAGTACCCACGCTTAATCAGGACGTCATAGATGACGCCGTGAGACCAGCGTCTCTCGCGCGACAAACGCCGTCAGTATATAATCGAGACCTGTTGCTATGTCTGAAAAGATGCCGGTTGCCCATTGACCTATACGACATACTCGGACGGTCGCCCGGGAAGACAACGGCGAGGCCTGCTCGTCAACTTCATCCAGACTGTCGTGAAGATGATCCCCGACCGCCCGAAACTGCGCCATACGGACACTTGAAACTGCGACCGGGCCAGCCAGGCGCTTCACTGGTCGCTGCGCCGGCCTGCCCGGTCTACTTTGCCTCCGTGAGCAGCAGGGCAAAGGTAGCGAATTTCAGAGACCAAGAAGCGCTTTGACGGCAGCCTCGACCTCATCCGTCACGGGCTTATTGGCTGCATTTTCCAGCGCCTTGCGCTCGGTTGCCGCCTGGTCGTCGACGAGTTCTGCCAATTCCTCGACTTCGGAAACAGTTTCGTCGTATTCGACGGCAGTCTGCCGTTCCGCTTCAAGCTCTTCGGCTGAATCGATGGATTCCTGCAGGTCCGAATTGGCCTGATCGAGCTGTTCTTGAAGATCCGGATCGTCTCCTCCGGCATCGGCCAAAGCATCTTCAAGATCAGTCACACGATCTTGTTTTTCCTGAACATCTGTCAGCGCGGCCTCAAGATCGGTTTCGATTTCCGAAACCGACCTGTCGGGTGGCATCATGCCATCAAGAAGCGCTTCCTTCTCGTCCAGCGCCTCGCGTAATTCATTTCCGGCCAGAACCTCATCCCGATAGGCGGAGATACGACCGACCCGAGAATTGGGTGACGCATTTTTCAAGGCGTTCTCGCTTGCATTTGCAGCATTGAGAGCCCCCAGTTCCGACGGATGCGCCCCCAAAAGCGCTGCCATTTTGTTGCCTTTCGGCCGAACCTGAGGACGTACCGTTTCTTCCAAGTTTCGCGTTACGCGGATGGATTCCTTTTTTGTCTTAGTCGAATACGCGCGGGTTTTCCTGCCACCAAACAAATCCTTCAGCGAAAACCCATTCCCGTCGACGCTTTTGCTCCCCTTACCGTTGCGCGATACGCGTTTGCCGGCATTGCCTTTGGCATTTGAACTTTTTCGTCCGGGTTTCCCGGCGGCTTTTTCGCCGTCAGCCTTGGATGCGCCGTTTCCACCACCTTTACCGTTACCCCCGCCATTGTTTCCACCACCCTTGCCGCCTCCGTTTCCTTTGCCTTCCTTCGCAAATGCAACATCCGGAAACGCGACAGCCCCCAAAACAGCGGTCGAACCCAACAGGGCAATTGCAATGGCGGTGGCTTTCAACAAGCCTGGTTTACTTGTTTTCATCTCAATCCTCGTCAATCGCGCGCCAATTTCGGCAATCCTCTGGCGTGTGCCTTCTGATCCATGAAAATCAAGATGGGCACATTGGAATCAATAATCATTTCCCCTAGTTGACCCGATCTTGGTTGAACACTCTCGTAACTGGCTGTTCATTGTCAGTTCACATTGAAATTTGTAGAGTCTTCTTGCATTTGCGCCATTTAGAGTACCGAGGATGAAAAAGATCTTCGTAATCCTGTTTCTGTTTGCCCTGCTCCAACCGGAGGTGGGGTACACAGCAGCGCGCGAGATGAAGCAATCCGAGGTGCGCAAGGCAACCACGTCGGGAAATGCCATTCGACTGAAATCGGTTATCAAGGGTGTTGAGAGGGTTTTTGGAGGAACCCCTGTCGATGCCCGGGCGTTCCAGGCGGACAAAGTGTATTACCGCATCCTTGTCAAAAAACCTAATGGCAGGATCGTCAGTGTCATTGTCAACGCGCAAACTGGGGTCGTTGTTTCCAACAACTCCAGTGTTGGTCGCGAGATATCGGAAGCCGCGCGATCAAGTGCCGGCAAATCGGCCAATGCCAAATCGAATGGTAACTCCGCAAATAAAAGCAATAACAGCAATAGGGGCGGTAATGGCAATGGCAATTCCGGCGGCAACGGTAACGGCAACGGCGGTGGTAATTCTGGCGGCAATGGCAACGGCAACGGTGGCGGAAATTCTGGCGGCAACGGCGGCGGAAACGGTAGTGGGAATGGAGGCGGAAACGGCGGTGGGAACGGAGGCGGCAAAAAATAATAGCTGAATTGGCATCGGTGCGCCTATAACTTCTGAATATGAGAGTTTTACTGGCAGAAGATGAGCCGCATCTTTGTGAGCAGATCAAAAAACTGCTGAACGCCGAAGGACGCGTCGTGGACGTCGTTCACAGTGGCAATGATGCCCTGCACATGGGCTCGACCGAACCGTACGATATGATCATTCTCGACATTGGTCTACCGGAACGCGACGGAATATCTGTGTTGCGGGAATGGCGCAGTGCAGGTGTCAAAACCCCGGTTCTGATCCTGACCGCCCGCGATGGCTGGAGCGAGCGAGTTGACGGGCTTGACGCCGGAGCAGATGACTACATGGCCAAACCGTTTCACATGCCCGAATTGGCAGCCCGGGTACGCGCAATTTTGCGCCGTCAAAGCGGTCAACTGAATCCGGTGATTGAGATGGGGAATGTCGTTTTGGACACCCGAAATGGGCGTGTTACTGCTGACGGTATACCGGTTGATCTGACGGCACAGGAAATCGCCGTCCTTACGTATCTGGCTCATAATGCAGGGCGAATGATTTCCAGAACCGAATTGTCAGAGCACATCTATGAATACGACGGTGATCGGGATTCAAACACAATTGCCGTTTTCATAACCCGGCTGCGCAAGAAACTGGGTTCAGATCTTATCACTACCGTGCGCGGCCGCGGATACATGATTGATTCCGCCTGATGTTATCGTTGCGCCAAAGGGCTCTGCTGGCGGGGATGGCGACAGGTGCCTTATCGGTCGGTGTGGGTACACTTGCAGTATTTTCATACATCAATTCCAGAGTGTCGGATCGTTTCGATACCACCTTGCTGGATCGGCATACCCAATTGGTTGTTGGGTTAAGCGTCACAACTGAAAACCCCGAAGCATTGCGCGATCTGATGTTCGATCCGACATACAGCACCCCTTATTCCGGGCGCTACTGGCAGGTCACTAACAGCGACGGAGAAATATTTACGTCTTCATCATTGTTTGACGACACTATCCAAGAGCCCGAGGGATCTCCGGATGTTCCGACACTTTGGGACACGGTCGGGCCTGACAATGAAGCGGTGCGAAGCGCGTATCAGCAAATCACTTATGAAGATGGTACTGTCTGGGGGGTAAGTGTCGCTGAAAGTCGAGGGCAGCTCATCGCTGAACGGCAGGCAACTCAATTGAATCTGCTGCCGGTGTTTGGGCTGGTCGGGCTGATTGGCGTTGCCGGTTCTCTTCTTCTGATGTCGGTCATTCAGGGGCCGCTTCGGAGATTGCAGTCGGATGTCTCCCACCGCTGGGAGACGGACGAGGATCTCAAACCGTCGGATTACCCCGGAGAAGTTGCGCCCTTGGTCGAAGACCTGAACCAGCTTTTGCGCCGAAATCGGGACATTGTGTCTGGGTCTCGCAGGCAGGCGGCTGACTTGGCGCACGCCCTGACAACGCCGTCATCCATCCTGAGGAATGAGCTGGACAGTTTGGCCGAGAGCGGCGCCAGGACGGACATTGCGCAAGAAGCTCTTGATCGGATTGACGCGCAACTGGGTCGTTCATTGGCAAGGATGCGAGCGATCAACGCTGCGGACCTGACGCATTCGCGGACAGATCTAACCAATTCCATTGAGAGGCTAGCGCGATTGTTTTCCGTCACGGCCGAGCGGGAACAAAAGTCCCTAAGGGTTTCGTGTGACCCCGATTTATGGGTTCGCATGGACGCGCAAGATATTGAAGAAGTCCTGGGAAACTTGCTGGATAATGCAGTCAAGTGGTGCCGGGAATCTGCTCAAATTTCTGCCAGGCGAAAAGAACGTTGCATAGAAATTCGAATTGAAGATGACGGGCCAGGGATTCCTCAGGAAGCACGTCGTGAAGCGCTACGGTCGGGTGGTCGTCTGGATACATCCGTCGCGGGCAGCGGATTGGGGCTGCCGATCTCGGTTGATTTGCTGAATGCCTATGACGCTAAACTGGAATTAGGTACATCTCAGACGTTGGGCGGACTGGAAGTTTGTGTGGTGATACCGGCAAGACCCATGGGATTGTCCGCGCAAACCATTCCTTCTCAAGACGCCTAAGACCAAGCCGCCAGACCCAAGCCTATTTTCCCTTACGTTGTTCCACCAGCGGTGCGCATGAACTTGGTTCCAGTTTCCGTCTTCCGGTTCAAAAGATGCAGAAGTTCGACTTGATTTGATGTACCCGTCTTGGAGAATATCGAACTTAGGTGCGAACGAACGGTAGCCGGCCCAACCGACAGAATTTCCGAAATCAGCTTTACGGTCATTCCCTCTTTCATCATCGCGCAAACGCGAAACTCGCATCTGCTGAGTGCGGCAGGGTTCTTAGGGTCAAGGATCGGGACATCACCGCCACTGCTTCCATTTATCGGGAAATGGTTTCGAACCTGCTCGGAGTGTGCGGAAACCGAGCCCGGCACGCGTTTACTCCACGCGGACGCAAGGGACGGAGCCAATACTATCAGCATATCCAGATCGTGGTTTTTCGGTCTGACGCTGAAGTGAAGTTCAATATGATCGACATGTCCTCCGTTAGATTCAAGAGGAACGACAATTACCTCTTCCAGACCGTTGGGCTTCCGATCCTGAAAACAGGTCGTCGCCGCGGCATCAGAAGCCATCATGTCCGCCAGCTTCCAAACTGATCCAGGTTTTGCGGTTGAAATGCAATTGCCGAATACCAATTCAGCCTGAGTTTGCGGTTGCGACGGCCAGATTTTTCCTTCCTGAACGTAACGACGTGCAATATGCCTAACTTTCCGATTCACCAAGAAAGTGCGGGCAATTAGTGCCGCGTCTGCGTTCGCTAATTGCATTAGCTGCCCGAGAACATTTGGAATGGCATTATTACCATTTAATGCCCGAGCCCATTCCATTGCGAAATTCAAACTGTCTTGCGCACGGGCGCCTTTTGAAAAACTTACACTCATTACTCTACTAAACAACCCAACTAAAAAACTGCAGTCGGGCCCCACGCTTCCCCGTTACATTCACAACTGTTGTTCAGATTATGTCAGGTCAGCAAACGGTTTCATGGCTTTAATCGTTGATGAAAGCAACTGAGCTCATAATTTCACAGTTTGTTATAGAATTGTTTTTTATGCATATTTCTCCTCTTTTGTTTCTTGCTGACCGTCATTTCGCTTGTCCTGCCCAACGATCTTCACGGCCAATATATATGCTCTCAAATTCGCCACAATTTGGCCTAAATTCCCGATATTGTTTCCTGATTTTGTGATTCGATTTAGTATTAATAGGCCGTTAATCTGCGGTTCACAAAAATCTCCATTTAGACGACGTTTTTCATAAGAAAGCACCCTCAGGTTGTATTTTTTTTATTTTTGGCGGAAGGCAGATATCATTGGCGCATTTATTCTAATTGATGAGCTACTGCAAATTTGCCTGGCTTGCGCTGCAATATCGCGCAGCGCCGATATCAATCTAACCTTTCGGGGGTAATATGACTAAATTCATGAAGAAGTTTGCTAAGAATGAAAGCGGCGCGGCAATTGTTGAATATGGCCTCGCTCTTTTGGTCGTCGCGTCGATTGCTGTTGGTGCGTTCACGTATCTGGGTACACAAACGAACACCAACGTGACCGGCGCCTGTGCCGCTTTGGGTAGCGCAACCTGCTGACCCGAACTTGTTCAGCATTGTGCAGAACCCAAAAGATTCTGCGCCGCATGACAGCTTCGCGGCGCAGAAATTCCCGCCGGGATTTTCGCGAAAACAGGATCACCGAAGTTCCGAATTTTGAGAGCGTAACTTTTGGAGACAGAGATGCGTATCAGACCGATCATTACTACACTCTTCGGAATTGCGATTGCTTCCGGTTCCGTTTACCTGGCGAAAGATCATATTCAGCTTAAGACCAGCACCGCCGGTGTGGCACCCAATGCCGAATTGGTGGAAATATACGTTGCCAAATCTGAAATTGCTTTCGGCCAGACCATCGAAAAGCACCACGTCACAATTCATCCATGGCCGCGCGAGGCACTTCCGGCCGGAGTCTTCACAGAAATTGACGTTCTGGTTCCGGACAATCGGCGACAGCTGCGCCGTGCAAAAGGCCGCTTCTACCCTGGCGAAGTGATGCTTCTTTCCAAAGTTTCGAACTTTGGCGAAAAGGTCACTCTGGTCCAAAAGCTAGGCGAAAATACGCGCGCCATGGCAATCGATGTCGACGCTGTCACCGCGGTGGGTGGGTTTGTTACCCCCGGTGACCACGTGGATATTGTTTTGACACAGGGTGCAAAACAGGAGTTGCGTGCAGTAACAATCCTGCAAAACATCCGCGTGATCGGTGTGGATCAGCAGTCGGAAGAGCTGAGCGATCAGCCAGAAGTTGCCCGGACGATCACGGTCGAAGTGACCCCGCAGCAGGGTCAGCGCCTCGCGTTGGCACAAAAGGCAGGCACGCTGAGCCTGACGTTGAGAACGCTGGACAACGTAGAAGACGAACCAATGGAAATGGTTCGCCTGCGCGATCTTCTGCAAGAGGAAGGTCCGGTGGAAAAGGTCGAAGCCCAGCCAACCGTAAGGTTGCGCCGAGGCACCGAGACCGAGGTTGTAACCATCCAGAGAAAGCGTCAAGAGACGGAGAAGGCGGCAGACTCTGATCCTGCAACTGAGCTGGAGCCTGACAATCAGACAGATGCGCAACTTGCTCCGGCGGTCGTGACACCAGAAGCCAAGCCCCGCATTCGTCCAATCGAAATCAGCCAGAAACCCGGACAGTAAGCCCCTGCCATGCGCGCAAAAGCGATCATATCCGCCTTCACCAGGGATGAGCATGGCACGGTTGCCATCCTTTGGGGCACGGCACTGGTTGCGTTTTTGGGCTTCTTTGCGATCACGCTGGATGTCGGCCGGTTGAACGCGACACATGCAGAGCTTCAGTCCTTTGCTGACAACGTGGCTTTGGCTGCAGCGGGAGAGTTGGACGGGCAACCCGATGCGATCACCCGCGCAACAAATGCTGCGGCCAATCTGATCAGTGACAGTCAGACGTTTGCCACCGGACCCACTGCGCTTTCGGGATCGTCGGATTACACGCTTTCCTTTCATTCTGCGCTGCCGGCATCGGATCTGACTCCGCTTGGCGCAGACCTTACGACAGACCCGAGGCAAGCTAAGTTCGCGCAAGTCGTGCTGACGCCCAAATCGCTCAGCATGAGTCTTGCGTCAGCCTTGGACAAAATGCTTGGCGGGGCCGGCTTTTCGGCAGCCAGCGTTTCGGCTGAGGCGGTCGCCGGTTACTCAAAAGCGGCCTGCGATATCTCGCCCCTGATGTTCTGCCTGCCACCCAATTGGGAGACGACGTTGACAGTAGGTGACCAGATCCTGTTACGCAGTGGCGGCAATGGCGCTGCCTGGGGGCCGGGCAATTTCGGCTTTATCGATCTGGCGAACTTTCAGGATACCTCGGGCGTGTGCGCAGATGAAGGCGGCAACAAGCTGGCCTGCCTCATCGCAGCACAGGATCAGATTACCCAATGCGTCCTGACAAATGGCCTGGACACGGAACCCGGCCAGAAAGTCGGCATTACAAATGCCGCGTTCAATGTGCGCTTTGACATTTACCGAGCCGTTCTCAATGGCGAAAAAAACAACCCCGACTTTGCGCCGGCTCCGAACGTTATCAAAGGGATCCAAAAAAAAGGGGGTGGCTTCTGCATACAGGGCAACGAAGAGACCACGCCTGACACGACAGCTCTTGGCCGCGACCTCTGTTTGACCGCAGGAACCTGCGGCGGCAACAATCGGTTTGGCGATGGTATCTGGGATCGCGCCGGCTACCTCGATCGCAACCATGATTTGGCGGATGGTTTGGCAGACGGGTTTGGCAGTGATGCGCATCTTCCGCCGCTTTCCGGGTCGAACACTGTATTTGCCGGTACGCGATATGGGATGTACCTGCGTGAAATTGCGTACGGAAACACAAACCCGCATCCAGCACCAAACGCGAATGCCATTCTCGATCCTTTGCTTTCCGAAACCGGCCGCCCGATGTGTTCGAGCCATATGTCGAACAATCCGGCACGACGCGTTGTCACAGCTGCGGGGATCGACTGTGCGCAAAACCCGGTTTCAGGCTCGACGACCGGTGTTCCGGTTACGAAATTCGTCGCCGTGTTCCTGACGGAACCGGTGGGCGACGACGGTGGATCACCGCCGAGCTTTGACATTCACGGCGAGGTCGTGGGTTTCCCGGATGTCACCGGCGTTGGTAGCGGCGGTAATGGTTTCGGCGGCATCTTCCGCGACGTCGTACAGTTGTATCGGTAGGGGGAGCACAATGCCATGAAATTTCGCCTGATACCCCCACTCAAACGCTTTGCCAAAAATAACGACGGCGCAATTCTAGTGGAATTCGGCCTTGTCATGCCGGTCATGCTTTTACTGCTGGCCGTAACCTTGGAATCCGCGCGACTGATGTGGTCATACCAGTCGGTCATTGCCGGCGTCCGGGATGCCAGCCGATACCTGTCCAGAGTAACTCCGGCGGATGTCTGTACTTCTGGTGGCTCGGTCGCAGGCCTTTCCACAACGTTAAAGTCCATAGTGGAACAGGACATCAACGGCAGCAACCTGTTCCCTACCAGCATTACGGTCAATTCCGTGACGCCAAGCCTGTCCTGCGTAACTGGGACTTATCGAATAAACCCGGCTCCTGTTGGCCAGGTCAGTGCCAATATCACTATTCAGTTTCCGATGGGCGGCCTCTTGTCACTCTTTGGCAGCGGTGCATCATCAGTGACGACGGATGTTGCTGACACATCGCGGATTTTTGGGCAATGATGCGCTTGTTGCATATCCGCGCCCAATTGCGCCGCGCACGTAACAGCTTTCTGGGCAACCAGGACGGTGGGGTTCTTGTCGAATTCGCCCTGGTCGTTTCGCTGTTTTCCTTCCTTTTCCTGGCGCTTCTGGACTTTGGCCGACTTTCCTACAGCGGTGTGAACGCACAAAAAGCCGCGCAGCTGGCCGCCCGCATTGCCGTCGTTCGACCTGCGGCATGCGCTGGTGTTCCTCAAACTCATCAGAGGGGCACTTCGATCCTGGCACCGCGGTTCGGCACGTCCTGCAGCGCTTCGGCCGGAGTTTGCGCCAACGTCGGAACCATTTCCTGCGCAGGTGCGGTCGCAAATACCACCGCGTCGGAAATCTGGGGTCGCATCAGTCCGCTTTTGCCGCCGGGCACCTCAATCGATGTGATGCAGTTTTCATATACTTTCGACTCAAATCTGGGATTTCTGGGTGGTCCATACACACCCATGGTCACAGTCGAATTGAACCTGAACGATTTTCAGTTCGTCTCACCGCTGGCCGCGTTGGCAAATGCCGCGGGCGCGACAAGCAGCGCAATTTCTTCAACAGCCGGTTACTCCAACTTCAGCGTCTCGCTGCCCGCTGAAGACCTAGCACTAGGAGAGTCAGGATAATGGATAGAACAGTTTCCAATCTGAAGTCACATTCGGTCATGCTTGTTTCCGAACAAGAGGCCATTGCGCAGGTGGTTGCCGACGTCTTTCCTGCTGAAGAGGGAAACAAAGTCACCGAAAATGCGAGCTCATTCAAAGCGCTGAACGGGACTGCACTTCAGTTGGCGTTCAAGCATGATGTGGTGATCTTTGAAATCGATCCGGATGACTCTGCTGAGGTACAAGCCACAGAAGAGCTGCTGGCGCATCGCGATGATGACACCTTGTTCGTTGCGCTGACACAGAATGACCTTTCGATCACCAAAGCGCGCGAACTTCGAAAAATCGGCATTGATGAAGTTCTTCCCTTGTCGATCGATGGAGAAGAGCTGAAGGCGGTGGTCAGCGAGAAATTCAATGCGCGCAACGTTGCACAAGCTTTGATTTTGGACGGTCCTTCCGCGCTTGGCAAAGTGGTACCGGTCGCGAAATCTCGTGGTGGGATCGGGGCCTCGACCGTTGCGGTAAACCTGGCGTGTTCGCTGGTTGGCGGGAAAGGATCTTTCTTTCGCAAGACCGAAAAAAGAAGGGTCGCATTATTGGATTTCGACTTGCAGTTCGGAAACGCAAATGTGTTTTTGGATTTGGAAGACAATGGCGGATGTCTTCAACTTATAGAAAACGCTGAAGAACCTGACGATCATTTTCTGTCTTCGATCCTTCAAAGTCACGTTTTGGGTGTTGATGTGTTGTGCGCGCCAGCTCCGATGGTTCCACTTCAATCAATGCGCCCCGGTCTGATCGAAGGTATGCTCGATCTGCTGCAGCGTCGCTACGACTATGTCGTGATTGATCTTCCCTGCGCCGTTGTCGAATGGGTCGAACCCATATTCAAGCGCGCCTCCCAGCTTGTCCTGGTCACCGACACCACCGTGCCATGCGTTCGCCAGGCACGGCGCCTGATCGACTTTTACCGCGAGGCAAATGTCGGTCTACCGGTCGAGATCATCGTCAACCGCGAGCGGAACACTCTGATCAAACCAGCGCACGTTCGCGAATCTGAGAAGGTACTGGAAACAAAGCTGAAACACTGGCTGCCGGACAATCCGAAGGTGGCCCGCAATTCGGTGGATCTTGGACGCCCGGTCGTAGACATGAAGCCGCAATCGGACCTTGGGAAAGCTTTGGCAAAATTGGCTGCCGCCGTGTCGGCTGACGTGCAGGCCGTGGCAACAAAGAACAATTAAAGGGAGATCACCGTGTTCAACGAATATAGATCACGCAAAGCAGCGTCCAAATCAAACGTACTTACGCTGGAGCGCCCGATTGAGACGCCGCTCAAAGCAAAAGTGGCACCGGAACCTGTTGACGCTGATCTTCAGGCTCATTTGGAGCTCAAGAGCCGCCTGCACAGCGAGCTTCTTGACCGGCTTAATCTGTCTGTCATCGACAAGGTCGAGCGATCAGAACTGAAGCGGCAGATCGCGTCCCTGGTCACTGGCCTGATCGAGGCCGAACGCTTGCATATGCGGTCCGAGTCTTTCACGGCGCTTGTCGAAGAGCTCATCCACGAAGTGATGGGGCTGGGGCCATTGGAGCCACTACTGGAAGATCCGACCATCAACGACATCCTCGTCAACTCGTATGACAAAGTCTATGTCGAACGTTTCGGGCTTCTGGAGCTCTCAACGGTTCGTTTTCGTGACGAGCGGCATCTTCTACGGATCATTGACAAGATCGTCAGCAAGGTTGGCCGACGTATCGATGAATCCCAACCTTGGGTCGATGCGCGCCTGGAGGATGGCAGCCGTGTAAACGCGATCATCCGGCCGTGCTCTGTCGATGGGCCAGCACTGTCGATCCGGAAGTTCTCGCGCAATCCTTTGACGATCGAAAAGCTCGTTCAACAGGAAAGCATGAACGAACAGGCGGCGATGCTCCTGGAGGCGCTGGTCGAAGCTCGGCTGAACATTTTGATCTCAGGCGGCACCGGTACCGGTAAAACAACCATGTTGAATGCCGTTTCGTCCTTTATCGATGGCAGGCAGCGTATCGTGACAATCGAGGACGCCGCCGAACTTCAACTCCAGCAGAGCCATGTGGTTCGATTGGAAACCCGCCCTCCCAACTCGGAAGGTCAGGGCGTTATCACCCAGCGCGATCTGGTCCGAAACGCGCTGAGGATGCGACCCGACCGTATTATCGTTGGTGAGGTGCGCGGCGCCGAATGCTTCGACATGCTTCAGGCCATGAATACAGGGCATGACGGATCAATGACGACCGTTCACGCCAACTCGGCCCGCGATGCATTAAGCCGGGTTGAACAGATGGTGACAATGCTTGGCGCGGACTTGCCAATCAGAACAATCCGATCCCAGATCGCTTCGGCCATTCATGTTGTGCTCCAGCTCAGTCGACTCAGCGATGGTACACGGCGGGTGGTCAGTATTTCCGAAATCACGGGCATGGAAGACGACACTATCACCATGCAGGACATCTTTGTCTTCAAGCGCCGCGGCAAATCAGAAGACGGCGTCGTGTTGGGAGAGTTTCTGCCCACTGGCATACGACCGAAATGCTTCGACCAACTGGTTGCTGCCGGAATTGACGTTGATACCAACATGTTTGTTCGCGGGGCCATGTCATCATGATCGACTTACAGCCAAACACACTGAGCATCCTTATTTATATTTCGATTTTTCTGGGCATTTTGCTGGCATACGAGGGGCTTCACCAGCTTCTCCTGCGCAAGGAGACCCTCAGCGAAGCCAGAAACCGCCGTATGAAAATGATTCAAAGCGGAGCTACGGCCGATGAGGTTTTACAGTTACTCAGGGATCCTGCCATGCTGGCACCCGGCGAGAAGCCTGGGTTGATAGCCCGGTTTCGCCGCCTTATTGTTCAAGCTGGATTGGCAATTAGCCCAATCTGGTTCGTTTTTGCCGCAGCATTCCTTGCCGCGATGGTTTTCTTGGGCGCATCACGGTTCATCGCTTCGGAACTCGCTTTGGCCTTGGGTACCGTTTTGGGTACAGCCTTACCGTTGGTCGTGCTGGTTGCCATGAAGGAAGCCCGCTCCAAGAAGCTGACGAAACAGTTGCCGGATGCATTGGATCTGATGGCACGTGGCCTGAAAGTTGGTCATCCCGTGGCAGTGACGGTTGGAAATGTGGCCACTGATCTGCCGGACCCGATTGGCTCGGAATTCGGCATTATTCAGGATCAGATCAACTATGGCGATGACGTCGCGACCGCGTTTCATGATTTTGCAAAACGCGTCGGAACCGAGGATGCGAACTATCTTGCCGTCAGCATCGGCATCCAGCACGGGACCGGCGGCAATCTGGCGCGTATTCTGGGAATTCTGTCTCAGGTGATCCGGGACCGACACACAATGCAGAAGAAAATCAAAGCCATCTCTGCCGAAGGACGCCTGAGTGGTCTTATCCTTACCATCCTGCCGATCGTCATCTACCTGTCGATCGAAATTTCCACACCAACCTTCTATGGCGATGTCCGAAGTGACCCGTGGTTTCCGTTTTTTGTCTACGTCATCATCGGCCTGACGATTGCCCAAGGGCTGATCTTGAGACGGCTCGTAAAGTTCAAGTTTTAACGGGGAGCGGAGAAATGGACATGATTCAAGAAATTCTGAGCGACCAGAGCCTTCCTCCGCAGTATCTTCTGCTTGCAGGATTAGCAGTGAGCATCTTTTTTGTCGTATTGGGGCTTTCAGGAATGACGGCAAGCGACAACACTGCTGCACGTCGCATGCATGTAGGATCCCTTTCACGGGCGCTCGGAGAGGATTTTGACCTCATTCAAGGTGACAACAGCGACCCGCATGGTTTGTTGAAAGCTTTTGTACCGTCATCAAAACGCGAACGTTCAAAAATCGGCAAACTTCTGAAACAGGCGGGTATTCAACGAAAACACGCCATTCGTTCGTTTTATGTCTTTCGTGCGGTCATGGGGTTTGTCCTGCCGTCGGTATTCGTCATTGCCATGGCCTTGCCGATTGAAACGCAGGTTCAACTTGGGATCGCCAATCTAATTCAAAGCATCTCATGGGTGAACGCATTACAGATTGTGACGGCCTTGATGGTCACTGGATTTTACGGCCCTGCTTTGTGGTTGCGTTACCGGATAAAAAAACGCCGCCAGGCGATCGAGCACAGCCTGCCGAACGCGCTGGATCTGCTGCAAGTGGCGATTGAGGCCGGGCTGGGTTTTGATGCGGCGATGATCCGCGTCTCGCATGAAATGGCCCTTGCAGCGCCCGAGATTTCACAGGAATTCTCGATCCTTCAGCTGGAGTTGCAAGCTGGTAAGGAGCGTCAGGCCGCCTTTCTGGACATGGCTGAGCGGGTCGGCATCGACGAGATGAACTCGTTCGCGAATGCGTTTTTGCAGTCCAATCAGTACGGGACCAGCATTTCCGCTTCATTGCGCAGGTTTGCGACCGACATGAGACTGGATCGCGAACTACGTGCCCAGGAAAAGGCTAACCGCCTACCGGTGCAGATGTCCGCTGTGATGGCAATGTGCATGATGCCAGTTCTATTGCTGATTTGCCTTGCACCAATGCTGATCCGTTGGATCAACATGTTCGGGTAAAGCACGGCAGGACGAAATCGAAATTGCTAAGTTAACGCGCAGCTACGGCACTCGAAACACAATTTAGTTTTTGCGATACTAATTGGTGACTGAAAGCCGAAGTAGTTCGAAGTTTCGACGAGTTACATTTGTGGTATCGAAATTGCCTGCGATAGCAGATGTTTTGTGCGGCGTTGCGAATGAATTCTTTGATTGCCCGCACAGCACTCGGGTCTCGCATGTCCGATTTGGGCTGCGACCAGCCACTGATGCAAAAGTATGAACGGCGACACCGAGCCAAAAACGGCGGTTCAATCCGATCTAAAATCGAACCCTCTTTGGCCCGACTGGTCATGATAGTCGCCTGCGTGTACCTTTCCAGAGCTGGTGCAAAAAACTATGTCAGCCGTTCTTCTTGGGGAGGGGAACAATGATAGCAACACACACAGGTTACCTTCTGATTGCTGACATTACCGGATACACTCGGTTCCTGACATCTTCAGAAATGGATCATGCCAATCCCATCCTGCAATCTCTTCTGAGCGTTTTGCTTGAACAAATTGGAGACCCGCTTCACTTTTGGAAAACTGAAGGGGATGCCGTTTTGGCTTATTCGACACGTCAGGATTTTCCGTCAGGAGAGACGTTTCTCACCATCTGCGAAAACCTCTACAACGCATTCACCCTGAGGCGGCAGGACATAATCGCCAACACGACGTGCCCATGCCGAGCTTGCGCAAATGTTGGCAATCTGGATCTCAAAATCATCGCCCATCACGGTCAATTTGATGAAATGCACCTGGGTCCCACGAAAGACATTTCTGGCGCTGATGTCATTCTTGTTCATCGGATGACCAAGACAGATGTAGCTGAGAACACCAGTATTCGTAGCTATGCCCTGTTCAGCGAAGCGGCCGTGACCGCAATGGACATCAGCGACATAATGGAGCCTTTCTCGCAGGACATCGAGCATTTTGGTGAAGTCCGCATGATGGTCTACGATTTGACCAAAGCATGGGAAAAAATGCGCGCTAGCCGCCAACGCGAGTTCCTCGAAGAACAGGATGGCGTATGGACTTTGCGATATCATTTCGACGCTCCTATTGGGGTCGTTTGGGAAACTCTCGTCGCTCCCGAGCACAAACTGAAGTGGATGAATCGCGTCAGTGATATCAAGATGGAGAACCCCCTAGGACGCCTTGGTCAAGGGTCGGGCTATCATTGCGCGCACGAAATGGCCCGATTTTATTATCGTGTCACAGATTGGGAACCTTTTGAATATTTTTCGACGCGCATTCTGGACCCTGCGCGCCCGGACATCAGCTTCCCCGAGACTTACCATCTGACAGAAACACAAACGGGCACCGAGCTGCGCTATACAATGGGTATGGCGACCGATGCCGATGGCGCACGTTCGGAAATTTCCGAAATAGAATGTTCCGCGTTCTTGGCAGAGTTCTGGGCTGTGTCTTTTGCCGACATGAATGAACAACTCTGCCAATCCAAATAGCACTCTTCCACCCAAGGGTCGGTCGCCCCCTACATTGAAAAATGTGGGGTCAGTTTTGTCCGAGAAGTAGACGTGGCAAGAAACGATCCGGCGACTGGACTGCGCAGATTGTGATCAGGCCGCCTCGCTACACAAACGACCTTTAGTAGGCGCAACCTGTCAACGCAAAGCTGTTGGTACGACCTTCTGGCTGTTGCGTACAGTCTATGCGTCGAAGTTCCAGATGTCGCGCTGAACTTTCCAGCCGTTGTCGCCTTTGCGGAAGTAGAGAATGTACTTTCCAGCAAGTTTTTGTCCGCCCATGGTGCCCGTCAAGGTTCCCACAGTAACGCCAAAGTCTCCGCTGATATGGGCCTCGGTCAGATTGGCCACGACTTCACTCAGACCGCTGTCAATAGCTGCCTGCCAATATTCCCGAATGGCTGCATGACCTGACATTATCGGCGCTCCCGGCGGCATGGCCGCGCCGTCTTCGGCGTAGGGTGCTGTTGCCCTACTTGCGTCCTTTTCGTTGATCCCTTCAATGATGGCAGCGTCGAGCTCTTTTACAACATCAATATCAGACATCTTTTTCTCCCGAGTTCTTCCGATGTTGTCATCAGGCTATCACAATAGTCCGAGTCGATACTCATCCGAGGTGGCCCAAAGAATTATTGGAAATGCCACAACGAATTGAGGTAGCTTTGGCCGTTATACCGTTGTTCGTCAGCCATGCGACGGATAGCAGCTTCGTCCGCAAAGCGCCCAAGGTCCATTCCGAGCCCAAAGTTCCACTATTCAGTGCGGAGTTGAAAAATCATTGGGCAGGAAATATTCCCGCTGTCGCAGTTGGCGGTAAGTTCGACCAACGCCCCCTCCAAGCGCTTAAGTTCGTCTATCTTTGCTCGCACGTTAAAGATATGGAGTTCGGCCAGTTGCTTGACAGATTGGCAATCCTCAACGTCGCCTTCGGACAGGTCGAGTAGCGTCTTTGCGTCCGAGAGCGAAAAGCCCAGGTCTCGGCACTTCTTTAGGAAGCGAAGCCTTCCGATATCCTGCGTGGAATATCTGCGGCGATTATTTGATGCCCGTGCCGGCTTCGGCACGATCTCTGCGCGTTCGTAGTAGCGGATAGTTTCTATGCCGACACCGCTTTGCCGGGATGCTTCCCCAATCGCGAACATGTGAGATTTCCCGCCTTGATCCTGTAGTGGCTACAGAAGCTATACGAGAGGGTGCCGCTGATACAACTCCGCACAAAAAAGGCCGTCAGAAACGAAAATGCAGAAGTACCTTGGCCTTAGTTACATAGGATCGCTGTCCGCGCTTGGCGTTGCGACTTGCTGTGTATTGCCCATGACGATGATGTTGCTGGGATTGAGCGGCAGTTGGATAGCAATCTTTGGGAAGATAGCAGCAGCAAGCTACTATGTGTTGGCGATTTCGACCGCGCTCGTCGCGGTATCTTGGCTGGTGTCTTATCGGCGCGATTCAATGCTAAAGTTGAAATGGTGGCTTTGGGGAACGACCGCGATGACCGGTTTAGCTTGGGTCGTCGTTTTCTATGAGGCTCGGATCAACGATTACCTGATTATGCAGATGTGAGACAATGACGGACCAAACTGTAGTGCTTGAAAGCACACTGACTTGCCCAAAGTGTGGGCACAGCGAAACCGAAGAAATGCCGACGGACGCCTGCCAGTGGTTCTACGAGTGCAAGTCGTGCAAAGCGGTTTTGAAGCCGTTGGAAGGCGACTGTTGTGTATTCTGCTCCTATGCCACCGTGCCCTGCCCACCAATCCAGTTGGGAGATGGCTGTTGCAGGTAAAGCGAACGCTCACTTGGTCTGCACAACAGCTGTTGTGCAATGGCCAATCCATTGTCAACTTTATATGAGTGCAAACGGATCTAATGTCTCTCCTTAGAGTTTTTGTAGATTTTTTTCTTAGTTTCACAGTGGTTCGACAAAGGTCAAATCCTGCTCCCGCAACCAAAATCTGAACAGCCCGTTCGATCTGCAAACAGTCCACCGGACAATTAACGCTGCATCTGAGTCCTAAAAACACACGCAATCGGGTTGCGCCCAACCGTACGAAGTGAAAGCTCTTCGAAAGCCTGCGACGCGCGCCCCGAAAGGTTTCTGCACAAGCCTTCCTGCCTGCGCCGTGTCCAATGCAGGCTGCGGCCTCCGAGACTATTTCCGGTTTTCAATCGGATTAGGCCCTTGATAAGTCCAGCGATAGGCTGGTGGAGTCGGGCCTTTGTTCCGCCCGCCCTGGTTCATCTGTTCCCATGCGTGGGCGATGACGCCTACAGATCGCGACAGGCAAAAGAGACCGCGCGCAAGAGGGCCGGCAAAGCCCAACTCCGCATAGATCACGGCGGTCGCGCCGTCGATGTTCATGGGAACCGGACTGCCTTTGCGGGTGTTGAGCGTGTGCTGAACCACGCGCCCGATTTCCGCGAAGCGCCCGCTGACTGTTCCGGTGCCGGCTGCTTTGTCGACGAGAGCCAGCAACCGGGGTGCACGGGGATCCTCGGGTTTGTGGAACCGGTGGCCAAAACCGGGGATGAACCTTGTTCGTTCTGCCTGCCAGCGGTCGATCATTAGGGCTGCGGCATCATCCAAAGCGAGCCCATTTTGAACCGCATCGTCGATCCACGTATAAAGCTCAACCGCCTGTTCTCCGGCGCCGCCGTGGATGTCGTCCAGCATGTTGACTGCTGAGGCCATGGCTCCATTCAAACCCAATCCGCAGGTCACGGACATCCGCGCCGCAGCGATGGACGGGGCCTGCGGACCATGGTCAACAGCGGAAACCAAGGCACATTCCAGTAAATCCGCTTGCGCCTTGGTGGGTATTTCACCGCGGGTCATAAGCCAGATCATTTGTGAAAATGACACGTTGCCGATCAGATCCTCTATGGGAATGCCGCGAATCCGGATTTGGCCGGGAGCCATGTCGATGATTTCGGTCGTCCACCAGTCGGATACGTCGTTTCCGTGGCCGCTCATATTGCTCCGTCCTTCTTCAGCTCTGCAATTTCGTCTTGAGATAAGCCAAGGTCGCACCAAATCTCTGCGTTATGTTCGCCAAGGGTTGGCGGAGGTGTTTCTACGGTCGCAGCTTGGCCATCCAGTTTGATCCCGGTGGTTGCGACCTGAATGTCGCGGCCTACGCCCGGAACACTTTCAAACCTGTGGAGAAAGCCGCGATCGGCGACTTGTGGCATTCTCAACACTTCCGGTACCGTCAATACGGCCCCTGATGGAACACCGATGCGATTCAGTTCCTTGGCCCAGTCGCGCGCCGGGCGGGTTTTGAGAACGGTTTCCAGTTCACCCTTCAATGCCAATCGGTTGCGCTTTCGATCTTCCCGCGTTGCGAATTCACTCCGTTTTTGCAGGACGGCGAGGCCGAGGTGGTCGGTCAACAGCACCCATTGTTCGTCCTTGTTGGCGGCAATATTGATAAGACTGTCTTGGGCCTCAAAGGTGCCAGACGGCGCCGAAGTCGGGTTTTCGTTGCCTTTCGGTTCAGGTTCGACGCCTGCGATCAGATAGTTGGATACGACCCAACCCATTGTCGCAAGAACCGATTCCAACATGGAGACATCGATGAAACTTCCACGCGGATGGCCATTCAGCGCCGCTGTGATCGCAAATGCGGCAGTGATCCCGCCCACCGTGTCGGCCACCGGATATCCAACGCGCAGCGGCGCGCTTTCTGCGCTGCCGGTGATCGACATCACGCCCGACGCGCCCTGAACGATCTGGTCATAAGCCGGGCGGTGCACCCAGGGACCATCCTGTCCAAATCCCGAGATAGCGCAGTAGATCAGGCGCGGATTCATGCCCTGAAGTGTTTCGTAACCAACACCCAATCGATCCATCACGCCGGGTCGAAAATTCTCGACGACGACATCGGCGGTCTCGACAAGCTTGAGGAACAGCGCCTTGCCTCGAGGATGTTTCAGATTGACGGTTACGGATTTCTTGCCGGCATTCTGGGCCAGGAACGACACGCCCATTCCTGCCTTGTTCAACTCAGGATCAGCCCCCAGCTGGCGCGCCAGGTCGCCGCGCCCGGCTGCCTCGACCTTGATCACTTCGGCGCCCAGGTGGGCCAGGTGGTGGCAGCAGAACGGGCCAGCCAAAACGTTGGTCAGGTCCAGAACCCGAATTCCCTCAAGCGGTTTTGACATGTTGTGCACCTCTTCAAGTGTTGACCTGAGGATCGAGACGTCGATTTCCGAACATGCAAAATGCTATCGCACAAGCGGCTAAGCGACCAACCGGTTGGCGAAGTTTTTTTTAGTATTCAAAAAAACAACGGCCCTCACCGTACCCTTTCGACGTGAGGGACCAAATCCACTGATTTGGTTGCTGCCAGACGGTAATCTGGTTCAACCTCCGGAACTTGAGAAACTAAGCTTCTTGCTGTCTTCACTGATCGGTGTAACCTGTCGATCAGTGAGCCCCGTTTGTCATTTCGATGAATAGAACCCGACAGGATCACCGAGCGTGCCCTCGTCAGGATGAACGCCGAGACCCGGAGCCTCTGGCAGGTGCAGGAACCCATTCATGTTACGCGGACCTCTTCCGCCGGCGATGTCCAGTGTCAGCATGTCCTGGCATGCCCACACCGCGTGGCAATTGGCATCCGGTATCGTTGCGGCCAGATGCAGCGCCTCGGTGTCGGCGAGGACAGAACCGCCGGTGGCCATCACGAACATGTCTATACCGTGCGCCAATGCGATATCGCGTATTCGGGCCGCCTTGGTGAGGCCGCCGACGCGATTGAGCTTGATGCCGAAGATTTCAGCCACTCCGTCCCGCGCAATTCGGGCAGCGTCCTGCAACGTGACAAGGCTTTCGTCTACGCTGACGGGTGAGGCGTGCTTGCCTGCCAGTGCTGCAATATCGTCCAGCGTCTCGCAGGGTTGCTCGAACAACACGTTCAGATGTTCAGTTGCTGACATCACGCGCAAAGCCTGCTGGCGGGTCCAGCCGCGGTTGACGTCGTAGAGTACGATTTCGCCGGGTTTTCGGATGGATTCAACGTCTTCGATGCGAGCAATGTCGCGTTCGACATCGCCACCTATTTTCACTGAATGCGCAATGTATCCGCGCTGTCTATACCGGTCGATCACGGCGCGCGTGTCCTCGATGGTCTTTGCTCCGACCGAGGACGCGATCGGGCGTGGCGTTCGGGATCCACCGCCCATGAGGTCAGCAATCGGCAAACCCGCCGCCTGGCCCGCAATATCCCAGCAGGCCATATCAATCGGACTCTTGGCGTAAAGGTGTCCCGGCAACGCAAGGTCCATCGCGCGTTCCACATCCAGAACGCGGCGCGGATCAAGACCGAAGATGAACGGAGCCATCGTCTCGATCCCCGCCCGGATACCGGGGCCGTGAGCCGGGACATAAGTATGGCCCCATGGCGTACCTTCGCCCCAGCCGGTCAGGCCTTCATCGGTTTCGACTTTGACGAATGTCGCATCCAATACCTCAAACTTCAGGCGACCGCCGGACAGCCAATAGGGATGCTCAAGCGGCAAATTCTTTTGAAAAACCGTTATTTGCGTGATCTTCATACCTGATACTCCGCTACCGGCTCGCCAAGGCTTTTGAAATCGGGCACTACGCCCAGCCCCGGCGTGTCCGGTGCATAAAGGTTGCCATTCTCTGCCCATGCACCGCCAATCCCAGTGGACCGTGTGTTGTAGTTCATCAGATCGGTGGTGTTCTGCAAAAATTCCGCCGGAGTGGACGCTGCGAAGTGGGCAACCAGCGTTGTCGTGATTTCGCCGCCCCAGGTATCCTCGCACACCACGGGCAAACGGTTCTCGATCAGGAAATCCCGGACGCGGCGCGCCTTGCTGATTCCGCCGAGGTTGGAAATTTTTAGGCAACAGATCTCGGCCCCTTTGTCCTGCACGATCCGTTGCGCGGCGGCCATACCGGTAATGCACTCGTCCAGCTTCATGGGGTGTTCGGCAACCCGCCGTACTTGTTGGCACTCATCATAAGTCCTGCAGGGTTGTTCCAGAATGTAATCAATGTCGCGTGTGGCTCGGGCCACGCGGATTGCATTGTCGACCCGCCATCCTTGATTGGCGTCTGCCATAGCCTTTTCGCCGGGTTCCAACAGTGCCACTCCGGCCATTATCCGGTCAATGTCTCCGGGCCAGTCGCCGCCGACCTTGATTTGAAACTGCCGGTAGCCATCGGCGCGGTAGCGTCGCATCTCGGCCAATGTCTCATCGGTCGCCTTTTGCGGTGCAACCCGATACATCGGCGCGCCATCGGTCAGTTTTCCGCCCAGCAACATCCAGACTGGCTGATCGCAGGATTGCCCCAGAATATCCCAGCACGCCGCGTCAAAGGGTGCCTTCGCATAGCCGTGACCTTGCACAAGGCCGTCCATCAACTGCTCGATCCGCGCGACTTGTCTTGGGTCTTCACCTAGTAGCCTTGGCGCGACAAGCCGGGCCAGTGCTTCGACCCCTTCTGAATGCGCAACCATGTAGTTTTCACCGCAAGGCGTAAACTCTCCGCATCCCTGCAAACCAGCATCCGTGTCGATGACGACCACGCTGGCCGACGCGACCTCGATCGCGTTGCCGGCTCCCCAGACATAAGCTCCGCCGACGTAAGGAAGTGGTGTTTTGAAAACCCTGATCCGCGTGATTTTCATGGGACGACGACGATATTGCCTGTGTGTTTTTTGGCGATGAAGGCGGCCTGAGCCTCGCGCAGTTGCTCAAGGGGATAGGTTGCCGCAAGAGCGGGTTTGATTTCTCCGCTTTCAATGTATCGGACAAGGTTCGGCATGACCTCTTGCCCGATCACGGTCGATCCGGTGAAGGTCAGGTCCCGCAGGTAAAAGGTTCGCAGATCGAGTTCGACCATTGGACCGGCAATAGCGCCCGAGCAGGTATAACGCCCGCCGCGCTCAAGAATGTCGATGAGTTTCGGCCAATACGGCCCGCCGGCGATATCCGCGACGACCGTGATCTTCTCTGCCCCCAAAGCAGCGCGTAGATCATCTGGCGCTCGCGGTAGGATCAGATCGGGTTTCAAGGTGGCAACTTCATCGTGCTTCGCTTCCGAGGCCAGCGCGACAACTCTTGCACCCCGCCGCTTGGCCAACTGGACCAGGGCGCCGCCAACGCCGCCCGAAGCACCTGTCACCAGAACCGTGTCGCGTGCAGTCACATTGGCCCGCGACAGCATGCCCTCGGCGGTGGAGTAGGAACAGGAAAACGTCGCAAGCTCGGCATCGGAAAGGTCGGACTTGATTGCAAAGGCATTGCGTGACGGCGTTGTGGTGTACTCTGCAAATCCACCGTCTCGTTCCGAGCCGAAATAGCCTGTCTTGTTCATATCCTCAGGGTCTTCGGCATCACGCAACCAGCCATCCGTTATGACCCTCTCTCCGATGCGCGAGGCATCGACACCGTCGCCCACGGCGACGATCACGCCACAGACGTCCGCTCCCTGAATTCGGGGAAAGGTGATCGGGGCGCCGCCCCATGTGGGATCGTCCTCACCAACTTCTTCGAATGCACCGCCCGTCGTGGCCTCGGTCACGGTCTTGGAGTACCAGCCCGAGCGGGTGTTGACGTCCGTGTTGTTCAGACCACAGGCGCCGACCCGGATCAGGACTTCTCCGGCAGCAGGGGCGGGGCGAGGCCAATCCGCATGGAATTTCATCTGGTCCAGGTCGCCGTGGCCCATTGTGACCATGGCCTTCATAGTTGGGGCCAAATTCATGCTGCGTCCTTTCGTGAATTCAGGCTGTGGTGGTAGCGGTCGGCGAGTCGGGCCCTGCCGTAATCTCACTTTCGCTGGACAAGGTAAGTGGACAAATATACCATCGTCAACCAAAGATGGAACATATGTATCATTTTTGATTTTCAGCCAAACTCTCCGGCATTTGCCGAGGCGTCAGGGGTCCAAACAGATACGATATTCCAAAAGAAAATGATGCACTTTTGACGTGCGATGCAGGAGGTCATTGATGGCTGAAACCCTGGCGATGCCCAGCCGCTGGACAGCAGAACAAAAGCTTTTTCCCCATCAGGTTGGATTCACCAGCCCGCCTTTTGACTTTGACGCCGCTCCGTCAGATTTCCTGCGCATGAGCCCCGATACAGTCGGAGTGCACGGCTGGATGCTGCATGTGCCGGACTATGTGCACGGGCTCGACCAGCGCAAACAGAACTTCAATATGCTCGAAGACTTCGTTCACTGCATGTCGCGCAATGGCGTCGATGTTTGCGGGCAGGTCGGTTCCAACTGGGTTCATGCCAGCGGATTGGGAGTCGAAGGCATCCGCCAGCATTGTGCTGATCTGTCCGAAAAATACGGAACCCGGTTCCATATGGCGGGTTATGCGATGGTCGAAGCCTTGCGGGCGATGAACGTCGAAAAAGTGGCGTTGAACGCGGCCTATCACTGGCCCGATTGGTGGCAAGGTACGGTTGGCTTTCTGGCAGAGGCCGGGTTCGATGTTGTTTGGGCGGGCAATTTCGTCGATCAGGGTTGGTTTCCCACGCAGGAGGCTACAAATGCCATGCGCTGGATTTTCGATGGTGATCTGTTCGAGAAGAGCTTTGCCTATGTCGCCGAACAAGCCCCCGAGGCCGATGCCTATTTGATCAACGGCATGTGCAACTTTCGCAGCGGCCCGGGCGGGTTGCCTCAGCGCCCGCTGCATCTGGCGCGCAGCATGGAGGCCGTTCTTGGCAAACCGATCATTGGCCACGATATCGCACTTTATTGGCGGATCATGAAAGACTTGGGGATCGCGCCCACGACACCGCAGGGCGTATTGTTGGAGAGCCTACATGCATAAAATCATTGCCCTTTGGGCCGTACCCCGTTCGACGTCCACCGCGTTTGAATGGATGATGCGCCAGCGCGGCGATCTGGATTGCTTGCACGAGCCATTCGGCGAGGCATGGTATCAGGGGGAAGATCCGCTCTGGCCACGCTACAAGGACGGAGAAAAGACGACACCCGGTCTGACGATCGAGAGTACCTGGGGAGACATTCAGGCACGGGCCGAGAAAGGGCCGGTCTTCCTCAAGGATTTTCCGCATTACATCAATCACATGTGGACACCGGACTTTTTGGCGCACTTCACCCACGCTTTCCTGATCCGTGACCCCGGCAAGACGATTTCGTCCATGTACAACAAATGGCCGGATTTTGATGAGCTTGAGGTCGGGTTTCCCGAACAAAGGGCGCTGTTTGACCTTTTGACAGCATTGAACGGAAAAGCACCGCCGGTCATCGACAGCGACGATCTGCTTGAAGACCCCGAAACCATGGTCGAAGCGTTTTGCAAGGCCGTGGATATCCCTTTCATACCAGAAGCTTTAAGCTGGGAGCCCGGGGCGGATACCGCAGACTATAGCTGGTGGGACGGGGGCAGCTTTCATGCCAACTTGCGCGCATCGACAGGTTTAAAGCCTCAGGTTCGTCGCTACGTTGAACTTGAAGACTCTCCCGAACGCGTTCGCCGAGTGCATCGCCGAATGAAACCTCACTATGATCATTTGTTCCGGCACCGGATCAAAAGCGGTTGACGTTCGAGTTTGCGGGAGCGCGATAATAGGCGCTTTCCTTGCGAAGCACGCTTCGAATGGAGGAGTTGTTGCCCGGTGCGCATCTTGTGGGCATATGCGCTCAGATCCAAAAGGCCTGGAAACCACGAGTAGATCGGCGAAAAGTCGATTGCGACTTCCATCATGGCCGGGACTGCGCCGACGCGGCAGCGAAACCGTCGTCGACACAGGAAGAAGGTTTCTGGACATCGGCTCCGCCGTGTGATTTTATAACATTCCGAGTGTCGAATGCGATATGAAGAACATGACTGAAGACTCCCAACCAGCACCAGCCGACAGATCGGGCCTGGTCGGTTTCCAGAAACATGACCATGCGCACTGCGTTGAATCCGCGTTGGCCGCAGCCGAAGCGCGGTGCCGCGAGGACGGTTTGCGCCTGACGCCAGTTCGGCGAAAAGTGTTGGAGATGCTGCTGCAGGAGCATCGGGCGCTCGGGGCATACGCGATTCTTGATCGCTTGCGCGAGGCGGGGTTCGGGTCACAGCCTCCGGTGGCTTATCGCGCGCTGGATTTTCTGGTCGAGAACGGGTTCGTGCACAAGATTGAGCGACTGAATGCCTTTGTCGCCTGCTCGCACCCAGGCGCGAACCATTCGCCTGCTTTCATGATTTGCAGGCTTTGTGACGCCGTGGCCGAGGCGCAATCCTCGCCCACGAAAGGCGCACTTGGCGCAGCGGCACGCGCCGCTGGGTTCGAGATTGAGCGAACCGTTGTGGAAGTCGAAGGCGTCTGCCCGGCCTGCAGTGAAAAGGCTTAGGCATGACATTGGTAACGGTTGATGACCTCAGCATCCGCTACGGCGCAAATACAGTTTTGCGTCACGTGGACATGAAGATCGAGCCGGGCGAGATCGTGACAATTGTCGGGCCAAATGGCTCGGGCAAGACCAGCCTGTTGCGGGCAATAATCGGTGCCACCAAACCTTCGGTCGGCCGGGTTGTTCGAAAGCCGGGTTTGAAAATCGGGTACGTGCCGCAGAAGCTGCACATCGATCCGACACTGCCGATCACTGTCGAACGGTTCATGCGCCTGACCAGTCCTGTATCGAGGCGAGATTTCGCAGAGGCGCTTGAATCGGCAGGAGTGCCGGATCTGCTGAAGCGTCAAATGTCGCAGCTTTCAGGCGGCCAGTTCCAACGTGTGCTGCTGGCTCGGGCCTTGATCAACCGGCCTGATATTTTGTTGTTGGACGAAGCGACACAGGGTCTGGACCAGCCCGGTTCGGCTGCGTTTTATCGTCAGATCGAAGCCGTCCGCCGCGACACCGGTTGCGCCATCGTGATGATCAGCCACGAACTGCATGTGGTCATGAGTGCATCTGATCGGGTTATTTGTCTCAACGGGCACGTCTGCTGTGAAGGTTCACCTGCGGTGGTTGCTTCAGCCCCGGAATATCGGGCTTTGTTCGGTACAGGCACGGGAGGCGCGCTCGCGCTGTATCGCCACGACCATGATCACGATCACGACCATGGCCCGAATTCTAAGGAAGCGGCAGAGTGATGCTGGACGATTTCATGACGCGGGCAACGCTCGCAGGTATTGGCGTGGCTTTTGCGGCAGCGCCGCTTGGGTGTTTCGTCGTCTGGCGCCGAATGGCCTATTTCGGTGATGCCACGGCGCATGCAGCGATCCTTGGCGTTGCGCTGTCGCTGACGTTCCAGATGTCGATCTTTGCTGGCGCTTTGGCGGTTGCGCTTGCGATGGCGCTGACAGTGACGCTGTTGGCGGGCCGTGGCTATGCCATGGACACTCTGCTGGGCGTCCTGGCGCATTCCGCATTGGCATTTGGCCTGGTTGCAGTCTCATTCCTGTCTGGCGTCCGTATTGATCTGATGGCCTATCTGTTCGGAGACATCCTTGCCGTGTCACGCGCCGATCTGGCGGTGATCTGGGGCGGTGCAGCGCTTGTCGTGGCGCTGATCGCGTGGCGCTGGTCTCAGCTGCTGACTGCAACCCTGAACGAAGAGTTGGCCTATGCCAGCGGGTTTGATCCCAAGCGCGAGCAATTGGTCCTGACCTTATCCCTGGCAGTCACGGTTGCGGTGGCGATCAAGGTCGTCGGTGTTCTATTGATTGCCGCGATGCTGATCATTCCGGCTGCGGCAGCGCGCAGCCTGGCGCGGTCGCCGGAATCGATGGCCGTGATTGCTGCGGCAATCGGTGCGATTTCTGCCGTTGCGGGCCTGCGCGCGGCCTATGTGTTCGATACGCCGGCTGGTCCGTCGATTGTCTGTGTGGCTGCAATTCTGTTTGCCTGCCTCAGCCTGATTGGTTGGCAGAGCCAGCGCAGAACCTCGTAATCAGGCATCATAGATCACAGCTTCCCGGTTCCGCCATTGGCTCTGCCGTAACCGGTTTCATGGTCGTCGGCCATGACTGCTTGCCGTGGCCGCGGCAGAAAATTCCGCAGAGAAATGGAATTTTGGAACATTCTTCTTCATTGAGTGGTGGTCAATCCTCGACAAACCCAATATCTAAGGCGTCACGAGTTCATCAGGCAGAAATCAGTCCCGTGTTCGACCTTCCGGCGCAGCGCGCGCATCTCTCCGAAAAATACGACCTTACCCCATCGCCCGAGCTGGCCGCCAGCATGAGCGATATCTACGACCGCATGTCACGCGTCGTGTCACCGGCCGACTGGGCGATCTATGCGCCCTATGTCAAAGCGATCAACGATCTCAAGGTCGAGCGGAATGCCGTCATTCTCGGCCACAATTATATGACGCCCGAGATCTACCACGGCATTTCGGACTTCGGTGGCGACAGCCTGCAACTGGCCATCAAGGCAACCGAGGTCGAGGCGGATGTGATCGTTCAATGCGGCGTGCATTTCATGGCTGAGACGTCCAAGATCCTCAGCCCGGAAAAAACCGTGCTGATGCCGGATATGGAGGCTGGGTGTTCGCTGGCGGAATCGATCACCGCCGAGGGTATCGAGGAAATGCGGCGCCGCTATCCGGGCGCACCGGTGGTGTCCTACGTGAACACGACGGCCGAGGTCAAAGCGGCCTCGGACATTTGCTGCACTTCGTCCAACGCGGCCCAGATCGTTGCCGCGCAGGACAGCGACACGGTCATAATGACCCCGGACCAGTATCTGGCGCAGAACGTGGCCCGCGACGTCCCACAAAAGAACGTGGTCTGGTGGGAAGGCTCGTGCATCGTGCACGAACAATACAGCGCCAGCGACTTGCGCGACTTCCGCGAATGGAACCCGGGCACGCGGCTTATTGCGCATCCCGAGTGCCCGCCTGACGTGGTGGCCGAGGCTGATTTCTCGGGCTCTACCAGCGGCATCATCAAATATGTCACTGATAATAAGCCGGAAAAGGCACTGCTTATCACCGAATGCTCGATGGCTTCGAACATCGCCGATGCGCTGCCCGAGGTTGATTTCGTTGGCCCCTGCAACATGTGCCCGTACATGAAAAAGATCACGTTGGAGAAGGTGCTCTTTTTGCTCGACACAATGACCGGTCAGGTTGAAGTTGACGCCGAGATTGCCGACAAGGCACGTCTTGCCGTTCAGCGCATGATCGATTTGTCGCGCCAGTTGGGGATCTGACGCACCCGATGCAAGTGGTCACCACCCCCCGAGTGGTCATCATAGGCGCTGGCCTGGCTGCGGTGTACGCAGCGTTGAAACTGGCGCCGCGCCCCGTGGTGATGATCTCGCCCGAAACACTGGGATCCGGCGCAAGCTCGGTCTGGGCGCAGGGTGGGGTGGCCGCTGCGATGGCACCAAGCGACAGTGCCGAGGCGCATGCCGATGACACGATGCGCGCAGGCGCCGGTTCGGTCCTGCGCGAAGTGGCCGAGTTTGTGACCCGCGCCGCACGGGACCACGTCCTTGATCTGTCCGATCTTGGAACCGGTTTCGATCGCGCCGCGGACGGAGGGTTTATCCAGTCCCGGGAAGCAGCGCATTCTGCCGCCCGCGTGGTTCGGGTCAAAGGGGATCAGGCAGGGGCCGAGATCATGCGCGCGCTGATCGCCGAGCTGCGCCGGACACCATCAATCCAAGTGATCGAAGGTGCACAGGCAATTGGGCTGGAAAGCGATGGTTCACGCGTCACCGGCGGTTTTTTCACCAGTACCGAATCCCCCGAAGCAGAGCCGGTGCTGGTACGGGGCGCTGCCCATGTGTTGGCTACAGGTGGGTCAGCGGGGCTCTATGCTCTGACGACCAACCCTGCGCGCATCCGGGGGCAGGGGATCGGCATGGCGGCCCGCGCGGGGGCGAGGATTGCGGATGCCGAATTTGTTCAGTTTCATCCGACGGCCATCGACGTTGGCGAGGACCCTGCACCCTTGGCGACCGAGGCGCTGCGCGGCGATGGTGCCGTTTTGGTCGACAAAACCGGTGACCGGTTCATGCAGGGCATCCATCCCGAGGGGGAATTGGCGCCGCGCGATATTGTCGCCCGCGCGGTCTATCTGCAAACCCAGGCCGGGCAACACCCGGCGCTCGACACGCGCTCGGCAATCGGGGCCGAAATCGTTTCTCAGTTTCCTGCGGTGACCGAAGCCTGCATTCGCAACGGTGTCGATCCGGTCACCCAACCGATCCCCGTCGCAGTGGCAGCACACTATCACATGGGCGGCGTGGCCACGGACATGACGGGCCGCAGTTCGTTGCAAGGTTTGTGGGTTTGTGGCGAAGCTGCCTCGACCGGTTTGCATGGCGCCAATCGGCTAGCGTCCAACGGATTGCTCGAAGCGCTGGTTTTTGCCCGTGCCTGTGCGCTGGATATTGCGGCAGTTGTGCCAGAGAGCAAGGCAACACTACTGGATCTTGAGTTCCGTTCAGGCCCTGCAGTCGAGCGAACTGATGCGATTCAGACATTGCGGGATACAATGACCAACTTCGTGGGCGTTGTGCGGGACAGCGCCGGGCTGCGCCGGGCTTTGTTCGCCATTGCCAAACTCGAGGCCGACAACGCGACGTCTGCCTCTTTTCTCAATATGTCTGCGACCGCCACTTTGATCGCCGCCGCTGCACTTATGCGCGAAGAAAGCCGCGGCGCGCATTATCGGTCGGATTTCCCGCAGGCTGCACACGGCCCCGGCCAACGCTCGATTATGACGCTGAGCGAGGCTATGACGCTGCGCGACAGAATTTCAAAGGAATCCAAATGACCATTCCCGCATTGCCCGACCTGATATTGGAGCCTCTGGTCCGTTCTGCGCTGATGGAGGATTTGGGGGCCAATGGCGACATTACTTCGCTGACCGTAATACCGGATGATGCAACCTATTCCGCGCGGCTGAATGCGCGCGAAAATGCGGTGGTGTCCGGGCTTCAGGTGGCCGATCTGGCGTTTCGACTGGTCGATCCGTCGCTTGAAATCACCATGCATGTGCAGGATGGGCAGCGCTGCGCGAAAGGTGACACGTTGATGGAAATCAACGGAAAGGCGTCCTCGATCCTGTCTGGTGAGCGGGTCGCGCTGAACTTTGCCGGGCGGTTGAGCGGTGTTGCAACTTCGACAGCGGCTTTGGTGGCGGAAACCAAAGGTACCAGGGCACGCGTCACCTGTACTCGCAAAACCACACCGGGGCTGCGCATTGTCGAGAAGCAGGCGGTGCTGCATGGCGGCGGTTTCAACCACCGGTTCTCTTTGTCTGATGCGATTTTGATCAAGGACAACCACATTGCGGCAGCGGGCAGTGTGCGTGCAGTGCTGGAGGCCACGAAGGCCCGCGCCTCACATATGATGAAGGTTGAAATCGAGGTGGATCGGCTGGATCAACTGGCCGAAGTGCTGGAGGTTGGTGGCGCGGATGTGGTTTTGCTGGACAACATGTCAACTGACACGCTGGCCGAGGCGGTCTCGATGGTGGATGGCAGGCTGGTGACCGAGGCATCCGGCAATGTAAGGCGCGAAACGGTTGCTGCCATCGCTGCGACAGGTGTGGATTACATCTCGTCGGGGGCGTTGACGCATTCATACCGAACCATTGACCTGGGTTTGGATTTTTGAACCACCAGATTGCTATTGTTGTCGCCGCAGTGATGCGCATGGATATACCATAACCCGGCTACCGGTTTTTGAAGCCTCGTGCGGGGCTCTTTCAAAAGGACTTGGGCGCGCCGAAGGCGCTCAAGCTTGTCGCCGTACGCAATGCTTGAATGCGATTGGCATTTTTAGCCGCACTAAAATAAATTTTGATCTCCGCCCGGATATTCTGTTCAATGGGCGAACACCAAGTGACCAGCAGGAGGTTCTGCATGCAATCGCCCAACGAGCGCCCAAAACCGAAGTCCAAGGGGCATCCGACTGAATTGGGTCAAACGATCCGGCGCAGGCGCAAGGCGATGGGCATGACCTTGGAGAAGGTTGCAACACAGGCGGACCTGACGACTGGCTTTCTGTCTCAGGTCGAACGGGGGTTAAGTTCTCCGTCGCTGACATCGTTGATGGCAATAGCGGCGGCACTGCAAACCAGTGTCGAACAACTGCTGAGCGTGCCGCAAGTGTTTTCGGAATATGTCGCGCATGACAGCCGACAAACTTATTCATTGGGCGTTCGTGGACGGTTCTACGAAAAGCTTGGGCCCGGTTTTTCAGGTGCCCTGTTTCACCCGCAGATCGTGCACCGCCCGCCTGGTCATGTTTCCGAAAAGATGTGCCACAAGGGCGAGGCGTTTTGTTACCTGCTGTCCGGTCAGCTGGAATATCACCTCGGTGGAAAGGTCTTTGTCATGTCGCCGGGTGATGTGATTCACCACGATACCTCGGTGCGTCACTATTCAGTCGTTCTTGGAGAAGAGGAGGCTGTTGAACTTTGGGTTACAACTTCGCCAATGAGTGAAACGGGGCGGTAGGAAAAATCGCGGTAAAAAAATTTATCTTATTACTAAAAAAAACTTTAGTATTGCTAAGAATCGCTTATTGTCTTGGCCCATAGGCAAATGAATTTTGCGGGAGGAGAAGAAGATGACGCTAAAAACGGTTCTGGGAATGACCGTTGCTTTGACGCTGGCGCTGCCGGTGACAGCACAGGAAAGGGGCGGAACGCTGAACTTCGCCCGCTACGACGGATCGCGCTTGATTGATCCGATCTATGCCGATCGCAACCCGGACATCTGGATGGTTGGCAGTTTGTTCGACACGCTTCTGCGCGGCAGTGCCGATGGCAATTCGGTGGAACCCGGCCTAGCCGAGGAGTTTTTGGTTTCGGATGATGGCAAAACGGTTTCTCTGACCCTGCGCGAGGGTGTTTTGTTTGCTGACGGATCACCAATGAGTGGCGAGGACGTTGTTTTCTCGCTGGACCGGGCGCGCAATCCCGATCTTAGTCCGTGGGCTGGGTTGTTGGGGTCAATCGAAAACGTGTCGTCGGATGGAAATGCGATAACCATTGCGCTGAAAGACCCGGATCCAACGATCCTGTCCATGCTGGCTACCTTTAATACGGCAATCGTTTCGAAAGCTGCCTTTGACGCCGCTGCTGGGGACACCGATCAGGATAAATCAGCGGCGCTGTTTGCTGCCACTGCTGCCGGGGTTGGCTCCGGACCGTTCTACCTGTGTGGGTTCGAACAGGGCGCTTCGATGGATTTCTGCGCCAACGAACACTACTGGCGTATGGGTGCGGACGGCAAACCGCTGCCATATCTGGACGGCGTGCATTTCGAGATCATCCCGGATGACGCGACCCGTATTCTGAGCCTGCAAGCAGGTGAGGTGGACGCGGCCGAGTTCATTCCCTTTAGCCGCGTGGCCGAGCTGGAGGCTGATCCGAACGTCAACATGCAGCTCTACCCGTCGACCCGGATCATTTATTCACCGATCAATACACGTGACTCCCGTGCCGACGGTTCACCAAATCCCCTGGCGGATCCGCGTGTCCGGCAAGCATTGAACTATGGCACCAACAAGGATGCCCTGATCGGCGTGGTTCTGCACGGCGCTGGCCAGCCGATGAGCTCTCCATTGATGGCCAAGGCCACGCAATATGCGTCGGATCTGAGCCCGCTCTACTCCTATGACCTGGACAAAGCCAAGTCGCTGATGTCCGAGGCCGGGGTGACGGATGGAACTCAGGTCACGTTGACGACACTGGCAGGTTCGGCTGACGATGCGACGATCTTTGCAGCGCTGCAACAGATGTGGGCGCCGCTGGGAATCGATCTGGTGGTCGAGCAGGTGGACGGTGCCACGCGCGGTGCAAAGAACCGTTCGGGCGAGTTCGACATACACACCTATGGCTGGGTCAATGACGTAAACGATCCAAGTCAGGTTGTCGGATGGCTGGGCTACACGCCAACCGCCAAGGCCGTCGGCACCGGTTGGGAAAACGCCGAATTCAACGCGCTGTTCGAAGAAGCCGCCAACGAAATGGACCCTGATGCCCGCAAGGCAAAGTTCGCGCGCATGCAAGAGCTTTATGCCGAGGCCGCTCCGCTTTTGTTCATGTACGAAACGCCCTTTGCTGTGGCGCTGAGTACAGCGGTCGAGGGCTATGTTCAGACGCCATTGGGCAATAACATCTTCGATGAAGCAACTGTCAGCCGCTAAAAGCTGATCCCCTGCCTCGCCGGAGCACACCGGCGGGGCCATTTGCAAAGCGTCAACAATGTCCAGCCTGACCTACATATTCAAACGCCTCCTGCTGATGATCCCGACCTTTTTTCTGGTTATGGTCATCATCTTTCTTTTGGTGCGTCTGTTGCCGGGGGACCCGGCCATTGCGATGGCGGGCGACCGGGCCTCGGACGCCGACATTCAGGCGATCCGCGAACGGCTGGGCCTGACCCAGCCCGTTCTGGTGCAATTCTGGCTGTTTCTCAGCAGCACGGTTCAGGGGGATCTGGGCCGGTCGATCCTGATGCGGACGGATGTGATGGATGTGATCGCTGACCGCCTGCCGATCACCGTTTTTCTGACCGTCTATTCGGTGGTGCTGTCGTTGCTGATCGCAGGACCGCTGGCCTTCGTCGCCGCGCTCAATCGCGGGCGCTGGCCGGATGCGGTGATCCGCACGGTTTTCCAGATCGGCCTGTCTATGCCCGTGTTTTACATCGGTCTGGTCCTGCTGACCTTTCTGGCCGCGCAGCTGCGGCTGTTTCCGGTCGGTGGTTATGGCGATACGTTCGGCGAGCGGCTGTATCACCTGTTTCTGCCGTCGGTCACCGTCGCGCTGTACACTTCGGCCATCATCATGCGGAACCTGCGCAGCGCAATCATCGAAGTTCTGGATGCCGAATATGTCCAGTTCGCCCGCGCCAAGGGCCTGCCTCCGCGGCTGATCCTGGGGCGGCACGTGCTGCGCAATGCGCTGATCTCAACCGTGACCTTGTTGGGGCTATCCATTGGCAACCTGATGAGCGGAACGCTGGTCACGGAAACCGTGTTCGCGTTGCCGGGGATGGGGCGGCTGATGCTGGAAGCCATTTTTGCCCGTGACTATCCGCTGATACAGGGGCTGACTCTGACCTTTGCAGTGCTGGTCTCGGTGGTCTTCCTGATGACGGACCTGTTCCAGAGCCGCCTTGACCCGAGGATGCGTCTGCAATGAGTGATGTTCCCTTCAACGCCGAAACCCGTCGGCCGACCTTCCTTCAGGCGGCCCTGCGCAAGCCGGGGTTTCTGGCCGGATTGCTGATCATCGGATTTTCGGTTCTACTGGCGATCTTTCCCGGCGCCTTCGCGCCCTACGATCCAAACGCAATAGACTATCTGGCTGTGCGACAGCCGCCATCCTGGGCGCATCCGTTCGGCACCGACCTACTTGGTCGGGACAGCCTGTCGCGTGTGATCTGGGCCTATCAGGTCAACATGCAAATGGCGATATTCGGTACGGTCTTCGCGCTTGTGACCGGTGTCGTGGTGGGGGCTCTGGTCGGGTATTACCGAGGGATTGCCGACCTGATCTTTGGCCGTATCGTCGATGCAGTGATCACGTTCCCCTTTCTGGTTCTGGTCATCGCGGTTGTTGCGGTTCTGGGGCCCGGTCTGGTCAACATGTATGTTGCCATTTCGGTGGTCTACTGGGTCTATTACGCCCGTCTGATGCGGGCCGAAGTCATCGCGCAGATGGGCAATGACTATGCCGCGGCCGGTGTTGTGATGGGGTATTCCGACCGGCGTATCATTTTTCGACATCTGCTGCCCAATGCGATCACACCCGTCATCGTTTATTGGATGACCGATATGGCGCTGGTGATCCTGCTGGGGTCGTCGCTGGGTTATCTCGGTTTGGGTGCGCAGCCACCTCAGGCAGAATGGGGTGTCCTGATTGCCGAGGGGCGCAACTTTATCTCGACAGCTTGGTGGCTGAGCCTGATGCCCGGTATCGCCATCGTTCTGACGGGGCTTGGCTTTTCGCTGCTCGGCGACGGGCTGGCCGACCTGCTGAGACCGAGAGGATAAGGGATGGCAGACAAGACACCGATCCTCGAAGTTGACGGGTTGAACACCACGTTTCACCGTAACGGGCGCCCACTGCCGGCCCTGCGGGATGTCAGTTTCAGCGTTGCACGCGGCGAGGTGCTGGGATTGGTCGGTGAAAGTGGATCCGGCAAGAGCGTGACATTGCGTTCGATCATTGGTCTGGCGCGCCGATATGGCGATGTCAGCGGGCAGGTGAAGTGGCAGGGGCGCGAACTGGTGCAGCTTTCAGATCGGGCAATGCGACAGGTTCAGGGCAGCGAGATAGCAATGATCTTTCAGGAGCCGATGACGTCGCTGAACCCGTTGCTGACGGTCGGCCTTCAGCTTGAGGAAACACTGCGCGCCCACACAGACCTGTCCCGGGCCGCGCGCCGGGATCGGGCGGTCAAGATGCTGGATCTGGTTGGCATCCCCTCGGCGGCAGAACGGCTGAAGGACTACCCGCATCAGTTCTCGGGCGGTATGCGCCAGCGGGTAATGATCGCTATCGCGCTTGCTGCGAACCCGAAACTGTTGCTGGCGGATGAGCCCACGACAGCGCTGGACGTCACCATTCAGGCGCAGATTCTGGATCTGATCCTGCGGCTTGCACAGGATTTGGACATGGGCGTGGTTCTGGTAACCCATGATCTTGGCGTGGTCGCGCAAACCTGCGACAAGGTTGCCGTCATGTATGCTGGCCGGATCGTAGAGCAGGGGCCAGTCCGAGATGTGCTGCGCGACCCACGTCACCCCTACACGGTCGGCCTGATGCGATCGGTTCCGGAAAACCTGCCACCCCGGACGCCGCTATATTCCGTGCCGGGCGTACCTCCAAGCTTGAATAACTTGCCTCTGGGGTGTGCGTTTGCCCCCCGCTGCGCAGCTTGCATTGAACCCTGTTTGCAAGACCGGCCGCCCCTGACCCTGATTGCAGATGACAGACAAGTGGCCTGTTTCAACCCCGTGAAAAATGCCGAAGGAAACGCCGCATGACCGCCGTAATGCAAATCCGCGACCTTCATTTGCGGTTTCCTTTGGGGCGCGGGCTGGGAGATATCCTCTCGGGCCGGCCTGGTCGCGAGGTTCGGGCGCTCAATGGTATCGACCTGGATTTGATACACGGTGAAACGCTGGGTGTCGTGGGGGAATCCGGTTGCGGGAAGTCGACCCTTGCGCGCTGCATCGTGCGCCTGCACGCCCCCAGTGAAGGAACGATCCGGTTCGAAGGTCACGATGTATTTGACGACGCAACCCGCGGGGACCGCAACTATAACCGGCGCGTCCAGATGATGTTTCAGGACCCTTATTCATCTCTCAACCCGCGCATGACAACTGGCCAGATCCTGACCGAGGCTCTGAGTGTCCACGACATGCGACCCGAAGCCGAGATTCCGGCGCGGGTCGCCGAATTGCTTGAACTTGTCCGTCTGCCTCAGGACGCGCAGGACAAGTTGCCCCACGAGTTTTCTGGCGGCCAGCGCCAGCGCATTGCGATTGCGCGGGCCCTGGCTGTCGAACCTGTTGTGTTGATTGCGGACGAGCTGGTTTCGGCTCTGGACGTCTCAGTTCAGGCTCAGGTGGTGAACCTGCTGCTCGACCTGCAACGCGATCTGGGCCTGACCGTGTTGTTCGTGGCCCACGATCTGCGGCTGGTGCGCCATGTCTCGAACCGCGTCGCGGTGATCTATCTGGGCCGGATCGTTGAAATAGGCGACAGTGAAACGCTGTTCTCGGCTCCGGCGCACCCCTATAGTCAGGCGCTTCTGTCTGCCGCACCCTCCCTGAACCCGGACGAGCGTGGTCAAGCCACCCGACTGGAAGGCGAATTGCCATCGCCCCTGAACATGCCGTCCGGCTGCCCGTTCCACGTTCGTTGTCCCCATGCCAGCGCAATCTGCAAGGCAAACATGCCTGCTCTGATGCCGTTCGAAGGCCGGGGTGAAGTTGCCTGCCATCATGTTGAAGAGATCAATGCCGATGCTTGACGCCCCGGAAACCGAATGCCGCCCAGCTGTTTCTGCCCTGCGAAAAGAGCTGGCGAGACGCGATCTGGATGCGTTCATTCTGCCGCGCTACGACGCACATCAGGCAGAGTATGTTGCCCCGCATGACGAGCGCCTGAAATACGTAACGGGTTTCACCGGATCTGCCGGTATGGCGATTGTCACGCGCGAGACCGTGGCGCTGTTTGTTGATGGGCGTTACGTGGTACAGGCGGCGAGCCAATGTTCGGCGCCGGTCTTCTCGCATCATCATCTCTTCGACGAACCGCCGGAACTCTGGCTGGCAACGGTCGCGCAAAGCAATTGGAAGATCGGGTTTGATGCGATGCATTTGCCACCGGTCTGGTACGACCGGTTTTCAAATGCGTTGGCAAAGCACAATACCCAGCTTGTCGCTGTCGGCGATAACCCAGTTGACGCGATTTGGCCAGATCAGCCGTCGCCACCGCAAGGCAAAATCGAGCCGTTTCCGTTGCAGTTTGCCGGCAAGAGCAGCGTGGACAAAATTTCCGACCTTAAGGCCGACATGCGCGCGCGCGGCGCCGAATTTGTCGTCGAGACACAACCAGATAACATCGCTTGGCTGCTCAATATTCGTGGATCGGACGTGGCTTTCAATCCAATCCCGCACTCATTTCTACTGGTCGAGAAAGCGGGCCCTGCCTCGTGGTTTGTGTCGGATCAAAAAATAGACGTGGGTCTTAGGGATCATTTACCAGCCGACATGGAAATCCGACCCCTAGACTCATTTTTGTCGACTATTGAGAACCGCGTTTTGTCTGGGCAAGGTGTTGTTTTCGATCCGGAATTCTCCCCGGCTGCTGTGCGGTTTGCGTTGAAACGCGTGGGCGCGCGGGAACTGCCCGCCGGCAGCCCGGTCACCTTGGCAAAGGCACGAAAGAACCATGTTGAGCTGGAAGGGATGCGCGCCTGCCATATTCAGGACGGTGTGGCCTGGACCGAGTTTTGCGCCTGGCTTGCGACCGAAGTACCAGCACGCGCCACTCGGAACGAGTACGTGAGCGAATATGAGGCGGAAGAGAAAATCTTGTCATTCCGGCGCGCGCGACCCGGTTTCATCTATGAGAGTTTCCGCACGATTTCGGCAGCCGGTGCAAATGCCGCTATGTGCCATTACGCAACTCAACAGAATGGCAGCGCACCGATTCTCGGCGACAGCACTTATCTTTTGGATTCGGGCGGCCAATACGAGACCGGTACGACCGATGCGACCCGCAGCTTTGCATTTGGGGCGGAAACTCCGGATGGGTACGACCGGGCCTATACGGCTGTTTTCAAGGCTTTTCACGCAATCGCAACGCTGCGCTTTCCTCCCGGCACGCAAGGGCACCACATCGATGCAATTTGTCGCCGCCCCTTGTGGGATCTCGGGTTGGACTATGATCACGGAACCGGACACGGCATCGGTCATCGGCTTTCCGTACACGAGCACCCGCAACGTATCGGCAAACCCTACAATCCCATCGACCTTGTGCCGGGTATGGTTCTGTCCATCGAACCCGGTTTTTACCAGGCCGGGTCGTTTGGGATCCGTATCGAAAACCTGTTCGAGATTTCCGAGGCCGAGGATGGCTTCCTTGAGTTTGAAAACCTGACGTGGATTCCGATTCAGACACGCAGGATCCTGGTAGACGAATTGACTGTCGCTGAACGCAATTGGTTGAACACGTACCACGCCGCTTTATTGGAGCGGATCGGCCATTACCTGTCCGATCCCGCTTTGGCCTGGGCACGAACAGCCTGCGCGGCAATTGATTGACCGGTTCCAAGTCGGAGAAGCTCGTTTGACGCATTCGTGCTGCCCGGGTCGACCAACCTCAATGCTTTCAAAGTTTCCCTCGGGTCTTGCAGTGCCTGTCGTCCGGTATAGCCACGGCACCGGTGTAAATCAGATCGATTGAAGCTCTTCCTGATACCCAAATAGCGCCGGGAGGCCACCGGTGTGCAGCATGATGACTTTCTGGCCTTTCTCGATGACGCCTGCCTCAAGCAGTTCCAAAAGCCCAGCAAAAGTCTTGGCCGTGTAAACCGGGTCCAGAAAGATGCCCTCGGTGCGAGCCATCAATATCAGTGCCTCACGGGTACGTTCGCCGATCCGCCCGTAGCCGGGCGCAAGTGCGCCATCCCAGACGTCGATACTGTCCAAAACCAGGCCCGGGGCGAATTTCATCATGTCTGAAAGATGTCCAAGTACCTTTTGCAAGCGCGCATGCTGCTGGTGTTGATTTCGTCGCACGCAGATACCGTATACCGGTGCGGTATGCCCGGCCAGCCGCAGGCCTGTCAGAAATCCGCCATGGGTCGCGCCGCTGCCCGACGGCACCACTGCCGCGTCGAACTCACTGACCTGCTCCAGCAGCTCTGTCGCGCCAAGAACGTAACCCAGCGCTCCAAGCGGTGGATGATCGATACCAAGGTGGATGATGTAGGGCCTTCGGCCTTCGGCTAGTAGCTGCTCCGCTCGTCTGTGCAGTGCGTCATCGGCGCCGGACTCATCCTCACCCAAGGGATAGCTCATGTGCTCGGCTCCTAGAATCCGGGCCAATAATACATTGCCTGACTGGTAGTATTGCTCTCCCATACCCAGCACGCGTTCTTCCAGTTGCAGAATTGAACCCATGCCCAATTGGGCAGCCGCCGCCGCTGCGGACCGGACAAAGTTTGATTGCACCGCGCCGGTGATCAGAACGGTGTCCGCCCCTTGCTGTACGGCCTCGCCAAGGTAGAACTCCAGCTGGCGGGTCTTGTTGCCGCCAAAGCTCAGGCCGGTCAGATCGTCTCGCTTGATCCACAGTTCGATTCCAAGGCTGTCCGACAGTCGATCCAAACGTTCGACCGGAGTCGTGCCGGTCATCAGCTTCGCGCGGGGAAATTCTGCGAGCCCTTTGTCAATGTTCATTCGATTAACCATCTTTCGTCATCCAACCAGATAGGCGCGCCGGAACAGGGCTACGCAGGCAAGAATTGAGATCACGCGGATCGCGTTCGAGATCGCTTGCTGCGGTAGGTGCGGGCCGATCAGGCGCCCAAGCAGGCAGCCGAATACCGTGGCGAGCGCAAACTGCCAAAGCCACGGGGCGTTGGCAAAAGCCGGCCAGTCCGACAGGCAATGCAGCGTGAATGCGGCGCCATAAGCAACCAATGCCACCGGCTGAACCAGTTTCCGGGCTTCCTGAGGTGTCCTGCCTACCGCAAGCAGGCCCAGTACCATCAACGGGCCGGGAGTGGCCGCCCACACGGTGGCCAGCCCCGAGAGACCCGAGATCGCCTTGAAGCCCAATGGGCCAACGGTGTTGCCCTGCGGTATCATCGAAGTGGCGACTCCGATCAGGAGCAGCACTGCGGTCAGTGACAGAACCGTGCGTTCCGAGAGGTAAGGGTAAATCAGCAATCCCAATACGATTCCTGCCAGGCATCCAAATACGGCCTTTCGGATCAGGGGTTTGTCACGAATCCAGACTTTTCGGTCTGTGGCCACGACAGATACAATCGTGTTCAGCATCAGCAACACCGGCACTGCAGTGTCCGTTCCCAGCAGCACCATCATCACAGGTGCGACCACAATACTGAAGCCAACCCCGACCCCCACTTGAATCCCGGCGCCGACGGTAATGGCAAGCAACAGCACAATGAGTTCGACGGGCACGGTTTTTCCTTATCGCGGTTTATGCCCTGAAAACTAACACTGCGGTTGCTGGACAAAAAATCATCTTGTTGAATTTTTTGATACTCAAATGTTATCAACTGCCATGCGCATCACCGCCCGCCAGATCGAACTGTTCCGAATGGCCTACCGCCATCGCTCAACACGCAAAGCAGCGGATGCCTTGCACATCTCACAGCCCGCAATCAGCCGGGTCGTAGCTGAGCTAGAGACCGAAATGGGTGTGGCGCTGTTTGACCGGTCCGGGCGAAAATTCGAACCCACGGCTGCCGCTCATAGTCTTCAGCAAGCTGTCCAAAGACACTATCAGGGACTGGAACGCATACGCGAAACTGCCTTGCAGATTGCCTCGGGAACCGGTGGTCATCTGCGGGTGGCAACCGTGCCGGCGGTCGCGGATACCCGGGTTGCTGTGGCGGCAGGAAAGCTCATGGCAGCCCATTCTGCCTTGCGAGTGGATGTCGACGTTCTGAATGAAAAGAACGGCCTTGCAGCGCTGAGGGAGGGGCGCGTTGACTGCGCTGTCATTTCTTCCGACCCTGGTGACCCGAACCTCGCTTCTACCCGATTGGCGGACATACAACCGGTTGCCATTCTGCCGCTGAATGACCCAATGGCCGGAGCAAAAACCATTTCTGCGGCCGAACTGGCAGCGGTTCCACAGATAATGCTGACGCCGTCTAGCCCATTCCGTCGTGCAGTCGAATTCATGTTCGACCGGGAAGGCATATCGTTCCAAGTTCGGGCAGAGTCACAAACTCAAACCGCACTTGTCAGCATGGTTGCGCAAGGGGCTGGTCGCGCCATCGTCGACAAAGAAATCCTGGCCATAACCAGTAACCCCAAGGTTTCGGCCACTCCTTTGACGTCAGTCCTGAGTTGGCCAATCCGGTTGGTTGCTCTCTCGGCGTCACAAGACATTCCGGGCTTGCAGAACTTCACCAATGAATTGTTGAAAACCTAGTCGCGTGCGAATTCGCTGTTCAACAATCCTCGGACGTTCATTTGGCACGACCGTGCCGCAACGCGGTCCAGGGCAATCAAACACTGAAACACTCACGGCGGGCGCCAGGCAGGTGCAGCAGGGTATTCCTTCGATGGGCAGTTAGGAATCCGCGATGCATTGATGTGAGATTTTTTCACCATCTACGCCGTTTTATTGAATTTTCAGACCAATCATTTTCTATTCTAATGACCCCATCGGGGAGTGAGAATGGCGCGACGCACGAGAAAGCGGCAGAACGAGGCAGGCGGCTCTGATCGAGGACGCGCGCCGGAATTCTATGCGGGCGGAAATCTGCGCCCTCTGTCAGAAGCGGAACTCGCAAAGATCGTGACCCATGCGTTTGACATTCTCGCAACCATTGGCATGGCCAATCTACCGGAAATGGCCGCCAATCGTGCGCTGGCGGCAGGCGCAAGACGGCGCGGCGATGGCCGACTGTGTTTTCCGAAAGACATGATCCTGTCGGCACTTGCGCGCGCGCCAAAACAGATTGCATTGCCCGGCTTTGTTCCTGAACGCGATTTGCGGATTGGTGGTGGGACGGTTCACATCGGCACTGGCGGTGCAGCGGTTCAGGTTTTGGACGCCGAAACCAACACTTATCGCGATAGTCACGTAGGCGATCTTTATGACCTGATGCGCGTTCTGGAGGCGTCGCAGAACATCCACTACGGATTACGTCCGGTCGTCGCCCGTAACCTTTCCGATCCGTTTGAACTGGACGTCAATTCGGCGTTCGCCTGTATGAAGGCGACCTCCAAACCCATCGGTATCAGCTTTTGCGACGCGGATCACATCGACCCGATCGTTGACATGTTCGACATGGCGCTCGGTCGCACCGGAGCCTTTCGTGATCGGCCGTTCTGCATGGCAGTCATAGTGCATGTGGTGCCCCCGCTGACATATGCCGCCGAAGGTATTCATATGCTTGAAAAAGCCGTGAATGCCGGCATGATCCCACAGATATGCTCTGCCGGGCAGGCTGGCGCAACAAGCCCTGTCACCTTGGCAGGGGCTCTTGCGCAGGGATTGGCTGAATGTCTTGCCGGACTGGTGGTGGTCGATGGAATCCAGAAAAGCGCTCCCTGTATCTATGCCTTGATGCCGTTCATTTCCGATCTGCGTACCGGCGCAATGAGTGGCGGTGGAGGTGAGGCCGCGATTGCAAATGCGGCCGCGGCTCAGGTTCTGGCGCATGTCGGTTTGCCATCAACCGTCTCGGCCGGAATGACGGATTCCAAACTCGTGGACGCGCAGGCTGGTTACGAGAAAGGATACACTGTCGCGCTGGCAGGTCATGCGGGCGCGGATATGATCAACCTTTCGGTTGGCATGTTGGGGTCAATCATGGTGGCCAGCCCCGAAGCGATGGTTATCGACGATGACATGTGCGGCGCGATCCTGCGGTCGATCAAGGGCATAGAAGTGTCAGATGCCACGCTGGATCTGGCAGCGGTTGAACGCGTGGTCACGCAGGACGGGCATTATCTGGGTGAGGCCGAGACCCTCAATCGGATGAAATCCGACTATTACTATCCCTCTCTTGCCGACCGGCAAAGCGTCGATGACTGGATTGATGCGGGCAAGCATTCCATCTGGGATCGGGCGCAGCTGCGGGTCGCTGAGATTCTGAAAGGCCCGCCTCCCACTCATTTAAGCGCCGAGGCCGAAGCCCGCATTCGCGCCCGCTTCCCCATCCGCCTTGAGCAATGAAAGGAACTCAGATGCACGTATTTCGCAGCATGATCATTGAGGCAGAGATCGACAGGGTTTGGGCCGCTGTGCGCGCCTTTGACGGTGTGGCAGCGTGGAACCCGGGCGTGGATAGGGCTGAGTTGGAAAACGGGGCGCCGACATCCACCGGAACCATTCGGGAGCTTCATATTCCGGATGGAACAATCTTTCGCGAAACTTTGCTGGCGCATTCCGATCACGATCATTTCTACACCTACGACATCCTTGAAAGCCCGCTTCCGGTGACCGGATACATTTCGACCCACCGGTTCATCCCGATCACCCAAACCCGCCAGACTTTGGGAATATGGGAGAGCCATTTTGATTGCGCTGCGGAAGTCGCGCCTGAGATGGAGCAGATTGTTGGGGATGCCATCTACATCGGCGGCATGACCGGATTGAACACGTTTTTGAAGGGAGACTGAAAGTGGCCGATACACTTGCCCCCCGCGCCGTGATCGGCGTCATGACACCGGCAATGAATACCGTTGTCCAGCCGGAACTCGAACTGCTGCGCCCCGAAGGCGTGACAAATCAGATGCAACGGTTTCGTCTGGGCGGAGACAAAGTCTCGGATGATTTGCCCGACGAGGCCGCCAAACTGATGGATTGTCGACCTGTGGCAATCGCCGTGGGCCTGACCACGGATGCGGGGCCGGGTGGTCCGGGCAAGCTGAAAGCTCGCTGTGACGAAATATCGGAACAGGTTGGTGTCCCGGTGTTGGCAGCGTCCGGCGCGGATTACGAGGCGCTACGGGTGCTGGGCGCGCAACGGGTTGGTATCGTGACGCCGTTTAACACCGAAGTGGACGCAGTGGTCAAAACCAACACAGAAGCCGCAGGGTTCGAAGTCGTCGCGATAAAAGGCACCGAGGCGCCGACATTGCCTGAAATCTGCGAGACACCTTTAAGCGATATTCGCGAGGTCTTCGCTCAGGTGGCCGCATCCGATTGCGATGTCATTCTGCAGGTCGGAACGGCACTTCCCGTCGTGGCGCTGATTGCCGAGCTTGAACAAGCCCATGGCAAGCCAATCGTGGCTTGCAACGCGGCTGTTTACTGGCAAACGCTGCGAGCCATAGGGATCACCGATCCAGTTTCAGGCTTTGGGAAATTGTTGGAGCAACACTAGATGCGCACACACGCTCAGGTCGTTGTCATTGGCGGCGGGGCCGTCGGCGCGGCTATCCTGTATCACCTGGCCAAGGCAGGCATCACCGATACGGTTCTGATCGAAAAGAACGAACTGACCGCGGGGTCGACCTGGCACGCCGCGGGGAATATCCCGACTTATGCGAATTCGTGGCTTGGGATGCGCGCCGGAAATTATGCCTGGTCGCTCTACAAGGAACTTGCGAAAGACCCCGAGGCGCCGATTACCTATCGGCATACATCGGCCATCTGGCCCGCGCATACGCCTGAGCGCATGCAGCTTTTCCAACATCTCTGCGGCGTATCCCGCTCAGCCGGGTTTGAGTTGTCGATGCTCTCACCGACCGAGATCGAACGGATGCATCCCTACTGGCGGGCAGACAACACCGTTCTCGGAGGCATTCTGGACCCATACGAAGGTGACATCGATCCCAGCCAGCTGACGCAGGCGCTTGCCAAACACGCGCGCGCGCTTGGTGCCGAGGTGCGTCGTTTCACCCGTGTGACCGGCCTGAGCCAGCGACCAAATGGCGAATGGGACGTTGATACGCCCGATGGGGTGTTGGTGGCCGGGACGGTGATCAATGCGGCTGGGTCCAGCGGCGCGATGATTGCTGAAATGGCGGGACTGCACCTACCCGTCGTGACTCTTGAACATCAGTACATGGTGACGACGGCATTGCCGCAACTTGAGGAAGATGCAGCTCTTTTCCCCCTCATCCGCGACCCGGATATTCGGTTCTATTTGCGCCGCGAACGCAACGCCCTGTTGCTGGGTTCATACGCACATAAAGGCCGCCCGGTTTGGCAGGACGGTGTGCCTGCGGATTTTGACCACCAGCTGTTTGCCGATGATGTTGACGGAATGATGGAGGTGTTCGAGGCCGCCGCATCACACGTACCACTGCTGGCTGAGGCGGGTGCGCAACGCTTTGTGAATGGTCCGATCCCCTACGCACCCGACGCGCTGCCGCTGGTTGGGCCTGCCGGAGGGGTACGCAATTTTTACCATGCGACGGGGGTTCAGATTGGCATCACGCATTCGGCCGCGATCGGCAAGGCCATGGCCGAATGGCTGACGGCGGGAGAGACCGAGTGGGACCTGTCGGCGTGGGATCCGCGCCGTTTCGGCAACTGGGCCACCCACGAGTATGCGGCAGCCCGTGCTTCTGAACACTATGACCTGCAATATGCAATTCCTTATCCGCACCGGATCATGTCGTCCGGGCGGCCTGTAAACCAGACCCCGCTTTACGAGCGCTTGCAGGAACAAGGCGCGGTGATGGGGCAGATCGGCGGGTGGGAGCGTGCGTTCTGGTTCCAACGCGATGGCATGACGAACACCGGGGAACTCAGCTTTGGGCAGGAACCCTGGCAGGATGCCGTTCGGCTAGAATGCGAAACCGTTCGTGATGCCGTTGGGATCATGGATCACGGCGGGTTCACGAAGTTCGTTCTGGAAGGGCCGGATGCCTTCGATGTTCTGAACCGGTTGGTTTGTGGCACGCTACCGCCCATAGGTCGGGTCCGCCTGTCCTACATGCTGACACCACAAGGCCGCATATGGTCCGAAGCGACGATTGCGCGATTGGCCGGGGATCGGTTTCTGCTCTGCGGTCCGACCTTGGCCGTGGACCGGGATTTTGACTGGATTTCCGACAGTATCGGCCCGGCAAATGTGACTTTGAGAAAAGGCCATGACCATGACGGCGCATTGTTGGTGATGGGGCCGCGCTCATGTGATCTGCTGCAGTCCCTGACATCCGCCGATCTGAATGCGCCTTGGATGAGTGTGGCCGAGATCGACGTTGCCGGGGTATCCGTCACGGCAATGCGCGTCAGTTATGTTGGCGAGTTAGGGTGGGAATTGCACGTTGCATCGCACGATCTGGTGGCACTCTACACCGCAATCTGGAAGGCCGGGGCGGAACATGGCATTTGCAACTTCGGTTCCTATGCGTTGAACGCCATGCGGATCGAAAAAGGGTATCACGGCTGGGGTGCGGATTTCGGCACAGAATACACTCTGTTCGATGCCGGGTTGGCGAAATTTGCCAACTTGGCGAAAGGGTCGTTCATTGGCCGAGAAGCCGTGGTGCAGCAGGCTCAATCCGATCCCGAATGGCAATTCATCGGGTTGGAGATCACGGACCCGGGGCCGGAACCGCTGCCTTCGGACCCGATCACCAATGAGGGCAAGGTCATTGGGTATCTCACTTCTGTTTCGATGGGGTATCGGACAGGTCAGCTATTGGCTCTTGGTTTTGTCGAAAATGGCGCGCTGGCGATTGGACAGACCTGCCACATCCAGGCTTTCGGGGACATGCGTGCGGCCATACGTCATAACCACCACGCCTACGATTCCGACAACAGCAAGTTGCGGGCCTAACCAAACCCGCCGTTCCGGACCGACCAATCGGCAAGCGCCTGACCAACCTCCAATATTGGTCCGGCGTCCTTGTCTTCTGACCGAATAAGGGCCTGCCACGAAACCTCGATACCATCTTCACCGACGCGCGTTCCGACAATGCGCCCCGCCAAGATCGCAGGGCGTACGGCCCAACCGGCCAACACGCTGGTGCCCTGACCAGCGGCAACAAGCTCAACAATGGCTTCGGGAAGTTCAACTGTTGCAGCCCAGCGCGGATAACTTTCCGAAGGGCGGAACAACCGCGCGAATTCTCGATCAGGTTCCGGCGTCAAGGCATAGGTGATGAACTCTTCGCCTTCGATATCGGAACCATCAACAAATGACTTTCCGGCCAGGGGATGATCCGGTGGCACGATGAACAACAACTCATCTGTGAACAGGGGCAATTGATACGTCCCGATTGGCTGCGCGTTGCCTGAGGTGACAATTAAATCAACATGCCGATTTGTTAGCGCCTGGATGGGGTCGCGCGCGACGTTTGCCATCACCTGTAACTCGACGCCGGGCAAATGGGCGCGCAGGTACGAGTTGAAACCAGGCAGCCAGTGATAGGAACTGTAGGCCTCAACGCCGATACGCACCACGTGCTCGACGCCGCGGTCCATCCGCCGAACATCGCGTTCTGCACGGTCCATTTCACTCAGAACGCGCTCGGCCATATCTGCCAGGTATTCGGCGGCCGGTGTCATGCGCAATCGCTTGTGCATCCGTGTGAACAGGACCAGATCCAGCCGCCGCTCTGCTTCTCTGATGCGATGGGACAAGGCTGAGGAAGTCACGCCCAGTGCCTCGGCAGCATCCGTTACACGTCCGTGTTTCGCTATGGCCTGTATCATTTTGAGGTGCCGAAGATCGAGAAAAGGGCCGTCGGCCATCACTTCACCTGAAGAAAATTCACAATAACTGCTAATTTTCTTAATTGCCTTTCAACTTTGGTCAAGACGAAACTCACCATGAAAGCGGAACAGGGGAAGCCGGATGACTCAGACCAATCTGGAACAGTGGCGTGCACGTGCAAATCGGGTTCTGCCCGCCGGAGGATTTGGGAACTACGACCCGAGCGTCGTTCTGAAAAAGGGGCAGGGGTCTCGTGTTTGGGATGAGGATGGCAAGGAATACATTGACTACCTGATTGGCTCGGGTCCAATGCTGGTGGGTCACAATCATCCCGAAGTCATGGAGGCCGTGCAAGCGCAACTTGCCGATGGCATGACGTTCTTCACATCCAACGCAGCCGGAATCGAACTGGCCGAGGTGATTTGCGATGCGGTGCCTTGCGCGGATCAGCTACGCTATGTCTCCACCGGTTCCGAGGCAGATATGTATGCCATGCGTCTGGCGCGTGCATATACCGGGCGAGACCTCATTCTGAAATTCGAAGGCGGCTATCACGGGATGTCCGGTGAAGCCCTGATGAGCATGTCCCCGCAGCACCTTTCGAACTTTCCCGAGCCCGTCCCCGATTCTGCTGGAATTCCGCAGGCGACGCAGGACGGTGTAATCATTGCGCCGTTCAACGATATCTCATTTGCCCGTCAGATTATTTCCGAATACGCTGAACAACTTGCCGGTATCATAGTCGAGCCGCTTCAACGCTTGATCCCGCCAGCGCCGGGATTTCTGGAGGCGTTGCGGGAAGAAACACACCGGCATGGCATCGTTCTTATCTTCGACGAAGTTGTCACCGGTTTCCGGCTGGCGCTGGGCGGTGGACAGGAATTGTACGGCGTCACGCCCGATCTTTGCACTTTGGGGAAGGTCATCGGTGGCGGGTTCCCAATGGCCGCCATTGCCGGGACAGCCGAGATCATGGCCCATTTCGACGTCGACAAAGTGGGCCAAAAGGCCTTCACGTTTCAGGTTGGAACCCTCAGCGGCAATCCGGTGGCCGCTGCGGCGGGGTTGAAAACCTTGGAAATACTCAAGCGCGACGGCGCCTATGAAGACCTCCGCAGATCCGGGAAGAGGTTGATGAAAGCATTGGAAGCAGCCGCCTCGAAGAGAGGTTTTTCTGCGACTGTCGTTGGTGATCCGGTTCTTTTCGACATCGTGTTCGCAGAAGGCCCTGTTGTGGACTATCGCGATACGCTGCGTGCCAACGCAGATCGCCAGAAACAGTTCAACGCATCCTTGCGGGCTGATGGTATTTTGAAAGCGCCCATGAAATTCTATGCTTCACTGGCTCTGACCGCGTCGGATCTTGAAGAAACCGAACACGCAATCGCCCGTGCCATGAACTCCTGCGCAGATCTCTGATCCGCCGTTGCCAATCAGGCATGAACACAAGGATCGAGGTGCGCGGATATGTGTGAAACCAAGGCTGCACGACGACAAACCCACCGCAGCAATAACGCATTTCCGCTAATTGGCCGCAGTCTCGGAGACCTCAATCGCAAAATATGCGTAGACAAGAACCAGCGCGGACACGGCTGCGCCCACCCAAAAGACGGCGGCCTGAGACGATGTCATCGCCAGTGTCGTGCTGCAGATGGTCATTCCCAGGGTGCCGCCGATTAGCTGGCTCGACAGGACCATACCCCCGGCCTGACCTTGCATCTGCGGTGGGACGGACATGGTCACCGCCCGCTGGGACGGGACGAACATAAGCGACACGGCGATCCCAAAACAAACGAAGCCGAAAAATACGAGGATCTGAACCTGAATCGTCATCCCCATTGCCATCGCAATCAAGCCACCGGTCGTCAAAACCAATCCCAATAACGCGGGCCACCGGGTTCCGCGGCTGTCAGACAAACGGCCTGCAACAGGCGCCATCAGAGTAGTAGGCACAACAGCCGGGAGCAGCGCAAGACCGGCCCATAATGGGCTCCACCCTTCAACCGTTTGAAAATACATGGCACCAAAGACGAAGGTCGCGATCTTGGCGTATTGCGCCATTCCAACAATCAGGTTTGACGCGGAAAACGTCGCGTTCCGGAACAAATCGATAGCAAGCAAAGGGTTGGTGAGGCGCAATTCCACGACCGCAAAAGCTATGAGCATGCCAGCCCCGAGGATAAGCGCAACGATTACACCGGTCTGTTGCCATCCTTCTTCCGGCCCTTGCATGATGCCAAATATCAAAAGCGACAGTCCGCAGATCAAAAGGATCATGCCGATCAGGTCAAAACTCTCTTCGGCCTGTCGCGGCGGATCGCGCCAGTATTTCCAGACAACAGCGGCAACGCAGATCACGACTATGGGATTGATCCAGAAGATCCATCGCCAGGACAAACCTTCTGTCAGTGCGCCGCCCACCAATGGCCCTGCTGCCAGAAAACTTGTTCCGATTGCACCGTAGGTGCCCAAGGCCATGCCGCGCTCGGAATCGTCAAAAGACAAGGCAATGAGTACAAGCGAAAGCGGGAAGATCATCGCGGCTCCCACACCCTGGACTCCACGTGCCAAAAGCAGAAAAAGGCCATTCGGCGCCAGCCCCGCAGCCGCCGAGGCTGCGCCGAATATCAGCAGGCCGATGGTCAGAAGAATCCGGGTGCCGATAATATCGCCGATGCGACCAGCCGCGCCTGCAAGAACCGCGAGGGTCAGCAGGTAAATGTTGACCACCCAATGCGACGAGAGTTCGGACATCCCCAGTTCATTGCGGATTGTTGGTAGGGCAACGCCAACCGCGGTTTCATCCAGAAGGATTACGCCGAGGATGCAGCCCATAGCGCCCAGAATCCACCAACGACTGTTATTGCCTGCGTCCAAAACCCGCAACTCCCCCGCCAGTTCATTATTTCGCGTCATTCGGCCGTGCAGCAACCGCTTGTGTCGGCACTTTATCCGACGCGTGCGCGGCGACCTGATAGCCGCAAACAGGTTTGTCCGGTTTTTCACGCTGATCAAGTGTTTTGAACCGCCCGAGGCGTCCACAGGACGACAGCGTTCGCCAGCAAGCTGAGGTTGACAGGACTTCACCGATCGGATCACGTCGACAGATCAGAAATTCGGAGGGGTCATGCAGATCGCCAACGACTTGCACCGGTCGAGGGAAAAATCGGGGCCACCTGAGCCTTTTTGTTTTGCGAGCAAAGCTCGCACCGCTGACCCCAATAACGACACAACAAGCCCGGCGTTCACGACATCCTGCAAAGAGGGCGATTATTCTTTGGCAGAGGAATGCTCTGGTAACGCACTGGTGATAAACCGTCAGGAATGCATTAAGTGTCACGATGCAGAGATTGCTGCATGAGGGGTTTCGCGCCGTCCGAGTTCCAAGCGCGTACCGAGCGCGCACAGACGTTGATGAACACAGCGGGCCTGTCCGCTCTGTTGCTTACGACGGAAACAGGCGTGCGTTACTTCACAGGGTATTTGACCCGGTTCTGGGAAAGCCCGACGCGTCCCTGGTATCTGATCGTCCCGGCCGCTGGAAAACCAGTGGCGATAATACCATCCATAGGTGCTGCGCTGATGGGGCAGACCTGGATCGAGGACATCCGAACCTGGAGTTCCCCGGACCTGAGGGACGATGGCGTCTCGCTCTTGGCTGATGCACTGGCTGCGCTGACACCGACAGACGGAAAAATCGGCATACCGGATGGTCACGAGACCCATGTGCGGATGCCGATGGCGAATTTGGATCGTTTGCGCAGTGAGATAGGAACACGCGCAATTACAGGCGACCACGGTATTCTGAGGCGGTTGCGCATTATCAAATCAGAGGCCGAGATCGACAAGATTGAAACTGCCTGTGACATCGCAGGCAAAGCTTTCGCACGTGTGCCCGAGATAGTTCGCGAGGGTGTTCCGCTGGACGAGGTGTTCCGCAAATTTCAAGTGCTTTGCCTGGAAGAGGGGGCCGATTGGGTTCCCTACCTGGCGGGCGGGGCAGAACAGGGCGGCTATACCGATGTGATTTCACCCGCATCGCCAACCCCCTTGGCGGTTGGTGACGTTCTGATGCTGGACACCGGGTTGGTCTGGGACGGATATTTTTCGGATTTCGACCGCAACTGGTCCATAGGCACCGCGCGGCCCGATGTGAAATCTGCTTATGCCCGGCTCATCGAAGCCTCGGATACTGCGTTTGAAATCGCTACCCCGGGCGCGACCGCTGCGGACTTGTTTCATGCTATGAACTCCGTGCTTACAAGGGACGCCGAGAGTACGGATGCGGGGCGCTTGGGGCATGGGCTGGGGATGTCGCTGACCGAATGGCCGTCTCTTATACCGACTGATCACACCGTATTGGAGCCGGGCATGGTATTGACGCTGGAACCGGGAATTTCCGTCGGTGGCAAGATCCTGGTGCACGAAGAAAATTTCGTGGTCACCGATGGAGCCCCACGTTTTATCAGCCCGCGCATCGGGCCGGAGATAATCGAGCTATGACCCTTATTCCGTACACTCTGGATGAAGACGATCCGCAAGCCTCGCCATTGGGTCTGATTGTGCTGCAGACCGACGAGACGCTTGAGCCGGAATTCAGTCAGTATTTCTCGGACCACCGATACCCGATCCACGTATCCCGCATTCCCAGCGGGATCGAGGTGACGACTGACAGCCTGGCTGAAATGGAGAGTGCATTGCCAGCGGCCGCCGGCTTATTGCCCAGTGCGCGCCCTTACCGCGTGGTGGGATATGGGTGCACGTCGGCGAGCTCGGTCATTGGTTCTGAACGTGTTGCGCACCTTGTCAAACAAGCCTGCAATACGGCCGAGGTCACAAATCCCCTACGTGCCGCCACGGCCTGCGCCGAAAACCTTGGAGTTTCGAAATTCGCGTTGCTTTCACCGTATATTGAAGAGGTCAACATCCCGCTGCGCCGCGCTTTTGCCGAAAGCGGAATAACAATGGATGTGTTTGGAACGTTCGGAGAAGCCGAAGAGGCCAAGGTCGTTCGGATTTCCGTTCGATCCGTGATTGATGCTGCCACGAAACTGGGGTCGGACCCGTCTGTCGAGGCGGTTTTCCTGAGTTGCACCAACCTTCGAACCCGCGAGGCCATTCCCGAGATTCGCGCCCGGATTGGAAAGCCTGTTCTTTCGAGTAATCAAAGCCTTGCATGGCATATGCGCCGTCTCAACACGGACAATTGACTTGTCAATCGCTCATCAAATTTGGCAAAATCTGCATTCATAGTTGCAATATGCACATCGCATGGTCTTAACTGATGCCTACTGATCAATGAAATCCGACGCTCTCGGATAATCATTTGACGCAACAGGGGGTCTTGTGACCGATACAACGAACGACGCCGCGTTTGTCGAATTTCAACGCGTTCAAAAGTCTTATGATGGCGAAAATCTCGTCGTTAAAGATCTCAATCTGGCAATGCCCAAAGGCGAATTCCTGACGATGCTTGGGCCGTCAGGGTCGGGTAAAACCACCTGCCTTATGATGCTCGCCGGGTTTGAAACTGCCACCCATGGGGAAATCCTGCTTGATGGCAAGCCCATCAACAACATTCCGCCACACAAGCGTGGAATCGGCATGGTTTTTCAGAATTACGCCCTTTTCCCGCATATGACGGTGGCCGAAAATCTCTCGTTCCCGTTGGAGGTTCGCAAACTGGGCAAGTCGGAACGGGAGGAAAAGGTCAAGCGTGCGCTGGACATGGTGCAGATGGGCGCCTTTGGCGGCCGGCGGCCGGCTCAGCTGTCCGGGGGACAGCAGCAGCGGATCGCCCTGGCCCGCGCCCTCGTGTTCGAACCCGAGCTTGTTTTGATGGACGAGCCATTGGGTGCCCTGGACAAGCAACTGCGCGAGCATATGCAGTTCGAAATCACGCGACTTGCGCATGATCTGGGGATCACCACCGTCTACGTGACCCATGACCAGACCGAAGCCCTGACCATGTCCGATCGTGTTGCCGTGTTCGACGATGGCCGCATCCAGCAACTTGCGCCACCCGATCAGCTGTACGAAGAGCCTGAAAACAGTTTCGTCGCGCAATTCATCGGTGAGAACAACACTCTGGAAGGTGTCGTGAAGTCAATTGATGGCGACACGTGCCTCGTCCAATTGGACGATGGTTCCGAGATCGACGCGGTCCCGATCAATGTCCACGAAGCAGGTGCGCGAACCAAGGTTTCGATCCGACCCGAGCGTGTCGAATTCAACAAGGACCGCCTGCACGCCGATGCGCATACGCTCAAGGCAACCGTCAAAGAGTTCATTTACATGGGCGATGTATTTCGGTTCCGCATGTCGGTGGCCGGCAATGACGAGTTCATCGTCAAGACCCGGAACGCACCGGACGCCGTTCGGCTGAGCCCCGGTCAGGAGATCGAGATTGGCTGGCTGGCCCAGGATTGTCGTGCGCTCGACGCATAGACCAAGCTGCGCGGAACAAGCGCGGCTAAACTGAGGGACCGGCTGATGAATACCCGTGCATCAGCCGACCACACACATAAACGGGATGAACTGGGAGCAACACATGAAAACAACCACAACCCTACTTACGGCAGCAGCCCTTGCCACCGCTGCGAGCGGCGTTTCCGCCGAGGAGATGACCATCGTTTCCTGGGGCGGCGCCTATTCCAAATCGCAGCTGAAGGCTTATCACGAGCCCTATTCGGAAAAGACCGGTGTCACCATTTTGAATGACGACAGCTCGGCGGAAGCCGTTGCCAAGCTGCGCGCAATGAACGAAGCCGGCAACATCACTTGGGACGTGGTGGACGTTGTGGCGGCTGACGCAATCCGTCTTTGCGACGAAGGTCTGGCGCTGGAAATCGACCCGGATACAATGCTGGCCCCGGCGCCCGATGGCACACCTGCATCCGAAGACTTTGGTGACCTTCTGGTCAGCGACTGTTTTATTCCACAGATCGTGTATTCGACCACGTTCGGGTATCGGACTGACTTGGTGGGTGACACCCCGCCGACTGATGTCTGCGCGATCTTCGATCTGGAAACCTATCCCGGCAAGCGTTCGCTGGAGAAACGCCCGATCAACAACATGGAATGGGCCCTGTTGTGCGACGGTGTCGCCAAAGATGACGTTTATGACGTTCTCGCTACACCTGAAGGTCAAGACCAGGCACTGGCCAAACTCGACACCATCAAGGACAACGTTGTCTGGTGGTCCGCAGGGGCCGACACGCCGCAGCTTTTGGCTGACGGTGAAATCGTCATGGGGTCGACCTATAACGGTCGCCTGTTCAGCGTGATCGAAGAACAGAAACAGCCCGTTGCCATGCTGTGGGACGCGCAGGTGTTCGATCTGGACGGTTGGATCATTCCTGCCGGTCTGAGCGAAGAGCGTCAGCAGCGTGCACTGGACTACATCATGTTCGCAACCGATACGCAGCGTCTGGCGGATCAGGCCAAGTATATCTCGTACGGTCCGGCCCGCGCATCGTCTGCTCCGCTGGTTGGCCAGCACGCAGAGCTGGGCATCGACATGGCACCGCACATGCCGACCGATCCGGAAAACGCCAAGAACACGTTCCTCTACAACTACGAGTTCTGGGCTGATTATCGTGACGACATCGACGCCAAATTCCAGGCGTGGCTGGCACAATAAGCCGTTGCACGATTAACGACCATGTCAGGGGCGGTGCGCTGCCCCTGATCCAAGACAAGCCAAGGAACAACAATGACTGACGCAAGCCAAAACGTGGGACCGATGCTGGCAGCGGACGGAACACCGCTCAAGCAATCTCTGGCTCGTTCGCTACGACGGCAAAAACTACGCGCGTTGTTGTTGGTGGCCCCGCTTCTTCTGTTTGTTCTGTTCTCGTTTATTATTCCGATCGCATCGATGCTGTTCCGATCTGTTGAGAACAGCATTGTCGCGGACACGCTGCCGCAGACAGTTGCGGCGCTGAGCGAATGGGACGAACAAACTGGCGAACTGCCGGGCGAGGATGTGTATGACGCATTCGTCCGCGACATGATTGTTGCGATTGACAACAAAGAGCACACAAGGCTCGGCTCGCGTTTGAACTACGAAGAAACTGGCATGTCTTCGATGTTCCGCAGGTCCGGGCGACAGATCAATAAACTGGATCCCGAAACAGATGGTCCATTCAAGGAGCAGCTGATCGAAATCCATGACGGCTGGGGCGATCCGCAAACCTGGCGTGTCATCAAAACGCATTCGCCGCAGATCACCAACGGCTATTTCCTGAACGCGGTGGACATGCGCCGCACGCCAGAAGGGGCGCAGGCTCAGCCAGAGGACAAACAGATCCTCGTCAAGTTGTTCGGTCGTACGCTGTTCATGTCGCTTGTGATTACGGGCGCCTGTATTTTGCTTGCCTATCCGGTCAGTTACCTGTTGGCGACACTGCCGATGCGGGTCTCCAACCTGCTGATGATTCTCGTACTTTTACCCTTCTGGACGTCTTTGCTGGTGCGAACGTCCGCTTGGAAGGTCATGCTGCAACAGCAAGGGGTGATTAACGATACACTGGTCTGGCTTGGGCTGGTAGCGGATGATGCCCGACTGATTATCATCAACAATCAAATCGGCACGATCGTAGCCATGACGCACATTTTGCTGCCCTTTATGATCCTGCCGATGTATTCGGTTATGCAGACGATCCCGCCGTCATATACCCGCGCAGCAAAGTCGATGGGCGCGACCAACTGGACCACCTTCTGGCGCATCTATTTCCCGCAATCCATACCTGGTATCGGCGCGGGCTCGATCCTCGTCTTCATTCTGGCGATTGGTTACTACATCACGCCCGAGATCGTGGGCGGCACCAAGGGTGTCTTCATCTCGAACCGGATTGCCTATCACATCTCGTCCTCGCTGAACTGGGGGCTTGCCGCGGCCTTGGGCACGATCCTTCTGGGTGTCGTGCTGCTGCTCTACTGGGTCTACGACAAGATCGTAGGCATCGATAACGTGAAGCTGGGATAATCAAGATGGCCGCACTGACACCGATATCCCGCAAGCCCATGTCCATGGTTCTGCCCAGTGTCGCATTGGCAGGTGCCTTTGCCGGCATTTTCGTCGGCGCCGGAAATGGCTCGGTCATCCTTGGAATTCTGGGCGGAACCGTCCTGATTGCCGGGCTGGCTTGGGTCTATATCAACATCGTGAAAAATGAAAAGCTGGCCCGCTGGATCAACATCCTCGGCTTTGGCATCGTCGGATTTCTGGTTTCCGGTCTGATGGGTGGCGTTCTGGGCTTGTTGGGCGGCTGGTTCTTCATCTGGTTCATCTACTGGCTGTACGAAGGTCGGTATCGGCGCAAGCTGCTGCCTTATCTGACGGCTCAGCAGGTGTTTTACCACTATCTGTTCCGCGTGATCTGCGGCGCGATCTTTGTTTTCCTGATCACGCCGATCCTTGTGGTGTTGCCACTTTCCTTCAACGCGCAGGACTTCTTTACTTTCACTCCCGAAATGCTGCGACTGGACCCCGAAGGATACTCGTTAAAGCACTACCGCGATTTCTTTACCAACAATGAATGGCAGCGAAGCTTCAAGAATTCGCTGATCATCGCGCCGATTGCGACGGTAATTTCAGTCACCCTTGGAACACTGGCCGCCATCGGGCTCAGCCAGTCCCACGTTCCGGGACGCCGTGCGATCATGGGTATCCTGATTTCCCCGATGATCGTTCCGCTGATTATCTCGGCGACAGGCATGTTCTTTTTCTACAGCGATATCGGAAGGTTCCTTGAGGGCACGCTGGGCATGAACAAGAACTTCGTGGGCTATTTGAAGGTGGTCCTGGCCCATGCGGTTCTGGGTATTCCTTTCGTAATCATCACCGTTACGGCAACTTTGGTTGGCTTTGATCGGTCCCTGACGCGCGCCGCTGCAAACATGGGGGCAGGCCCGGTTCGCACGTTCTTCAAGATCCAGATGCCGTTGATCTTGCCGGGCGTGATCTCGGGTGGCCTGTTTGCCTTCATCACCTCCTTTGATGAAGTTGTGGTGGTCCTGTTTGTGGGCTCCGCCAGCCAAAAGACGTTGCCGTGGCAGATGTTCACCGGCCTGCGCGAACAGATCAGCCCGACCATTCTGGCGGTGGCCACGATCCTTGTGGTTCTGTCTATTGCCTTGCTAACCACGGTGGAATTGCTGCGGCGTCGTTCGGAACGGTTGCGGGGTCTGTCGCCCGCTTGACGCAGCGTTTCGTCTCATCTAACGATTTATCCGTTCATCCCCGCCGCGATGGCGTCGCGGCACCTTAGGGGATGATCGGCTCTCGGACCCCGAGACCGCCTGTCCTGAACGCCGGGACATGTGGCCGGGCATTGCACACCCGGCAAAGATGAGAGACCAAAAATGACAGATACGTCAAATCGCCCCGAATTCTTTACCTGCCACAATGGCGAAAAAGCACCGCTGCCGTTCAGCAAGGCTGAGTATGATCGCCGCCTGGCGGCCCTGCGCGCGATAATGGCCAGACGAGACATCCCCGTTGTCCTGCTGACGTCGATGCAGAATATCGCCTATTACTCGGGCTTTCTGTATTGCGCCTTCGGCCGTCCTTATGGCTGCGTCGTGACCCAGGATAGCTGCACCACGGTTTCCGCCAACATCGACGCCGGGCAACCCTGGCGCCGGTCGGTTGAAGATAACGTGATCTACACTGACTGGAAGCGCGACAACTACTGGCGTGCCGTTGCCAACCTGATCGGGAATGCGAAACGGATTGGCATCGAAAGCGATCATATGACGCTGGCGGCTCGCGATACTGCGCTGAACATGCTGGGCAGTCCCGAACTGGTCGACATCGCACCCGACACAATGGCTGCCCGCATGGTCAAATCAGCGGAAGAGATCGATCTGATCAAAGGCGGCGCCCGCACGGCGGACGTTGGTGGCGCGGCCATTCACGCGGCAATCCGCGAAGGCGCAACCGAGATCGAGATTGCAATGGCCGGTCGTGACGCGATGGAAGAGGAAATCGCACGCGCCTATCCTGAAGCCGAATATCGCGACACGTGGGTCTGGTTTCAATCGGGTCTGAACACCGACGGCGCACATAACCCTGTCACCAAACGCGCGTTGCGAAAAGGCGATATCCTGTCGCTGAACACCTTCCCCATGATCTCGGGCTATTACACCGCGCTGGAGCGCACCCTGTTCCTTGGGGAACCGGACGCCGACAGCCTACGCCTGTGGAAAGCCAACGTGGCCGCGCACGAGCTGGGCCTGAGCCTGATCAAGCCCGGAGCGACCTGTGCGGGCATAACCGCCGAGATAAACCGCTTCTTCTCGGACGAAGGGTTGCTGCAATACCGTTCCTTCGGCTATGGCCATTCCTTTGGCGTTCTCAGCCACTACTACGGTCGCGAGGCCGGGCTGGAATTGCGCGAGGACATCGACACAGTTCTGGAACCCGGCATGGTCGTGTCGATTGAGCCGATGCTGTGGATTCCCGAGGGTCAGCCCGGCGCGGGTGGCTATCGCGAACACGATATCCTTGTGGTCGGCGAAGACGGTGCCGAGAATATCACAGGTTTCCCATACGGTCCTGGTCACAACATCATCGGGGCCTGACGTGAAGGGGTGGGGCGCACGCTCCACCCATTTTCATATGCGCCCGGCAATCGATGGCTCGGCAGCAAGAAACGTCTAAGTTCAAACAACAGAATATCGAAACGGATCACGTCAGTGAGGTTGGTCAGCAATCCGGTAGAATCGCTTTGCCGTGTTGCAGAACACATCTGACTGATGCTCGTCGGGCACCAGCTGCTGGTATCGGGAAACGAGCTCATCATAAGTGGAAGACAGGCTGTCGACCGGAAAGTTGGAGCCAAACATGCAGCGATCGGCTCCGAACTGTGACAAGCAGGTTTCGACGATGGGACCGACACTTTCTGTGCTCCAGTCATGATCAAACATCCCGAGGCCCGAGAGTTTGCAGTGAACTTGTGGCAAGCTGGAGAGCGATTTGAGAGAAGTCTTCCATCTGACCAATCCCGCCTCGGATCGATCATGTGGCGATCCTGAATGGCACAGGGCAATCTGTGTGTGTGGGGCTTTCTCCAACACCGCGGCAGTCCGCTCCATCAGATCAGGCAGAAGTTGCAGGTCGAAGGACAAACCGCGTTCACCCAGTTGCTGCAGGCCGGCCAGAAATTCTGGGTTCTCGAGCAACGTGTTTGTGCCGGTTGCCATGTCTTCGCCGGGTGACCGACCAATGATCTGGCGCACACCCCGCACCGATGTCAGTGTCTGTAGCCGATCCAACTGGTCTGTCAGGTCCTCGGCAGTCAGATCGCAGAATGCGACCTGCACCAGAGGCCAGTCAGGGAATTGCTCGGCGACGGATTGCACCCATTGAGCTTCGGCCCAAGGGTCAGCTGAACCGACCTGTATGTGAACAGATGCTGTAAAACCGCTGGCCTCCGCCTCCCTGCGAAACTCAGGCAGTAGATAGTCTCGCTGAATTGGTGTCGGGTCGCCGAAGAAACGCCTGACACCCTTTTCCATCAACCATGGATAGAGTACGGCGTTCAGGTCCCAAAGGTGGTGGTGTGCATCGATCCTCATGTCGCATCAATTCCTGTTGTCCGCGCCAGGATATCAACGCCTTGCTGCTTCCAGAAATGGAGCAGATCGATAAAGATCCAGTTCTCGGCCAGTTTGTCCCCCTCGCGTCGGTAGATGTCGATCACCCGGAACTCACCAGCTTTGTCTGTGGCGGGCATTCCCATGAAACCACCGGTGGGGCGTGCCGTGAAATTCGGCCACCCGAAAAAGCCCCCATAGTGCCCTTCGGCCATGCGGCAGACATGTCTGGTTTTCGAACGCTCGGTAAACGCGGCGCGGAACGGACCGGCATGCTGCTTTGCATAGCGTTCGATTGTGTAGGTGGCGCCGATACCAGTCGGACCCCACCAAATCATGTCCTCGCACCATGTGCGCCGTAACTCGTCCTCAAGGTTCAAGCCGCTATCCCAGCGGCCAAGATCGGAGATCATTGCATTGATAGCAGACAAGGTCTTGTCAGCTTCTTCGGCTGGTTGCGGGTCAAACATCAGGCCGTCCTGGGTCAATGGTCCGGGCTGAACAAGCTGCGCCGCAGTCTGCGGCGGGAAGGGTCGCAAACCAGCCTGCATCATGAGATGCGGAATGTCGAAAAACATCGCAGTCTCGGTGATTTTCCCGTTCTCGACCCGGTTGAACTCGCAATACCGCAGAAAAGCCATCTTGCCGGTCGGGGCGATGCCCAGCCAGGTTTTGTCGAACAGTCCCATGAGATGACCCATGGAAACGACCCAGACCGAGGTGAACCCGTCGATTTCGTTGGTGCCCGCCATGAAAACGTCCATGCGACGTTGCATTCGTGTCAGGCTTTTCATCAGCGGATGCCAGAATTTCTGGGTCACTTCGTCGGTGCCGAACAGTTCATCAAACGGATGAAATCCACGCCAGAGATAGTCCTCTGCACAATACTCCGAGATCGTCTCGGCAATGGCCGATTCTTCAGCTCGACTCAGTGCTTCGTAAAGTTCGAGGATAATCGTCTTTTCGGATTCATAGGGCATATTGTTTTCTTTCAGTGCTTTAACCCAAGCGATGCAGTGCTCGGCGATACATGGACGGGCGATTTTGCATGCGCATGCAAAAAATTCTTGCCAGATGTTGCTGTTGATGTCTATGCTCTTGCAAACGTATGCACGATGCATTCGGCAGGGAGGACAGAATGGCCGAGATTCAACTTCGAAATGTTGGAAAGCGCTGGGGTTCGTTTATCGGGGTGGACAATTTCGACCTGACAATTTCCGACAAAGAGTTCCTGGTGCTTCTCGGCCCTTCCGGCTGCGGCAAAACTACGACGATGCGTATGATCGCCGGTCTGGAAGACGCAAGCGAGGGCGACATTCTGATCGATGGTACGCGCGTAAACGACATGGAGCCCAAGGATCGGGACGTCGCGATGGTGTTCCAGTCCTACGCTTTGTATCCGAACATGAACGTCTACGAAAACATCCGGTTTCCGCTGAAGGTTCGCGGTATCGACCCCTCGTCGCATGACGAAAAAGTGCGTCGTGCGTCGGCCATGGTTGAACTGGATGACTTTCTTCATCGCAAGCCAGCAGAGTTGTCGGGTGGTCAGCGTCAGCGTGTCGCTTTGGCCCGGGCAATTGTGCGCGAGCCGAACGTTTTCCTAATGGATGAGCCCCTGTCCAACCTCGACGCTAAATTACGTGTCTCGACTCGTGCCCAGATCAAGAACCTCAGCCACGAGCTTGCAGTAACCACAATCTATGTGACGCACGACCAGATCGAGGCGATGACACTGGCCGACCGTGTCGTGGTGATGAAACAGGGCGTGGTGCAGCAGGTTGGCAGCCCGACCGACATTTATGACACGCCCGCCAATACGTTTGTGGCCAGCTTCATTGGCAATCCGGCAATGAACCTGATGGATGGAGAAGTACGCGGCGGGACGTTTGCGGCCAAAAATGTTGAAATTCCCAATGTCAGCGCACCCGACGGCCCGCTGACTTTAGGCTTTCGCGCAGAAGATGCCTCGCTCGCGGCTGACGGCCAGGGGCAGATCAACGCGCCGATCTACACTCAGGAACTGCTCGGCGACGCGACGATGATCTCAGTGCGCGTGGGCGGGGCTTTGGTCTCTGTAAAGGCCGAAAAGAACTATCGCGCTGAAATTGACGACATGGTGTCAATCTCAGTTCCAAACGAGATTTGCCATTTGTTTGACGGTCAGACCGGGCAACGGATCTGACAATAGCCCCACTAAATCACCGGGGATGAGCCTCGGGGTCAAAACCACATGCGTGTAAGGGGCACGCATCCAAAACTCAAAGAAACAGGGAGACTGAGATGTTTCTGAGAAAGTTAGCTACCGTAACGACCTTTGTCGGTCTGATGGGCTCGGCCGCATATGCAGCGAATTGTGGTCCTGAAGGCCAGTCGGTCCGCATTCTGGCCAGTGATTTTCCGGCAATTCACGCCGTCGCAGGCACCGCCGAAACCAATTGCGCGGCCAACGCGTCTGAATTCTCAACGAACCATACGACCGAAGCGCGCCAGATCATGAACGCGGCCCTGACACCGAACCCGTCTGAATACACTTCGGTCATTCTGGCCAATTCGACGCTGACTCAGCTGATGAATGACGGTCTGGTGCGTCCGCTGAACGATCTGGTCGAAAAGTACGGCGAAAACATCTCTCCGAACTTGTTGATCACCATCGATGGCAATGTCATGGCGGTAGCCTTCATGGCCAACTCACAACACCTGTTTTCCCGCACGGATATTCTAGAGCAGGCAGGTTTTGACGGCATTCCCGCCACCTACGAAGAAGTCCTTGAAGCGGCCGAAAAAATCCGTGCCGCCGGCATTATGGAGCATCCGATCGTGATGAACCTGAGCGCCGGGGACGGCGGCTGGAACCTCGCTGAGGTGTTCAACATGATCTATCTTGGACATGGTGGAGAGTTCTTTGAGCCGGGAACGGCCGAGCCTGCGATCAACAACGAAAAAGGCCTGGCCACACTTGAAACCATGAAGGCGCTTGCCGAATACGCGCATCCTGACCACCTGACACATGCATCAAACGAGACACAAGGTTTGTGGGAGGCCGGTCAGGCGGCGTTGGGCGTTATGTGGGGGTCGCGCGGTGCGCCGATCCTGGATGATGAGGGTTCATCCGAAGAGGTGACCTCGAACACGGTTCTTTCGGCGGCACCGACTGTTGGTGGCGGGTCGATCCCGGCCGCAACTTTGTGGTGGGACGGCATCTCAATCGCATCCAACGTGTCGGATGAAGAAGCAGAAGCCACTTTTGCAGCGTTGGTCAGCGCTCTGACACCGGAAATGGTTGCGGAAAACAACGATGATGCGGTCTGGCTGCTTGAAGGCTACAAACCTGGGCCTGCCGCTGCCGGTGTTTCTGAAACTGCGCGGGGTGGGGCAAAACCTTACCCAATGATCCCGCAGATCGGTCTCATGCACGCCGCACTTGGAAAAGAACTGTCCGATTTCCTGAAGGGCAACGAGAGTGCAGAACAAGCCCTTGCCGATGTCGAGGCGGCCTACAGGACTTCGGCCAAAGAGGCTGGTTTCCTCCAGTAAATCTCCCCGACTTGAGGGGGCTGTCATGGCCCCCTCTCTTTCTCGAATTTAGATCGGGACGCATGCTATGAAACACCGCACCTTCTTCTGGTTTGTTCTGCCGACGCTGTCCGCGATGATACTGTTCATCGCGCTGCCCATCGTGTCGGTGTTTATCCAGTCGCTATTCGTCGAACACGAGCAGGTCCTGATCGTCTCGGAAAGCTGCGGTCCGTTTGGATGTAACCCGACTACGACGGTCGATACGGAAGCGACCGAGAAGCTGCGGGAAGAACAGCCGCTGGGCCGGTTCAACGGTCTGGGCACGTATTTCGACCGGTCGCATTTGGCGCTTGCTGATATCGGTGAGGCCTGGGCAAGCTCGGATAGTCTGGGTGACTTCTGGTCGAAGGTTTACAACCTGCCATTCTACAACGCTCTGACCTTTACACTGGCCTACACATTTCTTGTGACGCCCCTTGTTTTGGTGCTGGGCCTTGCGATCGCGGTGGGCGTCAATAACCTGCCCCGTGCAATGAAGGGTTTGGCGATATTCATTTCCCTCTTGCCGTTCCTCGTGACCCCGCTGGTTGGTTCATTGATCCTGTTCTGGATGGTCGACGGTGACGGTGTTATCGGGGCGACAATTCAGAAACTGTTCAATGATCCTTCGCTGAGCCTGAAAGCGTCTACGCCGCTCATGTGGATTATGCTGATGGTCTATGGTGTCTGGCACACCCTCCCCTTCAGCTTCATCACATTCTACGCGGGTCTTCAGACGGTTCCGGAAGACACGATCGAGGCCGCACAGATCGATGGTGCGAACAAGTGGCAGAGCATGATCCACGTCGTCGTGCCGCACCTGATGCCGCTGGTCTCGTTTGTGACGCTGATGATGATCATGGACAACCTGCGTGTCTTTGAACCCATCGTCAGCTTCAAGGCCGAGGCACATGCGCGCTCGCTCAGCTGGATTATCTTCAATGACCTGCGCGAAAGCGGCAACCCGCTCTATGCGTCGGCTGGCGCGACCTCGCTGATCACCATCTTCATCGTGGTCATTCTGATGATGCCGGTGCTGGTGCGCACATGGCGCGACTTCACCCGTAAATCTCACTGAGGACACGACATGGCGACCAAAGCACAATCCCGCATGACCCCGCTAAAACTGTTCTCTTACGGTTTTGTGTTGCTCTGGCTGATCATCGCGGCATTCCCGTTCTTCTGGACGTTCTGGGGCAGCTTCAAGGTGCAGGCCGACTTCTTGTCCAAGGCCGACTGGATGAACGCATTGCGCGGCACAAACACCATCGAACAAACCGGTAGCGCCTTTACTGGCGCAGGCTACTACGGCGCGTGGATCGAAGAAGACTTCTGGTTTAACTTCAAGAACACCGGCATCGTTGTGTTCTTTACCGTGGTCATCTCGCTGACCTTTGGAACGTTGGGTGGATACGCGCTGGCCCGGTCCGGATTCCGCTATGCGTTCTGGATTCTGATGGCCGCATTGGTGTTCCGCGCCATGCCACACATCACGCTGGTCTCAGGCTACCTACTTTGGTTCTTTGAGTGGAATGTCTGGGGCATCCTGCCGACTACCATCATCGTGCTTGTCGCAATCAACCAGCCGTTTACCCTGTGGATGCTGCACTCGTTCTTCAAGAATATCCCAAAAGACATGGACGAGAGCGCAATGGTCGACGGTTGCACTCGCTTTCAGGCTTTCCGGCACGTGATTGTTCCTGTCATGTGGCCCGGTGTGATCACCACAGGTCTCTTCAGTTTCTTGTTGGCCTATAACGACTTTACCGTGGCCGTGATGCTTTTGAGTGAAGAGAATGAGACTATCATTCCGGCCATCAACAGCTTCATGGGTACCACTCAGGTGGAAGGTAAGGTCATGTACGCCGTTGCTGCGGTTGTGTCTGCGACAGCCCCGCTGTTCGTCCTGATCCTGTTCTTCCAGCGCCAGATCGTCAGCGGCCTGACAGCAGGAGCGGTAAAGGGCTGATCATGAGCACGGTTCACGATCAAAACAAGGCGCTTGTTGAACCGCTTCGTGCCGCATTCCGTTCAGGCGACCCTGATCGGATGCGACAGGAAGTTCAGCGGGTCTTTGCCCCGGATGCGAGGATCCGCCTGGGTTATCCCTTTAACCGGGTGGCAGGCCCTGAAGACCTGTGGAACCGGGTTTACAATCCGCTGATCGCAGCCATGCCTGATCTCGAGCGCCGCGATTTTATCGTCATGGCCGGTCCCCGTTGGGGCGGCGGGGAGGCCGGGGATTGGATTGGGCTGGGCGGTAATTTCGTCGGCACATTGTGCGCGCCATGGCTGGGTATTCCTGCGACCGGTCAGCCAATGTTCATGCGGTATCACGAGTACCTTCGCATTGAGGGCGGCCAAGTTGTCGAGATGGAAGGGTTGTGGGACATTCCGCAGGTGATGCTTCAGGCCGGGGTCTGGCCCATGGCACCACAGCTGGGTGTGGAATGGATGTGCCCCGGTCCTGCAGACGGTCAAGGCATAGTAACGGCACCAAATGATCCAGAAATGACCGATGCTTCGGTCCGGTTGGTATGGGACATGCTGCACGATCTGAAGCAGGGCGATGCCAGTTTTCCGGGACGCGGGCTTGGCGGGTTCTGGAATGATTATGCCTATTGGTATGGCCCCACTGGATTGGGCACAGCGCGCGGTCATACGGGTATCCGCGACAATGTTTTCAGCGGGTTCCGTACAGGGTTGTCGGACAATATGCGCCACCTTGAGAAGGGCGTGTTCTTCGGAGACCGGAACCTGGTGGCCTTCACGGGCTGGCCATCCGGCACAGCCACGCATTCCGGGGATGGGTTTCTTGGGCTTGCCCCGACAGGGCGGCGTATTACGCGGTGCAGCCTGGATTTCTGGCGCGTGGAAAACGGGCTCGTGCAGGAATGCTGGGTCATGGTCGATATAATCGACCTTTATCGCCAACTGGGCGTGGACGTGTTTGCCCGCGCCGCGGCCATGAGCAATTTGAAGGAAGTGGCATGAGTTCCGCCGCAAGACACAGCTTTATTGCGCGTCACCCGGCGCTCAACCGGATGCCAAGAGATTATCTGACGGACGACTAACACGGTCTGCCGCTTCGAAATCTCTCAGGCATCAATAAAAGGACAAGACACATGAAGGGCTCCCGCCCCGAACAGGCCGTGCTGACCAAGGACACGGACATGAGCAAAACCGAAAACACGAGGGCCGTAATCGAAGGGATGGTTGACGGGCTCAACGATCACCGCATTGACGATATTGGAGAGTTCTTCTCGCAGGGATTCCGCTGGATGGGCAACCAGGGTTGCGGAACCAAGACCGGCCTGAAGGAGTTCCAGGAAAATTGGCAGCGCCCGTTCCAGGCGGCGTTTTCGGATAAGACGTGTATCGATGAAGCGCGCCTCTACATGGGCGAATGGGCAGCCGCTTTTGGTCGGCAGGAAGCCACCCATTCCGGCGAGTTTCTGGGCATCGCACCGACCGGCAAACGGGTGGAAATCCGATACATGGACTTTTGGAAAGTCGTTGACGGCAAGATCGTCGACAACTGGGTGAATGTCGATTTCGCCCACGTCGCCGCGCAGCTGGGCGTGGACGTGTTCAACGGTGAAGGCTGGGAAGCATTTGACCGGGGTGAGAAAACACCGCCCCGGCCCGACAACTGAGGATTAGGACAATGGCAATCGAATATCTCAAACGCGGCAAGCCCGAGGCCGACAGGGCCGAGGACGATGCCAAGACGCGCGCCGTCGTCGAGGCGACACTGAAAGATATTGAGACACGTGGTGACGCTGCGGTGCGCGAACTGTCGGAGAAATTCGACAATTACTCGCCAGAGAGCTTCCGCCTGAGCCAGCAGCAAATCGACGACCTGATTGCATCACTGACGGATCGTGAACTGGCGGATATTAAGTTTGCGCAGGAGCAGGTCATGAACTTTGCTCAAGCTCAGCGTGACTCGATGCTGGACATCGAGGTTGAGACGCTGCCTGGTGTGATCCTTGGCCACAAGAACATCCCGGTGCAGTCGGTGGGCTGTTACGTTCCGGGTGGTAAATTCCCGATGGTTGCTTCGGCTCATATGTCGGTGGCGACGGCCAAGGTTGCAGGGGTTCCTCGTATCATCGCCTGCACTCCGCCATTCCAGGGCAAACCAAACGCGGCGGTGATCGCGGCCATGCATCTGGGCGGCGCGCATGAGATATATGTTATGGGCGGCATTCAGGCCGTCGGCGCGATGGCGATCGGCACAGAAACGATCGAGCCGGTTCACATGCTGGTCGGGCCCGGAAATGCCTTTGTGGCCGAAGCCAAGCGCCAGTTGTTTGGTCGTGTCGGCATCGACCTCTTTGCCGGACCAACCGAGACGATGGTGATTGCCGATGAAACGGCCGCTGATGCTGAGTTGTGTGCAACAGATCTGCTTGGACAAGCTGAGCACGGCTACAACAGCCCCTGTGTTCTTGTCACCAACTCACGCAAGCTGGCCGAAAGTACTCTGGGCGAGATCGACCGCATTCTGGGCGTTCTTCCAACCGCCGGTACGGCCAAGGTTAGCTGGGAAGAATACGGCGAGATCATCGTCTGCGATTCCTACGACGAGATGCTGAAAGTTGCTGATGACATTGCGTCGGAACATGTGCAGGTCATGACCGACCGCGACGATTGGTTCCTTGAGAACATGTCCTGTTATGGCGCGCTGTTTCTCGGGCCACGCACCAATGTGGCCAATGGTGACAAGGTTATTGGTACAAACCATACCCTGCCGACCAAAAAGGCCGGGCGTTACACAGGTGGACTCTGGGTCGGCAAGTTCCTGAAAACTCACAGCTATCAGAAAGTTCTTACGGATGAGGCAGCGACCATGATCGGCGAATACGGTTCGCGCCTGTGTATGCTCGAAGGATTTGTCGGCCATGCCGAGCAGTGCAATATCCGTGTCCGGCGTTATGGCGGCATCAACATTCCCTATGGCGAAGGCGCCCCGTATCGAGAGGCGGCGGAATGAAGGACATCCATTCCACGAACAAGGCATTGATCGCCCCGCTTAGGGCCGCGATGTATGACTTCGACGAAGTGCGCGTTCGCGCGGCTTTGAACGGAGTGATTGCGTCGGACGCCGTCGTGCATATGCCGCATCCGTTTGGAGATCTGACCGGCCCGCAGGAACTTTACGACGCATGCTACGCGCCGTTGCTTAAGGCCTTGCCCGACCTTGAACGCCGGGACTGGATCGTTATGGGCGGCAGGACTGAGCATGGCGGCGACTGGATTGGTTGCGGTGGGCATTACATCGGCACGTTTGTCGCGCCCTGGCTGGACATACCACCGACTGGGCATCTGACTCATATGCGGTTCCACGAATTCTACCGCATCGAGGACGGCAAGGTCGTAGAAATTCAGACGCTTTGGGACATTCCCGAGGTGATGATGCAGGCAAATGCCTGGCCGATGGCGCCATCACTAGGGTTGGAATTCTGTATCCCAGGCCCCGCGACCCTTGACGGTATTGTGCCCGGACCATGGGACGAAACCAAATCGCAGGCGTCGTGCGATCACATCGTCGACATGTTGGAACATCTCAAGAAACACCCGAGCCGGGGCGGCCCGGAAGTGATGGAAATGGAGAAATTCTGGCACCCGCGCATGAACTGGTACGGCCCTGCGGGGATAGGTACTGGGCGTGGCATCGCGGGGTTCCGCAACTGGCACCAGATTCCGTTCCTGAACGGCATGCCGGACCGCGGAAAATACGTCGATGACATCACCTACCACTTCTTTGGCGATGCCGAATACATAGCAGTGACCGGTTGGCCCAACATGATCCAGACCGTAACCAACGACGGATGGATGGGCATTGCGCCTTCTGGCCAGCGTATTACTATGAAATCACTGGATTTTTGGCGGCTGGAAAACAGCCTGATCCGAGAGAACTGGGTGATGGTGGACTTGCTGGACGCGTACCGGCAACTGGGCGTAGATGTCTTTGCTCGTCTGCGCGAGTTCAACAAGGCGCGCGTGATGGGCGACATCCCATTCCCGGTCGGCGAGGTCTGATATGCCCGAATTTCCCAGCACCCCCAGTTTCAGTTTGAAAGGCAAACGCGCTTTGGTTGCCGGAGCCTCTTCAGGCATCGGCACGGCTTGCGCCGTGGCGCTTGCGGAACAGGGTGCTGAGGTGACATTGGCGGCGCGTCGGGCAGGCGCGCTGCACGAGATTTCGGCGCAAATGATGTCCAAGGGATGGGCCGCAAATGTGCTTGAGATGGACATCTCCGACGTTGCGGCAACCGCGACGGCCGTGGCGCAAAACGGGCCATTCGACATTCTGTTGAACTCTGCTGGGCTCGCGCGTCACAGCAAGGCGGTCGATACGGTACCTGGCGACTTCGACGCTGTCATGGACGTCAATGTCCGGGGTGCCTATTTCCTGACGCAAGCCGTTGCCAAAGGTTTGCTCGAGGCCAATCAGCCCGGTTCTCTGATCAATGTCTCCAGCCAAATGGGCCATGTCGGTGGACGTGAACGCGCGGTGTATTGTGCATCGAAGTTCGCGGTCGAAGGGTTTACCAAGGCGATGGCGCTGGAATTCGGACCCTCCGGAATCCGGGTCAACACGATTTGCCCGACATTCATCCTGACTGATCTTACACGAGCGACTTTCGATGACCCGGACAAACGCGCTTGGATTCTGGACAAGATCAAACTGGGTCGTCCGGGCGAGATTGAAGATATCATGGGAGCAGTCGTTTATCTGGCCTCGGACGCCTCAGCACTGGTAACAGGTACGGCAATGATGATCGACGGGGGTTGGACAGCAGACTGATGGCGGCGCATAAGATCACATCTTTGGACGTTGCCCGATTGGCAGGGGTCAGCCAGTCCGCAGTGAGCCGTGTCTTTACGCCTGGGGCTTCGGCATCTAAGAAAACCATCGAAAAGGTACGCCGAGCAGCCGAGGAGCTGGGTTATCGCCCGAATGTGCTGGCCCGCGCAGTTGTGTCGGGCAAAAGCCGGATCATTGGCCTTGTGGTCGCCTACCTGAACAATCAGTTCTATCCCGAAGCTTTGGAAAAGCTGACAAATGCTCTGCAGGAACGTGGGTATCACGTGTTGATTTTCATGGCGTCTCAATCGGCTGGAAACATCGACAAGGTTGTCGAAGAAATCCTCGATTTTCAGGTGGATGGTATCATCGCAGCATCTGTAGCCTTGTCATCGGACTTGTCGGCCCGGTGCCGTGCGGCCGGTGTTCCAATGGTTCTGTTCAACCGCGCCCAGGACGATCCGACCATGTCCGCCGTGACATCGGACAATATAGCCGGTGGTCGCAAAGCGGCCGAATTCTTGCTGGCAGGAGGGCACAAGAAAATCGGCTACATCGCCGGGTGGGAGGGTGCATCAACCCAGCGTGATCGCGAGGCTGGTTTTGTGGCGGCATTGGGCGAAGCCGGTGTCGAGCTTCACGCACGCGAGGTCGGGAACTTTGTTACCGAACAGGCACAAGACGCAACAAGACGGATGTTTGCCTCTGACCCGCCGGATGCCGTCTTTGTTGCCAATGATCATATGGCGATTGCGGTCATGGATACGCTCAGGTTCGAGCTGGGCCTGAACATACCCGATGACGTTTCGGTCATTGGCTACGATGATGTCTTGGTCGCCTCGTGGCCGACTTATGATCTGACAACCGTGCGGCAGCCGGCCAACAGGATGGTCGCCGAAACCGTGGATATTCTGCTTAGAAAAATCGAAGGCCCGGACGTTGGTCCGCGCCGTTTAGAGATTGACGGGCCCCTGATCGTTCGCGGTTCGGCCCGCATACCTGAAGGATGGAAAACATGAAGGGATTCGACCCCAAATTCAAAGATTTTCCCGATTACATCATCGGGATCACCAAGGAGATTTGGGAGGATCGTGGCATTGCTACGCTGCATCACTACTATTCGCCGGATATTGTGGTGCGTTCGCCAGCTTCTGTTGTGGTCGGCAATCAGGGTGTCATTGCCGCCACAATGGCGACTTTGGCCGAATTCCCGGACCGCACGCTTTTGGGCGAGGACGTGATCTGGTCGGGGACACCCGAAGAAGGCATGTTGTCATCGCACCGGCTGTTGTCCACAGCGACACATCTGGGCGACGGCGTCTATGGCAAAGCAACCGGGAAGAAGCTGGTCTATCGCATCCTCGCCGACTGTCATGCCATCAACAACCAGATCAACGATGAGTGGCTGATCCGGGATCAGAGCGCAATCGTGCAACAGATGGGTTGGGACCCCAAGGAATACGCCCGCGACCTGATTGCGCGCGAAGGAGGACCCGAAGCCTGTGTTCAGCCCTTTACGCCCGCAAATGATCAGCCCGGCCCATACAAGGGCAAAGGCAATGACAACGAGTGGGGCCAGAAATATGCGGGCATCCTCTCCCGTATCATGAGCGCCGACATGGGGGTGATCGAGGCCGAATATGATCGTGCCATACAGTCAGAGTATCCGGGCGGGTCAACCGGCCACGGTTGGGGACCCGTCGACCGGTTCTGGATGGGGCTGCGCGCGTCGTTCCCGAATGCCGAGTTCAAGATTCAGCATCAGATCGGTCGCGACGATCCCTTGATGCCGCCGCGTGCTGCGATCCGCTGGACGCTGCACGGCAAACACGACGGTTGGGGCGTCTTCGGTGTTCCGACCGGGGCCGACGTCCTGGTGCTGGGCGTCAGTCATGCGGAATTCGGCCCCTGGGGATTGCGCCGCGAGTACACCTTGTTTGACGAAACGTCGATCTGGAAACAGATACTGCTCCAAACCGGCGACCTGTAGCATGCAGCACAGGTTCTCTGATCTGGATGCAGGGCAGGCGACAAGGCGGTTTCACGCACATCGCGCCAGCCTGCGCGCCCGACGGCTGAACAACCGCCCGCCGGGTCTTGGGGTTTGACCTATTCAAACCCCAATCAGAAGGAAAACAGATATGAGTACTATCCAAAGCCGCATTGTCCGTTATGGCGAACTGCGACCTTGCAAAACCGCCTTCATCGATGCCCATACACCGGGCAGCGACCAGAAAGAGAACTTCACGATTATTGGTGGCGGTGTGTCGGAGTCTCCGGACCAGCATGTCCACATCACCGACAAGATCGGTTTCAACATTGGCGCTGCGGGTCAGCCGCCGAAATGCCGCAACTCCCTGCACAGCCACACGACCGCCGAGGTTTTCTTCGTGGCCAAAGGCCGTTGGCGCTTCTTTTGGGGCCGTTACGGTACTGCGGGTGAATTCATTGCCGAGGAAGGTGACATCTTCAATATCCCTACCGGCATCTTCCGCGGCTTCGAAAATGTGGGCCAGGACTACGGCATGATCATGTCGATCCTGGGCGGTGATGATGCAGGCGGCGGTGTCACATGGGCCCCTCAGGTCATCGAAGACGCGCAGGCGCATGGTCTGATGCTGGGGGACAACGGGGTTCTTTATGACAGTAAGAAAGGCCAGGAACTGCCCCACAATGTGCGCCCGATGCCGCTGCTGACGGAAGAGCAGTTGAAAGACTACCCCGAGGTTCCGGTTGAGGATGTCGTTGGCAAATACGTCGCTCGGTATTGGGATCTGATGGCGTTGTCGTCCGGTAAACCCGCGCAGGTGATTGGTGAGAACGCCCTGATCAAGGACAGGCCGGGGTTCGAAGTCGACTTCCTCGGCCGAGGTTCATCCGTAAACGAACCGGTTGCCGCCGAAAAGCCGGTGGTTCTGATGCCTGCCAGCGGTCACTGGCGTATTTCAGTGGACGGGTATGAAACTACCCTGTCCACTGGCGATACGGCTTTGGTTATGCCCGGTGAATCCTATAGCGTTCAACCGTCGATGACCGGACAGGCAGGCCTGTACCGGATCACGGCGACCGAAGACCCGGCCGGAGCAACCTGGACAGGATGAACGCGGACCCCAAAGACACCCATGCCGTATACGAACGGCAAGCCACAGAGTACGACAAGCGTCGCTCAAAAGCTCTGTTCGAAGCGCGCTGGCTGGCGCGCTTCACGGCCAGCCTCAAGCCCGGCGACCACGTTTTGGATCTTGGTTGCGGCGCGGGTGATCCCATTGCGCGTTGGTTCATGGCCGAGGGTTTTGACGTCACCGGTGTCGACTTTTCCGAGGCGATGCTGGCCATTGCCCGGGACCGCTGGCCGGAAGGTGATTGGCGACACGCGGATATGCGGGATTTCGAGCTGACCCAGCAGTTTGATGGCATCATCGCGTGGAACAGTTTTTTCCATCTGACGGCGGACGAGCAGAAGGCCTGCATCGCCCGGATGGCGCGCCATTTGCGATCCGGTGGAATGCTGATGCTGACCGTCGGCCCGCGCGCAGGCGAAGAGAGCGGAACCGTAGGAGCGGAGTTGGTCTACCACGCTTCGCTGTCACCTGCCGGTTATGCGGTGTGTTTGGAGAATAACGGGCTGCGGTTGACCGGGTTTCTGGCCGAAGATCCTGATACCCAAAGCCATACAGTCCTGATGGCTCGAAAAATCTAAGGAGACCCTGATGACCGTCAAAACTACCCATGTTGGGTCTTTGCCCCGAACACAGGATGTTGTCGATTTCATCTTTGCGCGTGAAAACGAAGAAACGTTCGATGCCGCTGCGTTTGATGACTGCATGACCGATGCGGTCTCTGAGACCGTGCGCAAGCAGGTGGAGGCCGGCGTCGATATCGTCAGCGATGGTGAGACGTCCAAGATATCTTATGCCACTTATGTCAAAGATCGCTATACCGGCTTTTCCGGTGACAGCCCGCGTAATGCGCCAGCAGATTTGAAAATGTTCCCCAGTTTTTTGGAGCGGCTGGCCGATGACGGTGGCACACCGCAATATGCGCGTCCGATGTGTACTGGTGAGGTGCGCTCGAAGGGACAGGGTGAACTTGAAAAGGACATTGCCAATCTCAAGGCCGCAATGGCCAGGCATGGGGCTGAGCGCGGTTTCATGAATGCCGCGTCACCCGGTGTGATCTCGCTGTTTCTGCAGAACGATTTCTACCCCACGCGCGAGGCCTACCTGGCCGCGCTGGCCGATGCGATGAAGGAGGAATACGAAACCATCGTGGCCGCCGGTCTGGATCTGCAACTGGATTGCCCCGATCTGGCCTTGTCGCGCCACATGCTGTTCACCGACCTTTCGGACGACGCGTTCGTAAAGATTGCCAACATGCATGTCGAGGCTCTGAACCACGCGCTTCAGAACGTCCCGCAAGATCGCGTGCGGGTGCATATATGCTGGGGCAATTACGAAGGGCCACATTGCTGCGACATTGCGATGGATAAGGTCTTCAATACCCTGATGGCGACCAAGTCGCGCTATGTCTTGTTTGAAACTTCGAACCCGCGCCACGCTCATGAGTGGACGGTGTTCCGGGACCGCAAGGGTGAGATACCAGATGACAAGGTTCTGGTTCCCGGTGTGGTCGACACCACCACCAATTTTGTCGAGCACCCGGAGCTCGTCGCCCAGCGGATCGAGCGTTTCACGGGTATTGTCGGCGCGGACCGGGTGATCGCGGGCAGCGACTGCGGTTTTGGCACTTTTGCGGGCTTTGGTGCGGTCGACCCTCAGATTGCCTATGCCAAACTGGCGGCGTTGTCTGAAGGGGCCCAACTGGCTTCGGCATGAAACCCGTGATCCTGTTGCCGGGCATGATGTGCGATGCCCGCCTCTTTGGCCCGCAGATCGAGGTGTTGTCGGGCAGGATGCCCGTGATGACCTTTCCGCTATGTCGGCACAAAAGTGTGCAGGACATGGCTGCGGATATCCTGGGCAATGCGCCACCCGTTTTCGCACTGGCGGGTCTGTCAATGGGCGGCATCGTGGCAATGGAAGTGTTGCGGCAAGCCTCGGAGCGCGTTTCGCGGTTGGCACTGCTCGACACCAATCCGCTGGCGGAAAAGCCCGAAATGAAGGCTCGACGCGCGCCGCAGATGGCCGCTGTACGCGAAGGGCGTCTGTGGAATGTCATGCGAGATGAAATGAAGCCCAACTATCTGGCCGACGGTCCCCGTCAGGGGGCAATTCTGGATCTTTGCATGACGATGGCAACCGACCTGGGACCGGACGTTTTCCTGCGCCAATCACAGGCGTTGATGGATCGCCCCGACCAACGCGCGACCCTGTCGGACTATTCCGGCAAAGCCTTGGTCCTGTGCGGAAGGGAAGACGGATTGTGCCCGGTCGAGCGCCACGAATTGATGCATGATTTGCTGCCCAACAGCACGCTTGAAATCATCGAAGGGGCAGGGCACCTGCCCACATTGGAACAACCGACTGCAACCACGGCGGCTCTGATCCGCTGGCTGGAGGACACATGACACCGTCTCTTCTATCCCTGCTGCGCAAGGTCGACACGCCCACGGTCTGCAATGCCATCGAAGTGGCGCAGGGCAAACGTGGGTTCGACAGGTTCACGCGCGGCACCATGATATGCTCGGCTCCCAATGAACCTGCGGTAGTTGGGTACGCCCGCACCGCCAGGATCGCGGCGGTTAATCCTCCGACCGAGCCGCCGGAGATCATCAAGACCCGGCGGATGGACTATTACAAATACATGGCGGAAGCACCCGCTCCGTCGGTCGCGGTGATCGAGGATGTGGATTATCCGGAATGCATTGGCGCCTATTGGGGCGAGATCAACACAACAATACACAAGGGTTTTGGTCTGTCCGGTGCCCTGACAAACGGCGTCATGCGTGACCTTGGCGATGTGCCCGAGGGGTTTCCGGTCATCGCTGGCTCGGTCGGGCCCAGTCACGGCTTCGTCCATGTGCGCGAGATCGACACACCTGTTTCGGTATTTGGCCTTGCAGTTCATCCCGGAGAACTGATCCACGCGGACCGCCACGGCGCGCTCGTAGTGCCCGATGACGTGGTCGATCAATTGGAGTCGGCGATCCAGAAATTGTTGACGACAGAACGCATTGTTCTCGACGCTGCAAGCCAGTCAGGCTTTGATTTCGAAGCGTTTCAAGCTGCCTGGGCGGCGTTCGAGAAAGCTCGGGTCTGAATGGGCTCTGCACTTGTTCTGGGCATTCAATAACCAATCCTAGGGTCAGGACTCATAGCCAGTAGATGACGAGTGAGGGAGAGCGATGGCAGAGAGGAGGACCTCAGGGCATCTATCGTATCGGGTTGCCACGCGCCGCCAGACTTTCAACCTGCCGAACATGATCTCGATCCGGTTGCGGCGTTTGTAACGGCGCCTGTCGTACTTCACCGCTTTCTTCCGCTGTTTCCGGCCAGGGATGCAGGCGCGTATCCCTTTGTCTTTCAATGCTTCTCTGAACCAATCGGCGTCGTAGCCACGATCTCCAAGCAGCCACTCCACCTTGGGCAAACTGCTCATCAACGCGCGGGCGCCGATGTAATCGCTGACTTGTCCTGCGGTCACAAAGAGGCCGAGCGGGCGCCCCTGGCTGTCGCAGATCGCGTGCAGTTTCGTATTCATGCCGCCCTCTTGGTCCGACCAATCAGGCGTCCGCGCGCCCCTTTTTTTGACGCCCAAACTGGTCGCTGTCCGGTGGGCCTTCAGGTAGGTGGCGTCGATCATAACAGTCTTCTCTTCGCCGTGATCTGCGGCCAAACCCGCCATCATCCGGGCGAAGATACCCTTATCACTCCACCGCTTCCAGCGATTGTACAGCGTCTTGTGCGGCCCATAGGCAGCAGGCGCGTCGCGCCATCGCAAGCCGTTGCGATTGATGAAGATAATACCGCTCAAAACACGGCGGTCATCGACGCGAGGCTTGCCGTGGGACTTCGGAAAGAAAGGCTCAGGCGCGCCATTTGCGCGTCAGTCAGCCAGAAAAGATCAGACATACTCACCGCTCGGTTTTCGCCCCGTGAAGCATGCAGCCAAGCAGAAATCAATGGGTCCTGACCCTAGCCGGATTTTGCGAATCCGACCTTCGCCAATAAGATGCCCAGAATGTTATTCTTTGATGGTTTGTAGTGGGGAAAAGGCATGTCGTCAGATAACTGGACCGTGGGATCCTATTTGGCAAAGCGATTGCAGGAAGCGGGGATTGCAGAATATTTTGTGGTTCCGGGCGACTATAATCTGGTGTTGTTGGACGAATTGCTCGGCAATCCGGAAATGCGAATGATCAGTTGTTGTAACGAGCTTAATGCCGGTTACGCTGCTGACGGGTATGCACGGGCTACCGGAGGGCCATCTGCGGCCGTCGTAACGTTTTCCGTCGGGGGTTTGAGCCTGCTGAATGCAGTTGCGGGTGCCTATGCCGAAGACCTTCCACTGATAGCAATTTCCGGCGGGCCAAACACCAATTCGGAGGCTGAATGGGAGTATCTGCACCACACGCTGGGCGAAGTTGACTATGGGTATCAGCGCGAAATGTTCGCGCGCGTAACCGCCGAAGCGGTCATGATTCATCATCCGTCCCTGGCGCCTGTGGCAATTGACAGGGCGATAGATACCGCGATGTTACGCCGCAAACCGGTCTATATCGAAATCGCCTCGAATATTGCCGGCGCCCCCACATCGGCGCCAATACCGCGCAGCTTTGCCCGGCAGCCGAACAGCGACCCAAATACTTTGGCTGCAGCGGTAGAGCAGGTTGCAGCTTTTTTGAATACAGCAGAACGCCCGGTATTGGTGGCAGGCAGCAAAACGCGTGCTGGTGGGGCGGAACGTGCATTGCGTGACATGGCAAAAGCCAGCGCGTACGCGCAGGCCGCCATGCCCAACGCCAAAAGCTTTCTGTCTGAAGCGGACAGGAACTTTATGGGAATCTACTGGGGGCCGGTCAGTACGCCGGGCTGCGGAGAAATCGTGGACGCGGCCGACGGTTTGCTGTTTGTCGGCCCTGTTTTTACCGACTACACTACCACTGGTCATCAGCTGGGTTTCGATCCCGACAAATCGGTCCTGGTGCATCCGACATCGGTTCAGCTGGGGGCTACCCATTTCAGCAATGTACGCATGGATGAGTTTCTGGACACGCTTTCCGACAAACTTACGCCCAACAACGGGGCAATCGCGGCTTTTGAACGGGTCAGAGTTGAAAAGAGCCTGCCTGACCCCGGTCCCGAGGAAACTCCGGTAACAGTTCGGCAGCTTTTTAGTCGTATCCAGAGGATGCTGGACCAGAACAGCACGCTGCTGGTGGAAACAGGCGATTCTTGGTTCAACGGCATGGAAATCGACTTGCCCGAAGGCACGCGGTTCGAGATCCAGATGCAGTATGGCTCTATCGGCTGGTCAGTCGGTGCTTCGCTGGGTTACGCGCTGGGTAGTGGCGGGCGGCGGTTGATCTCCTGTATCGGTGACGGGTCGTTTCAGTTAACCGCTCAGGAAATCTCGACCATGATCCGGTATGACGCAAAGCCGATCATCTTTCTGATCAACAATGGCGGCTACACGATCGAAGTGGAAATCCACGACGGCCCGTACAACACAATCAAGAACTGGGATTACGCTGGCCTGATTGACGTGTTCAGCGCTGGAGAAGGCAAGGCGTGGGGGTGCAAAGTCGCAACAGAAGGAGAGTTGGATGCGGCAATTGAAAGCGCACAAAAGCATGATGGCCTGTGTTTGATTGAGGTGCTGATCGACCGAGATGATTGCAACGTAAACCTTCTGAGGTGGGGCAATCAGGTGGCGCGCAACAACGGACGCGCAAACCGGTGTCGCTAGGAATTGCCTGGTGAAAATACTAACTGGCGGGCAAACCGGAGTCGACTTGGCGGCATTTGAGTTTGCGCTGACGAACGGAATTTCTTACGGCGGATGGGTTCCGAAAGGCCGGACAAATGAAGCTGGCTGCATCCCTGATCGATTTCACGGGCTGCGCGAAACGCGATCTCGGGACGTTAGCGAAAGAACAAAACTGAATGTCCGGGATAGCGACGTATTGCTCGTTTTTTTGGCCGGATCACCCAGCCCCGGCACAAATCTCACAATCGATTACGCCCAAGAGATTGGAAAACCACATTTGATCGTAGACGTGAGAGAGGGTGAAGAGTTCTGTGCCCGCCAGGTCCGATCTTGGATGGCTTCGCATGTTTCTGAAGTAATCAATGTCGCTGGTCCGCGAGAGTCAGAAGCGCCATTTATTGGCGCAAAGGTTTTTGACATTTTGAGTAGGGCTTTTGCCCCGAACGGACGGTCGACGTAGCTGGCTGAAGCGGGGCTTAAGCTCAGCCGAAGCGCTAACAACGGCTTTTGTCAGGCGTGATGATCCTGACAACAGGTATCTGACTGCTTCCAATAAAGAACTTGAAACAATACCGCACGAAGAAACCATGCAGTGCTTAGGGTAAACGCCCGCCAGCACCGGAAACCATCATCCCGATAGATTAGAGGACGATGTTGCACCATCAATCAATTTGGACCAGTCGGATGAGGCTGCTCAGCAGGTTGTAGGAGCCGATGTGCGGATATTGCGATCTTTAGGTTAAAGTGAAGAAAGTTCGGCCAGCCTGCCCGTGAACAATTCCTGGTCGACGAACAGCGCCTACGGGTGAACGTTGTTCCGTTCGCCGTTTTGGCCTAAAGTGCTTGGGTTGCAGCTCTCAACTGACGTCTGTGAGCTGTCCTCAGAGTGGTCCCGGCCCCGAAAACTGAAGTGCCCGTAGTATCTTTGCCATTTGTGGTGATCAGGAATCCCGGACTGCAGTTTCGAGCGTTCAACAGCGGAGGGTGGATCAGGCAGGTAGCTAATAATGCGGTCGACAGACAACACTGAAATAGCAAATGACCATAAAGTGGCGGCGCAACCGCGGCCTCTTGAATGGATCGAACATGCGGATGAGATTCACAAGAAAGTTGTTTTAGTAGACTGGATGCTTGGCAACCGTTGCAATTACTCATGCAGCTACTGTCCACCAGCACTTCATGACGGAACCAAAGGCTGGCAAAGCCTTGAAGACGTTGTCGGTATGATTGAAGCCCTGCAAGAACACTATCAGATCGGCTTGGGGCGACGTGTCTGGCTGCAGTTGACCGGGGGAGAGCCAACTCTTCACCCGAAAATCAAGGACATCCTGGGTGCAGCCCACTCCCACGAGATGAAGGTTAGCCTGATATCAAACGGGTCCCGAACCGAACGTTTCTGGCAGGCCATTCGGGATAAACTGGACTCTCTTATTCTGACTTTTCACCTCGAAGAAGCTGAATTTGCGCATGTCCACCGGGTCATCGAGATCTTGTCCGAAGTCATTCACGTTCAAGTCAACCTCACAATGCTGCCGGAGCGGTTCGACGAGAGTTATGATGTTGCCCGCAAACTTGGCACTGATTTTCCCCATATCGGGATCGTTATGAAACCATTGCGAGTCGGTTTTGGACACGCTCTCTATCCTTACAGTGAAACTCAAATCGCCAAGATGCAGGAAAGGATGTCCAGGCCACCTGCGGCGAACGGCCGGCTGCGGCACCCACGCGGCATCATGGCCCGTCATGGCGCTGACGGCACCCGAGAGGAACTTCGGGCCAATGCCTTCATTCTCAGGGCCGAGAACCGTTGGCAAGGCTGGACCTGCGAGGCGGGACTGGAATCCTTGCGGATAACCGGCGACGGTTACGTACACCGCGCCGTGTGTGGTGTGGGCGGCCGTATAGGCGAAATCGGACGGGAGATTACATTGCCCGAAGACCCGATAATCTGCACACGCGACACATGCTCCTGCGTGGCTGACATCCTTATTTCGCGCGCAAAGTGGGATTAGGGGTGACCAAGTAAGGCTTCCAGGGTGAATCGGTTTGCGGCATTGCTTTTCATGCCAAGGTGCCAGAACGGCGAACAATTGCGCAAAGCCTGAAAGATTGTCTCGAACCAAAACGCATCGAGGGACAGTCAAACCACGCTCAAGACGTTGCGGCTGCAAATACAAGAGGGGTTGCTAACGGCGGCTGTCAATCTGCCTGGATTCTACGGTTTTTCGCCTATTCGGGCTGGGCCGCCCATGCTTCAGTCTACAAGCCCTTCAACCGTAGGGAGCAGCCACTGCGCCGCGCTAAATTCTAAGGTTAACAGTGTCTTGTTCGTCGAGGCAGATTGAGTCTTCATAGACGTCGAAAAACAGTGATCTCGTTCCAGAAAAGAAACTACTGCATTCACCCGGCGGCGTTGGCTTACTTGTTTTCAGGCAGTCAATTTTTTATAATCAGTGGTCTATACTTAATAGATTTTTTGATGCCCAGGAGTGTACTCGGTTTGCCCGCACTGCAACGGCTTGAAACGTTTTTCTGCGGTCTGTTCAGGGGGAATTAATGACCAAGGCTAGCGACGAAAGAACGCTACCTGAAGTTGCCAAAAAAGGCGCCGATGAGGCGTCTGACGTCTACGATTTCATACGGTCGCCTGACTGGCAGGAGATGCTTGAAAACGCTCGTATACAGCGTGAGAAAAATCTTGCGGCTCGCAGCCGGGAAAACAATGAAACCCGGAAACCCAAGCAAGGCCGTCAAAAGGCAGATCACTCAACCACAAGAGAGAGATCCCCGGCGCCTAAGACCTGGCAAGACCGGGTCGAAGAAGCGCGTCAGCAAAGACAATCCGTGCTTGCGCGCCGCAAAGGTGAGTCGGGAGATTTGCCAAAAGGTGATTCTAATAGAAGCGGGGGTGACAACCGCAGCACCCAAGGGTCTGGAAAAAACGGCGAGGCGTTTGATGCCCGGACACAGGAAAAGCGGTCGGCCGGTATAGGCGAGAAGATTCATGGAAACCTTAGGGTAGAACCAACAATAGCACCGCCCTCAACCGGGCAGGAAAACAAGAGTATCGGTCGACAATCGCCGTCCCGAGATAATCTTGCCGAAGACAAAGAAAAAGCAAATGTCAAAGAGGATAAGAAATACTCTGAGATAACTGCCGGACCATCCACTGAAGAGGCTGCCAATAGCCTTCGTAAAAGGCTTCTTCGAAGTCCAGCAAAGCAGCAGACTCGCAGAATAAGGCTGGACTCAGTTGCTGTCGGATGCGTGATCGGTGTGCTTGCTGCGTCTTCGGTCTACTTTGCTTCATACGAATGGGATTTGTTCGGGCCACGTCAAAATGTCGGTCGCGAAACCGTTGGTACCGAGTTGACCGGAACCGCCTCGTTACCCATTGGAGAATTCGTGCAAACGAGCGCACCAATTCAGGACGTGCCGGTTGCCGCGGAAGAACCAACGGAACTCACGCTCAATCCGCTCGGCGTGCTGCCAGAACTGGCGTTGCCCGTCGCCAGTTTGGTGGAACCAAAGAATTTGGACAGCTTCGTTTCTCTGACACCGCCGGGAGCCGGGGCGGTAAAGGTTGTTGATGCCTTTGGACCCAGAATACGGCAAAACGCGCCCGAACTTCGATCAAGTGCACCGGCAATAGATCAATCCCCATTGCCAAGAGAAGTGTTGGTCGTTCAACCGCTACAGGCGGCAAACCCGAGCTTTGTTCTTCACTTAATCTCACCAGAGACTTTCGGCTCGGCGATTGCGCTGTCCGATGAAGGCGTGTCTAGAACTGACACTATCGGGTTGCTGGCGGACGCGAGCGCGGCTCTGCCGCGCCCACCCAGCGCTTTGGTTGCGCCAGTGTCACTGGTGACCCCGACCACCCAGACGGCCGAAGTAGAATTCGGCCCGCTGCCACAGCCGCGCGGATTAGATTTCATCGCGGCAAGTTCGGAAAATCCCGGCGCATCGTCGCTGTCTGTCATTGGCCTTGCCGGTCAACAGGAAGTTCCCTTTTCCATCGATCCAATTGTCACGGGAATTAGGACGGTCTCATCGGATCCTTCGGTGCAGCCGGAGGACATTTCGCTGGATCCAGAGCGCGTGCAGCCCCGTGAATTGCGACTGCAGCTAATACCAGTTGAGCCAACTGACAACGCAGCGCCAATTGAAGAAGTTACCGAGCCTCCGGCAACGGCCGTTCTGGGTGAAGGCGCGGAATTCCGGCTATTTGCACCAAATAGTCTTCCAGATGGCGCTGTTGGTGCTGTTGTCGCAAGCCTAAGCGCAACCGGTCACGAATTGAGTGGATCGGCACGTGTCGGGTTCGGGATTACGCAATCCAACGTTCGGTTTTACCATCGTCAGGATGCCAAGAGGGCAGCGGCCCTCGCGAAAGATGCGAACGCTTTGCTGCGGGATTTCACAGGGTCAGCGTCCAAGACGCCGGTTGGGGTAATAGAGTTGTGGTTGGCCGGAGAAGGCTCCGGCGGCGGTTCGGTTACGCCAACGCCCAGAAGAACCAGCCGCAGCGCTCCTGCCAGCAACCCTGTTGATCAACTAAGAAGCCAGGTTCTGCAAAAGCTGAAGACAGCGACGAACCAGTGACATTCCACACGACATTAACTGCGAAGGGCCGGAACAACGTGAAAAGTTAGAAATCAAACACCGGGTGTGCACCAATGACTGACAGCAAACTTATGGGTATTGTTACTGCCCTCCTTTTCTTAACGACCTCTCATAGTGCGGGCGCTGAGGTCACGCTCGAACACCTGCTGAACATCGATCAGTTCCTATCCAACAACGACACCCAATCGCTGTATTCCTATCTCGAGAGAAACCCGGATTTACTTGTGGGCGAAGACGAGCTGTCGCTGGAACTGCGCAGCTTTTACGAGGCAGCCTCGGTTGGAAATCTGGATTTCGGCTTTGCTACCGGAACGCCGACCAGCCCGGATGACACTGCGGCCGCAAACACGTTGCAGCACTGAATTCCATGTCCGTCGTGCCCGTCATCAGTTGCTCGGATCGACCGAAAGTTGCCTACATAATCGAGCCGCGCTTCTCTGGTGGAACATCTGCAGCGGTCGCCGCAGAGTTACGGGAGGCAGCGGAGCTCGGGCACGTGGTCGTGCATGCGGTAACGTCCAGAACATTCGGTGAAAGCCAATACGTTGCGCCAGTGTTGCGGAAGGTGCTTGACGAATTGCACATTCCGCTGATCTGGGATGCCCCTCGGATAAGTGCTGATTTTGTCATCCTGCACAACCCGTCCTTTCTGAAATTTCAGCAGCAATTGGAGGCGAGGATATTTGCTCGGGACCTCATTGTCGTGACGCACGAGAACTTCCTGCGTCCAGGTGGGGAAGAGGGGTTTGACGTTGCAATATGCCTCGATCAAATTGACATCGCGTCGCTTGCGCTGAGGAAGTCTCTCGCCCCGATTTCACCTTACAACCGAAAGACCGTGGCCAATTGGTTGGCCGATTCACGTGTGGCTCAACACTGGAATGTGCTCGAAACCGACTGGTTCAATATTTGCGCGACCGAAGTCCGCGAACCGTGCAAAAAACCCGAGGATCGCCGTGGAAGGCATTCACGGCCGGGGTTTGAAAAGCTTCCCAATATTGCCGACCTTGAATTGTGTTTTCCGGAGCATTCGCAATCCAATGTTATTCTCGGTGCGGACGCGTTGTTGGGTGCGGGCATTCTTCGCACGCATTGGACCCTGTTTCCCTTCGACGCCATTAGTGTGGACGAGTTTTTTGAGATGATAGATTTCTTCGTTTATTTCACAGCGCCGACCTGGCAGGAGAGTTTTGGGCGCGTCATTGCAGAGGCTCTGGTAGCCGGCAAGGTCGTCCTCACGGACACCAATACCGGCAAGACCTTTGGCGAAGCCGTCATCACCTGCCGACCCAGCGAAGTTGACGGGATCATCGCTGACCTTGTCGCCAAACCGCAGGAATACCATCAGCAGGTATCCAAGTCGCGCGCGATTCTTGAGCGCTATTCCGCTCAGAATTTCAGGGCGATGCTTTCAGGTATTCTGACCGCTGAAAGCGGGGTGCTGAAATGATCTATGTTGAGGCTGGCACGCGTTCGATACGGTCGTTTGATGCGCAATTGATATTTGCCGAGCAACTTGCCGCTCGGGGTTTCGATGTGTGCATCGGTGCCGAGTATTTGCCGAAGGATGCCGGGCGCGGCAGAGTTTATGAGGCGGCCAACTTCCTCGTCGACCCTGACGAGCAAGTGGCAGAAATCGTCTTTGTTCTGGGCGCCGAGGAAATTGACGATCTTCTGCTTGCGTCTTTGCGGCAAAAGCAACTCGGCGCGGACGTACCGGTGATCGCAACGGGTCGTTTCGTGACACAGCAAAGTTTCATCGCTGCAAAGGCACGCCTTGCCTATGCGATTGGACGCGAAGCCCGTGTCATCGACCTTGCAGACTTTCAGCCGCGACCGATGTTGCCCTCGGCCGTAAGCCCCTTGGTCGCAGAAGTTCGACCGGTTGGACGGCCGGCACAGGGGAAGCCGACGGTCACCGTCGTCCTAGGCGAAATGGAACTGGACAATGCCGAAACGCTTCCCTGCTTGTCCCGGATGAGTAATCAGGGTGGGTACAAGCTGAAGCTAGTCGTGAGCGGGGCGCAGAACGAGGCAATCAAGGCGTCGTCCTTTCACGATTTGCCCACGATCCTGTTCACGGATCTTTCACCGCTTACCTTGGCAAATTCGACAGATATTCTTGCCATGTTCGGGCACGGTATCGCCGGTGTTCGCATGGCGGCGCTGGCGGTCCAGTTGATTGCCGCCGGTGGTATTGCAATAGATTGCACCGAGGACGAAGTTCTTGTGTCGACGGGTGCACCGGCATTGCTTGGACCAAAAACTCTGTTTGCATTGGATGGGTATCTCACTGGAAAAATACTTGGAAGCATTCCACAGATCGCGGAACAGGTATCAAGATCTCAGTGGTTGAATTCGGTGGACATTTCCCGTCTGGAAACCGCAGCAGGTCTCAAGCCAGAAATTCACCGGCCCGAGCGGACGACACAAAGAACCCTGTTCTTACCCACGAACGGGGTAGGGTTAGGGCACGCGCAGCGTTGCGCAATCATTGCCAAAGCATTGCCGGACAACATGCCCGCAGTATTTGCCGCGTTTCCCAGTTGTGTGCCGTTGATCAGACGGGAAGGCATAGATTGCATTCCGCTGGTCGCGCGAACTGATTTGAACGATCATTCCAACGCCAATGACATCTTGACCTATCGCCGTCTGGGCGCCGCATTGCAGAAGAGCGACATGCTGGTGTTTGACGGCGGCTATGTATTCGATTCTGTCTACAGGATAATTCTTGAGAAAAAACTGTCGGCGGTTTGGATACGGCGGGGCTTGTGGCCCAAGGGTCGATCAAGGCTCGGCATGCTTCAGCGTGAAAGCGCATTCGATCGTGTTATCGTGCCGTCAGAGGCCTTTGACGAACTCAATGATGCATACAGCTATGGTGATCACGTGCATCGTGTCGGCCCTATTTTTCGCGATTTGGGTCAATCTGAAAAAGACCGCGAGCACCTCAGAGCCGGGCTGGCCAAGCGAATGGGGCATGATTTCAAGCAGCTGGTCGTCAGCATGCTGGGTGGGGGCGTAGCCTCAAAAAGATCCGCTCAATTGCAGGCAATTTCAGGGATCATAGAAGCCCGACCCGACTGCTTGCACCTGATCGTCACCTGGCCCGGAAGCAAGGTGCAGCCGTCAACGTTCAATTGGAAGAACACCAGAGTTGTTCAGACTTTAGAGGCCACAAAGCTCTGCGCGGCCGCAGACTTGGTCATATCGGCGGCGGGGTACAATTCGGTCAATGAGATTCTGTATCACAGTTTTCCGGCCATTCTGATCCCACAGTCGGCACCCTATCTGGACGATCAGGAACGACGCGCCAAGGCTTTGGCCGATCGCGAGCTTTCCGCTATGATCACCGAAAGAGAATTCATGAAGTTGGAGCGGGCAATGTCTGATTGTCTGGATTCCGGCGGTGTGGAAATCTATCGATCTGCATTGCAAAAAATAGAACTACCCGAAGCGGGGGCGTCGAAAGCCGCCAAAATTTTAGCTGAAATCAGTTGTTGTAGATGACAGAAAACCATTGGTTCAAAATTCTTAGTCGAACGTCACCGGAACGGCCGGTTTCCCTGGACGACTTGATGACCGATCACCGGAAATCCCGGCCGCACGGGAAAGTGGTGTTTCCTCAAATGAAACTGGTGCCGTCAACCGCCCTCTGGGAATGCGAAACGGTCAAGCGCACGCATATCGGTGTAAGGATACACGAACCTCCGAAATCTGTTTGCAAGATCGCACGACTACTTGCCGCTGCCGCAATTGAACGAAATGTGGTTCCAATCATTCTAAGCCGTGTTGATTTCTGCGGATTTGAGCAGTTCGGTTTCCGCATTGAACGCATCCCCGATGAGCAATCCGCAGCGCAGGTCGCAGAGGAGGAAATCCGGAAGTTCTGGGACCTTGCGATCATCATCGACGGGCATGAAATCGACCTTTTGAACTAACAAATCCATGCCGCGCCATTAAGGTTCACGAACGCCGTCAGCGACCTGGTGTAGGCGATTGGCGCCCTAACTTCTCATATTCGAGGTTTCATGCAGGGTTTGAACGGTCCTCTCACCTGTGCTCTTGCGCGATCTGCTTCCTTGGGGTTTTCTGCCGGCGACCCCAACCGCTAACAGGACCCCGATTTGGACTGGCGCGATCATGGCATCCTTCTGACCTCTCGCCGCCATGGCGAGACAGCGGCGATTATTGAGGTCTTCACCGAAACACACGGTCGACATGCCGGCGTCGTGCGCGGTGGGACCAGTCGCAAGATCGCGCCGGTCCTGCAACCCGGGGCGCAGTTGGACGTGCTTTGGCGCGCCCGACTTGAGGAACATATCGGGACTTTTCAGGTGGAACCTCTGCGATCCCGCGCGGCAGCGGCGTTTTCGGGGCGGTTGGCACTGGCGGGGTTGAATGCCGTCGTGGCACTGCTGTCGTTTTGTCTGCCAGAGCGAGAACCGCACCCCGCAATCTACAAACAGACCGAACAACTGATGGACCTTCTGGGTCAGGATGAAATCTGGCCGCTGGCCTACCTGCATTGGGAATTGGCCCTGCTGGAAGAGCTGGGCTTTGGCCTCGACCTGACTACATGTGCGGTGACCGGTGCGACCGAGGGTTTGGTCTATGTTTCCCCCAAGACCGGCCGTGCGGTCAGCGCGGACGGCGCAGGGGAATGGGCCGAGAAACTACTGCCTCTGCCGCCGTGTCTGCGTGGAAAAGGCGCTTCGCCGGATACGGAAATCGCCGAAGGTTTACAAACCACAGGCTACTTTCTTGAGCACCGTGTGGCGCCGGCTTTGGGCCACAACCCGCTACCCGAGGCACGTGGCCGGTTTGTGGAGCAATTCACTCGGCGGCTTTGAATACCATTTCATGCCCGTCTTCGTTGCGCAGGATCAGCACGTCACCGGACACTTCGGATTGAGTCATCGTCAGCAACGCCGCGAAATAAACACCTTCTGCTTCGAGGCCGGCACAGGCTGCACGGGTCGCCGAAAGATCCAAAATCTCGAACCACGGATAGGGCGCGTTCAGAGTGCCGTTGTAGCTGTTGCAAGGGGCGTTACCCTCGATACGGCCTTCTTCGGGAAATCGCAGAAGGGCGCTGGCCTGATAGGGTTGTCCGTCGATTTCCCGCAGGACCCAGGTCTGATCCGCCGCGCCGTAGGCCGCGACAGTCTCGTCTTTGTCACACTGGAAAAATGCCAGCAGGGGCAAGGTCAGGATCAGCCGAGTCATGACAAGGTCTTAGCCCATCGCGTATGTGGAAGGAACCGGTGTCAAAACGATAGCGTTCCGTTCAGTAGTTCCTCGCGCACTTCCAGCCGCGGCCGCCAATTGTACCTCGTGTCCTCGCGCGTCGCCGCCCAATGCAGCGCGCCGCTGTTTCGCCAGGGGTCGAGGATGATACCATCGTACATCGAGTCCCCCTTGGCACTGATGAGGGCCGAGTGGTGGATGATGCGAAACTGTGTTGGCGGAGAGGTGGCCCAATGCAGGTCCAACGTGCGGAAATCCTCTTGCCGCAGGCGTTTTGTCATCGCTTCCGCCCAGTCGTTGCACAGACCACGCTCGCGAAACCCGTTGGCGACTTTGGCATTGTGGATGATGGCAGGATCGGTGACTTCCCATTCTCGTGCCAAGCGTTGCGAGTAGGCATAGGAGATATTTGCGGCTTGCCGCGCCTCGGCGGGATCGACCCCGGGGTCCAGGTTTTGGATGGCCTGTGCCAGCGCATCGATGTCACTCTGGCTGGCGGTGGGGTAGGTTGTTGCGCAGCCGCCTAAGGCAAGGGCTGCAAGCATCGCCCAAAGTGCTAGAAATCGTCTGGTCATCTTAGCTGCCAACTGCTCGGATACTGATTTGTTCCCGGCGTGCTCTACCCCTGTTCTGCCTCGGATCAAAGGGGAAGTTTCCGCGTCAGCGGATCACGACCGACCCTTGTGCGTGCAGCCAAGTTCTCGTGCATTTCCGCCAACGCAAGAAAAAGACCCGGCGCAAGGGCCGGGTCAGTTGGGGAAACGGAGTTGCCGAAACGGTCACCCAAGCAGACGTCGTGCGATAACCTGTGCCTGGATTTCGGCAGCCCCTTCGAAAATGTTCAGAATGCGCGCGTCGCACAGGACACGGCTGATCTTGTATTCCAGTGCAAAACCGTTGCCGCCATGGATTTGAAGGCCATTATCCGCAGCAGCCCAGGCCACACGGGCCCCCAGCAGCTTGGCCATCCCTGCCTCAAGGTCGCAGCGCTGGCCGTGGTCTTTTTCCCAGGCCGAGAAATAGGTCAACTGGCGCGCAATCATGATCTCAACCGCCATCATCGCCAGCTTGCCGGATACGCGCGGGAAGTTTATCAGCGACTTGCCGAATTGCTTGCGGTCCTGTGCGTATTGCATGGCGATATCCAGCGCGCTTTGCGCCACCCCGATCGCGCGGGCCGCAGTCTGGATGCGGGCGGATTCGAAGGTTTCCATTAGTTGTTTAAAACCTTTGCCTTCTTCGCCGCCGAGAAGGTTTTCGCCTTTGACGTGGAAGCCATCAAAGCCCAGTTCATATTCCTTCATGCCGCGATAGCCCAGAACCTCGATCTCGCCGCCGGTCATGCCAGGGGTGGGGAAGGGGTCTTCATCTGTACCCGGTGTCTTTTCGGCCAGGAACATGGACAGGCCACGGTGATCGGTAGTGTCGGGGTTCGTCCGCGCCAGCAGGGTCATCACATGGGTGCGGGCGGCATGGGTGATCCACGTCTTGTTGCCGGTGATCTTGTAGTCGCCGTTCTCGTCCTTGACCGCGCGGGTGCGCAGGCTGCCAAGGTCGGAGCCAGTGTTAGGTTCGGTAAACACCGCCGTGGGCAGGATTTCCGCACTCGCGATTTTGGGCAACCATTGTGCCTTTTGCGCGTCGGTGCCGCCCGCAATGATCAACTCGGCCGCGATCTCGGATCGGGTGCCCAGCGAGCCGACACCGATATAGCCACGCGACAGTTCCTCGGACACGACGCACATCGAGGCTTTGGACAGGCCGAAGCCGCCGAACTCTTCAGGAATCGTCAGTCCGAAGACGCCCATCTCGGCCAGTTCTTCGATGATCTCAATCGGGATCAGCTCATCCTTCAGGTGCCATTCATGCGCGTTGGGCTCGACCTTGTCCTGTGCATAGCGCCGGAACTGGTCACGGATCATTTCAAGTTCTTCATCCAGCCCCGATGCGCCGAACATCGTGGCGCCTGCCTGATCCTGCATCAACTCGACCAGTCGGGTTCTTGCGGCCTGAGAGTTGGCCTGCGTCATGAGGGTCTGCACTTCGGCGCATTGGAAACCGGACAGAGCATCCCAGCCCAGACCCAGATCCTGCAGCCGGACAACCTCACCCTGATTCATCGGAATACCGCCGGCAACCTGATGCAGGTACTCTCCAAAGGCGATCTGATGCAGCAGCTGTTCCATCTCACCGAATTTACTGTCGGCATCCAATGCCTCAGCCCAGCGCTGCATCTGTTGCAGAGACTGGTTATACGTAGCCAGCCATGCCAGCCCGTGCGCAGCGGTCTGGTTCGCCTCGATCAGGGCACCCGAGATCCGGTCGCCGTCCGTCACCATTGCCCGCACCGACTCGCGTGCTTGTTCGAAAACAGAGTTGACCGCGGGCAAGGCTGCGCCTGTCAAAGTCAGGAGGTCAGATAAAACTGCTTGTGCGGTCATGTTGGTCACGTCCTGTCCGTCATGGGCCATGAATCACGTCCTTCTTTGGGTCGTCTGGTCATATCATGCTGCACGTGCAGCGCAACAAAAATACGAATAATGGTGCAAAAAAGTTCAAAAATTACTCAATCGTTTTTGCAGTGCAGAGAAATTTCAGGATGTTAAGAAGAGGGATGGCGCCGTTCGCAATGATGTCACCTCATGATCTGTATCTGGCTCTGGCTGTGGCGTTTCTGGCCGGGTGGGTCAAAGGCATGGTGGGATTTGCCATGCCAATGGTGCTGGTCTCGGGGCTCAGCATCATGTTGCCGCCGGATCTGGCTTTGGCCGGTCTTATTCTGCCTACATTGGTCACCAACGGAATACAGGCCCTGCGCGAAGGCGCTGCAGCCGCGCTGAAATCGATCCGTCAGTTCGGGGTTTTCCTGACTGTCGGGCTGGTCTTTCTGCTGGTCAGCGCTCAGATGGTCCGCTTGCTGTCGCCTCAGGTCTTCATGATGATGATCGGCATACCGGTGTCCTTCTTTGCATTGGTGCAGTTGCTGGGACTGAAGCTTGTATTGCAGCGCCCTTCCGCTCGGGTTGAGGCTGCCGCGGGCGCGATCGCCGGATTTGTTGGCGGAGTCTCCGGCGTCTGGGGGCCGCCGACTGTGGCTTATCTGACGGCGTTGAACACGGCCAAGAAAGATCAGATGCGCGTGCAGGGTGTCATTTATGGCCTGGGCGCGGTGGCTTTGGTCGCCGCACATATTGGTTCCGGTATCTTGCGATCCGAGACAGCCACGTTTTCGGCGCTGTTGATCCTGCCTGCCTTGGTGGGAATGTGGGGCGGTCTGTCTTTGCAGAACCGGATTGATCAGGCGCAGTTTCGAAAGCTGACACTGCTTGTATTGCTGATTGCCGGGCTGAACCTATTGCGGCGTGGGATAATGGGCTGACCAGTCAGGCGCGTCGATCGGCAAGACGAAAACTGAAATATAGCCCCAGCATCAAGAAGAACAGGCCGGAAATGTCACCGATCAGGTAGGCGAAATATTCCACCGTGGCGCTGCCGAATGCCAGATTGGTCAATACGGCCACCAGAATGGACGTGATCACACCGATACCCATAACGCATGCCCAGCAAGGGCGACGGTCAGGTTTGGGAAACAGATCCCATCCCAGCCATTTGCAGGCATAGAAGACCGCAGGCACGGTCGTGACGGCAATTGCTATGGCCAGCAAGCGGCTGGGCAGGAACACATCCCAGCCTCCGACCATCGCGAACACAATGAAAACGCCCGGCAACAACGCAAAAATTGCGCGCCAGCCCAACAACCAGGCCGACAGAACCCGTACACCATGCGGCAGAAACAGCAGGCTGGCATGGCTGGGATATTCCGGGAAGAACATGTTCTGCAGTGGCATCAGGACCTCGAAGGTCAGAATCGACGCCGCCACATAGGCCAACGAAGCGAAGAACGTGTCCGAAATCCACCCGCGCACTGACGTCAGCCGTTTACTTGCCGTAAAGAAATGTCACCTGGGGGCATGGACGATGTACCGACCCCGGTTAGAACTGCCGCTTTGTGACAAATACCCCTTTTGAACCAACGATTTCAGGGCCCGGAAAAAAGTCGGGCGGGAAACGCTTTGAACCAGCGTGTGTTCGATCAGGCCGAATGTACGCACTTCCTGATTGGCTTTCGACAGTTCCTCGGCCGCGTAGTAGATGTCACGCTCGACCGGGGACAACTCCTCCAGCCCCAATGTGCGTTCCATGCTCTGCATCAGTTTGCGCAGTTCAGTGAGTTTCGAGATTTCGGTCATGATTTACCTGTTGCTTCCAGCGCCGAGCAAAGATGTTTTGAACAGGACACTGTTCTATTCAACCTCAGCCTGGCGCCCACCCCCAATTGGACTCTTTCACCATGTGATCGGGCAACTCACAACGCGGGTGTGAGTGTATTCGCAGGAGCTGCCCAAAGGTACCTGACAGACCCGGTCCGACCAAAAAAACCGAACAGGATCATCGTAATGACTAAGTTTGATACCCCATGTCTGCTGGTCGCGCAATTTAATTATAACGACACACTCGACAATGTGACTGCGTGGATGTTCTCGGCGGCTCGAAAAGGGGCGCTGTGGCCCCTCTTTGCCTCTTACCCGATCGCGACAGCTTTGATGTCTTCGTCGATAAACGGCACGTATTGCTCAAAATTCTCGGCGAACATCTGAACCAGCTTCTCGGCCTGCTTGTCAAAGGCTGCCTGATCGTCCCATGTGCGACGCGGGTCCAGCAGAACTTCGGGAACACCGGGCACGGCAACCGGAACGTCAAAACCGAAATTGGCATCCTTTCGGTATTCGGCATCGGCCAGCGAGCCATCCAGCGCAGCGGTCAGAAGGGCACGGGTGGCCTTGATCGGCATCCGGCTTCCGACACCATATGCACCACCGGTCCAGCCGGTGTTAACCAGCCAGCATGTCGCGCCGTGCTGGGCGATCTTGTCCCGCAGCAGGTTGCCATACGCTTCGGGGCGACGCGGCATGAAAGGTGCACCGAAGCAGGTTGAGAATGTGGGCTGTGGCTCGGTCACGCCGCGCTCGGTGCCCGCAACCTTGGACGTGAAACCCGACAGGAAATGGTACATCGCTTGCGCAGGCGTCAGCCGAGCGATCGGAGGCAGAACGCCAAACGCATCGCATGTCAGCATGATGATGTTCTTTGGATGGCCCCCAAGCGCGGTCTTGGACGCGTTCGAGATGTATTCCAGCGGATAGGCGCACCGCATGTTCGCGGTCAGCGAGTCGTCGTCGAAATCCAGTTCCTTGGTTTCGGGATCGAAGACCATGTTCTCGATAACCGTTCCGAATTTCGAGGTTGTCGCATAAATCTCGGGTTCGGCCTCGGCGTTCAGGTTGATGGTCTTGGCATAGCAGCCGCCTTCGAAGTTGAATGTGCCGCGGTCCGACCAGCCGTGTTCGTCATCGCCGATCAACACACGTGACGGATCAGCCGACAACGTGGTTTTACCGGTGCCCGACAGTCCGAAGAATACGGCGGTATCGACCGGGTTGCCAACGGCGTGGTTGGCCGAGCAGTGCATCGGCATCACGCCTTTTTCAGGCAGCATGTAGTTCAGCAGGGTGAAAACGGACTTCTTGTTCTCACCCGCATACTCTGTGCCACCGATCAGGATCAGTTTGCGGTCGAAGTTCAGCGCGATCACGGTTTCGCTGCGACAGTTGTGCTTGGCTGGATCTGCCTTAAAGCTCGGGCAGTTGATGACGGTGAAATCGGCCACGAACTCGTCCAGATCCTCACGATCCGGGCGGCGCAGCAGGTGGCGGATGAAGAGGTTGTGCCAGGCCATTTCGGTGACCATGCGCACATTGATCGCATAAGCTGGATCGGCTCCGCCAACGAGATCCTGCACGAAATAGTCGCGACCCTTCATATGGGCCAGCATGTCTTCATAAAGCGCATCGAACCCTTCGGGGCTCATCTCTGCATTGTTTTCCCACCAAATGCTGTCGGCAACGCTATCTGTCTTGACGACGTGCTTGTCCTTGGGTGAACGACCGGTGAACTTGCCGGTGGTCACCAGAAAGGCACCACCATTGCCGAGCGTACCTTCGCCGCGCTTCAGCGCTTCTTCGATCAGCGCCGGTTCCATGAAGTTGTAATAGACATGTCCCAGACCCTCGATGCCCTGATCCTCGAGGCGGAATTGCGGGTTAACCCGTCCAGATGTCATGTGTGTCTTCTCCTGTGGCGGCGCGGCGGCAGTTGGGGCCGGGTGCGCTCTTGGGGCATTCATGCCGGAATATCCGGCGGACAGGGCCTCTTATCACGGTCGTTTGGGGCATGAACAGGACGGTTTGGCGCAGTTAGCGCAACCAAGCTAAGGTTTAGCGCCACCAAGTTTTTCCTGCCGGAAAACCCGGCAGATTCTTGGGGGTATCAAGGCAAATTTGCCGCATACCTGCCCCAACAAAGGCACGATTCGCAGTTACGGATTGATTCGGCGTCTTAAAACCGCCAACAATGCCTTACAAAAAAGCGTATTATTGCGCGAGTGAGCAGGAATAGGGGTGAACCCGATGTCAAAGATTGCACTGGTGGACGACGACAGAAACATTCTGACGTCCGTGTCCATGACACTCGAAGCCGAAGGGTTTGAGGTCGAAACCTATAACGACGGGCAGGCCGCGCTGGACGCGTTCAACAAGAAGCTGCCGGACATGGCCGTGCTGGATATCAAGATGCCGCGCATGGATGGCATGGATCTGCTGCAGCGCCTGCGGCAGAAAACCCAGATGCCGGTCATTTTTCTGACGTCCAAGGACGATGAGATTGACGAAGTCCTGGGGCTGCGCATGGGCGCAGATGACTATGTCAAAAAGCCTTTCTCACAACGCTTGCTGGTCGAACGGATCCGCGCCCTGTTGCGGCGGCAGGAGGCCACCGAAGGCGATGTGGCGAATACCAACACAGGTGACGCAAAGGTGATGGAACGCGGCGAGCTGCGGATGGATCCCCTGCGACACGCGGTGAGCTGGAAAGGTGCTGATGTATCGCTGACGGTGACTGAATTCCTGCTACTGCAGGCGCTGGCACAACGTCCGGGTTTCGTCAAAAGCCGGGATCAGCTGATGGACGTGGCCTACGACGATCAGGTCTATGTGGATGACCGGACGATTGACAGCCACATCAAGCGCCTGCGCAAGAAAATGCGTGCCGCAGATCCGGAATTTTCGGCAATCGAGACTTTGTACGGTATCGGATATCGGTATAACGAAGAGTAGACGCGACCGTTTTTAAGGGGTGGTAGGGTCTCGTGCGCGATACCGAACAATCCAGCGAATTTCGCGACGGTGACGTCGTACTTGGGGATGACTGGGTCATTCCCCAGGATCCTGACTCTGCGGAACTGAATGCAAAGCGGTCAAGGCGCAATCTGTTCTCCCTGCGCAGATCGCCACTGGCCCGCAGGATCATCACGTTCAATCTGATCGCCTTGGTCATTCTGGTGGCCGGGCTGCTTTATCTGGATAATTCCCGCGAACAAAGGGTGCAGCAGACGGCACGCAATCTGATCGGCGATGCAAAACTGGTCAGCAACGTTTTTGAAACCCAGCTGCGTCAGCCGTTGGTTTCAGGTAGCGGCGAGGCTGTCGCACTGGATGTACGTGACACGCTTTCAGGGCTCAGCTTGCCGGAAGGTGGCGAGGTGTTTGTCTATGATGGCACCGGTACTCTGATTGGCTGGACACGAGGGGCGACGCCCGCGTCCGAACTGCCTGTCCTGCTTCGCACGGATCGTAACGCGGCGACCGGAAGCACATTGATCAGCGATGCGCTGAATGCAGTCTGGATGGGCGTGCATACAATCTTTAGCCGTGCGCCGGAAGGCGAGGCTCCGACACTGGCACAGCGCGTACAGGAGATTATCCCCAAAACGCTTGCGGGGGACGTGCAGGTTCAGACAGTGCTGGATGACGCAGGCGATACCGTTATCGTGGCCGTCGCACCGATCTTGCTGGAAGGCGCACCCGTCGGTGCCGTCGCGATGGCGGGACCCGCCGGAGAGATCGATGCCCTGGCCCGGCAGGAGCAGGAGCGGATCCTGCAGATGTTTATCGTGGCGCTGCTTGTTTCTATCGGACTCAGTCTGGTTCTGGCATCTACCATTGCCAACCCGCTCGCAGATCTGGCCTCGGCAGCCGAGATCGGCAAGGATCGTGGTTCGAGCGTCAATCCGGGTCGCATTCGTATCCCGGATCTTAGTGCTCGTCCGGATGAAATCGGTCGCCTCAGCCGGGCTCTGCGCGGGATGGTGACTGCACTCTATAACCGGATCGATGCGAACGAACAGTTCGCTGCCGATGTGGCCCATGAAATCAAGAACCCGTTGGCCAGTCTGCAGTCCGCAGTTGGCACATTGCGCATGGTCAAACGTGATGATCAGCGCGAAAAACTGCTGGGTGTCATCGAGCACGATGTGCGCCGGCTGGATCGGCTTGTCAGCGATATTTCGAACGCTTCCCGTCTGGACGCGGAACTTGTCAAGGAAGAGGAGCAGCCGTTTGACCTGCTGAAACTCCTCGACAATATCGGTCAGTTCCTGGGCGAGGATGCACGCTCGAAAGGTATCGAATATATCACCGACCTGCCATCCGATCCCATCGTGATCAACGGGCTCGAGGCGCGGCTGGCGCAGGTCTTTGTAAACCTGATTACCAACGCAATCTCATTCTGCCAGGAAAACGATGCAATTCGCGTCTGGGTGCGCCAGCGTGACAAAAGGGTCTTGATCGTGGTCGAAGATACCGGACCCGGCATTCCAGATCAGGCGCTGACCAAAGTGTTCAAGCGGTTCTATTCAGAACGGCCCGAGGAGCATTTCGGCAATAACTCGGGCCTGGGCCTGGCTATCTCCAAACAGATTGTCGAGGCACATGGCGGTGTGATCTGGGCCGAGAACATCCGCCCGACCGAAGCGGACATCACGTCAGATCCGCTGGGCGCGCGGTTTGTCGTAGGACTTCCCGTGTAGGCTCATGGATGCGCAATCCCTGACAGAAACCACCGGTCAGGATAGGGCCTGTATTCACGCGACCTGCGTGTCCGTTCATGGGAATGGTGTGTTGATCGTGGGGCCGTCCGGCTCGGGCAAGTCCGGCTTGGCGCTGCAACTTATGGCGCTCGGGGCGCAGTTGGTTGGCGATGACCGGGTCGATCTGAGTATGCAGGCGGGCAAGGTCATGGCAGACGCAAAACAGCCGATCCGCGGCCTGATCGAGGCGCGCGGTATCGGGCTATTGCGCGCGGACCCGGCGGGGCCGGTTCCCTTGTCTTACGTCGTCGATCTGGGGCAAGCGGAACCCCGCCGTCTGCCCGAGCCGACCCATGTTCACCTCCTGAGCCAAACTGTTCCCTTGCTTCGTGCTGCAGACACGCCCAATTTGGCTGCAGCGTTGGTTCAACTTGTGAAAATGGGGCGTGTGGACCCGCAATGGCCGAACACATGACATCGCAACGTCGCATCGTTTTGGTAACGGGACCATCCGGTGCGGGACGCTCGACAGCGATCCATGTCCTGGAAGACCTTGGTTTTGAAGCAATCGACAATTTGCCCATGGGTCTTTTGTCCCGATTGCTCGACGGCTCTGACGATGCCCGGCCCATGGCGTTGGGGATTGACGCGCGCAACCGGGACTTTTCGACCATCGGATTTATCGAACTGGCTGCACGGCTGGGGCGGATGGAGAATGTCGATCTGACCACGCTCTACTTGGACTGTAGCGACGAGGTATTGCTGCGGCGGTTTTCCGAAACCCGAAGGCGCCACCCGGTCGCCGCAAATGCCAGTCCGGAAACGGGCGTTCGGCAGGAAAAAGAACTGCTGCAGCCGATCCGCGAAATTGCGGATACACTGATCGACACGAGTTCCCTGAACATTCACCAATTGCGCGAAGAGGTCGAGCATTGGTTTGCCCCCCGAGGCGGGCGTCATCTGGCCGTATCCATCGAGTCTTTTTCCTACAAGCGGGGCTTACCACGTGGGTTGGACATGGTTTTTGACTGCCGGTTTTTGGCCAATCCCTACTGGCGTCCGGAGTTGCGGGCAGAGGATGGTCGAAATCCGGATGTGGCGGCCTATGTTCAGTCCGATACGAACTATGCAGCGTTCTTTGACAGGGTCGTTGACCTGCTGATCCAGCTGCTGCCGGCCTTTCGGGCGGAAGGCAAGGCACACCTGTCCGTGGCTTTCGGTTGCACTGGCGGGCAGCACAGGTCAGTTGCAATGGCGGAAGCGGTTGCAAAGGCTCTTGCAGAACAGGGGCAGCAGGTGTCAATTAGGCACCGCGAAATGGAACGTCGATCGTTGAATGTGAGGCCGGGTTGATCGGGATCGTAATTGTAGCTCATGGCGGACTGGCGCAGGAGTATCTGGCCGCGACCCAGCACGTGGTTGGCATGCAACCCGGGTTGGTAGCCGTTCCGATCGAGGCCGATCACAATCGTGAGGAAAAACAGGAAGAGATCTGCAGCGCCGCTGACGAGGTCGACGTTGGCGACGGTGTCGTGGTGGTGACCGACCTTTATGGCGGCAGCCCATCCAACCTCAGTTTGCGGGCCTGCGCGCCGCAGGATCGGCGAATCCTTTACGGGGCGAACCTGCCCATGTTGATAAAATTGGCTAAAAGTCGCCACTTGCCGGTGGCGGAAGCCGTGCGTCTGGCCCTGGAATCTGGCCGCAAATACATCAATGCACAAAACGTGACGCTGGACTAAGACCGGGTTAATTGAAATGGCCAACCGAAGCTTGAAAATCATTAATGAAAAAGGACTTCACGCCCGCGCCTCAGCCAAGCTGGTCGAAGTGGTCGAAGGCTTTGACGCAAGGGCAGAGGTGTCCAGAGACGGACTTTCTGCCTCGGGCGACAGTATCATGGGTCTTTTGATGTTGGCAGCGTCGCGCGGAACCACTATTGACGTCGAGACGTCCGGCCCGGATGCTGAGGCGTTGGCAGAAGCTTTGGAAACTCTGGTGAACGACAAGTTCGGCGAAGGGTTCTGACCGCAGATCTGCCGCGGAAAATTGGACGGGAAGACCAGGAATTGGCGGAAACCACGCACGATACCAAGACAGGCCCGGTCGTGGATCAAAGCCCTGATCAAGGCGAAATCTACGATCGCAAAACCCTGACTTACGCAAACTCGTTTGACGACGCCTGGACTGCAACAGCCATTCGCGCCATCGAATGGTGTACCGGCAAGCTGACCATCCTGCGCATGGTCAACAAGTTCGAGAAGCAGAACGAGCATTACCGTGGTCAGAAGTTCTGGGGCGGTGCGCTCAAGACAATGGGGATCGACCTGACAACCCCGGCGGAGCAGATCGCCCGTATTCCCAGCGAAGGACCGGTCGTGGTTGTCGCCAATCACCCGCATGGCATGGTCGACGGAATGATCCTTGCGGAACTGATCGGCCGCGTTCGAAGTGATTATCGCATTCTGACCCGCTCGGTCCTGACCGGCCTCGACGAGGCGGCGACGTCATTCATGATTCCCGTTCCCTTTCCGCACGACCCCGAAGCCCAATCCAAGATGCTGGAAATGCGGGGCAAGGCGATGGACCATCTCAAGAACGGCGGCGTCGTCGCCCTGTTCCCGTCCGGTGTTGTCATGTCGTCCGACAACTGGTTCGGCCCGGCAATCGAGCGTGAGTGGAATGTGTTCACCGCCAAGATGATCCGCCGCTCCGGCGCGCGCGTCGTTCCGATCTTTTTCCCTGGCTGCAACTCGCGCTGGTACCAGATTGCCAACCGCCTGTCGCCGATCCTGCGTCAGGGACTGCTGCTGCACGAAATCGTCCGGTCTTGCAACAAGCCGCAATCCCCGGTCATCGGCGATCCGGTTTCGGACGAGGATATGGCCTTGCTGGAACGCGATCCACGGGGATTCATGGCCTGGCTCAGACAGCACACCCTGTCACTGGGCCAATCGACCAAAAACTGATCCGCTTCTTCATCTGGCCAAAAACATCCCGGGGGTGAGCCCGGATGAAATCCGGGCGAGGGGGCTGGCCCCTTATTAACGTGTCGGAACCGGCACTTCGCCACGATAGTCATAGAACCCGCGCTGCGTCTTGCGACCCAGCCACCCGGCCTCTACATATTTCGTCAGCAATGGGCAGGGGCGATACTTGGTGTCTGCCAACCCGTCATGCAGCACGTTCATGATCGCCAGGCAGGTGTCCAGTCCAATGAAATCCGCCAGCTCCAGCGGCCCCATAGGATGGTTTGCCCCCAGCTTCATTGATTGGTCGATGGACTGAACGCTGCCAACACCTTCGTAGAGCGTATAGACGGCCTCGTTTATCATCGGCATCAGGATACGATTTACGATGAAGGCTGGAAAATCTTCGGCACTTGCTGCGGTTTTGCCCAGCTTGTCCACTACGGCCTTGCAGGCATTAAACGTCGCCTCATCTGTGGCGATACCGCGAATCAATTCCACCAGCTGCATCACCGGCACAGGGTTCATGAAGTGAAATCCCATGAACCGCTCGGGCCGGTCCGTCCGGCTGGCGAGGCGGGTAATCGAGATCGAAGACGTGTTCGAGGTCAAGATCGTGTGCGGCAGCAGATGCGGCTGCAGGTCTTCAAAAATCGCCTGCTTGACGGTTTCCCGCTCGGTTGCGGCTTCGATCACCAGATCGGTCTTCCCCAGATCCGACAGATTCAGCGTAGTGGTAATGCGCCCCAGTGCCGATTGTACATCACTGTCGGTAATCTTGCCGCGCGATGCCTGGCGCGCCAGGTTCGCTTCGATTGTCGCCAAGGCGCTGTCCAGCGCCTCCTGGCTGATGTCGTTCAGCAGTACGTCGTATTCCGCCAATGCCAGGACATGAGCGATACCGTTGCCCATCTGGCCAGCGCCGATCACTCCGACTGTTTTTACGTCCATGTCCTGGTGCCCCTGTTCGCAGAATACGGCGACATTATCGGCAGTTCCGGCCCGGCGGCAAGGGGATCGGGACCGTGAAATTCGCTTCAAATGCGCGCATTAAGGAATCTGCAAGACATAAGGCTGCAAGATGGCAACCGGGTGATGAAAACTGGGTGATTGATATGAGCTACCAACCAATCGGTGCGGGTGGTCCCGCAGAATCCGCTTGTCATTATGGCGCCTCGCATTTGGCGTTTCGGGCACCGCAACGCTCGATCGAGCGTCCCTACATAGCCTGTATCGGCGGAGATGAGACGTTCGGCCGGTTTGTGGAGCAGCCTTTCCCCGCCATTCTCGAGCGTCAACTCGACATGCGTTGCATCAACTTCGGCAGTTTGTTTTGCGGAGCCGAAGCCCTTTGCCGGGATGCGGGCTTGCTTGAACTTGCAAACGCGGCCGAGCTTTGCGTGCTTCAGGTTCCCGGTGTTTTGGGGCAATCGAACCGGTACTATCGGGTGCATCCGCGGCGAAATGATCGTTTCCTGAAGCCCGCGCGAGACCTGGTTGAACTTTATCCCGAGATGGATTTTACCGACGTTCATTTTGTGCGGCATCTTGTAAATCGATTGAATAGCCACTCGGACGCTCGCTTCGACCTGGTTGCAGATGAACTTCGGCAAAGCTGGCGAACCAAGCTTACGTCGTTTCTAGGGAAAGTCTCGTCGCCCGTTATTCTGCTTTGGCTTGAGGTAACCGCCGGACATGCGGATTGCTTCATCGGCAAACCGACTGACAATCCAGTCACGGTTGATGCGTCGATGTTTCAATCTGTTGCGGCGTTATGTACGCAATCGGTCGCGCTTCAGGTTAACGTGTCCGGGGCGTCGGACGAACTGGAGGATATGCTGTTCGGTACTCTGCAGCAGCCGATGGCGGAGTGCATGATTGGGCCCGCTACGCATCGCAGGATTGCCGGGGCTTTGACAGGCACAATTCGGGATTTGATATGAAAAAGGCCCGCTGCTGGGCGGGCCTTGTCAGGATTTCTTTGAATCCTTGTATTGTCAGCCGAGTTTTTCGGTGAGTTCCGGCACGGCGTCGAACAGGTCGGCGACCAGACCGAAGTCCGCAACCTGGAAGATCGGGGCTTCTTCGTCCTTGTTGATCGCAACGATGACCTTGGAGTCCTTCATACCTGCCAGGTGCTGGATCGCACCTGAGATGCCGACGGCGACGTACAGATCCGGGGCAACAACCTTTCCGGTCTGACCCACCTGCCAGTCGTTCGGAGCGTAACCCGAGTCGACTGCGGCACGCGACGCGCCAACAGCCGCACCCAGCTTGTCCGCCAGGCCTTCGATCAGTTTGAAGTCCTCTTCCGAGCCTACGCCACGGCCGCCCGAGACAACTGCGCCGGCCGATGTCAGTTCGGGGCGGTCGCTCTCGGCCACCTTGTCCTCGACCCACTCGGACAGGCCCGGGTTGTCGCCGACCGAGATGGTCTCGACCGGGGCCGAGCCGCCTTCGCCCGCAGCGTCAAAGCTGGCGGTCCGGATGGTGACGACTTTCTTGGCGTCGTTCGATTTCACGGTCTGGATCGCGTTGCCCGCATAGATCGGACGCTCGAACGTCGAGCCGTCAACGACACCGGAGGCATCCGAAACAACCATTACGTCCAGTAGAGCTGCGACACGTGGCATCACGTTCTTGGCGTCGGTGGTGGCGGGTGCAACGATGTGCTCGTAACCGTCGGCCAGACCCACGATCAGCGCGGCAGTGGATTCCGCCAGACGGTGGCCCAGCGATGCGTCTTCGGCTACCAGAACCTTGGACACACCGTCGATCTTTGCTGCGGCCTCACCGGCTGCAGCAGCAGAACCGCCTGCGGCCAGAACGGTGATGTCGCCCAGCGATTTGACGGCAGAGACAGCCTTGGCGGTGGCGTCCACAGACAGCTCACCATTGTTGACTTCAGCAAGCAGAAGTACAGCCATTACACAGCCCCCGCTTCTTTGAGTTTCTCGACCAGCTCGTCGACCGAGCCCACAATGATGCCTGCGGCGCGCGCCGGCGGCTCTTCGGTCTTGACGACCTCGAGGCGCGGTGTGACGTCGACGCCGTAATCGGCGGCAGTTTTCTCATCCAGCGGCTTTTTCTTCGCCTTCATGATGTTGGGCAGCGACGCATAGCGCGGCTCGTTCAGGCGCAGGTCGACGGTCACGATGGTCGGCATCTTGACGCTGATGGTCTGCAGACCGCCATCCACCTCGCGGGTGATCTTGGCGCTGTCGCCTTCGATGTCCAGCTCGGACGCGAAGGTGCCTTGCGACCAGCCCAGCAGGGCCGACAACATCTGGCCGGTGGCGTTCATGTCATTGTCGATCGCCTGCTTGCCCGCCAAAACGATACCGGGCTGTTCTTCCTCGACCACTTTGGCCAGGATCTTGGCAACGGCCAGCGGCTCGATGTCCTGATGGACGTCATCGGCAGCGACAACCAGAATGGCGCGGTCGGCGCCCATGGCCAGTGCGGTGCGCAGGGTTTCCTGCGCCTGCTTCACGCCGATCGAAACGGCAACGACTTCGTCAGCCTTGCCCGCTTCTTTCAGGCGGATTGCTTCTTCCACGGCGATTTCGTCGAAGGGGTTCATCGACATTTTGACATTGGCGAGATCAACACCGCTCCCGTCCGCCTTCACGCGAACCTTCACGTTGTAGTCGATCACGCGCTTGACAGGCACAAGTACCTTCATTTTTGCGTATGCTCCTTACAAAAACGGCAAGCCGCGATGCGACTCCACCAATGCTCTCGCCGCGTTTGATAGCGGGTCATTGCGACTCGCAACAGGGCAAAATCGTCACGTCATGGCTCCGGGACGTCGCGTTTTGTCATTTTCTGTCTCGGGGACCGCCGGATAGGGCAGGATCAGCGGTTGGCGCCAGGGATCCACAACACGTCATCGCGCCCGCCGTTATTGGCGCAACGCGCGGCAACAAAGAACCAGTCGCTGAGACGGTTGAGGTATTTCACAGCAACTTCGTTCACCGGTTCCATATTGGTCAACTCGACGGCCAGTCGTTCCGCGCGGCGCGACACCGTGCGGCATACATGCAGATGTGCGGCCAATCGTGTTCCGCCGGGCAGGATGAAACTGCGCAGAGGCTCCAGCGATTCGTTCATGGCGTCGATTTCCGCCTCTAGCCGATCAATCTGGGCTGAAACGATGCGTAAGGGCGGGTAGTCAGCCTCGGCATCCTTTTCCATGTCAGGGCGGCAGAAATCCGCGCCGAGATCGAACAAGTCATTCTGAATGCGCGCCAAGGCCGCGTCGATATCGCCCTCGGCCTCGGTGCGGGCGACGCCGACAAAGGCGTTCAACTCGTCCACGGTGCCGTATGCGGTCACGCGACCCGAGTACTTGGCCACTCGTTCACCGTTGCCGAGGGCGGTTTTGCCGTCGTCGCCGGTGCGTGTGTAAATCTTGTTGAGAACGACCATCTACTGAACTCCCTGTCCGCGCAAATAGACGTAGAGCACGATCAGCACCACGGCAATGAATTGAAACAGGATACGCAAGCGCATCATCTTGTTGCTTTTCTTGGCAGCGGCCATGCCGCCCTTGCCGAAATTGGCGATGCCAAGGGCCAGAACGACGACGACCGCCGCCATGGCCAGAAGCAGTACGACCATCAGTAGGTCCACGATTACACCGTCCGCGTTGTTGTTTCTGTCGCACTCATCTAGACCCGTCGGGCCAAAAAGCGAACAAGTTATTTTGCCTCAGACAGCCGAGAGAATACGATCGATCGCACGTGTTGGCAGAATACGGCGCAAATAGCCGGCAATATAAGTCGGCGTTGTCACGTAATAGCGTTCGCGGGGACGTTTTGATTCAACCGCGTGGGCCAGTTTAAGAGTCACGGCCGAAGCTGGCAGTTCGAAGCGGTCGGGCCCAGAGGATTCGTAGAGGCGTTTCAGCAGCGATGACTCGTATTTCTGTCGCAACGCAGAGTTTTCCCAATCAATGAACCGCTCGAAAATCGGGATCGCGTTTTCGCGGAGCTTTGTCTTAATGGGGCCGGGTTCGATCAGGATGACCTTGATGTCCGTGCCGCATAGTTCCAACCGCAGTGTGTCGGTCAAACCTTCGACCGCGTATTTGGTGGCAACGTAGGCCCCGCGCCAGGGAAAGGCCACCAGACCCAGAACCGACGAATTCTGAACAATACGCCCGTGTCCTTGTGCCCGCATGACCGGAATGACCTGCCGGGTCAGTTCGTGCCAGCCAAAAACGTTGGTTTCAAAGATATGGCGAAGGCCGTCAGTCGGAACATCCTCCACCGCTCCGGGCAGTCCATGCGCGCCGTTATTGAAAAGGGCGTCCAGCGTTCCACCGGTGGCCTCCAGAACCTCGGCCAGACCTGACGCGATGCTTTCGGCGTCGGTGTAATCGATCAGCGGGCTGTCAAAGCCCTGCGCGCGCAACCGGTCGCAGTCGCCTTGTTGGCGGCACGAGGCAAAAACGCGCCAGCCCCGCGCACGCATCCCATGCGCTGCGTCCTGACCGATCCCGGATGAACAGCCTGTAATGAGAATGGATTTCTGCATGTCATTTCCGTACCTGAACTCAGCCATAGCTATGGCGAGCTTTGGGTCAGGGCAATGACGGCGGTTGTCAGTTTGTGGATTTGCTGACCAGAGACTCGGAAATCCATCCCACCTGTTGCGCATTCAACACGCGCAAGCGCAACCAGCCGGTGCCCGATTCGCCAAGGACTTCGACCTTCTGGCCCAGTTGGACCTTGCCGATGATGGGGTAGATTGTGCCGGGCCCGTCGCGCACGTTTACGCGCGTGCCCGAAACTTCACGAATGTCTTGTTTGGGTTCTTCCGGTATCACCTCGGTCTGCGCGGGTTCATCATCCGCCGTCGGTGCGACTTGTCGCAACCCCGCCACTCCGTCTTCCAGTGAGGCCAGCGTGAAGCTTTCGCCTTGATCGTCAAATGCCGAAATCTGGGAGAACCCATTGAGACTTGGTGGTTCTTCAACGACAACCCCGCCTGCAGCAGTAACAGTCGGTTCCGGCAGTGTTCGAACTGGGGCCGTTCGTGCGGCGACGTTGGTCACCAGATCTGTGGCCTGGGGTTCTACATCGCGCGTCGGGGTTTTTTTTTGCACTGTTGCCATGCGTACAGGTTGCTCGGCACGCATACCGCGCGGCTCAAAATCCGGTCCGCCGCTCATAACGTAAAAGCACCAGCCGAGCAGGGCAAAAGTAACGACAATAAGGCGCGTCATGGCGCATCCCCCGGGTAATCGAACATACAAATTCAGCAGCATTCCAATGGAGTAGAGGATACCATAATCCGGCCCATGTGTCGAAAAACCGGGGAAATCCGGGACTTGCCTCCCCCTGTTGCAAAAAGCGCGACTTGTCCCCAGCAAAATATGTGCTGCTTGCTTTACCAAGGCGCACTTGCGGCGTATCACATCATATATGAACGATACGATCGACGACCCCAACATGGAGGCCCCCGAGAACGGGGGCGAAGTAGCCGAGCCGCTGCGCCGCGCAATCGGCGAACGCTATTTGACCTATGCGCTCAGCACGATCATGCACCGTGCCCTTCCGGACGCGCGCGACGGGTTGAAACCGGTTCACCGGCGAATCCTCTATGCAATGCGCGAACTGCGTCTGAGCGCAACAGGCGGGTTCCGTAAGTCGGCGAAGATCTCGGGCGACGTGATGGGTAACTATCACCCGCACGGGGACGCCGCGATCTATGATGCGATGGCGCGTCTGGCGCAGGACTTCAACGTCCGCTACCCGCTGGTCGACGGGCAGGGAAACTTTGGCAATATCGACGGTGATAACCCGGCGGCCTCACGATACACCGAGGCGCGGATGACCATCGTGGCCGAAGCGTTGCTTGAGGGGTTGAACGAGGACGCGGTCGATTTTCGCGACAACTATGATGGCACGTTGACCGAACCGGTCGTGCTGCCTGCGCAGTTCCCGAATCTGCTGGCCAACGGCGCCAGCGGTATCGCTGTGGGCATGGCGACGAATATCCCGCCGCATAACATCTCGGAACTGTGCGACGCCTGTCTGCATCTGATCAAGACGCCGGATGCGCGCGACGACACTCTGTTGAATTATGTCCCCGGCCCGGATTTCCCGACCGGCGGCGTGATCGTCGAGCCGCCCGAGAACATCGCGCAGGCCTATCGCACCGGGCGCGGTTCGTTCCGCCTGCGCTGTAAGTATGAGGTCGAGGATCTGGGTCGTGGACAGTGGCAGATTATCGTCACCGAGATCCCGTATCAGGTTCAGAAATCCAAGCTGATCGAAAAGATCGCGGAACTGATTCAGACCAAGAAAATCCCGATCCTCGCCGATGTGCGCGACGAATCCGCTGATGACATCCGACTGATCCTCGAACCGCGTTCCAAGAACGTGGACCCCGAGGTGCTGATGGGCATGCTTTATCGCAACTCGGATCTCGAGGTGCGGTTCAGCCTGAACATGAACGTGCTGATCGACGGGGTGACGCCCAAGGTCTGCTCGATGAAGGAAGTGCTGCGCGCTTTCCTCGATCACCGGCAAGAGGTGCTGCTGCGTCGCTCGCGTCACCGCATGGCCAAGATCGACCATCGGCTGGAAGTGTTGGAGGGCTTTATCGTCGCCTTCCTGAACCTCGACCGCGTGATCGACATCATACGTTACGACGACGATCCCAAGGCCGCGCTTATGCGCGAGGATTGGGGCATTGATCATATCCGCGCAACCAGCGAGGCCGACTATGTCTCGCCCAAGCCGGGTGAGGGCGAACTGTCCGAGGTTCAGGTCGACGCGATCCTGAACATGCGTCTGCGCAGCCTGCGTCGCCTGGAAGAGATGGAGTTGGTCCGCGAGCGAGATGAATTGATGCTTGAGCGGGCCAATCTCGAAGACTTGCTGGCCGATCCCGCCTTGCAGTGGGCGAAGATCGCCGAGCAATTAAAAGAGACCAAGAAAACCTTCGGTAAAGACTATGAAGGTGGCGCGCGGCGTACCCAGTTTGCCGAGGCAGGCAACGTCGAAGAAGTGCCGCTTGAGGCGATGATTGACAAGGAGCCGATCACTGTCGTTTGCTCTCAGATGGGCTGGATTCGCGCCATGACCGGCCATATTGACCTGACCCGCGAACTGAAATTCAAGGACGGCGACGGCCCGCGTTTCATCTTCCACGCCGAGACGACCGACCGCCTGCTTGTCTTTGCCTCGAACGGGCGATTCTACACGGTCAGCGCCGCAAACCTGCCGGGCGGGCGCGGCATGGGAGAGCCCCTGCGCCTGATGGTCGACCTGCCGAACGAGGCACAGATTGTCGACATTTTGATACACAAGGCGGGGCGCAAACTGCTGGTGGCCTCGGACGCGGGCAATGGGTTCATTGTCCCTGAGGATGAGGTTCTGGCGCAGACCCGGAACGGCAAGCAGGTGCTGAACGTTAAGACCGATGAGATGGCGATGATCTGCAAGCCTGTAGAGGGCGATCATGTGGCCGTTGTTTCTCAAAACGGAAAATTCCTGGTTTTTCCGATCTCCGAGCTGCCGGAAATGACACGCGGCAAAGGGGTGCGCCTGCAGAAATACAATATGGCGCGCGGACGGCAGGGGACCCTGGAGCTGGACGGTGGCTTGTCGGACATCACCACATTCGCTTGGGAAGAGGGCCTGAAATGGTCGATGGGTGGTGACAAGACACGCCACGAGGCCGACTTGACCCAATGGCTGGCCAAGCGTGCCGGAGTAGGCAAAAAGCCACCATATGGCTTCCCGCGCGACTATAAGTTTTCGTGATCTGGTTGCCACGGCTGTGAATTTCCGCCGATACGGCTTTGCACAGGCCGTATCGGTGCGCTACATCCGAAAAAACTGGCCTATCGAGACGAGACACATGTTGCGCATTCTGACCCTGATCACCGGACTTGCCCTGATGGGCGCATGCACACAGACGCAGGTTTATGAAGAGCCGGAGAGTCTTGGCGAATTCAAACTGCGCGTGAACTATGCGTTTGCTGAAAAAGCGAGAAAGGGTCCGGTGTCGCGGGATGCAACTTCCAAGGAGTGGGAGAATGCGATCCAGAACGCGGTCGATATTCGCCTGGGCCGCTACGAAGGCGCTCAGGAGTACGACATCGGTATCAGCCTGGAGGGCTACATGCTCGCGCCTCCTGGAATCCCGGTGATCTATAACCCCAAAAGCACCGCCATCGTCCTGGTGAACGTCTATGACGTGAACAAGAAAGAGTTCCTGGCCAAGGGCAAACAGTTTCAGGTCCTGGAGGATACGACCAGCGAAAGCGCTGTCGCGGGATCGGGCCATTCCCGAACAAAAGAAGAGCAGATGAGCGGGCTGGCATTGAAAGTCGCCGACCGTGTCGAGGAATGGCTGGCAGCTGAACACAAGGACAATGGCTGGTTCGACAGGCGCCCGGACCTGATCCAGCCGCTGGAATCCGACGAACTCACGCGAAATCCGGCGTCATAACCGGCTTTTCCCTCAGGATGTGCTTGATTTTCCCCTTTGAACCAAATATCTCGCGCGCGCAGATGTAACCACGGGACCACGGGTCCCCCAAATCGCAAAAGGGCGCCTGAGGAATGGCAAAGGAAAAGTTTGAGCGTACAAAACCGCACGTCAACATCGGCACGATTG
>NZ_JBWVBD010000007.1:0-155644 GCF_057221075.1 Ruegeria sp. HKCCD6647-2 | reverse complement strand
CCGTCTCCGCCGTCTCCAGCGTCCCAGCAACCGCCTCAGCAGCGCCGGTGAAGGGCGTTCTAAGGATAACAATCAAAAGCCGCAAGTGGAAAATTACATCCTGCGCGATTTTTTTGCACTACCCAATTTTATCAATTTTTTTCAGATACTTACATATCAAAAATCCAGCAGACGCCGCATCATTTTAACGTAGGTCTCCTCAATCACCCATCGATTACCTACCAGCTCATCACATGGGGACACCAGATATTGTGAGCTTCGGAACCAACCATACAAGAGTCGCCCGACTCGGATCACCCAAAGCGACTCATTTTCAGTCACAAATGCAGGCTCCGAGGCCTTTTCAACGTCAATTGGCTTTCTGGCCAAACAACCCTTCATCCCGCATTTTAAGTCAAAGCCTTGCGCTTCTGTCCGAGATGCGGTCAGGTCGCACAACAAAATGGCCACCATTCCCGAATGTCCTCCATGACCCATGCCAATACATTCCCTCTGGTGCGTACAGTTGGTTACGACGGCCTTCTGATAACCTTTGCCGACACGATGACGGAATCATCCAATCGCGCGGCTTTGGCCTTCAGGAACGCGATCGACAAACTGAGCATTGAAGGTGTTCTTGAAACTTCTGCGTCTCTGGCCTCGGCCTATGTTCGTTTCAACCCGCTCTGCCTTCCTCATCCAGAATTAGAAGAGAATGTCCGTTTTGTTCTGGCTGAACGGGATTGGTTCAATGCGCCCTTGCCCGGTGGCCGAAAGCTGTGGCGTGTTCCAACCGTTTATGGGACGGACCTTGCGCCGCAACTGCAGGAGGCGGCGTCTGCTGCCGGCTTGACCCCATCGGAAGCCATCCGGCGCCTCAGCCAAACCCGGGTGCGCGTCTTGACGATCGGCTTCGCACCGGGGCAGCCCTACCTCGGACCGCTTGGCCCCGAGTTCAACATCCCTCGACTGAAAGAACTCAACCCCATGGTTCCGGAAGGGGCGCTAGTTCTGGCGATCTCGCAGTTCGTTCTGTTTTCTGGGCCAACACCGACCGGGTGGCGCCATGTCGGGCAAACAGCCTTCCGGTGTTTTCGCCCTGAAAGCGATCATGCGTTTGCGTTGAACCCGGGGGACGAGATGATCTTCGAGTCAGTTTCCCGGGATGAACTTGAAAGCATCAGGTCAGGCCACGCGGATGGAGCAGTCTGTCAGGAGATTGAGCCATGAGCCTGACAGTCGTCAGCATCGGTCCGGCCTGTACAATTCAGGACAAGGGACGAAGGGGCTTCCTGGCCCAGGGTCTGTCCCGATCCGGTGCGGCCGATATGCTGGCCTTGCATGAAGGGGCGGCATTGCTGGGGCAGAGCCCGGACCTGGGAGCGCTGGAAATGGCCGGCATGGGAGGGCGCTTTGAGGCGACGCAGACGGTTCAGATTGCATTGACGGGTGCGCCCATGCTGGCGACGATCGACGGCAGTCCGGTTGTCTGGAATGCCTCACACGCGCTGGAACCGGGACAACGTCTGGAACTCGGCTCGGTCACCAAGGGAAACTACGGGTATCTGCATGTCGGTGGTGGCATCGACACGGAACCCTTTCTGTCATCACGCTCCGCCCACCTGACGGCCAAGGTTGGTCGTGCCGTTCAAGCCGGTGACGTTCTGCCGGTTGGTCGCCGGGCCGGACAATCAGGCAGGAAATTGTGTGTGGATGATCGTTTTTCGGGCGGCCTTCTGAGAGTCGTGGCCAGTTTCCAGACCTCGATGTTCGATCAAGCCACACTGGACCGGTTTGCCGAGACCGAGTTCCGGCGCGGTGCTCGGGCCAATCGGATGGGAATGCAGCTTGAAAGCGACGGTGATGGATTTGCCGCCAAAGGTCAGCTGAACATTCTGTCCGAAGTCATAACCCCCGGCGACATTCAGATGACGGGCACCGGAAATCCCTTCATCCTATTGCCTGAATGCCAGACCACCGGTGGCTACCCCCGTATCGCGACCGTCTTGCCGTGCGACCTGCCACGGGCCGCTCAAACCCCGGCTGGCGGTTTGCTACGCTTCGAATTTGTGACGATGGAACAAGCTGTCTCAATTCAATCAGCCTTTGAAGCGGACCTTGCCAGATTGCCGGGGCGGGTCGAGGCTCTGGTCCGCGACCCGCATGACATTCCGGACTTGTTGTCCTACCAATTGATTGGCGGAGTGATCTCTGCCGAAGACTAAGGAGATTTGCCGATGCCCAAAGTCGATCTGAACGCCGATATGGGCGAAAGTTTTGGCCCTTGGAAGATGGGGGACGATGAAAGCCTGCTGCGGATCATAACCTCGGCCAACATCGCGTGCGGCTTTCACGCGGGGGACCCGGATGTCATGGCAAAGACAATGACCCTGGCGGCTGAAAACGATGTCGGTATCGGCGCGCATCCCGGCTTTCCCGATCTGCAGGGGTTTGGACGCCGCAACATGAAAATACCACAGGGTACACTGCGCAATCTGGTGCGGTACCAAATGGGGGCTGCAATCGGTGTCGCTACAGCGGTTGGCGCCAAGGTTCGCCACCTGAAATTGCACGGAGCGCTGGCCAATATGTGCACTGTCGACCTCGACATGGCGCGCGCCTGCTATCAGGGTGCGCTGGACGTGGATCCCGATATCATCATCATGGTTCTGGCCGTTACCAAACAGGAAAAGGCCGTGCGCGAGCTGGGTTGCAAATGGGTTGGCGAAATCTTTGCCGACCGCGCCTACAATGATGACGGCACCCTGGTCGACCGCAGCCTGCCCGGTGCCGTGATACACGATCCCGAACTTGCCGGCCCCCGTATTCTGAACATGGTCCGGGAAGGCGCGATCATAACCGAAAGCGGGAAACGGCTGGAAACGTCCATCGATACGATCTGCCTGCACGGCGATGGGCCCACTGCCGTTCAAATCGCGCGTTCAGTTCGGGAAAACCTGATCGCGGGCGGCGTCGATGTGACGAAATTCACCCGATAGACAGCTCCGCGCAATCTGGGCGTACCATTTTCTAACTGTTGCCCGAACGCGGTTCAGCCCCTAGCATGCCCGCAAGTGCATGTTCTGAATACCGTAATTGAAGCAACGAAACTCGCGAGCGGATGGGCGGCCATCCAACCCGCAGCCAGTTTTTGCGCAAGGAGGCTCATATGTCTTTCGATCTGATGTCCTATCAGCCACGAGGCGACAAGAAGAACTCGGACTTCTTTACCGAATACCTTCCAAAGATTTACGAACGCCGCGACAGCTCGGGCATTGCCGAGCAGGTCGGCCCGATGCGCGCGATTGTCATTCAGGTCGAGCCCAATGCCGTGTTCGACACGATGGTCGAGCTGTATGTCATGACCCCGTATCGCCATTCGGCCAGCTATCTGGGTGCAACACACCGCTTTGCCGTCCTGCATTCACATCCCGAATACCCGGCCCTGATCCTTATGGCCCCGCTGAGCGAAACCTTCGTAGATTTCATTCCCCGCATCAACCGCATGTACCCCCTGGCGCGCGGCACCCCTCAGACCCGCTATGTCGGCGAGGTTTTTGGTGCGACGGACCTGAATGATCTGACCGGAACGCTGGAAGATCAAAACATCCGGTTCGAGTACAAAGGCGACACGGAAAATCCGTTCTACACGCAGGATGGGTTCCGGTTTACCACTCCGTCTGATTTCACCTGCAACCGGGTCGGCTATTCCACGCTCGACTTCAACGACCCCGACAGTCTGGGCCTGGGCGACCGCGTTCTGCTAAGCGCAGACGAACAAGAGCGGTTGGATCAGGCTGCCGCGTTTGGCACCGACACCAAGATTGCACCACTTATGCTGGGGTTCGACCATCTTGCCACCCGTGTTCTGGCCGGCGAGCGCGAGGATGCGATCCTCGAGTTTCTGACCATGGTCCCCTATTACTTCTGGGGGGCCTACAACATTTTCGACATGAACTCGTCCACCAATGTGAACCGTAACTCCAACGTAGACGATGACAAGAAATCCCCCGCCAAGGTATTCACGGCAAACAACACGCCGTCTTTCGTGAACTCTTTCGCCAAACTGCCAATGCCGACCGAGGATTTCGTCCGTAACTTTGGCCGTCGTCTGCATCACATGGCAGTCGAGATTCAGGATGGTGATCACAATGCCGGGGAAAAGAATGTCGACTTCGTGGTGAACACGCTCAAGGACAAGGGTGTTCCGTTTCTGGCTCATGTTGTGGGTGAGTGCAAAGACGATCCCAATCTCAAGCAGATCTTCTCGAAACACTCAAAGCACACGCTGCTGATCACCGAGTACATCGAGCGCTGCCACAAGTATGACGGCTTCTTCACCAAGGATAACGTGGCAGCCCTGACTGCCGCTGCGGGACAGGACGAGCAATACGAACACGGCCACGTCTTCGATTGACGCCACAAAAAAGGCTGTGAACTTTCGTTCACAGCCAGTGTCCAAGAGTGAGAGTAGTCGGGTCTTATGACGGCCCGATCATGAAACAGGTGACGTTTCGCGCCTGCAGGCGGCGGCAGGCCAGGTCGGCCTGTTCGCGGGTCATTCCCTGAAACGTTGCATCAAAGCCCCGTGCGCTTTGGTTTACTTTGCGCAGGGTGCCTTCCAGAGTGGTCATTTCCGACAACGCAGTTTTCAACAACACCTTCTCGGCCTCGTATCGGGTCGTGTAGCGACCGACATTTACGCCCCACAGATGCCCACCCGAGGTTGACAGGCGGGTGACAACTTCCTGATCCGGTTCAAGTCGCTGTTCGGACCCGGTCGAAGCCAGCACCAGATCGTCCGGGCGGGGCGCAGGGCGCGTCGTTCCGTTCTCGTCCACCGGCGTGATATCTGCCGCGGCAATGGCCGCTGCAATACCATTCTGAATGCGCGCTCCGTTCTTGGCCGCGGTTTCTGCGACTGTCCCGGCCACCTGAATGGCGGCCGCTGGTCCGGGTCGCAAAACGGGACGCAGGCTGGTCTTTGGCGCACCGGTCAGGGCGGCGACTTTCACACCCAGCCCCGCATTTCCTGCATAAGCCGGACGCGCAGGTTTACGGATCGGGGCCCGCGATGGGGCACGACGGAACCCCATATCCAGCAACTCCGCCACTTTGGCATTCCGCGAAGCCCCTGACTTTCCGCCGAAAACCGTCGCGATGATGCGTTCATCCTTGCGTTTGGCCGAGGCGACCAGATTGAAACCTGCCGCGCGGGTGTAGCCCGTCTTGATGCCGTCGGCACCCTTGTATGCGGCCAGCAGGCGGCGATTTGTATTCGGAACCGTCTTGATCCCCGCGTGTGTCGATTGCCGCGAGAATAGGTTGTAGTATTCCGGATAATCATACAGCAGGTGGCGGCCCAGCGTGGTCATATCGCGCGCCGTGGACAGGTGACCCGATTCCGTCAGACCGTGAGCGTTCTTGAAGGTCGTCCGGCTCATCCCCATCGCCTTGGCCGTGCGCGTCATGCGACGTGCAAATGCAGCCTCGGACCCACTGATCGCAATCCCGATTGCTGTGGCGGCATCATTGGCCGATTTCACGGCCGCCGCGCGGATCAGATAGCGAAACGCAATTGTCTGCCCTGACCGCAACCCCAGTTTCGACGGGGGCTCGGACGCGGCCTTTTTGGTGATCCGGACAGGAGTATCCAGCGTGATCTCACCGTTCCGAACGGCCTCGAAGGCGATGTAAAGGGTCATCATCTTGGTCAGAGAAGCCGGGTGCAGCCGTGTGTCAGCGTTGCGAGAGTGCAGAACTTCGCCGGTGCGTGCATCAATCACCATGGCTGCGTAAGGGGCCGCCACGGCTTTCAACGGCGCAAAAACAAGCAGCCACACGAATGCTATATGGAGAAAGCCCATTCGGGCCGGAACTGTCCGCCGAATCTGCACGATCTTTGCCTCTGTCTGCCTCGCGCTGCCGGGTTTTCCCGGTCAGCAAAATTTATTTTGTTACGGATCAGGCTAGCACAGAGCCCCAATGAAATAAACCGAAAGCTGGGTTTTCACGTCATTGTTTTGACCAGTCGAGCGCCGCTACATATTGTGGGAATTGACGCCTGAACCACTACACCGGCGACCACAAACACCGTCGCAACTGAACAACGCGGGTTTTTTCAGAAACTGAGGCGGAATAGCAACATCAGCCGAGCGCGCGAACCAGATCAGGCAGTTCGCCCAGATCCGCCAATTCGCGAAATCGCGGATTCCCGGTCGGCATGTCAGCCTGCTCCACTTCCCACACCAACCCATGAGGCACATAAACGCCCCAGCTTCCCGCCTGAATTGGCGCCACCACGTCGGACCGCATTGAGTTGCCTACCATCATGGCCGAGTCCGGACCGCCGCCATGCTGCGAAAAAATGGACCGATAAGTATCAGGCGTCTTTTCGGACACGATTTCGACCGCATCAAACAATTCTCCCAAACCGGACTGTGCCAGCTTTCGTTCCTGATCGATCAAATCCCCTTTGGTAATCAAAACAACTTTATGCGTTTCAATCACTGCTTCGATTGCTTCACGGGCGAACGGCAATAACTCGATCGGATAGGCCAGCATCTCTTGCCCGGCCTCAATCAATCGGCGGATAACCGAAGCGGGCACGCGGTCTTCGGTCACCTCGATCGCGGTTTCGATCATCGACAGGGTGAAACCCTTGATACCGTACCCATAGTGCCGAATGTTGCGCTTCTCAGCCGCCAGCAATCGCTCCATCAGATGATCTCGCTCTGCATGATCGGCCAACAACTCGGCAAAATAGACCTGCGTGAGCTGAAAAAACCGTTCATTATGCCACAGCGTGTCATCGGCATCGAAACCGATTATAGTCAGCCTGTTACTCATTCTGATTCCGTCCGGTTTCTCTTTTCTCTGACTGCCCTGACGTTATATAAGCCCTGACACAAACCGAAGCATGAAACGGATTCTTTGAAGAAATGCTCGAAACCCCGTGGATGATGTCTGACAAATCGGACGAGGATGGCGACACGTCGATCCTGGTACAGACGCGTCCAAAGACCAAACGCCCGCCGCTGTATAAAGTGCTGTTGCTGAATGACGATTACACACCGATGGAGTTCGTCGTTCACGTGCTGGAACGGTTCTTTGGCATGACACACGCGCAGGCATTCGAGATCATGCTGACGGTTCACAAGAAAGGCGTTGCGGTGGTCGGGGTCTTCAGCCACGAGATCGCGGAAACCAAAGTGGGTCAGGTGATGGATTTCGCGCGGCGCCACCAGCACCCGCTGCAATGCACAATGGAACGCGAAGAGTAAGGCGGCCATTCGGCGCCTGTTTCGCTCCGCCTGCCGGAATTAGCAATGTCTCCACGCCTAAGCCTTGCACTGGAAAACGGCCTGAGCCTGTCACGGCCGCTGTCCGTAATCGGGGCCACGCCCGAACACGATTTGTCCGCATTGCCGAAAGAGGCTGAAGTCGTACAGCCGTTCCGGCCTTTTCACGATCATTTTGCGGCAATGGGTTTCGATACGAATCCCGAGTCTGAAACTCCATGCACGGATGCCGTCGTATTCCTGCCGCGCGCCAAGGCACTGGCCCGTGCGCTGATTAGCCAGACCTGTGCCCGAGCCAGCGGAATCGTTGTTGTTGATGGTGCCAAGACCGAAGGCATCGACAGTCTGTTGAAAGACATCCGCAAGCGGGTTTCCATCGAAGGGCCAATTGCGAAGGCCCATGGCAAAATCTTCTGGTTCCAGTCAGACAAACAGGCTTTCGCCGATTGGGCCGCGCCAAAGGTGCAGCGGGTGGATGGGTTTCGAACCGCGCCGGGTGTTTTTTCTGCTGACGGGGTTGATCCTGCGTCGGCTTTGCTGGTGAAGGCACTGCCGCAAAAACTGGGCGCGCGGGTCGCTGATCTGGGGGCGGGCTGGGGCTTTCTGTCTGCGCACCTGCTGGGGGACGACAGTATCCGCAATTTGCATCTGGTCGAGGCCGATCATGCAGCTCTGGCTTGCGCGCGGGACAATATCACCGACAAACGCGCGCAGTTTTATTGGGCCGACGCCGTCTCATGGGTTGCTTCGGAACCTCTGGATTCAGTTGTCATGAACCCGCCATTCCACACGTCCCGCGCTGCTGATCCAGCTTTGGGTCAGGGGTTCATCTCGTCTGCTGCGCGCAATCTTGGTCGCGGGGGTAATCTGTGGATGGTTGCCAATCGCCACCTGCCCTATGAAGGCGCACTGACCGACGCATTCCAGCGCGTCGACGAGATCGCCGGCGACAATCGGTTCAAGGTGTTTCATGCCTCTCGCCCTCGCCGGTAAAGCCGGTTAACGTGCCCCGCAACTCAGGAGGGAACTCATGTCCTTTTCAATAGCCGGCAAGACTGCGATCGTGACCGGGGGCGCCAGTGGGATCGGGCTGGCCATCGGGCGCCATTTCGCGGACGCCGGCGCCAATGTCATATTCGCCGACATGGATGAAAAGCGACTGGCTGAAGAACTGGGCGATCAGGCGGATGACAGCAATATCCGCTATTTCACCGGCGACCTGCGTGAAAGACTGACGATTGCGAACTTGCTGTCCGCCACTTTGGATGCCTTTGATCAGGTCGACATTCTGGTTAACGGCGCGCGACAGGTGATCCCGTCGGACCCGCTGGATATGGAGGACGATTCGGTTCGCACGCTTCTGAACCAGAACCTCATGCCTGCGTTGCGCCTCAGCCAGCTGATCGCCAAACGGATGATCAAACAGGCGGGCGACGACGACGAAAACCCCGCAGGTTCGATCATCAACCTGTCATCCATTGCGGCACGGCGCACGCATCCCGATCTGATGGCCTATTCTGTGTCAACCGCCGCTCTGGACCAGATGACCCGGTCGCTCGCCGTGGCGCTGGCTCCGAACCGCATCCGCGTGAATTCGATCGCGCTGGGTTCAGTGATGAGCGCATCGCTGCAATCCACGCTGAAGGACAATCGCGACTTCCGCAACGACATCGAAAAACACACACCTCTGGCCCGCATTGCGGCCCCCGGTGAACTGGTTGAAACCGCGCAATTTCTGGCCTCGGACGCGGCCGGCTTCATGACCGGGCAAATCCTGACCATCGACGGCGGCCGCACCCTGCTGGACCCGGTTGCCGCCCCAGCGCACTGAACCCCATGTTTGAAAAAGAAAAATCTACTGCGTCTGACTGGTTCCGCGAATTGCGCGACGACATTGTCGCGGCATTCGAAGCTCTGGAAGACAGCCACGACAGCGGCCCGTTCGCGGATTCGGAGCCAGGCCGGTTCGAGGTCAAGAAAACCACCCGCCACTCCGAGGATGGCTCGGACGCGGGCGGCGGCCTGATGTCGGTCATGCGTGGCGGGCGGGTGTTCGAAAAGGTCGGGGTGAATGTCTCAACCGTCTACGGCACCTTGGGAGAGCGAGCGCAACAAGCCATGGCTGCTCGCAAAGGCATTCCGGGCATGAAGGATGACCCGAGATTCTGGGCCTCGGGCATCAGCCTGGTGGCGCATATGCAGAACCCGCATGTGCCCGCCGTTCACATGAACACCCGCATGTTCTGGACGCCCCATGCCTGGTGGTTCGGCGGCGGATCCGACCTGAACCCCTGCATCGAGTACGATGACGACACAGCGCATTTCCATGCGACGCAAAAGGCGCATCTGGACCACCATGGCCCCGGCCATTACCCGCGCCTGAAAGACTGGGCGGACGAATATTTCTATATCCCCCATCGGAAACGCGCACGCGGCGTGGGCGGAATTTTCATGGATGATTATTGCACCGGCGATTGGCAGTCGGATTTTGCCCTGACGCAGGATATTGGCAGGGCGTTTCTGCCTGCCTTTCTTCCACTGGTCGAAAAGCGTCGGGTGCAGAGCTTTTCAGACGACGACAAAGACACTCAATTGGTACATCGCGGCCTCTACGCCGAATACAATCTGGTTTATGACCGGGGCACAAAGTTCGGGCTGGAAACCGGGCACGACCCCGATGCCGTCCTGATGAGCCTGCCTCCGCTCGCCAAATGGGTCTGAAGCCTAGAAGCCGAGATCCATAAAGTTGTCAAAGCAATAGCCTTGGGCGGAACCGGCTGACATGTTCTCACCCACTCGCTTGACGGTGACCGAATATCCGGGATTCGTGTCGACGCCGGGTGGCGGTGTCAGTGTGAATTGAACCGTTCTGGTGCCGCGCTCGTAGGCGCGCGAAACATAGATGCGCTGCGTCGCTTTGGTGCGCAGGGTCCGGATCGCGTAGTCTCCGATCCCGCACCAATAAGCGACCGGAGCAGTGGAGCTGATGGCCCTGACCTGAAAGACACCGTTGTCAAGCGGAGTGACCTCTGTGCGATACCCCATCCGGATACCAACACCAAATCCGACGGCCTGTGCCAGACCCGGTAGAAATAATACAGCGGTTAGAAAAAAAGTCTTCAAAACACGCATATCTGCACTCCGATCTCACTTAAGCAAAACAACCTTTGAAACCAGACAACGGCCTGAACCCGCAACAGGCAAGGCAATTGTATTTTGTCGGTCGGGCAACACCCTCACTCAGGGTCTGCCAAATTAGGCGAAAACACTATGATTGAATATGATGTGGGTTACTATTTCCATAGTCGAAATTTCCAAGGTGTCGTGTGCAATCGTCGTTTCCCAAAGACTGGTTCGATCTGTCGCCGGAAAAATACGCAGACTTTGGCGCGCTGTTCTATCTTGCGGCGCTGACAAAAACCCACCAACGGCGCAGTCTGGCACAGGTGCTTTATGCGTTTGAAACACCGCTGAGGCTTGGTCAGTACCATATCTTCCGCCAGAACGGCTTTCCTCGCGGTTTCGTCACTTTTGCAGGTCTAAACCCCGAGGCGGAATACAGATACGCGATTCAGGAAAAACCACTAAAAGACAAGGATTTCACCTGTGGTTCCTCGTTCTGGATCATCGACATTGTTGCACCGTTTGGACAGATCAATCAGATGGTGGATATACTCAAGCGCGACATACCGCATCCCCGCGTGCGGACCAACCGGATGGACAGCGATCTGACCCGCAATCGGATCGTCGAGTGGGTCCGGGATGACGCGGGGGAGGTCCATATGCGTCTTTACAAGAAAAAGGAATTCGCCGAGACGCTGAAGCAGGAAGGGGCGTAACATGGTCTCGATCACGATCTCAGGCGATACCACTGGTTATGTGACCGGCGAACCACCCAACCAGGCAACCGGCGATCTGGATGTAAGCAGCAATTTTCCGCTCCTCTCGGAGACCTGGGCGATTCAGTCCCCACCTGCCCATGGCACGGCCAGCATCGATCCTGTGACAGGCGACTGGACCTATACAGTTGACCCCGCTTTCTTCGATAGCTTGCTTGACAATCAAATCGTCACGGACACCTTTACCGTTCAGGTTATCGGAGACGTTCAGACCTTTATCTTTGGCCCACAGCCCTACACGCAGACTCAGCAGGTCACGATCACAATCGAAGGCGTATGTTTTACTGCCGGTACTTTGATCGAAGCTGCGGATGGCGCGCGCGCCATTGAAACCCTCAAGGTTGGTGACATGGTGACGACTATCGATCACGGGTTGCAACCAATCCGATGGATCGAAAGCAGCAAGCTTACACCCGGTCGATTGCGGAACAATCCGGATATGCGACCAGTTCGGATCACCGCCGGCAGTCTTGGGCGAAACACTCCGGCACGTGACCTGCTGGTTTCGCAGCAGCACCGAATTCTGGTGAGCGGCTCGACGGTCGAGCTGCTGTTCGGCGCGCGTGAGGTTCTGATCGCCGCCAAGCACTTGTGCTGCTGGCCAGGGATTGCGGTCGATACCTCGGATCAGCCTGTCGAATACCTTCACATCCTGCTCGACCGGCATGAAATCCTGGTCGCCGAAGGTGCATTGGCTGAAAGCCTGTTTCTGGGCGAAGAGGCGTTACACACCCTATCCTCGGAAGCATTGCAGGAATTGGCAGCGATTTTCCCTGACCAAACCGCGGCCAGTGGTACAAGCTTTGGTCGCGCCGCCCGGCGAATTCTGCGCGAGCATGAGGTCCGCGCGCTCGCCTAACCTTGCCCTTCTTCTCTGGCAACGCGTCCCCCCACGTCCTGCGGCGCCAGCGCCACCGTTTTTATCACGGCATGGCAAGAGGTGCCCGGCTCCAGGCGCAACGCAGTGACCGAGCGCCGCGTGACACGTGCCAGAACGACACCCGCCGAAGTTCTTACCGAGACAATAGCCCCGGGTCCCTCGCCGGCCCGGATTGCCTCGACACGGCCTTCCAGCACGTTTAGTGCGGACAGGCCCTCTGGTGGTTTGCTGGACAGGATCACCTCCTGCGCCGGTATGCGAATGCGCAACGCCTCGCCGACCTGATGGGGAATACGCGGCAGGAAAAGCCGCGCGTCGCCCGCCTTGAGCTCGGACAACCCATCCGAGTGATGCGCCGCAACTCTGACCTGCAGCAATGCACCAACAGCGCGCACGCCAGCGGGTGCAACGGATGGATCTGCCAACACGTCCGAGGCCGGTCCATGGCGCACAACCTTGCCGTCCTGCAGTGCCACGACGGAAGTTGCCAGACGGGCGACCTCGGCCGCTGAATGGGTGACATAGAGGATCGGAACTGAAACCTCGTCCCGCAGCCGCTCAAAATAGGGCAGGATCTCAGCTTTGCGTTCATCGTCCAGCGCCGCCAGCGGTTCGTCCGCGAGGATCAGACGTGGACTGGCCAGTAATGCGCGCCCGATGGCGACGCGCTGTTTTTCACCCCCCGACAACATCGCCGGACGGCGGTTCAGCAGGTGGCCGATGCCGAGCATTTCTATGACCCTGTCAGGGTTTTCCCGCAGCGCTCCTCGGGGCGCAAACCAGCGGCCATAGGCAAGGTTCTGGCGTACGGTCAGGTGGGGGAACAACCTACCTTCCTGAAAGATATACCCCAGACGCCGCCGATGCGGCGGCAGCCAAATGTCCTTCTCCGTATCGAACAGCACCCAGTCATGGACAGCAATACGACCCGCCGTAGGTCGTAACAGACCCGCGACCGCGTTTACGACCGTGGTCTTGCCGGAACCCGAGCGCCCGAACAGAACCGTGACGCCAGATGGAGCGTCAAAGTCGAGATCCAGCGCAATCCCCGACAGATGATGGTGCAGGCGGACGGACAGGCTCATGACCCGGCCACCCTTTGAGCAACGCGGCGACCGATAAATTCCGATAGCAACAAGGCCCCCATGGCAATGATGATCGAAATGATAACCAGCCGAGTCGCCGACGCCTCGCCCCCCGGCACCTGCAAGAAGGCGTAGACGGCCGACGGCAGCGTCTGTGTCTGGCCGGGGATGTTGGACACGAAGGTAATGGTCGCCCCGAACTCTCCCATGGCTTTGGCAAAGGCCAGAATTGCACCCGCAATCACACCTGGCAGGATCATCGGCAAGGTTACCGTGGCGAAGACCAGAATCCGCGACGCCCCGAGCGTGGCTCCGGCTTCTTCAAGTCGGGGGTCCACCGCCTCGATCGACAGTCGTATGGCGCGAACCATCAGGGGAAACGCCATGATTCCGGCTGCCAATGCGGCTCCGGTCCAGCGGAAGGCGACGACGATGCCAAACTCGGCCAGCAGCTTTCCCAACGGTCCCTGCACCCCAAAGGTCAGTAGCAGCAGGTAACCCGTAACGACTGGCGGAAGGATCAGTGGCAGGTGAACTAGACCATTCAGAATCTGTCGGCCCGGAAACCGCCATCTGGCGAGCGCATACGCTACGAAAATTCCGAACGGCAGTGTGGCCAGAGTGGCCCAGAAAGACACACGCAGTGACAATCGCAGCGCTTCGGCTTCTGCGGGTCCCAACCAATCCATGAAGTTAACCGTCCGGCAGGGAAAACCCCTGCCTCAGAAACTCGGACCTGGCCTGGTCCGACTGTAAATAGTCCAGAAACCTACCAGCCCCTGGCGCGGCTGTTTTGGTCAAGGCCGCCGGGTAGATGATCGGCGGATGCAGGTCGGACGGGATCGGGCTTACAACCTGTACCCTGTTTTCCGCCCGTGCATCCGATTGATAGACAATGCCCAGAGGAGCCGCACCCGTTGCCACCAGCGCCAGAGCCGCGCGCACATTGTCGGCCTGCGCGATCTGCGTCCGGACACCGTCCCACAGTCCCAATGTCTCCAGGGCGGCCTTGCCATAAATACCGGCGGGTACTGCATCGACCAACGCCATTGCCAGAAAGCCGTCATCCAGCTTGGCCTGCAGATCGAAACCGGGGCCGATTTCAACCGCATCGGCCCCTTGCGCACCAATTAGAACCAGCCCATTGCTCAGCAGGTCAACCCGCGAAGCGGGATCGATCAACTGCTCCTGTTGCAACACATCCATCCAGTCTTTGTTGGCGGAAATGAACAAATCAGCCGGTGCTCCCAACTGGATCTGTCGGGCCAGAACAGACGACGCGGCATAAGACACCGTGACTTCGGATCCGGTCTCCTGCTCGAACGTACTTGCCAACGCGTCCAACGCTGTCTTCAGACTTGCTGCGGCGAACACCAAAACGCCCTCGGCGCTGGCCCGGACCGGAACCGCCAGCACAGAACAGAAGGCCAAAGCGGCAATCAGGCAGCGGCAGGCGGCGATCATCTTGTGCCTCCGGTTCAGAGGGTTGCAGTCCCCATGGGCATATCGGAGGCAGCACGGGGCAGGCAAGGCCCTTTGCCGATGCAGCCCGTTGCCAAAGCTTATAGAATCTGTCGCAAACGGGATTGATCCTGCGCTGTAATCGCGCTGAAGGTACGGCAGCAGACTATAGGACCCAGCTCATGTTGCATCAGACCCCAGGACTTATCGATGAAATTCGCGGCCGTTTCGCCCATGTCGATACCTGCCCGTTTCAGGGCCCGCGTATTTTCTTTGAAAACGCCGGTGGTGCGCTGACGCTGAATTCGGTGGTCGAAACGTCGGCGAAATTCGCCGCTGTCCCGGACAATCAGGGCCGAGACAACGTGGCCAGCCATGCACTGGTCGATATCATCAACACGGCCAAGGCTGACCTGTCGGTCTTCATGAATGCGTCTTCAGGTCAGTTCTTCGTGGGTGAAAGCGGCACCGAGCTCTTGTTCCGTATGATCCGCACCGCCTGTGTGAACGCGCCTGCGGGCAGCAAGCTGATCGGCAGTTCCATCGAACACCCTGCCAGCCGCAGCGCCGCGCGTCGTTGGGCAGGGATTGCGGGACTGGACTATGTAAATGTCCCCCACGATGACGCGACCGGAATGGTAACCGCCGAAGATTACGCGGCACTCATGACCCCCGACGTGAAAGTGGCCACGATCTTGCATGCATCCCCGGTCACCGGCATGGGTATGGACGTCGCTGCCATTGCCAACACCATCCGCGCCGTGTCACCTGAATGTTTCATCATCGTTGACGGTATTCAGCACGCCGCCCACGGCCAGATGGACATCGACAGCTACGGGGTCGATGGTTATGCGATCTCACCGTACAAGGTCTTTTCCCGTCATGGATACGGCATCGCCTGGATATCCGACCGGCTGACCTCCCTGCCCCACGACCAGCTGATCAACGCACCGGCCGAAGGATGGGAGTTCGGCACGCGGGATACGGGGGCTTATGCCACGATGTCCGACGTCGTGGCGTATTTCGAATGGTTGGGTGGGCAGGTAAGCGCCGCAGCTGAGCGTAGCGACAGGATTCGCGCCGCAGGCAAGGCGATTCACGCATACGAAACCCACCTGACCCATGCGATGATCAACGGTACCGGCAATCTGCCCGGGCTGCGTGAAATGGAGCATATCTCGATCCTGGCCGGGGCCGACAATGCCGCCCGCGAAGGGCTGGTGTCCATTACCGTGCGCGATATCCCTTCTGCACAGGTCGTGACGCGCCTGAACGCGTTGGGCATCCGTACCCACACCCGCAAGGCTGACCACTACAGCGGCAACGTGTTGGCCCCGTTGGGACTTAGCGATTGCATCCGCATATCGCTATGCCACTACAACACCGAACACGAGGTCGCCCAACTTCTGGCCGCGCTGAAAGACATGGCACCCTGATCCGGCGCAATACGCGATTGAGGCAAAGAATTTCCGCCAACCCTCTTGCACCTGCCCGCCGGCTTGGCTAAATCCCCCTTCACGGGTGATTAGCTCAGTTGGTAGAGCGCTTCGTTTACACCGAAGATGTCGGGAGTTCGAGTCTCTCATCACCCACCATCCTCTCTGATCTGTCGCCAAAGCTTTGCCGGCCTGAAGTGTTTTGAATTGACTTGAAGGCAACGCAATGCTTCGAGGCGGTTGTTAAAACGCCTTAACCTGGCGGCAATGCAGAAATCATCCGAACCCTCCACTTTCAGCCTCAGCAATTGCCAATGGCGCAACGGAGGATGAAAAGGTGGAACACGCAAAAACGGCCTTCGAAAAAGGACTGTTTACCGGGCTTTTTGCCTCGGCCGAGGAAAGAAAGGCCCGTCGTCAAAGGGCGACGGAAGAACGCAAGAAAAAGCGTGAGGATGATTTGAAGGCGGAAAGAGAGCTTCGCGAAGCTGGCTATTACGACGACTACCTGCCTGATGCGATTTATTATCGGCACTATTACTACTGAACCTGCAGCAAGACCGGCTGCCGCTGTGAACGTCCCGGCTGTGCCTGCTGCTTGCAAGTCCCTACGAAAATCAAAAATAGGGCGCGCCGCCAACAGCGCGCCCAGTCCAAGGGAGGATCATGAAAAAAACCGCGCTCTAAACTCAACACGAGCGCCTACTCATCTATGCCCTTAGTATCACCGGAACCGGCGCGGCGGTCAGTGATGTTAGTCACACAAACCAGTTTTGCACATCCGCCCAATAGGCTCGCGCCGGGCGTCCTTTGCTCAACCGGCAAGATAGGTTCGAAACCACGCAATCATGCGTTGCTCTGCAAGTTTGGCTGCGGCCTCATCGTAGCGAGGCGTGGTGTCGTTATGAAAACCGTGATTCACACCGGGGTAAATATATGCCTGGTAGCGTTTGTCGCTCTCCACCAGTGCTTTTTGGTAGGCCGGCCACATGGCGTTGATGCGCTGGTCTAATGCAGCAAGCTGGATCATCAACGGCGCTTCAATCTGAGGAACCTGTGCGCTATCGGGTGCAGCGCCATAGAATGGAACACCAGCAGCCATCTCGGGATAGGCGACGGCAAGTTTGTTCACCACACCACCGCCGTAGCAGAAACCGGTCGCGCCGACTTTGCCGTTTGTTCCATCGAGCGACTGCAAATACTCGAATCCCGCAAAGAAATCATTGAGAAGCGCATCTCGATCCAGAGTTCTTTGCATCTCACGACCTTCGTCGTCATTTCCGGGATACCCCCCAAGCGACGAAAGGCCATCAGGGCCCATGGCAACAAAACCGGCCTTGGCGATCCGGCGTACGACATCACGGATGTATGGGTTCAGGCCCCTATTCTCGTGAACGACCAGAACGGATGCCGGCGGGCGGTCAGGATCGGTCTCAGCCGGGCGGACAAAATACGCGGTAATCTCACCAGTGCCGTTCGGGCTCTGGTAGGTGATATCCTCGCCAATAATGTCCGGATCATCCTCAGCAACTTGCTGAGCCAGCGCATAGTTCGGCGAAAGCGTGCTGAGTATTGCCGCGGCCGTCAGTCCGCCGACAGCCCATTTGCCGGCTTGATCCAGAAACTCGCGCTTCGAGATCTTTCCGTGCGCATAATAGTCGTAGAGGTCGAGCAATTCTTGGTCGAAATCAGCCGCCGTCAGACGGCGCGAAGGTGTCTGGTCAGTCATTGCGATTCTCCCTGTCGGATTTCCGCAGGATATCACCAATCTAACTGTCAGCTTTGCCTGATCTGAAACAGTACCTGCCCGGCAACCTCAAATAGCGGAAAACAGAACGCTTGCGGCACCCACAAACCCGGCTGCTGCAACTGCGCTAGCCAGTATGATGCAAAAAACTTCTATAGCACTGAGTTTCATTGTGGCCCCCACCAGAATGCTCAGGTCGACATAGAGCATCTCTGTCATGTCGCAAAGTGAGAGCCCGTTTACGTCGCGAAATCCCGCCGCGCGCACGGCGTGTATTCGCTCAGACACTGTTCCGGGGCCTGTACCGTGGCCAGCGTTGGCACCATATGAAGCTTGACCTGTGGCCGCACTGCATCACGCATGGCAGATATGTCGCTCATAGGGACATCTGCCGGTCATCACGTCGACGCGGCTGCCTCGAGGTCTTTCCAGATTCGTCCACGTTCCATGAGTGTGGCAAGCGCATTCGTTAGAAGGTTTGCAACATCGGATGCAGAATCTACCTTTTGCGAGAAGCTACTAATGGCATCACTTTCTTGCTGAACGCACTGGAGGTTACTGGAAATCCAGTGACAGAACGTCACCGACCAAACTGACAACCTCATACGCACCTTGGGTGGCGGCAGTCCAGACTACGAAGTCCATTTCCAACAAAATCAATGAGTCTGTTCCGCAGGCAAGAATAGGCGAGTTGCCGGCTCCTGTGGTCCACTTACGGGACTTTGGCGCAAAATAGCGCAATTGGGAATTTTCTTGGCTGGCGATCCCGGAAGGACTCGAACCCTCAACCTGCTGATTAGAAGTCAGCTGCTCTATCCAGTTGAGCTACGGGACCGCTGCGCCCTTCTTGCGGTTTTTAGCCAGCGGGTTCAAGGGCCAAGCGCATGAAGGCGCTGTTGGGATCGTCTTCGTATCCGAAAATCGGTCCGCAATAGGCATACCCCAATGCTTCATAGAGTTTGCGCGCCGCGTCATATTCAGAAAGATGTGATGCCCCGGTTTCCAGAACCAGCGCCGAAACGCCTTCACTGCACGCGAGTTCCGCCAGATGGGTCATCATGGCGCGCGCCAGCCCGCGGCCGCGGACCTCGGACATGATATGCACCGATTTCACTTCGGCCGTGCCGTCCGGCAGCTCCTTAAGCGCGCCACATCCCACGGGCTTGCCTGCCTCATACATCGCCCAGAACCGGATATCCGGCCCGGCCAATGCTTCGGCATTCATGGTGTGATTGCTTTCCGCAGGGCCTGCCGTCTCGCTATGGGCAAAATGCGCTTCAACCAACGGGCGCAGCGCGTCCGAAGTTGGGTCTGCCTGTCGGATTTCAATCAATTAGTGAGTCCACGGACCACGGCGGTCGGTTGCGAAATTCTCACCATAGCCACGAGCGCGCAGATTTGGCTTACGCTTGTGCGGCTCGCTTACCTGTGCGTCGATGCCGTTGTCCTTGGCATAATCCAACGCTTCTTCCTTGGTATCGAATTTCAGACGAACCTGAGTTTGCGTGTCTTTGGAGGACGTCCAGCCCATCAGCGGATCGACTTCACGCGCCGACGCGGGGGCGTATTCAAGAACCCATTTGCGGGTCTTGGCCATCCCCGAGGTCATCGCATTTCTTGCAGGCTTGTAAATCCGTGCGCGCATGTCGCCTCTCCGTACTCACTTGGCTGGGATTGTTTATGCGTCAGAGCGGGAGCGGGGACAAGGTGGCAATTGTCACAGCAAGCCGGCTTTTATTGCTGTCGCGCTGATATCTACTGATGTCAGAAACTGTCATCAGGACCGGTTATTGATTGAGGGACCCCAATATGAGGACATTATGATGATCCACTACGAAAGAAGCCTGGAAATCAATGCCCAGCCCGAGGCTCTATGGGCCATCCTGAACAGGTTCATGCATATCGACGAATTCGCACCTCAGGTCGTTTCCGTGGATGCGATGACGCATGGCAAAACCGGCGTCGGATCAAAGCGGCGCTGCCACTTTGAAAACGGAACCTCTCTGGTTGAAGAAGTCACCGACTGGCAGGTCAACCGAGGCTATCGTGTCCGCTTGTCCGAGATGTCTGCGATGCCGTTGACCGAAGCACATGCAGCAATTGCCATTGAGCGACTCGCAGACAATCGGTCGCGCGTGATCTGGTGCATGGATTACCGGATGAAGTATGGGCCATTGGACTGGCTGATGGGGCAAACGCTATTGAAGGCAATGATGGGTCGAGTGCTGGATCGCAATCTGAAAGCGCTGGCTGAAAAAGTGCGTTCGGATCGAATTCCTGACGCCGAGTTTGCCTATTACTGAAACTATGAATTCTATACCGGATCAGCCCTTGCAGTTGGACAAAATAAGAACAAATGTAGGGGCCTGACCCGGAGCCTGCTTATGCCATACGCCCATTCCGACAAGACACAGCTAACCGCTGAAGACGTCCGCGCGCGCCTGAAACTCGAGGGCGGTAAACAGTTCGTCATGCATACCGAGTTCGCCCCCGCTGGTGATCAGCCCACGGCGATCAAAGAACTGACCGGAGGGGTTCTGGATGGCGAGCGCGATCAGGTCCTGCTGGGGGCGACTGGGACAGGTAAGACCTTCACCATGGCCAAGGTCATTGAAGAAACCCAGCGGCCGGCGATCATCCTTGCGCCCAACAAGACGCTGGCCGCGCAGTTGTATGGGGAGTTCAAGGGCTTCTTCCCCGAAAACTCGGTCGAGTATTTCGTCTCATACTACGACTACTACCAGCCCGAGGCTTATGTGCCGCGCAGCGACACCTACATAGAAAAAGAATCTCAGATCAACGAACAGATCGACCGGATGCGCCACTCGGCCACCCGCGCGCTGCTCGAACGCGATGACGTGATCATCGTGGCGTCGGTCTCTTGCATCTATGGTATCGGTTCGGTCGAAACTTATGGGGCGATGACGCAGGATCTGAAGGTTGGCAACGAGTACGACCAGCGGCAGGTGATGGCCGATCTGGTCGCCCAGCAATACCGCCGCAATGATCAGGCGTTTCAGCGTGGCTCGTTCCGGGTGCGCGGCGATTCCCTGGAAATCTGGCCTGCCCACCTTGAGGATCGTGCCTGGAAGCTGTCCTTCTTCGGTGAAGAACTGGAAACCATCACAGAATTCGACCCCCTTACCGGCGAACGCGCCGCGACGATGGAGCATGTGCGGGTCTATGCGAATTCCCACTACGTGACGCCCAAGCCGACGATGCAACAGGCGATCATCGGCATCAAAAAGGAACTCCGCATCCGTCTCGACCAGTTGGTGGGCGAAGGTAAACTGTTGGAAGCCCAACGGCTGGAACAACGCACCAACTTCGATCTGGAAATGCTCGAGGCCACCGGCGTCTGCAACGGGATCGAGAACTATTCGCGCTATCTGACCGGGCGCGCGCCGGGGGAACCGCCCCCGACCCTGTTCGAGTTCATCCCCGACAATGCCATCGTCTTCGCCGACGAATCCCATGTCAGCGTCCCGCAGATCGGCGGGATGTACCGGGGCGACTATCGGCGCAAGTTCACGCTGGCCGAACACGGGTTCCGCCTGCCCTCGTGCATGGACAACCGCCCCCTCAAGTTCGAGGAATGGGACGCCATGCGCCCGCAATCCGTCTTCGTCTCGGCCACCCCGGCAAAGTGGGAGATCGAACAGACCGGCGGCATCTTCACCGAACAGGTGATCCGCCCCACTGGCCTGTTGGACCCCGAGGTCGAAATCCGCCCGGTATCCATGCAAGTGGACGACCTGCTGGACGAGGTGCGCAAGGTCGCCACCGACGGCTATCGAACGCTAGTCACCACGCTGACCAAACGCATGGCCGAGGACCTGACCGAATACCTGCACGAACAGGGCATCAAAGTGCGCTACATGCACTCGGATATCGACACGCTGGAACGCATCGAAATCCTGCGCGACCTGCGGCTGGGGGCGTTCGACGTGCTGGTCGGCATCAACCTGCTGCGCGAAGGGCTCGACATCCCCGAATGCGGGCTGGTCGCCATTCTGGACGCGGATAAAGAGGGTTTCCTGCGGTCCGAAACATCCCTGATCCAGACCATCGGCCGCGCCGCGCGCAACGCCGATGGCCGGGTGATCATGTATGCCGACAAGATCACCGGTTCGATGGAGCGCGCGCTGGAGGAAACCAACCGCCGCCGCGCCAAACAACTCGCCTATAATCAGGAAAACGGCATCACCCCCGAGACGGTGAAAAAGAATGTCGAGGACGTTCTGGCCGGTCTCTACGAGGGCGATGTGGACATGAACCGCGTCACCGCCACCATCGACAAACCGATGCACGGCGCGAATCTCGAGGCCCATCTGGACGGCTTGCGCGACAAGATGCGCAAGGCCGCCGAGAACCTGGAATTCGAAGAGGCCGCCAATATCCGGGATGAGATCAAGCGCCTCGAAGCGGTCGATCTGGCCGTCGCCGACGACCCCATGGCGCGCCAATGGGCGGTCGAGAAAGCCTCGGAGGATGCGGTGAAATCACGTGGGCGGTCAACGGCGGGCAGGCCGGGTCAGCGGGGTGGGAATGTGAAGAGAAGGCGTAAGTAGAGCGCTACGCGCGCTCTCTTTTAAGTTGCACCCCTAAAACACCGACTTCGTTAGCAAGAGCTTTGTAGAACCTTTCGGTTGGAGCATCGACAGCCATCTTCAACATACGCTTAGATTCTTTAGCCCTATCGGCATTTGAGAAGACAGAATCGGCTTCCATATAGTGCCTCAAAGCTTCTGCTACTGCTTTCCGCTCCTTAGAACTGAAACGACCGTCTGCTGCTGCCTCCGAAAACAGTTCGAACAAATCTTTGTGTTTTTTCAGTGTATTGATAACTTCAGCACGCGCAGCTTGCTCTTTCTTCAAACTACGTATGCTTAACAGAACCGCAACTACCGCGCTGCCCGCGGATATAGCTCCCAGAATCGGGACTAGATTTGCAACCACGCTCATATGATCTACCCTCCTTGCCCGAAACTAAACAGTGGCTCTGATCGAGTCAGATGTTTCCTGTAACATCCGAACACCTGAACACCAGCGTAACCTACTAAACTAAGCCAAGCGTACCAAGCGTTACCTAATGAAGCAACTATTTGCTTCGCAGACGTATCGTTTGCCAGCCTACCTAGTTCGATTCCGTAAATAATAGCTAAACTAAGTGAAACAATACCTCCGAGAACCAAGAGCAAAGCACTACTTTGAGCGTAACTCGTGGCAACTACATACATCAGTGTAGCTATCAAGAGTGAGTTCCAAGACAATGATTTTGCGATTAACAACTCCATGCCAAGAGGAAAAACTGGCAGCAAACAACTAATTACAATTGCAGCCAGGAAATTATCTATATCGCGCATTTTCGCCCCTAAGCAATTCAACTCGTGGGAGAAAGAACCAGAAAGCTTTCATCACTTCAAGATCGACCTGGACGAGAATCCACTACAAGAGCAAGCGCGGAGCTGGTTTTCAGGGTGTTTATTCTCAGACACCCAATCGCATGATTGGATAAACGTCATCCCACACAGCACCCTACACTTCAAACTTGCAGCCCAGCGCTCCCTCCTCCACGTTTGAAATCACAAATTGTGATTCCAAACGGTTGCCATGACGAACCCCAAAAACCTCCCCTCTACGCATGAGGTCCAAAGCGCCATACACCGGGTGCGCGGCACGCGCGTGGTGCTGGCCGAGGATCTGGCGCAGTTCTACGGAAAATCCGTCAGTGCCTTCAATCAGGCCGTCTCGCGCAACAAGGACCTGTTCGAGGGCTATCGCTTTCAGCTGACCGATGCCGAGGTTGCCGATTTGCAATCACAGAATGTGATTTCAAAACCCAAGGGCCGTGGCGGGCGGCGGGTCAATCCGTGGGTCTATACGGATTACGGCGTGGCCATCGCCTCGGCCTTGTTCAAGGACCCGCGCGCGATCAGGATCACTCGGATGATCACCGAAGCCTTTGTCGACGGCGCAAACGCCCTGGCCGAGACCCCGCGCAGCGTGCCGGAAATTTTGCCCCCCGAGGACGCCCCTGCCCCTTTGCTGCCCAACGGAGAACAGCTGCGCGATCTGGCCGAGAACATCCTAGATTCCAGCCAGCAGAGCCTTGTCGATTACATCGCCAACCCCACCACCAAGCGGCAGCAGGCGGTGGCGGTGATCATGAAAACCCTCGCCGAAACCGCAGGCGAAGAGGTGCGCACCCAGCACGAACGCCTGCGCCTGAACATCGCCCAGCGTCTGGCAAGCGGCGATTACGCCGATGATGATGACCGCAAAAGTCTGCTGGAATTGCTGCAGGCGATGAAGGGTTAAACCCCCAGCTCGGCCCGCATCTTCCTGGTCAGCTTGGCCACGACCAGATCATAAGACGTCACGATATGTTCACGCAGAGAGGCATCACTCATCCCGCGCGCCTCATAGACTTGCAGCCACTTCATGCCACGCGATGCCAGATAAGGCGCTGGGCGGATGCCGGGCTCATCGCCCAGCACCTCAAACGCCAGATCGGTGGCCTTGAAGGTGAAGGCATCGCGCCCCTCGTTCCAGCCGCAAATCGCAAAGACCTTGCCGCCCACTTTCCACACATCCGCATTGCCCCATTGCACTACATGGCTGGTGGCTTTGAGGGTGGCGCAGAAGGTGTTGAATTCATCGCGGGTCATCGCCCGAATCTCGGCGATCACCCGGAAATATGCAAGCGTTTAAAGGGCTTTATCCCAGTGGACGACGACGTCAAACCCGGCAGGGGACGGCGGGCCTTCAAGGAATTCTGCGAAATTTCCCCACAACTCGGCCACTTTGGGCGCGTTCGCGTTCGATGTCTCCTCGCTTTCGACAACCGCAACAACGTAACCGGTACCGTCCTCGTTCATGGCATTGGTAAAGCTGTGCATCCCATTCATGCCCATAATCTGATCTTTAAGCTCATTCATTTTCGCCTCGGCGGCATCCCGCATGCCCGGCTTCATTTTGAACTGAGTAATACGTGCAAACATGGTACTTCTCCCTTGCTGGGCACAATCGCCCTTGGCAGGCAACCTCAGAGCGCCTGCCGCGCGGATCGTATCACAGGCGGCGTCGGGTTTCAGAGAAGCAGTTCACAATGCGCGTGCACGTCTCCAATTTCGTTTCCGATGCAACTGTCAGGGTCGCAAGAATTTCGCGCTTCCGACCGTTCGCCGGTTCGTCGGCTGCGGTGAAGCGGATGGTGTTTGACGCGCGCCTTTTTGAACGAATGTTCCACAGGCCACTCCGTCGCCGTCAGGGTCGTTGCGCGTATGGTAACCCGCTTCACCCTGACGAAACGGGCCGAGACCGATGGCCCGCGCCGCGTCACATCCCGCCAGCGCCACCAGATGAACCACGGCCTCGTCCCGATCATAATCGGTGATGCGCAAAAACAACCCGGTCGCGATTATTGCAGTGGTCAATGGCAGCGCGAGCACCATGATCAGAATGCGTACGGGTGACAGCGCCTTTTTGCGCAACGCATCTGCCCGCCGATGCCGCCGGGCGGATCGCGGGTTGGGGATCACGTCGTCAACTTCCGTCGTCTTTGTCTTCATACGGTTGGCCGTACACCAACTATATGGCAATGCTGAGGCATCGTGGTGGCGCAAGGCGAGGACACGCTGTGAAACGATCCGATCCATTTCAACCTGTTGACGATACGGCGCGCGAGTTGGCTCGGGAGTTGATTAGCAAGGCCGAGTACGCAGCTCTGGCGGTTTTGAGACCCGAATCCGCAACACCTTCGGTGACCCGGATTGCACTGGCCACGGATAAGTTGAACCAGCCGATTTCCTTGATTTCCACATTGGCCGAGCATACCCGGGCGCTTCTGGCAAATCCGACCTGCTCCTTGCTGGTTGGGGCACCCGGTGACAAGGGTGACCCGTTGACCCATCCACGTTTGACACTGCATTGCACTGCCCAAATGGTCGAACGCAGTTCGCAGGATCACGTGACCCTGCGCTCGCGCTATCTGTCGTTGCGACCGAAGGCGCGTCTGTATGTTGATTTCACCGATTTCGGCTTTGTCCGTTTCGAGGTCAGCGATGGGCTGCTCAACGGAGGGTTCGGCAAAGCCTGGCGATTATCGAAGCACGATTTCTGATCCGTCGCGTATCAGCGCACGACATGAACAGCGCATTTGGCGTGTCGCACGACATGAGTTGCCGTCGAACCCAGCAGCAGATCCTGCATCCCCGGTCGGTGCGACGCCATTATTATCAGGTCCGGGTTGTTGACCTCGGTCCAGTCGAGAATTGTGCGGCCAGAGTGCCCCTCAATCACTATCCCCTCGGCATTCGGAATCTGAGAGGCCAGATTGTCGAGTTCGGTTTGAATGGCTTTTCGTGCTTCGGACAGGTATTCGGCTGGCATGTAAGAAATTGCGTAATCCGGGATATGCTCAACCACGTGCAGCAACGTGACCTTGGCATCCGGCGTGGCCAGAAGTTGCGCCAGTTTCAAAGGCGCCGAGGTGTCCCTTTCGGCATCGAATGAGATTGGAACTAGAATGTTGTGATACATGGCTCGTGCCTCCGTCTCTGAGCCGTTAAGCTGAACCGCATCGGGTCCTTCGGCATTGATCTAGGTCAGGATTCTCCAAATGTTTCTGCAACATCGTACATTACGGGTTCAAAACTCTTGCACAGTTCATTGACCCTGCGGTTCCGCTCGCGCATCTCGGGTGTTCTCAGCATGGCCAGAAAATCTTCGCGTTTCTCCCACTGGGAATAGTTCGCGATTCGAGTCTGCGCGTCGTTTACATGCAAACCCGCCGCTATGAACCCAGGCTGTTTGGAAATGAATGACGCATAGGCATCTGTCAGGGCTTCCAACAGGTCCTGACATGTCCCCGGAGTCATCTCGAAGGTCGTTATGACGGTTTGGCTGCTGTTGTTCTTCGAAATATGAGGCATCTGGCTTCTCCTTATTGCTGACCCGAGCCTAGCACAGCTTTCGAAATCGCCACCCCGTTTCGTTGCAAAAGTTTGACGCATCAGCACAAATTCTTTCTGGGAAGTGAACGAAAAACTAACCAACCGTTAACCATGCTTGCCGATGCTGCCCGCATGAGACACCTGGTTTTGACCTTGCTGATAAGCTTGCTGTGCGGGCCCGCGTGGCCGGGTGCCTGGTTGAGGGAAAAGGGCGCCGCGTTCACGGCCGCCTCGGTCACGGCATTTCAGGAAGCGGACGGGACATATGAATTCAAGTCCGCGCTATATGCCGAATGGGGGTTTCGACCCCAACTCACCCTTGGGCTGGATGCTGAGGAGCATCAGGACCTTTACGGTCACGCACTGGTTTTTGCGCGCTTCCCCGTTGCGGATTTCGGCACACAGGGTCGCCTCGCAGCCGAATTCGGCGCGGGCGCGCATCATCGGGGCCATCGCGCCTGGGCCATGTACAAGGCAACATTGTCATATGGCAAAGGAATTCAAACCGGTTGGGGTGGCGGTTGGATTGCGATCGACACGGCATTGGAATACCGCACGCACGAAGCATTGATCCAAAAGCTCGACCTCACAGCGGGACTGTCTTCAGGTCGACGGTTTGATCCGCTGCTCCAGTTAGAAACGTCCAATGCACCCGGCCGTCCGGTGTACTGGAGCGTGCGCCCGTCTGTCATGTATCGCCCGAAAACCGGAAGGATCACATGGGTGCTGGGGGTTGAGCAGAACGCAACACAAATCGGAACCGGGATAAAAATTGCGCTGTGGAGCACGCGTTGAGGCACCGGCTATCTAGGAAAAGACAGCCAGTGCCGGTCGCGATCAGTTCTCGACACGCATAGTGACCCAGACCGTGCCCGTCAGCGACTCGGGCCAACGAAGGGCTATGGCATCTTGGGACGCACCTTGCCGCACTTGGGCATAGGGCGATGTATAACGAATAGTGTTGAAAACGGTGCGAAGTGGACCATAAGGCACCACCGCATCACAGGCACGTGCCTTGCCACCAAACGGAAGCTGTCCCAACGAACCAATCGTCCAAACCGACGAGGCCGAGTTCTGAGAATAGCGCACTCTCAGAGGGTTCATGGTATGCGTGTTGATCCCGTGGAATGTATTGTTTTCAAAGGTAACGTTGACGTATCTCTCGTTGTCCAGGCCAGCAAACGTGGTATCCACCTGTTCAGCCCGGTAGATATTGCCTGCATTGGTACGGAATTTGTTTCCCGTCACTGTCAGCCCGTTCAGGAAATGCCCTGTCCCATATGGGCGGATTACGAAGTAGCTGAACCAGGGGGCAACGTTGCTGCAATAGAAGATATTGTCTGTCACACTCAACGCACTGAAAGAATACCCAGACGTGTAGTTGGGCGACGAGTCGCGTTCGTTGGTCCACTGGATAAAACAGTTATCCACGTAGTTTTCGGCAATGGACGAACTGTTGTATCCGCCGATCATCACCAGCCCCGGGCTGCGAACGCCATTCGAAACGCTGTCACCTTGGAAAAAGTGATTGCCCAGAACAAGGTTGTTGTCCCCTCCCAGAACGGCAAAGTGATGGAACCGAGTGGCCCGGTTGTGGCGTAGCTTGACGTCATTGGCGTTGGAGTTAACGGCAATCGAACTGCGCGCCGATACGTCCAGATCTTCTTCCGCCGACAGGAATTGGCAGCCGTCGATCAGCATCCCCTGACATCCCGCACCGATCGACGTGATCCCACGATCCTTCGGGCGGCTGATGAAGCAGTCCTTCAACACAAAGGTATTCCCGCCCGGTGCCAGGCGAATGGCGCTGCATCGACTGTTGCACTGAAACTCGATGCCTTCCATGTTGAACTTTTGCAACGCGCTGAAACCGCTGAAATCCAGCAGGTACTTGAATGCCGTAAAAGTAAAGCTCTGAGTACCGGCGGCATTGTAAATCGGCGCGTTCAGGGTGATTTCACCGGCAACGTCGTTCTTGGATCGCACATAGATCTCACGTCCGACACCACTGCCTGTTATCAGGGATCCGACGGGAACGTTCGCAACATTCGCAACATTCGACAGCTTGTAGGGGTCGTTGGGATCATAAGTTGCGACCGAAGTGAAGGTCTCGGTATCCCAGGCCGCACTGCTTTTGACATCGAACTGGCCATTGCGTACCACACGGCGCGTAGCATAGCCGGTGCGGTTGGGCACAGCGGCCTGCATGTCAATTGGCGCGTCAACCGATATTTTGCGACCACCCATATCCAGCGATTCATGGTCTGAATTGTTCAGCAAAGCCTGAAACGCCTTCTTGAAGGCCAACGCTTCGTCGCCGAAGGCCGAGATATAAGTCGGCAGGTCAAAATTCTTGGTCAGCAACAGCATCTTGTCGTCGGGCATCGTTACCGTACCATCAAATTCAACTTCTGATGCAAGACTGGTGTTCTGGTTCAGCAGAAAAGTGCCCTGCGGCACATAAATCCGCCGGCCATTCGCGGCCTGATCCGCAGCTTCAAATGCGGCCGATGCATCTGCCACACCGTCACCAACGGCACCAAAATCCCGCACGTCGACCAGACCGATCATGTCGCGCAGGAAAACCGAAGTGACGTCAGCGATTTCGATGTCGTCAATCCGCACGACCGCACCATTGGTGCCTTCGATGTCCAGCCCGAAGTGACCGTACAGAGCAGCCGGCCCCCACGACATGTCGACCCCGGCCCGACGACCGGTACCTACAATGGCCGTGATCTCGTGCACGGTGCCATAGCCCGAAAGTTGCATCGCCGGGCCTTGTTCGACCACTCCGGAAACATGCGTATCACCCGCACCACCAGCCCAGCCGGCAATACGGACCGAAGGCAACGGACCGCTGATCGCCTTGACCCGTGCCGTGATCTGTAGATAGCAACCCGGCAACAAGACCGTTTGGCCCATGTAGCGCAGTTGCTGGGTCACGTTGGACTTTAGGATTTCGAGGCACCCGCCGAAATCCGCATCTGCCGGCACGAATACTCCGGTTCCCGATCCGTCATAGGTCGCCGAGCCGGGCGTTCCATCGCCGCTGGACCAGACGCCCAGCCCATCTGCGAAAGCAGGCGGCATGAACACGATACCGTCGGTGATTGCCTTGTTCATAGAAATCCCTTTCTCAATCGCGCCCGCAGCGCGTGCCAAAACCATTGGCCCGGGCGTTGCCAGGGCGCATAGGTCTGAGTACCGATATGGAATTAACCGACGATCATAGTACCGTTACGGTGGTGTTGCCTCAGGCAGCAGGATCCGAGTTCCCGAGAAGCTGCACACCGTTGATCTTCCAGCCATTTTCCTGCTGAACCATCTGATAGTCCAGGATATGCACGCGGCCATCGCCATCCGTGATCATGACTTTCTGCCACAAGGATCCAGCGATTTCGCGCAGTTCGAGAAACCGCACATCCGCCGGTCGCCAGACCATTGGATAGCCATTTCGCACCATCGCGCCGAAGTTATCGGGATTTCGGAACAGCCGTTGGATATTGGGGCTGGCAAAGGTAAATGCGGTGGCAAAATCGTCCGCTTTGAACGCCTGTATCTGCGCCGATATGTTTGCTTCGATCTCGGCATCCTGGGCGAACGCGCCTGATGCCAATCCGACGCTCAATGAAATGGTAAGCAACAATCGACGCATGGGGCCACCTCCTGACGGAAGGGTAGCCCCACACGGTATCGGGTCAAATCAGGCCAGTTCCCCGGCCAATGCCCTGTCGATCAGAGCAATCGTCTCGGGCACGCCGTAAAGTGCTATGAACCCGCCAAACCTCGGGCCCTGGCTGGCACCCAACAACACCTCGTAAAGCGCCGTAAACCAGCCGCGCATCGGATCAAAGCGATCCCGTCCAATGGAATAGACCACCGATTGCAGCGCTTCATCCTCGATCGGCCCATCATAGGCCTCCAGCGCGGCTTTCAAAGCCTCCAGCGCTTCTCGCTCCTGATCCGTCGGCGCGCGATGCTGGCGTGTCGGTTTGACAAAGTCGTTGAAGTAGCGAACTGCAAAGCCCGCAGCCTGATCCAAATCGGGATGCGTTTCGGCGGTCGCCTCTGGCGCATAACGGCGGATGAAGCCCCACAGCGCCTCCTTGTCTTCGGCTCCAGAAACTGATGCCAGGTTCAGCAGCATCGCGAACGGCACGATGAGCGTCGATTCAGGGACATCTCCGCCATGTATATGCCAGACGGGGTTGTTCAGCTGCGCCTTCAGGTCCTGCCCCGGATAAGCCCGCAACTGCTGGTGATACTCATCATAGGCCTTCGGGATCACATCGAAATGCATCCGCTTGGCGGTCTTGGGCTTCTGATACATGAAATAGGCCAGGCTCTCGGTCGGTGCATAGGTCAGCCATTCGTCGATCGACACACCGTTGCCGGATGACTTGGATATCTTCTGACCGTACTCATCCAGAAACAGCTCATACGAGAAATGCTCAGGCGCGCGTCCACCCAGCGCCCGACAGATCGCGTCATAGATCTTTTCGTTGGTGGCGTGTTCTTTGCCATACATCTCGAAATCCACGCCCAGCGCCGCCCAACGTGCGCCGAAATCAGGCTTCCACTGCAGTTTCACATTGCCCCCCGTTACGGGCAGCGTCCATTCCTTGCCGCCCTCGTCATCGAAGGTGATTGTGTATGTCTCGGCACAGACCTTCTTCATCGGGACGTACAGAACCCGCCCGGTTTCCGGATGAATGGGCAAAAAGATCGAATAGGTCTGTTGCCGCTCTTCCCGAAGACTTTTGAGCATGATGGCCATCACGTCATCATACTTCTCGACCGCCCGCTTCAGGACCGCATCGAACTGGCCCGAGCGGTAGAAATCGCGTGCGGAATAGAACTCATACTCGAACCCGAACGTGTCGAGAAACCGGCGCAGCATCGCGTTGTTATGCTCACCAAAGCTGTCATATTCGTCAAATGGATCGGGCACCGAGGTCAGCGGACACTGCAAGTAATCCTGCAACTTCTCGGGGTTCGGCACGTTGCTGGGCACTTTGCGCATGCCGTCCAGATCGTCCGAGAAACAAATCAGCTTCGTAGGGATGTCCGACAGCGCCTCGAACGCGCGCTTGACCATCGTGGTCCGCGCCACCTCGCCAAAGGTGCCGATATGCGGCAGGCCCGACGGGCCGTAACCGGTCTCGAACAGCACATACCCCTTTTCCGGAGCGCCCTGTCTGTAGCGTTTGAGCAGCCGGCGCGCCTCTTCAAAAGGCCAGGCCTTGGACGACATCGCGGTTTCACGCAGGTCAGACATTTGATTGGATCTCCATCGGGGAATACGATGCCAGTTGCCCCATGCAACTGACCGACCCCTCCTATTGTGCCGGTGCAGCATGAGTCAATAAAGCACCGCGTATTTCGCCTTCCTTCTGGCCCGGATTTCGCCACCGTCAGCAAAACTTGCCCAATTCTCCTTGTGATTTACGGTGGTCAGTGTGGTTTCACAAAGACTGAGGTAAGGGCATGCTGGGGCTGGATCTGCTGGTCAACACCGCGAACGTTTTTTATCTGCTCTCCTATTCCGTCAAAGACATTCTTTGGCTTCGAATCCTGTCCATAGCCGGCGGGTCAATTCTATTGCCGTATTATTATCTCCAGAACATGCCACTCTGGGCTCCGATTGGGTGGAACCTGTTTTTCATGGCAATCAACATTTACTGGGTGACCCGCATTTTGCTGGAACGCCGTCCGCCACCCTTCACCGACGAAGAACGTCGCCTTTACAGATCATCGCTCCGGAATTTCGCTGAACTGGATGCGTTCAAGTTTCTTCGAATGGGCACTGGCACATCAGTTTCGGCGGGGGCCGTCCTGCTGAAACAGGGTGAAAAGGTGCGGAACCTGTCACTCATCACCGATGGGGAAGTCTGCGTCGAAATGAACGGCGAACCAATGGACACACTTGGCAACGGTCGATTTCTCGGTGGCACAGCGTTGCTGAGCGATGACGAACGCTTCACAGCGCCCGTCACAGTGCGCGCCAAGAAACCTTCACGCATCCTGGTTTGGAACCTGTCGGATCTCGAAACCGAATTCGCAAAGAACACAGACCTTCAGATTGCAGTCGAATCCCGACTTGGCCTGGAAATCTCGCGCTTCCTGCAGACTGCAAGAAAGCATCTGCTCTGAACCCACTCGGACTGGCCGATACTGTATTTCAAGCCTGAACGATTGCTCGTATTTTTCAGGTGTATTTACCAGCCCAAACATGCCCTAAGGTACAAACAAGGTGTTGAACCTGCCTCCGCCCCCTCATATCGTGCGCGGTCAGAGACACCCAAGCAGGACGACCCAATGACCGACCAAGTACCCCACCCCATGTCCCCGCAGGATTGCCTTGTGGCGATCATGGTTGCGGTGTCCGCCTCAGACGAAAACATTCGCACTGCGGAACTGGTCAAGATCGAAACCGCGGTCAACATGCTGCCGGTGTTTGCCAACTATGATATCGATCGCACCCGCCGGGTGTCGCAGATTGTGTTTGACCTGTTCGAACAGGAAGACGGGCTTGACGCCTTGTTCGGCCTGATCCGCGAAAACCTGCCTGAGCGCCTGAATGAAACCGCTTATGCGCTGGCCTGTGATGTGGCTGCCGCAGACGGCGCTTTGGCAGAGACAGAGCTGCGTCTTCTGGAAGAAATCCGGTACGAACTGAACGTGGACCGCCTGCACGCTGCCGCGATTGAACGCGGTGCGCGTGCGCGTCACACCGTCTGATCACTGACGCTGAGCGTCAACTCCCATACAGGGCTCCCCATCGCTCAATAAGCGCGCGCTGCAATTTGCGAGACCTGCTGTTCCAGCTGCGTGCCCCGTCCGGACGCTCGCGATGCGCGCGGGGAATTTTAGCGCGTCGAGCCACATCAGCCGTGAAAATGGCAAAAGCCAGTTCGGCACCATCGGCTGTTGTCAAAAACCCGCCCAGTCCCGAAACGAAATTCAGCGTGCCAGTTTTTGCGTCGACAGTGATGGGATGATTTTTGACCGGCCGACCATTGCGGTCGGTCAGGGCAAATGGCTTTAGCAAAGGGCGCAGCGCCTCTGAATTCCGCGCCGCTACCAAAACAGCGACCAGATCGTCAGGCGCCATACGCGACGCGTCCCCTAGTCCGGAGTGATCGACCATGGCGATCCCATCCACGCCGTAAACATCTGAGGCCCACCGGTTCATTTCAGCCGCCGAATCTGCAAGGTCGTGCAAGTCAGCGCCGCGCGCAGTCGACGCCGCCATCCCAACCATTTCCGCCGTGACATTGGTCGAATATTTCAACATTCCGCGCAATATGCTGTCCAGCGGATCGCTTTGGTGTACCACCAGTACAGTTCCCTGAGGCACTTCACGTGTGATCTGCACACGACCCAGCACGATGCCGTTCGACCGCGCCAGTGTTCGAAACACGTCACCTGCATAAAGTGCCGGCTTGCGCACCGGCAACCATCGTGCCCCGCCATTGCCAAGTGCTCCTTTGGCCACGGTCCAACGGTCCTGACGTGCACTGGGTTGATAGGTGTAGATGGGAAGACTGCGCTTCTCGACCCGCATCGACGCCATGTCGACCGAAGGCCTGTACCGTTGACTGCGCGCGTCCATGGATACGTCATAGCTGGTACCGTCGCGCTTCCACTCGAAATGCACGCGGTTGAAGTTCAGCGAAATACCGCTGAGCGCAGGGCTGTAACCAAGATGGTCCGGTTGGCCCGGGTCGATGCTGAATACATAAGGCAATGCCCCGTCATAGACCTTGAAAGCCCCGCGAACTTCGGTAATCCCGGCCTCGCGCAAATTGGCTGCCATCGTGGCCAACGCATCCGTGTCCAACAGCGGATCACCGCCGCCGACCAGAATCAGATCGCCCATGAGGACGCCGTTTTCGATCGGGCCATCCGCCATCAACGCGGTTTCAAATCGAAAATTCGGGCCAAGAACGTCCAACGCGTAAAGCGCCGTCAATGCCTTGGCTACACTGGCAGGTGGCAAACCCCGTTCTGCACCAAATGTCTCCAGCGGAGCGCCGGTTTTCACATCGGCGACGGCGAAGACAACCTCGCCCCGCAGTCCGGAGGACTTAACAAGACGCTCGGCGCCAGTTAGCTGAATACCCCTGAGCTGAGGCCGCAGCGACACCAAGGGGGCTTCGGCAAAAGCAGTGGCCGGGACCAGAGCGGCTCCGAGCCCTCCGAGAAAAGCGCGACGCGAAAAACGATCAGTCATGGGCCAATTAAAATCCCAGAGATCTCCGGCAAACAACCACCGAAATGGATAATGAACGCAGTGGGGCTATTCAGGCAACACACCATTTGCCCAATCGCCCCGCGTGCGAATTTCGGTCGAGCTTACATCGACCATCGGCACATTCACGAAACACCAGGCCGGAGCAGCCGCCCGCCCCAACAGATGCCGCGCCTGCCCGTCGATCCGGTACTTGGCATAGACCCGCGCCGCCGGAGACATCCGGGCCGAGATACGATCCCCCGGCCGCGCCACGACACCCACCGGCACGCTGTCCATGATCAACCGCCAATCCTTCCACTTGTGAAACTGCGCCAGATTGTCCGCACCCATCAGCCAGACGAATTTCACCCGAGGGTACAATTGCCGTAGCACCGCCAGAGTATCCGCCGTCGCCCGCGTCCCCGTCAGCGCCTCGACATCCGTCACTTCTACCCGTGGGTGCTGCATGACGTTTCGCGCCGCATTCATTCGCTGCGCCAGCGGCGCAGGCCCTCTCGCCTTCAGCGGATTACCGGGCGACACCATCCACCACACGCGATCCAGGCCAAAAGCCTTCATCGCCTCACGCGTCACATGCACATGCCCCTGATGCGGCGGATCGAATGACCCACCGAACAAGCCCACGACCTGCCCGGGCCGCGCATATGGAATGCTGTATCGCTCCATCCCTTGCTGATGTTCAGAACTACGGGCTGTTGTCAATCAACAGGTTGTACCGCATCACCCAGACAAACCCGCCCCGGCTTGATGACTTCGGCACACCATCCCCCATGCCCCCGCACGGCCGAATAGCCTCCCTTGCCCAGCGCCTCCTCCATCCGGCTGCACGGCGCGCAAATCACGGTAAAGCGCAGAACAGCATCCCCCACCTGCACCTCGCGCCCTTTGAGCGCGGCCAGATTGATCCCTGAAACCACCAGATTGCGCCGCAGTATTTCCGGTGCAACCAGCCCTTGCCCAAGATAGGAACCAATCGCCGCCAGATGCTCCTGCTGGATCAGTGTCACCGCCCGCTTCCCTGCACGGCCACGGTCGTCGTCGAGGCCGTCGGGTGAGATGATGCTTACCTCCACAGGCTGCATTGTTACGCGTCGTTCAGGCCGCAGCCCGATCCATTCAACCCGTCCCGGCTTCGCCCAACCAGCAATGAGATCTTTCAGGGACATGAGGGGCCTTTCTAATATCTACTGAGACGCTTAATGCTGCAGCCTTTCTGAGCGTTAAAGATTGGTTACGTGAAGCTCAATCTCCGTATTGACCTCGTATCGACAGGTGAATTCACGTAGCTTGTGTTCGAGCCCCCAATGAAAGCGACTAGAAAGCGGCATACGAGTGCTCGTAGCTCAAGCGTTAGATTCTGATTGGAACCGATACCATGCAAGCCGAACCCGAGCGGTTGACCCATGTAAAGGGCTTCGTGCACAGCATCATTTCGGATTGCGGCAATTTCTGCGCCCCCCGAATTACTCGAATCTGCCCATTCCGGAACATTCATATCAAATTGCTGGCATAACCATTCAGCACGCTTCGCATGAGCTATTCTGCCATTCGGTGGCTGTATTTCGGCGGCGAGTGCGTAACAAGCATCAAGAGCAGTATATAGATACAGAAACCGTTCAAATTGCAGCGCGGGCGGATACTGCGCCAAGAAAAGGGCGTGAACGGCGGCTGCAAAGCGATGAGACTGGCGGGGGTTTCTGCGGTTGTCGGTCCAGAAACGTTCGGTGAGATCAATACTCTGTGACAGATCATCGAAGAGTGGAGTGAAGTCTACTAGTTTTCCGGGTCTAATCGGCGTGGCATCCAGGAACCCAGCCTCTGTAGCAGTCAAACGCAGCCCTGTAAAAAGGGACAGGCTCCAAAGATGGAATACAAGATGATCCTCGTCATTTGCCCTACGATGAGTAATCGTGTGTGTCTTGGGCAACCCGAAGACACGGGCGGAATAGGGTTTGTCACGCACCACGCCAGTCATAAAATCCCTAGTCCTCTGTGGGGGTGCATAAACCCAATCGTTTTCGATCACGTCGAAATTGCGGAAATCAGCAACAATTGATTCATGATCTGGTACTGTTTTAATGTTTAGATCGCCAACGTTTATTTCTAACTGATTTGGGTGGAAACCAAAGTTAAGAGATAGGTCTGCCAAAAGAAATTCTCCAAGTAATCAAATACCTAAAGCATTGGCACCTTCTAACCAAATACGCAAGATCGCAACTCCGACATCTCGCTGACTTGTTGTCTGCCATGCGCTTATTGCCCCCACCAACCGCATCAGCTATCACACCGCCCAACCTGATTTCCCCGACCCAGAGGACGCGACATGGCCGCCTATCAATATGTCTACCACATGCAGGGTGTCTCCAAGACCTATCCCGGTGGCAAGAAGTGCTTTGAAAACATCCACCTGAGTTTTCTGCCCGGCGTGAAAATCGGTGTTGTCGGCGTCAACGGCGCGGGTAAATCGACACTGATGAAGATCATGGCCGGCCTCGATACCGACTTCACCGGTGAGGCTTGGGCCGCCGAGGGCGCCAAGGTCGGCTATTTGCCGCAGGAACCGCAGCTGGATGAATCGCTGACCGTCCGCGAAAACGTCATGCTGGGCGTGGCCGCGAAAAAGGCCAAGGTCGACCGTTTCAACGAAATTGCCATGGAGATCGCCGAGAACTACTCGGACGAGCTGATGGAGGAAATGACCACCCTACAGGACGCAATCGACGCGGAAAACCTGTGGGACCTCGACAGCCAGATCGACGTCTCGATGGAGGCGCTGCGCTGCCCGCCGGACGACGCCAACATCTCTAACCTCTCGGGCGGTGAGAAACGCCGTGTGGCGCTCTGCAAGCTGCTGCTGGAAGCGCCCGACATGCTGCTGCTCGACGAACCGACCAACCACCTGGACGCCGAGACCATCGCCTGGCTGCAACAGCACCTGATCGATTACAAAGGCACCATCCTGGTCGTCACCCATGACCGTTACTTTCTGGATGATATCACCGGCTGGATTCTGGAACTCGACCGTGGCCGCGGCATTCCGTACGAGGGCAACTACTCCGCGTGGCTGGAACAAAAGGCCAAGCGGCTGGAGCAGGAAGCGCGCGAGGACAAGTCCAAGCAGAAGACCCTGCAGCGCGAACTGGAATGGATGCGCCAGGGCCAAAAGGCCCGTCAGGCCAAATCCAAGGCCCGGATCAACGCCTATAACGAACTCGCCGACCAGTCCGAGCGCGAAAAGCTCACCCGCGCCCAGATCGTCATCCCCAACGGGCCCCGTCTGGGCGGCAAGGTGATCGAGGTCGAGGGCCTCGCCAAGCATATGGGCGACAAGCAACTGATCGAAAAGCTCGACTTCGCCCTGCCCCCCGGCGGCATCGTCGGCGTTATCGGCCCCAACGGCGCCGGCAAATCCACGCTGTTCAAGATGCTGACGGGTCAGGAACAGCCCGACAGCGGCACCATCACGCTGGGCGACACGGTCGAGCTGTCCTATGTCGACCAGTCCCGCGACGACCTGAAAGACAACGACACCGTGTGGGAGGCGATCACCGGCGGCGCCGAGATCATCCAGCTGGGCGACGCGCAGGTCAACTCCCGCGCCTATTGCTCGTCCTTCAACTTCAAGGGCGGCGATCAGCAGAAGAAGGTCTCACTGCTATCCGGCGGTGAGCGCAACCGCGTCCACATGGCCCGCCTGCTGAAAGAGGGCGGCAACGTCCTGCTGCTCGACGAACCGACCAACGATTTGGACGTGGAAACCCTCCGCGCGCTGGAAGACGCGCTGGTCGATTTCGCCGGCTGCGCCGTCGTCATCTCACACGACCGCTTCTTCCTTGACCGGATTTGTACGCATATTCTGGCGTTCGAGGGCGACGCCCATGTAGAGTGGTTCGAGGGCAACTTCGAGGATTACGAAGAGGACAAAAAGCGCCGTCTGGGACCGGACGCGCTGGAGCCTAAGCGGTTGAAGCATAAGAAGTTTGCGCGGTAGAAAGATGGGGAATGATGTCAATCCATTTAAGGAGGAGTTCTTCTATGCAGCGAAGAAACTGAAGCTTGAATTGGAGGCTGCTAGCTCCGTTGAGCATTCGAGTTTAAAGGGCGCTAGAATTGAAAGCGTCCTTGCAGAATTCCTAAAGGAGGCTTTGCCCACCCGCTATTTTGTTTCAACAAACCAGATCGTAATAGACTGCGAGGGCAGGCGCAGCCAGGAATGCGACATTGTAATTCATGACCGAAGCGAGAGCTTTAGGTTACTTCATCAGCACATACCCATTGAAACTGTCTTTGCCGTAGTTGAAGTTAAGAAAAATCTCGACGCTACCGCTGCCAAAGACTTTAGAAAGAAGGTACAAACATTTAGAAAGCTCAACTACCGTGGTCGACACAGCAACGGTGTTGAAACACAGCTCAAGAAGACGAAGTTTCACTTCTCCCCTCCTTCCTACAACTTATTTTCAGTAAGCTCATCTTTTTAAAGCTTAGAAAGATACTGCGCGCACGTATACACTGATCAATTTGGTAACAATGCGTGGAAAAACAACCTGAATTACAGCGACTGTCCGACTTACTACAGTTCACTGTGCTGTAGCTTAGATATTGGCATTTGCAGGAACACCGCGCTGCGCGGCAATACTTTCTTAGCTCTTGATTCAAAAGGTAAATCTCAAATCACAAAGGGCGCATCAGGCAGCCAGCATTCGGTATCTGAAGCAACTGCCTTGTATATGTTCCTTACTTTTCTCGAGCCAATCCTCGAGAGTAGACGACTTGTCGCACCATTCGATCACCGTAGCTATTCGATATTCCATCCGGAACTGAGTCAGGGGATCGAGTTAGATGTTGAAGAATTCGCGAAGATCTTAAATCAAATTCGAGAAAATGGTGCCTAGTTTGTATTGGCTATCAGGCGTAACATGGGGTTTCACCCCATCACTCACTCAACGATCATACCCGAACGCCCGCACGATCTGTTCCCGCGTACCAAACCTCGTCCATACCCCAACCTCCCAAATGATGGGGTGAAACCCCATCCTACGGCTCTCCGAACGTGCCATCGGTGACCACACCACTCCACTCCGGATCAACCCGGCCTGCGCGAATATCGCGATGGATTGACGAATACGGCCAATCGGTCGGGCGCTCGACCAACCCATGCTTGACTGGATTGCCCCAACAATACGCCATGTGATTGCGGTAATCCGTTTCATCCCGAATGGTATGCTCCCAAAACCGGCGTTGCCAAAAAGGCGCTTCGCGCTTGTCGGCCCGTAAGCCGGGCTTCAGCCCGGCATATCTGCCAGAGGTCACAACAGGTAGATGCGTGGGTTCGGGTGCCGGGCTGAAGCCCGGCCTACACTCCGCCTTATTAACGCGCATGGTAAACCTCGATTTAATCGCACCCCACCGCGTCGAATAATCCGCATCGCCGGGCGGCAAAGTCCAAATCGAGTGCAGATGGTCTGGCAGCACAACAAACGCATCACACCAAAATGGCCTCTCTCTCTGCGTCACCGCAAAGGCTGCTCTCAAATGGGCCACCTCGCGCACCAACAAATCCGACGACCGATCGGCCAAAGATACGGTGAAAAAGTACTTGGCTCCGGGAATGCGGACACGGCGGTAACGGCTCATGCAGCAACCTGATCACAGGCTTGGTTAACGGAGTCTGAATTCCCGTCCGGCGCACCAAAGGAATAACTCGACTTTATCAATAACCCGCAAACCAATAACCAAACCCATCGGCGGATTCTTGTACAAGACGGACGATTGCCCCTCAAACCCCTGTACAATCCGTACATTCCACCCTTGCCACACGCCAACCCCAATGCCATATGCAAAGGGCTTACGTTTTTCTATTTCGACCTACTGTCTCCTTCTACGGCGCTCAGTCTATCGATACAGACAACGACGCCGGGCTGCCGCAACACCGTGGGCAGCACTAAAACAGGAGACAACGGAATGCCCGCAGGCACCGTAAAATGGTTCAACACCACCAAAGGCTACGGCTTTATCGCACCCGAAGATGGCGGCAAAGACATCTTCGTCCACATCTCGTCCGTCGAGCGTTCGGGCCTGACCGGTCTGGCCGACAACCAGAAAGTCACGTACGAGCTGCGCTCGGGTCGTGACGGCCGCGAAAGTGCGGACAATATCGAACTGGCCTAACCAGTTGAAAGGGCAGAGGAATTCTCTGCCCTTTTTCTTTTCTCAAACCCAGCGATTTCACGCAGGTGTGGCCTTCAGGCGACATCACAATTCGGTGACTCTGCCTCAAGATTGTCCAAATCGATTATCATACTGAAATTACAGTTATGATTTCTTTGGTATTTTGATGAGGCTCGCCATGTTCACACGCCGCACCTTTCTGGCCACGTCGGCCACAGCCAGCCTGCTCCCGACGCTCGCCAGCGCCAAGAAAAAAGTCGAATACGATCCGACGCCGCAATATGTGCGGATCAAAAAGCAATTTGTGCCGGGTCAGCTTCTGGTCGCTCCACGCTCGTTCTACCTGTATTTCGTAACCGAACCGCGCAAGGCGATCCGCTATGGCTGTGGCGTTGGTAAGGCTGGTCTTGAGTTCACCGGCACCGCAACGATCGATGTAAAGAAGGAATGGCCGACCTGGCGCCCGACCGACGAGATGATCGAGCGTGAACCGGTGACTTATGCGAAATTCAAGGACAACGACTATGTTCAGCCCGGCGGTGGCGACAACCCTCTGGGGGCTCGGGCGTTGTATTTGTTCCAGAACGGGGTCGACACCTATTTCCGAATTCATGGAACGACACAGCCGCAGACAATCGGCCATGCAGTGTCAAACGGATGCATTCGGATGCTGAACGAACACGTCATCGACCTTTATGAACGGGTTCCGATCGGTACAGTCGTCACGGTGGTCTGAACCCTTTAGGGCCCGGACCAATCGACATCCGTAGCTTCTTGGATCTGCAACAAACCGTCCGGCCAGGGACGCGCCAACGTTTTGGCTTGCGCTTCGGAGCCGGTAAGCCAGGTCTGAATGCCTGTGTGATCCAGCAAGACGCCCATTCGGTGATGAATGGGTTCAAGATCGGCATTCGGTTCGCACGTGACGGCGGCGAATTGATCGACGCGCAGCCCGCCGGGGGCTTGCCAGCTGTCCGTGATAGCGGCAAAGAACAAGGGCGCACCATCTGCCGAGGCGATACGCCAAGCGGTTTTTCGGCGTTTTTCTCCGGTCCATTCATACCATCCGTCCACCGGCACGACGGCCCGGCCAACGCCTTCGAATGCCGATTTGTCAAAAACCGTCTCTGAGCGGGCGTTGATTATGGTTTCCATGACCGGACGCCCGCGTGCATTGACCCGTCCAACCGGGATCATGCCCCAACGCATGGACGTCAGGCCAGCCTTGGTCAGTACGATCACCTCTTGTCCTGGCTGAATGTTGTACCGTGGCGGTTGCGGGCCGACATTGTTCGGAACATTCAATGCTTCCGCAATCTCAGCCATTGGTCGCGTCAGAAAAAAACGCCCAGGCATTGCCTAGTCCTGCCTGGCCGAGGCATCGACCAGTTCCAGCACCTCGGGCCCAATAGCATCGACAATCCGTTCAACCCCTGTTGCGTTCGGATGAATGCCGTCGGGTTGCATGAACTGCCCTACCGCATTCGGATCACCATCCGGCTGCAACCCATCGAAAAAACTTTCGACATAGTGCACCTGAAACTCCTGCGCCAATTCCGGATACATCGCATCAAACGTCTGCTTGTATTCGGGGCCATAGTTTCCCGGAGCCTGCATCCCGATCAACAAGACTTCAACGCTCGCCTCTCGTGCGGCTGTCAGGATCGTAGCAAGATTTGCGCGTGACACCTTGGGATCTATGCCGCGTAACAGGTCATTGCCACCCAGTGCCACGATCATCCCGTCCACGTCGGGCGTCAGGGTCCATTCCACGCGCGCAGCCCCTCCGGCAGTGGTGTCTCCCGAGACACCAGCGTTGATCAGCCGGACTTCCGCGCCCTGCTCAACAAGCCAACTCTCAAGCTGCGGGACAAATCCATCCTGTTCGACCAACCCGTAGCCCTGGGTCAGAGAATCCCCCAACGCGGCGATTACAACGGGTTCGGCTGTGGCCGACATGCCGCAACAGATGATAACAGTCGAAATCAAAGCCTTGCGGAAATTCTGTACAGCGCCATATCCCAATTGACTGTTCTCCTTTTGGAATGACTGATGACGACACCCGTTCTCTCGTTAAAAGATGCCGCATTGTCACTGGATGGCAATGCAGGGCGTGTCGATATCCTGCACAACATCAATCTGACTGTCGACAAGGGCGAAACACTTGCGTTGGTTGGCCCGTCCGGATCCGGCAAATCGTCGTTGTTGATGCTGATGGGGGGGCTTGAACAGGCGACCAGTGGTAGCGTGACCGCGCTGGGCCGCGACTTGACCGGTATGGATGAAGATGCGCTGGCGCGGTTCAGACGAGACACCATGGGTGTCGTCTTTCAGAACTTTCACCTGATCCCAACCATGACCGCGCTGGAAAACGTGGCCACGCCATTAGAGCTGGCGGGGCACAAGGATGCGTTCGACCGGGCTGAACAGGAATTGCAGACCGTAGGCTTGTCTCATCGCAGCGATCACTATCCCGCGCAGCTTTCCGGTGGAGAACAGCAGCGCGTGGCGCTGGCGCGCGCCTCGGCTCCGCGACCGCAGATTTTGCTCGCGGACGAGCCGACAGGGAATCTCGATGAGGCAAACGGGAACGCCATCGTCGATCTCTTGTTCGGCCTGCGCGACAAGCATGGGGCAACTCTCGTTCTGGTCACCCACAGCCATTCGCTGGCACAGAAATGCAATCGGATCGTCCGGCTGAGGGATGGCCGCATTTCCGAGAATGTCACCAAAGAGGCCGCGGAATGAGCCTGCGGCTTGCGGGACGCATGGCACGCCGGGAATTGCGCGGTGGGTTGCGTGGGTTCCGGGTCTTTCTGGCCTGCCTCGCATTGGGTGTCGCAGCCATTGCGGCTGTTGGGTCTGTGCGTTCGGCGATCGAGGCTGGGCTGAAACAGGAAGGGGCGGCGCTGCTTGGCGGGGATGCCGAGCTGGAATTCACCTATCGTTTTGCGAACGATCAGGAGCGGGCGTGGATGGACACGACCGCAAACGCCGTGTCCGAGGTTGTCGATTTCCGGTCGATGGCAGTTATCGACCGGAATGGTGACGTTCAGCGGGCGCTGACCCAGGTAAAAGCAGTGGATGACGCCTATCCTTTGTTGGGCGATGTCGGACTGAAGCCAGAAATCTCTCTCGCCGCAGCACTTGCAGGGACAAACGGTCTACCAGGCGCCGTCATGGATCCCGTTCTTGTTGATCGCTTGGGCCTTTCCGTGGGCGACGGGTTTGCCCTTGGCACGCAGGAATTCGTGCTGATGGCTGCGCTGGAGAATGAACCAGATGGCGCAGCCGATGGATTTGCACTCGGCCCTCGCACTCTGGTTCAAACACAGGATCTGGGTAATTCCGGACTGTTGCAGCCGGGTACTTTGTTTTCCACGAAATACCGTCTGGACCTGCCGCGGAATACCGATCTCGGCACGATCTCGACTGAGGCGGGGCAAGCCTTTGATGGCACCGGAATGCGGTGGACCGATGCACGCAACGGTGCGCCGGGGATCACTGAATTCGTGGGGCGTCTGAGCGCGTTTCTGGTTCTGGTCGGCCTGTCCGGGCTGGCGGTCGGAGGGATTGGTGTCTCGGCAGCGGTCCGCGCCTATTTGGCACAGAAAACCGATACCATCGCGACCTTGCGCACAATAGGCGCGAACCGGGCGACGATTTTTCAGACCTACATGATCCAGATCGGTGTTCTGTCAGGCTTTGGTATTCTGATCGGTGTCGTCCTTGGCGGGATTCTTCCCCTGCTTTTGGCCCCGGCGATCGAAAGCCGGTTGCCCGTGCCAGCGGTGTTCACACTCTATCCGCAACCTCTTGCCGAGGCGGCATTGTATGGCCTTCTCTCGGCATTCCTGTTCACATTGTGGCCCCTAGCCCGCACGGAAGAAGTTCGCGCAGCGACCCTTTTTCGGGATGCACTGTCTTCGGCCCGTCGCATCCCGCGCCCTGTATACGTCCTGGCAACCGGTGTCGGACTGGCGATGTTACTCGCTGCTGCCGCAGTTTTCAGCGGTTCAGCGAGGCTTACCTTGTGGACCGGCGGCGGCATTGTCGGCGCGCTGCTTCTTCTGTCACTGTCGGCCTTTGCCATTCAATGGCTCGCGCGAAAGGGCGGCCCGCTGGCGCGTGGTCGCCCCTCCCTGCGTTGGGCCTTATCCGCCATTTCCGGCCCGCGTGAAGGCGCGGCATCCGTTGTGTTGTCACTTGGTCTGGGCCTGTCGGTATTGGCCGCTGTAGGTCAGATCGACGGCACCTTGCGCAATGCGATTTCAGGCAACCTCCCGGATGTGGCCCCGTCATACTTCTTTGTCGACATCCAAAAGGAGCAAATGCCCGGCTTTTCCCGGCGGCTCGACACCGACCCAGCCGTCAGCCGGATCGAAAGCGCGCCGATGCTGCGGGGCATCATTACGCAAATCAACGGTCGCCCCGCCAGCGAGGTTGCCGGCGATCACTGGGTTCTGGAAGGGGATCGGGGCGTCACTTATTCCACCCATCCACCCGAGAACGCCCGTATCACAGCCGGGGAATGGTGGCCTGAAGATTATCTGGGACAACCCCAAGTCAGCTTTGCCGCCGAAGAAGCCATCGAAATGGGTCTGAAGCTGGGCGATGAACTGACGGTAAACATCCTTGGGCGAGATATCACGGCGGAGTTGACATCGCTGCGCGAAGTAGATTTCTCCACCGCTGGGATGGGCTTTATCATGTCGATGAACCCGTCAGCGCTATCCGGGGCGCCACACAGCTTTATCGCGACGGTTTATGCCGAAGAACAGGCTGAGGCCGTTATCCTGCGCGATCTGGCCGGGCAGTTTCCCAACATCACGGCAATCCGCGTACGGGATGCGATCGACCGGGTCTCCGGCCTGCTGGAAGGTTTGGCGGCTGCCACATCATACGGGGCCGGCGTCTCACTCCTAACCGGGTTTCTGGTGCTGATCGGCGCCGCAGCGGCAGGAGAGCCCGCGCGCAGATACGAAGCTGCGATCCTGAAAACCTTAGGTGCAAATCGCCGCAGGGTTCTGCTCAGTTTCGCGTTACGCGCCATTTTGCTGGGCGCTGCGGCTGGGTGCGTCGCCCTGTTGACCGGCATCGTCGGCGGATGGGCCGTTGCAACCTACATCTTTGAAACAAATTTCGCGGTCATCTGGCCCTCGGCGCTGATCATCATCGCAACCGGAGTGGCCGTCACGCTGGGCGCAGGGCTCATATTTGCAATTCGCCCGCTTTCCGCGCGCCCGGCTCGCATCCTGCGCGCCAGCGATTGATTTCAGCGTACGCAGGCGACGGGCTGCAGAATTCTGATCAGCTGGTCATTGTCGCAAACCAGCGCATCCAGCGTGATCTCGTCCAGCGAGGCATAGAACACCTCGGCCGCGTCCTGCAGTGCCAACCGCAACCGGCAGGCATCTGTCAGCGGGCAAGTATTGTCTGCGTCAGCAAAACACTCGGCAATCGGCAAACCGCCTTCTACATGGCGGAATACAGACCCGATGCGGATCTGGTCCGCGGGCCGCGCCAACGACATACCACCATTGCGACCACGCTGAGTGCTGAGATAGTTCAACTGGCTGAGCTGGTTGATCACCTGGGCCAGATGATTTTCCGAAATATTGCACACTTCGGCGATCTCGGATTTCGTCACCAGCCGATCCTGATGCGCGGCACAATACATCAACAGCCGCACAGCTATATTTGTCCGTTTGGTAATCCGCATGGAATCCTCCCAGAATTCACGATGCAACCTTATTGCATGCCGGACAAAAAAGCGGTTTGACATACATCAATCGCTACAGAAGGACGCCTGAACGCATGGCAGACCCCTATTTCTTTGGCTATGGCAGCCTTGTGAACCTTGCCACGCATGATTTCCCTGACCCGCGACCGGCTGTATTGAAAGGCTGGCGACGCGCCTGGAGGCATACGGACTTGCGCCCCGTCGCCTTCCTGACGGCAGTGCCCGACGCGGATTCCGAAATCGAAGGCATGATTGCGCATGTTCCCAAGGACGATTGGATGGCGCTTGATGAGCGCGAGTGGGCCTATGACCGAATACCTGCGACGCACTGCGTCACCCATCCCCTGACGCACGACGTCGAGATCGCGGTTTATGCGGTGCCACAGAACCGCCAGAATGAACCCACTAATCGCCATCCTCTTCTGCTGAGCTATATCGACGTTGTTGTTCAGGGGTACTTGCGCGCTTTTGGCCCTGAAGGCGCGGATCGGTTCTTTGCCACGACCGATGGTTGGGAAGCTCCTGTCCTCAACGACCGCAGCGAACCGCGCTATCCGCGCCACCAGCAGTTGAACCGGTCCGAGACTGAATTCGTGGATGACCGGTTGCGTCAGTTATCCGCGCGCATATTGCAGGACGCCCGATAAGAAGGGCGGGGCTCACAACCCCGCCCGGTTCTCGGCTTGCTGGCAATGCGGTTTCAACCAGCCGCGCACCTCGTGTTAACCCCGTGCGCGGATCACCTGCAACAACGGCAACAGGGTCGCCATTTCCGGGCCCCGCTCCATTCCGGTCAGCGCCTTGCGCAACGGCATAAACAGACCTTTGCCCTTGCGACCGGTGGCTTCCTTAACGGCGCTGGTCCACGCGCCCCAGGTTTCCCCGTCGAATGGGCCTTCGGGCAGCAATGCCATGGCATCGGCAATGAAGTCGCGATCTTCTTCGGCGATCAGGGGTTCTGCCCCATCGCGACACAGCTCCCACCAGCTCTTTAGATCTTTCAGCGTGGTGACGTTCTCACGTGCCATGGCCCAGAACGGCTCGGCCAGTTCCGTTGGCACGCCTGCATCAGCCACGGCATCAGCCACGTCTGACAGAGGCAGAGACTGCAAGTGCTTGGCGGTCAGCGGGAACAGGTCATGCACATCGAACTTGGTCGGCGCCGCGCCGAAGCGGCTGACATCGAACCCTTCGATCAACTCGGCCATGTCCGAACGCAGCTCGACCGGATCGGACGAGCCCAAACGCGCCATCAGGCTCAGCAGAGCCATCGGCTGAACGCCCTGTTCACGCAAATCACGAAGGGCCAGTGTGCCCAGACGCTTTGACAGCGCTTCACCTTGTGGACCGGTCAACAGCGAGTGGTGCGCGAAACGCGGGCAGTTCCCGCCCAGCGCCTGAATGATCTGAATCTGTGTCGCAGTGTTGGTCACATGGTCCGAGCCACGCACGACGTCGGTCACGCCCATCTCGGTATCATCGACCACGGACGCAATCGTGTAGAGAACCTGACCATCGCCGCGGATCAGCACCGGGTCGGACACCGAGGCCGCATCGATCGAGATGTCGCCCAGAATGCCGTCGTTCCACTCGATCCGCTCGTGATCCAGCTTGAAGCGCCACACGCCATTTCCACGCTCGGCGCGCAAGGCCTCCTTCTCGGCCTCCGACAGGGTCAGCGCAGCGCGGTCATAGACCGGCGGCTTGCCCATGTTCAATTGCTTCTTGCGTTTCAGGTCCAGCTCGGTCGGCGTTTCGAACGCTTCATAAAAGCGACCCATCTCGCGCAGTTTATCAGCAGCTTCGGCATAGCGGTCGAGACGATCCGACTGACGTTCTACCCGATCCCAGTGCAGGCCCAGCCACTCCAGATCCTGCTTGATCGCATCGACATATTCCTCTTTCGACCGCTCGGGATCGGTGTCGTCGATGCGCAGGATGAACGTGCCGCCAGCCTTGCGGGCGATCAGATAGTTCATCAGGGCGGTGCGCAGGTTGCCCACATGGATATAACCGGTGGGCGACGGGGCAAAACGGGTGGTTGTCATGGGTGTCTCCTGTTGGCGCGGCTCTTGTCACATGAGCGGCGTTTTGTCCAGCAGCCGCATAAGGTGACATCCGTTCAGGAGGCGTCTCAGGTCGGCTCGACAGGCCAATACCGACCCAGATCCTTCAGACCGGCCGCAATCAATTCCGACAAAACGTCCAGATCGATATCCGGCAGTTTGTTCACATACAAGCACGACTTGCCGATCTTGTGTTTTCCCAATCGGGACAGGATTTCAGTGAAATCGGCGTATCCTGGCATGATGTAGATCGAATGTGCAGCCTTGCGCGGTGAAAACCCGGTTGCCAGAAAGTCCCCTTCGCGCCCCGTGTCATAACGGTAGTGATACGTGCCATAACCAACGATCGAAGGACTCCACATCACCGGTGCAAATCCTGTGACCTCTCGAAACAGCGCGTCCAGAACCCGCGCCTCTTCCGCTTTGCGCGCTGGGTGGACGCCGGCCAGAAAACTCTCGACGTTTTGCTTGGTTGGAACGGTCTTGTTCTGAGATCCCGGCATGAACAAAAACTAACACGTAATGTTCATCCACGCAGCCCATGTGTTGGGGGTATTTGAGTGGCCGAGAACGCTCATCGACCTAGTTGAAAACCTGATGTTCTGACAGGGAGAACGACAATGACCATCAAACTGACACGCCGGGCGGCGCTTGGAAGCGCCGCGGCTTTGCCATTTGCAACAGTGGCTGCACCTGTTCTGGCAGCCGGAGCAGACACCAAAGCCAATTCAACTATTGCCAAGTCCTTTCAACTGGGCGATTTCACCGTCACGACGCTGCTGGATGGCAGCCTGCCACGCGATGGCGCCAAGGACATCTTCGGCGGCGGCGCATCGGACGAGGAATTCGCAAAGGTTTCGGCGGAAAATTTCATTCCGGCCGACAAGGCTCAATTCTTCTTCACACCTACTCTGGTCAATACCGGCGAAGAACTGGTCTTGTTCGACACCGGTCTAGGTCAGGGCGGTATTCAGGCTGCACTGGCAGACGCGGGCGTGACGCCCGATCAGATCAACGTGGTCGTCATCACCCACATGCACCCCGACCACATCGGCGGCATGACAACCAACGACGCTCCGACGTTTCCAAACGCGCGCTATGTGACTGCGGCGACGGAATACGATTTCTGGGCCGCGCAGGATGCAGGCAACCGTGTGGGCGATCTGGTTGCGGCCAAAGTCACACCGCTGGCCGAAAAAATGAGCTATATCGAAGACGGCGGCGAAGTGTCCTCCGGCATCACGGCCATGGCCGCCTTTGGACACACGCCCGGCCACATGGTCTATCACCTGGAAAGCAATGGCCAACGCCTGATCCTGACCGCTGATCTCGCCAACCACTATGTCTGGTCCTTCGCCCATCCAGAATGGGAAGTGCGCTTTGATATGGACAAGGCAGCCGCCACCGCTGCCCGCCGGAATGTGTTAGGCATGCTGGCCGCCGACAAAGTGCCTATGATCGGGTATCACATGCCGTTCCCGGCAGCCGGGTATGTTGAAACCCGCGGCGACGGGTTCCGATTTGTCCCGGTCAGCTACCAGATGATGGGCTAGAAACAGAAAAACCCCGGCACGCGGAGCGTCGGGGTTTTACGCACGCACTGCCCTTATGCAACGGTCTGCTGCCGAACTATGTGAAGCGGAAATGCTGTAGGTTACCCTCGGGATAACAGGCCTAGTACCCCGGGTCTGGCCGTACCTTTGATCCGTCCGTGAATCGGGTCAGGCAAAATGCAATCGGATCGACGCATGGTGTTACCTGCGTCACAAGATCGGCGACCAACCGGCCAGCGCCCGGCCCGATTCCGAAACCGTGACCGGAAAAACCAGTGGCAATCCACAGACCCGGCAGGTCTTCAACTTCCGAAATCACCGGAATTGCATCCGGCGTCACATCAATAAACCCCGCCCAGCTTTCGACAACATCAGAGTTCTCCAAAACCGGGAAAGCCCTGGTCGCAGCGGACAAAGCCTGCCGCAGTGCTTTTTTCGAGGGTTCCGGGTCCAGAATACGGCAATCTTCAAACGGCGTGATGTCTGAAGGTAACCAGGACCGGTTCTGCTGCGCCTCTACAGCCCAGCGCCGAGACAGGCGAAACCGCAGCGATTTCCATTCCTGCTTATAGGCTGGAAGGAATTGCCAAGCCAGACGGAGGCTGTCTGGAACAATATCCACGGTGTTTTCATGCCCTGAAGCAATTGTAAAACCGCCATCTGCCCGTTTGCGGATCGCAAAATCGTCAGACCACAAGGCAATTCCCGGCCCGTCCTGGCTCGGCGACGTCCGCATCACGGTGTTCAAAACCTTGAGTTGCGGCAACGCGATACCGAGGTTTCCGGCAAAAAGGCGAGACCACGCCCCGCCAGCCAGAACTACCCGATCGCAGGTCACACGACCCCGCTCGGTGAAAACTCCGGCGACCCGCCCCGCCTGGGTGTCGAGACTGCGGACCGCACAGTTGGTAACGATCGTTGCACCGTTGTCCCGGGCGCCCTCGGCTATTGCGGGTGCTGCCCATTGTGGCTCCGCCCGACCATCCTGTGGGGTGTAGAGCGCCGCGGACAGCCCCATTGCCATACCGGGCAACAGCTGATCCAGCTCGGCGCCCCACACCATGCGGGCGCCCGTCTGCCGCCCTTCGAGATGACGTAGCCAGCGGTTCAACTTTCCCTCGGACAACGCGTCCCGCGCTCCAAACATGATCCCTGACTGGACGTAGCCGGTTTTTCGCCCCACTCGTGCATCCAGCCCCTGCCAGATGCGAATTGATTCCTGCATCAGCGGGATCTCCCGGGGGTCGCGCATGCCCAGCCGCACCCACCCCCAGTTGCGAGAGCTCTGCTCGCCCCCGATCTGACCTTTTTCACACAGAAGAACCGAATGTCCACGCTCGGCCAGTTCCAGCGCGGTGGACGCACCTATTATGCCGCCGCCAATTACGGCTACGTCCACCTGCTTGGGCAAAGTGAAATCGGATTCGACATGTATCGGCTTGGGGCCGGGCATCCACTGCTCAACTACAATTCCTCGGACCGGTATGGAGCCCCAGGACGGCAGTGCAGACAATGTAGAAAAACAACAAAACGGGCGATTGCCCGAACCTGTGGCACATTCGCATACGCGCCGACATATTCAGCACTCATTCGGACGACAGCAACCGTGTGGGTCAGGCCGCGCCGGACAAGTGCGCCCATGTTTGACGCAGGATCGCGCCCACGCCGGTTTCCTGAGGCTCTTCTTCCTCTTCAGATGCCTCCTGCGACGTCAGTGTCGGGAATTCAGTCCGCTCCCGTGACTTATCCGCTTCCTCGGCCGTCTTGGCCGGCACGTTCTCGCTCAGGATTCCAGCAATCGCATCATCGGTCGCCGCCTCGTTCAATTCCTGTGCGGGCGACTCCATCGCCTTGTATCTCAGAGGCGAATGCAGCGATTTATCGTATTCGTTATACATTTGACCACCAAAACATTTACCTGCATCCACATACCCGGATGCATCGTACCCAGTTCAGCAAACCCGGCCCTTTGGCCCGTTTGTCGGGCTGTTCGACCGGATTGCGTCACGCTTGCCAACTTTAAGGCAAACCCCGGTCACAAATGTGGCAAAAAATGGGCCAAAACGCAAGGTGAACGCGCAACGCGCCCGGACAAGGGGCTGTTTTTCATAAACAATATTGGACCAAACATGGGATTGCCCCAAATTTGTCAACTATCAATTGCCCTCGACCGAAACGCCGGATGGTTGGCGTTAAAACCACCCGCCGTTTACGCCTTGTCGCGCCAGCGATTCACAATGGGATAACGGCGATCCAGCCAAAAGGCGCGCGACGTCAATCGAGTTCCCGGCGCGGACTGGAATCGCTTGTATTCGCTGATGTAAATCAGGCGCTCGACCCTTCTTGCGACTGCCGCATCAAACCCGGCCGCGACGCAGTCGGCAATCGAGCCATCCTGATCGACGAGAATATCAAGAATGGCATCCAGAACCGGGTAATCCGGCAGGCTGTCGCTGTCCTTTTGATCTTCGCGCAACTCGGCGCTTGGTGGTTTGTCGATGACCGATGGTCGTATGATCTCGCCCTCGGGGCCCATCATCCAGTCGCGATGGTTGGCATTGCGCCAACGACAAGTTTCGAACACCCGCGTCTTGTACAGATCCTTGATCGGATTGTAGCCGCCGTTCATATCACCGTAGATCGTGGCATATCCCACAGCGACCTCTGACTTGTTTCCGGTGGTCAGCAGCATCTCGCCAAACTTGTTCGAAATCGCCATCAGCAGCAGACCGCGCAACCGGGACTGAATGTTTTCCTCGGTCAGATCCTCATTACGACCGGCGAACAGCGTGGCGAGCGTTTCGGTTACCGCTGCACGGCTCTGCGAGATCGGAACAAAGTCATATTGCACGCCCAGCGCTCGAGCGACGGCTTCGGCATCCTCCAGTGAGCTCTGGCTGGTATACTCCGAAGGCAGCATCACACAGCGCACATTGTCCGCCCCGATTGCGTCAACGGCAATGGATGCAACCAACGCGGAATCAACGCCGCCGGACAGGCCCAGCACAGCTTTTCCGAACCCTGTCTTGCCCATGTAGTCACGCAGCGATTGCACCATGGCGCGGTAGTCCTGCTCCCACTCGTTCGGCTGCGGAACGATTTCGGCAGGTACGATCTGCCAGCCTTCGTCGCCGCGCTGAAGATCGATATGGGTCACGGCCTCATCAAAAACCGGCATTCGAAAGGCAAGCTCGCCGCCCGGGTTCAGCCCGAACGTCCCGCCATCGAAAACCTGATCGTCCTGACCGCCCACCATGTTGAGGTAAATCAGCGGCAGTCCGGTTTCGACCACGCGCGAAACCATGTGGTTCAGGCGCACATCGTATTTGTTGCGGAAATAGGGCGATCCGTTGGGGATCAGCAGGAACTCGGCACCGGTTTCAGCCAGAGTTTCCGCGACGTCCTCGTGCCACCCGTCCTCGCAAATCGGGCTGCCAATCCGGGTATTTCCAACGGAGTAAGGTCCACCCAAAGGCCCAGCATCATAAAGGCGCACCTCGTCGAACACGGTTTCATTCGGCAGGTGGTGTTTCAGCATCTTACTGGTGATGCGCCCATTCTTCAGGATCAGGTAGGCATTGTACAGGCTGCCGCCTTCAAACCAGGGCCCGCCAATCGCCAGCGCCGGGCCCTTGGCACATTGCTCGGCCAGAGCTTCGACCGCAGCCATCGCGGCGCGGTAAAATACGGGCTTCATCACCAGATCCTGCGTGTTGTAGCCGGTGATGAACATCTCTGGCAGTGCGACCAGATCCGCCCCGGCGTCGCGCCCATGTTCCCAGGCTTCTGCGGCCTTTGCCGCATTACCCTCGATATCCCCGACCACGGGGTTAAGCTGCGCCAGAGTGATGCGGAAACGATCGGCCATTTTGCCCCCATGTTCTCGTAGCTTCCAAAGGCATTTAGCAGATCACACCGCGAGTAAAAGGCAAATGCGGCAAAAGCCGTTGCTCTGCCCCCGGCGGTACCTTAGTTTTGCGAAAAAGGATGCAACCCGGAAACAGGGCAGGCAGGGACCAGCATGAATGTGATCCGCAACTCTATTGCTATTGTAACGCTCGTTCTGGCGGCGCAGGCCGCCTCGGCACAGCAAGGACAGATCATTGTCGCCGACGACGAGGTTGGCGGCGTCTACGAGGGCACCTTCGAAAATGGGCTGCGCCACGGCACCGGAACCTACCGGTTGCCCGACGGGTTCGAGTATTCCGGTGAATGGGTCGAGGGTGAGATTCAAGGTCAGGGAACGGCCCGCTACGCAAACGGGTCGGTCTACGAGGGCTCATTCGTCAAAGGCCAGCCCGAGGGCCACGGAAAGATCCTGTTTGCCGATGGCGGATCTTACGAGGGCGAGTGGTCGAATGGCGCAGTCAACGGAACCGGCGTCGCCGTCTATGCAAACGGCATGCGTTATGAAGGCCAGTTCAAGGATGGACGCCGCAATGGCAAAGGCGTTCTGACCGATCAGAACGGATATGTCTATGACGGCGAATGGGTCGATGGCGTCAAGCAAGGCAAGGCGAAAATCACCTCGGGCGATGGCAGTTTCTATGAAGGCGACATTCGCGCGGGGCAACGGCACGGAATTGGCACCATGACCTTTCCCGACGGGATGAGCTATGTCGGCGACTGGGTCGAGGGTCACATGACAGGTGCCGGCCGAGCCACACAGGCCAATGGGGATGTGTATGAAGGCGAAATGGTCGAAGGCCGCCGACAGGGCAAGGGCAAGGCGACCTATGCCAACGGAGCGGTGTACGAGGGCGACTTCGTCGACGACCAGCGCCATGGACAGGGTGTTTTTACGGGCAGTGACGGTTTCCGCTACTCCGGCACGTGGACCAAAGGCCAGATCGAAGGGCTGGGCGAAATGACCTACCCTGACGGGTCAGTCTATGTCGGTGATTTCGTGGCCGATTTGCCCCATGGCAAAGGACAGACCACCTATCCCAATGGCGCGGTGTATGACGGCGAATGGATTGCCGGAGTGTTCGAAGGCTCCGGAACCGCTACGTTCCCCAACGGCACTGTGTACAAAGGCCAATTCAGGAACGCCAAGAACCACGGCAAGGGCGTTTTGACCTTGGCCGATGGCTACCTTTACGAGGGCGACTGGGTTGATGGCGTCCGGCAGGGTCAGGGCAAGGCAACCTATCCGGACGGAACCGTGTACGAGGGCGGGTTCGAAAACGGAAACCGCCACGGAAAAGGAAAGATCGTAACACCGACCGGTTTCGAATATGACGGAGACTGGGTTCAGGGCAAAATCACCGGCAAGGGTATCGCCACCTATGAAACCGGCGATGTGTACGAAGGCAATTTCCTGGACAACAAACGTCACGGTGACGGCACCATGCGCTATGCGAGTGGTCAGGAACAATCGGGCGTGTGGGAAGACGGCGAACTGGCGTCCGAGACCACTGTAGACTCTCAGACCGAAGAAGCACCGTCTGCGGAAGAAGACCCCGCTGAAAGCACATCAGATCCAGAAAATTCTGACGGGTGATCCACCGCTACCACGGCACGGGGCTTCCCGCCCAATCAAAAAATCCGCCCGTTTCGGTGACCTTCAGCGCACCTACTACGCCAATAAGATTTCGTGCAGCCTCATCCGGTTCCACCGCCGGGTGCCGTCCGAGGTATTTTTGCGTAAACGCAGTTTTGACCGTTCCAGGGTGGAGTGAAACGCAGATTGCCTGTTTATGCGTCCGCGCCAGCTCGATCGATGCCGTGTGAACAATCTGGTTCACCGCCGCCTTGGCCGCGCGGTAGCTGACCCAACCGCCCAGCCGATTGTCTCCGATCGACCCAACGCGCGCCGACAGCACGCCCAGAACTGACCGCCGGTCGCGCGGCAACAGACGGGATGCATGTTTCAGCACCAGGGCAGGTCCAACGGCGTTCAGGGCAAATTGATCCATCATGGCTTGCGCCGTAACCGCACGCAGCGACTTTTCCGGCGCCGCGCCGTCAATCTCAAGCGCGCCAGAAGTCACCAGAATCAGATCGAACGGGCCTTCGATCCGCGAGAGAAATTGTTCGACCGCGTCGGGCTGCATCAGATCAAACCCGTCCCTGGACCGGGACAACCGGGTCACCGCGACTTTCTGCGCCTCAAGCCGGTCGCAGATAGCCTGGCCAATTCCGCCTGTCGCACCAATGATCAACGCCGTTTCCATGGGGCGAAGCTAGGCGGCGACCCGCGCCAATCAACACCGCTCGCTTCGAAACAACGCGTAAAGGTCACGCGAGGGCAGATTCCGTCTTTTCATTCCCGGATCGCACTGTATAACCTCAACCCCATGATCAACCGCGCAGATACCCTTGTTGCCGACACCGCCGTTCGCGGTGCGTCGCTGCGTGGCCTACTGATCCTAATCCGCCTCTGAGCGTGCCAACCGGCGCGCCCGCTCAGAGGAGGACGCCCGCGCGCCATAGGCTTTAGGACAGAAGAAGAAAGAGATTCCCATGACCAACGTGACCGACCAAGACCACGTCTTGATCTTCGATACGACTTTGCGCGACGGCGAGCAGAGCCCGGGCGCAACCATGACCCATGACGAAAAGCTGGAGATCGCCGAACTGCTGGATGACATGGGCGTTGATATCATCGAAGCCGGCTTTCCCATCGCTTCCGAAGGCGATTTCAAAGCCGTCTCCGAGATTGCCCAGCGGTCGAGGAACAGCCGCATCTGCGGCCTTGCCCGCGCAAACTTCACCGATATCGACCGCTGCTGGGAAGCAGTGAAACACGCTGAAAAGAACCGAATCCACACATTCATCGGCACGTCGCCGCTGCATCGTGCCATTCCGAACCTCACGCAGGACGAAATGGCCGAGAAAATCCACGAAACGGTCAGCCACGCCCGCAACCTGTGTGAGAATGTGCAGTGGTCGCCAATGGACGCGACACGTACCGAGTGGGACTATCTGTGCCGTGTGATCGAAATCGCGATCAAGGCCGGTGCCACCACGATCAACATTCCTGACACGGTAGGCTATACAGCGCCACTCGAGTCTGCCGACCTGATCAAGCGCCTGATCGAAACGGTTCCGGGCGCGGATGAGGTCGTTTTTGCCACCCATTGCCACAACGATCTCGGCATGGCGACGGCGAACTCGCTGGCGGCCGTCGCTGGTGGCGCGCGCCAGATTGAATGCACGATCAACGGCTTGGGCGAACGCGCGGGCAACACGGCGCTGGAAGAGGTCGTGATGGCCCTGCGCACCCGCAACGACATCATGCCATGGCGCACCGGTATCGATACCACCAAGATCATGCATATCTCGCGCAGGGTGGCGACGGTGTCGGGCTTTCACGTCCAGTTCAACAAGGCCATCGTCGGCAAGAACGCCTTTGCGCATGAAAGCGGCATCCATCAGGACGGGATGCTGAAAAACCGCGAGAATTTCGAGATCATGCGCCCCGAGGATATCGGGCTTTCCGGCACTTCCCTGCCCTTGGGCAAACATTCGGGCCGCGCGGCGTTGCGCGACAAGCTGGAAAACCTGGGCTATGAAGTTGGCGACAACCAGCTCAAGGATATCTTTGTTCGTTTCAAGGATCTGGCCGACCGCAAGAAAGAGGTGTTCGACGACGACCTCATAGCCCTGATGACGCTGGACGATGACGAAGCCAACGATCACCTGCAACTGGTGTCGATGAAGGTGACCTGCGGCACCGGTGGGCAGGCAGAGTCCACGGTTGAGCTTGAGGTCGATGGCGCGGACATCATTGCCACCGAACATGGTGACGGCCCGGTCGACGCGACCTTCAAGGCCATTCGCGCGATCTACCCCAACAAGGCGCATCTGCAACTGTATCAGGTACACGCCGTTACCGAAGGGACTGACGCACAGGCAACGGTTTCCGTCCGTCTGGAAGAGGACGGGATGATCGCAACCGGCCAGTCCGCCAACACGGATACTGTGGTTGCATCGGCAAAGGCGTATATCCACGCGCTGAACCGCCTGATCGTGCGTCGCGAAAAGGCAGGCCCCGGCGCTGATGCACGGGAAATCAGCTACAAAGACCTTACCTAATACAGGTCTTGAGCAAACGGACGGCCCGGAGTTTCGGGCCGTTTCTTTTTTGGCTTCAGGTCAGTCCGGCTTTTTCCATACCCTGAACAAAGTGCTGCAGGTCTTCCTTGTTGCCATAGTGCAAGGTCGGCACAAGGGTTTCGATCTTGAAATCCGGCTGTGCTGCGTAAACCGCATCGGCATGTCTTTTGGCCTCATCGGAATTTCCCAGCCAACCGTGGCACGCGGCCAGATATGCGTCTTGAATGGCATCGCGTACCGGCAGGCGGGCGAAATCCTCGATGGCTTGCTCATAGTCCTTTGCGGCGAACCGCGCGCGGCCCAGATGGCTCCAGAACCGGGCCGGATGGTGCGGGTTCAGGCGCATGGCTTTCTGAATCCATTCGGCACCCTCTTCAGGGCGGCCTGACCACGTCAGCAGCTCACCCATCTGAACAACGACCAGATCGTAGTTGGGGTTCAGCGACAGGGCACGTTCCTGATGATAGCGCGCGCGGGCCAGCTTGTTGCGCAATATCGCAACAGCGGCCATCAACCGGTGCACGTCGGCATCGTTGTCATCCAAAGAGGCCGCTTTGTGAATCGCCTCCTCGCAAAGTGCCAGCATCTCCTCCGGGTCATCGCACCAGCCATATCCCCAGGCCTGCCCTCTGATGCACCCGCTCCAGGCATGGGCGTGCGCATATTCGGGATCCAGCTCAATGGCCCTGTCGATCAGCTTCATTGCTTCGACATTATCCTCGCGCGTGCTGCGATGATGCAGGGCTTTGGCCGCCAGAACACACTCATAGGCCGCGAGGTTCGATGGCGGCTTTCGCTTCAACCCTTCCTGCTGGGACGCCTCAATGCGACCTGGCAGTGTGGCCACAACAGCCGAAGTGACCTCGTCCTGAATGGCAAAGATATCGTCCAGATCACGATCATATTTTTCGGCCCAGACATGAGCGTCGTTCTGGCTGTCGATCAACTGCACGGTCACCCGAAGCCGGTTCCCGGCTTTGCGCACACTACCTTCGACGATGTATTGCGCCCCCAGAGCCTCGGACACCTCGCGCAGGTTTACAGCCTGCCCCTTGTAGACAAAACTGGAATTGCGCGAGATCACGAACAGCTCGTGCCGGCGACTGAGTTCAGTCAACAGGTCCTCGGTCAGGCCATCGACAAAGAACTCCTGTTCGGGATCCCCGCTCATGTTTTCAAAAGGCAACACCGCAATTGAGGGTTTGACGACCTTGGTCGAGCCATTGCCTTCGACGTCTGCGTCAGCCGCCTCGACAGGCCCATCCAATTCAACGCGGAATGCCTGCACCGGTTGAGACAGGTTCTTGAGCGACAGGCTCCCCAAATCCTGAAATCTCAGATCCAGGCGGCTGGTCACCTGATCATGTACCGCGCCGGAAATCAGAACCTCTCCGGCATCGGCCGATTGCTCAAGCCGTGCGGCCACGTTAACGCCGCTGCCAAAGATGTCGCCGTCCTCATAGATGATTTCATCCAGGTTGATGCCGATCCGGAACTGGATGCGCTGGTCTTTGGGTACGTCGGCATTGCGACGAAACATCCGGTTTTGCACTTCGACCGCGCAGGCAACCGCATCGCAGGCGCTGGGGAATTCAACCAGCATCCCGTCGCCGGTCGTCTTGATGATAGTGCCGCGGTTCTTTTCAATGGACGGGTCTATCAGCTCGATCCTGTGGGTGCGCAGGCGGGCCAGCGTGCCCTGTTCGTCGGTTTCCATCAACCGGCTGTAACCGACCATGTCGGCTGCAAGAACTGCGGCAAGTCGACGATCCATTTCCCCCCCCTGCGACAAGTGTAGTGTTGCGTGCCTTCACCTAACAAGGAAATTCGCACATGCATGAGGGGGCCGTCAGCGAACGTGTTCACGCGCCAAGATCGGAAAAAACCTGGTCCAAGGCCTGCGTTTCGGCAACAAACCCGAACGGCGCATTTACCACGAACATGCCCGAACCCACCATGCGATGCCCTTCGCGAGCGGCCGGAAAACCGACTTCGTGACAAACCGACTTTGGCAGGTTCTGCGCCTTCAATGCCTTGACCATCGCGGCATGTCGGCGATCCCTCAGGATCGGGTACCACAGGGCGATCACGCCCACGTTCCATTTGCGGTGTAGCTTTGCGACGATCCCCGGCAAGCGGTCGTAATCTGATTTCACCTCATAACTGGGATCGATCAGCATCAGGCCCCGGCGCGGTGTCGGAGGCAGCAGGGACTGTGCCAGCTCAAACCCGTCCTGCCGATAAGTCCGGGCCGCGTAAGGCTTCATCGCCTTGTTCAGTGCCGCATGTTCCTGAGGGTGCAACTCGGCCAGATGCAGGCTGTCCGAGGAACGCAATAGATTTGCCGCGATCAAGGGCGACCCCGGATATGCCGTGTCCCCATGTTTGGCTTGCACCTGTTCAAGCGCCTGCGACAAGGGATGCCGGGCGTCAAACCAACCTTCTGCTCTGGCCCGTTCGATACCCGCTGCGGCCTCACCCGTGCTTACAGCTTCGGTCGCGTCGAGATGATAGAGGCCACGTCCGGAATGCGTTTCGATATAGGACAGAGGTTTGTCTTTTTGCGCCAGATAACTCAGCATCCAGGCCAGTAATGCGTGCTTTTGCACATCAGCCAGATTGCCGGCGTGGTAAATGTGTTGATAAGACAGCATTTTGCCCTCTAAAGTCCTTATCAATGAGGCGGAAAGGTGCTGATTGTCGCGGAATCAGCCCTTTTACCGGGCGGTTTGGCACCCTATAAGACATCCGTCCCGGAACCGTCGAGTCGCGGGCAGTAGATAACAACTGACACACAGGATCAGGGGACACATGGGATTCTTTGGCAATCTGGGCGGCCTGTTCACAGCAGACATGGCTATCGACCTTGGAACAGCAAACACGCTGGTTTATGTCAAGGGGCGAGGTGTGATCCTGTCGGAACCTTCGGTGGTGGCCTACCATGTCAAGGATGGGGTGAAAAAAGTTCTGGCAGTAGGCGAAGATGCCAAGCTGATGCTGGGCCGTACTCCGGGATCCATCGAAGCCATCCGACCGATGCGTGAAGGTGTGATCGCCGACTTCGATACCGCCGAAGAGATGATCAAGCATTTCATCCGCAAGGTACATAAACGCTCAACCTTCTCGAAACCCAAGATCATTGTCTGTGTCCCCCATGGCGCGACGCCGGTTGAGAAACGCGCAATTCGTCAGTCGGTTCTGTCGGCAGGCGCGCGCCGTGCGGGCCTGATTGCCGAACCGATTGCGGCAGCCATTGGTGCCGGAATGCCAATCACCGATCCGACCGGGAACATGGTCGTCGATATCGGCGGCGGCACGACCGAAGTTGCGGTTCTGTCGCTGGGAGATATTGTTTACGCGCGCTCGGTTCGCGTTGGTGGAGACCGGATGGACGAAGCCATCATCTCATACCTGCGCCGCCAGCAGAACCTGCTGGTCGGTGAATCCACGGCCGAACGTATCAAGACCACCATCGGCACTGCCCGTATGCCCGATGACGGCCGTGGCCAGTCGATGCACATCCGAGGCCGTGACCTGTTGAACGGTGTGCCGAAGGAAATCGAAATCAGCCAGGCTCAGGTGGCCGAAGCGCTGACCGAGCCGGTTCAGGCGATTTGCGAGGCGGTGATGACCGCGCTGGAAACCACTCCACCCGATCTGGCGGCAGACATTGTCGATCGCGGCGTGATGCTGACTGGCGGAGGGGCGCTGCTGGGCGATCTGGACCTCGCCCTGCGCGAACAGACCGGACTGGCTGTCTCGATTGCGGATGAAAGCCTGAACTGTGTGGCATTGGGCACCGGCAAGGCACTGGAATACGAAAAACAACTGCGCCACGCGATTGACTACGAAAGCTAAGGCGCGCACCCTTTGACGGGTGACAAACGGACGCGAGCAGCACGGGAAGGAGTCCTGTGGCAAAGGACCGTTCACAGCGCGACGATTACACGGCCCCTCTGCGCAGGTTGCTGTTGGGGATCGTGGTTCTGTGCCTGCTGGGCATCTTCGTCGTCTGGCGGATCGACAGTCCGCGGGTCGAACGCTTCCGCGCACAGGTGGTCGACAAGGTCGTCCCATCGATGGAATGGGCCATGGTGCCGGTTACGGCCGCGGTCAATCTGGCGCGTGATTTCCAAAGCTATCAACGGCTGAGCGAACAAAACCGCGAGTTGCGCAGCGAGCTGCGCCTGATGCGCGCCTGGAAAGAGGCCGCGTTACAGCTTGAGCAGGAAAACGCCCGCCTGCTTGATCTGAACAACGTGCGGCTCGATCCCCGCCTTACGTATGTCACCGGGGTTGTCATGGCCGACAGCGGGTCCCCGTTCCGGCAATCGGTCTTGCTGAATGTGGGTGAACGGGACGGTATCCTGAATGGATGGGCCACGATGGACGGAATCGGAGTGGTCGGCCGCATCTCGGGCGTGGGGCCGGACACGGCACGGGTGATCCTGTTGACTGATGCCTCCAGCGCCATTCCGGCAACGATCCAGCCTTCCGGTCAAACTGCATTGATTGCAGGCGACAATACAGCGTCGCCGGTGGTTGAGTTTCTTGAAAACCGCGAGTTGGTGCGCCCCGGCGACCGTGTGGTCACTTCCGGCGATGGCGGTGTGTTTCCGGGCGGCCTGCTGATCGGTCAGATCGCTGTCGATCCGGGTGGACGCCTGCGGGTGCGCCTGTCGGCAGATTTCGAGCGGTTGGAGTTTCTGCGTGTGTTGAGATACCAACCCGCGACGTCCATTCCCGATCCCGGAGGCATTGTCGGACCTCTCAGACCCGAAGCTGCCCTGACCCCGCAGGAGGTCGGAGATGGATAAACCCACCTCTCATCTGTGGGTTAAGCGCAGCCTGTATCTGCTGCTGGCGGCCATCGTCCTGTTCCTGCACCTGCTGCCGCTGGATACGAAACCGGATCGCTGGCCATTTCCAGACTTGCTGATCGCGCTGACCTTTGCCTGGGTCCTTCGGAGGCCGGAATACGTCCCCACTCTTGCCATCGCCGCCGTTATGCTGATGTCCGACCTGTTGCTGCAACGCCCTCCGGGACTGCTTGCAGCGCTAGTTGTTTTGGGCGCAGCTTATCTGCGGTCGGCGGCTCCGGGCATGCGTGATGCCGGTTTCTTCAGTGAGTGGACCTCGGTCGGTGCTGTCATCACGGCAATCTATGTTCTGAACCGGCTCGTTCTCGGTATTCTGTCCGTCCAGCAGGCAGCACTGACGCCGACCGTCGTGCAAGTGGTACTGACGATTGCAATTTACCCGCTGATTGTTCTGCTCAGCCAGAGCGGTTTTGGCGTGCGACGCGCATCTGCCGTGGATACAGCCGCCGCAGGAGCGCGGACATGAAGCAACGCAGATCGAAGTCACAGGGCCTTGCCTATAAACGCCTGCCCCGCCGGGCTTTGGTTCTGGGCGGATTGCAGGCCGCATTCATTGGCGGTCTGGCGGCAAGGATGCGGTTCATGCAAGTCGATCAGGCGGATGAATACCGCCTGCTGGCGGAAGAGAACCGGATCAATATCCGCCTGATTCCGCCGAAACGCGGTCGGATCTACGACCGGAATGGACAAATCATCGGGCAAAACTCGCCCTCGTACCGTATTGTCATAGTGCGCGAGGATGCCGGCGATATCGATCAGGTCATTGCCAAGTTGTCCCGTCTGATCCCCCTGAACGAAGATGAGATTGAACGTGCCAAAACCGAAATGCGTCGCTCGGCCCCGTTCCTGCCTGTCACCCTGGCCGATCAGGTCACGTGGGAGGATATCTCGAAGGTCGCGGTCAACGCACCCGCCCTGCCCGGCGTCATCCCCGAGGTTGGCCTGACCCGGCAGTACCCCCGTTACGAGGATTTCGCCCATGTCGTCGGCTATGTCGGCCCGGTCAGCGACTATGACCTGAGCCAGATCGAAGACCCCGAACCGGTCCTGCGCATTCCGCGCTTTCAGATCGGCAAGGTCGGTTTGGAAGCCAAACAGGAAATCGTCCTGCGCGGAAAGGCGGGCGCAAAACGTGTCGAGGTGAATGCAACAGGGCGTGTCATGCGCGAGTTGGATCGGCAGGAGGGCACGGCCGGAGCCGATCTGCAGTTGTCCGTCGACGCCGATCTGCAGCAATACGCGCAGGCCCGTCTGGCCGGCGAAAGCGCGGCTGCTGTGGTAATCGACTGTGAAACCGGGGATATCCGGGCCATCAGCTCAGCCCCAAGTTTCGATCCCAATCTGTTCGTCCGCGGTATTTCTGTTGCGGATTATCAGCTTCTCACACAGGACAAATACCGCCCGCTGGCCAACAAGACGGTACAGGGCACATACCCGCCGGGGTCGACCTTCAAGATGATCACCGCCATGGCGGCGCTTGAAGCTGGCGTGATAGGTCCATCCAACACCGTCTATTGTCCGGGGCACCTGAAGGTCGGCAGCCGCCGGTTCCATTGCTGGAAGCGCGGCGGACACGGCACTGTCGATCTGGAAACCTCGCTTAAGCGCAGTTGCGACGTGTATTACTACGACGTGGCTCTGCGTGTCGGGATCGACAAGATATCCGAGATGGCCCGAACATTCGGGTTGGGTGTCAAACACGATATCCCGATGTCCGCTGTGGCCGCAGGCCTTGCCCCCAATCAGGAGTGGAAACAGCGCATCCATGGCGAGGAATGGCTGGTCGGTGATACTGCCAACGCCTCGATCGGTCAGGGATTCATGCTGGCCTCGCCCTTGCAACTTGCCGTGATGACCGCGAGGCTCGCCACCGGCCGTTCCGTCACGCCGCGTCTGGTGCGCAGCATCAACGGCGTCGAACAACCTTCGGGCGCAGGCGAAGCCCTGAACGTGAACCGGAACAATCTGGAGCAGGTGCGACGGGCCATGTTCACTGTTTCAAACAACCGGCGCGGCACGGCCTACCGCAGTCGCATCATCGCCGATGAGTTCCGCATGGCGGGCAAGACCGGCACCAGCCAGGTCCGCAATATCACCAAGGCCGAACGCGCCGCGGGCGTCATCCGCAACGAGGACCTGCCGTGGGAGCGCCGCGACCACGCCCTGTTCGTCAGCTTCGCCCCTTATGACAATCCCAAATACGCTGTAGCGGTCGTCGTCGAACACGGCGGTGGGGGGTCCAGAGCGGCGGCGCCAGTGGCACGGGACATCATGCTGCAGGCGCTCTATGACGGCACCCCCCCGCTCGAGGCTTACCCGGCCGCAGATCGCGAGCGCATCAAAGAGCTGCAAAAAAGGCTCGAGGGTGACCGGCGTCCCAAAGCGCGTCCTGACGAAAAGGACCGCGCATGAGTTATCTTGAATATGCCGTCAAATCCACGCCGTCGGGGTTCCGCAAAATTCTGTATATGAACTGGCCGTTGACACTGTTGTTGATCAGCGTTGCAAGTGCCGGTTTCCTGATGCTGTATTCCGTGGCGGGCGGGTCCTGGACACCCTGGGCCGAACCGCAAATGGAACGCTTTGGACTGGGCCTTGTGGCCATGTTCATTGTGGCGATCGTGCCAATTTGGTTCTGGCGCAACATGTCTGTGCTGGCCTATCTGGGCTCTATCGCCCTACTGGTTTTCGTCGAACTATTCGGAACCATCGGAATGGGCGCACAGCGTTGGATTGACCTTGGGTTCATGCGCTTGCAGCCTTCCGAATTGATGAAGGTCACGCTGGTGATGCTGCTGGCGGCGTATTACGACTGGCTGCCGTCACACAAGACCTCGCGCCCCCTGTGGGTCATTATTCCGGTTCTGCTGATTCTGATCCCGACATTCATGGTGCTGCGCCAACCCGACCTGGGAACATCAATCCTGCTGCTGGCGGCGGGCGGCGGGCTCATGTTCCTTGCGGGCGTTCACTGGGCCTATTTCGCTGCGGTCATCGCCGCAGGCGTCGGCCTTGTTGCAACGGTGTTCAACAGTCGCGGAACAGAATGGCAGTTGCTAAAAGATTATCAGTTTCGCCGGATCGATACGTTCCTCGACCCCTCAACCGACCCGCTGGGCGCCGGATACCATATAACGCAGTCAAAGATTGCTCTGGGGTCAGGTGGTTGGAACGGACGCGGCTTTATGCAGGGCACGCAATCGCGCCTGAACTTTCTGCCGGAAAAACACACCGATTTCATCTTTACGACACTGGCCGAAGAGTTCGGTTTCGTCGGAGGTATCACTCTGCTGATCCTCTATGGTCTGATCCTGATATTCTGCTTGGTCACGGCGCTGTCGACCAAGGATCGCTTTTCGTCACTGGTAACGCTTGGCATTGCGTTGAACTTTTTCCTGTTCTTCGCCGTCAACATGTCGATGGTCATGGGGCTGGCTCCGGTCGTCGGCGTTCCGTTGCCAATGGTCAGCTACGGCGGGTCGGCCATGCTGGTGCTGATGGCGGCCTTCGGGATCGTTCAAAGCGCCCATATTCATCGTCCCCGCTGATCTGAAAGGTTCCAAATGCCCGTAAACGTTCTGTTTTCCGCGCGCCCTGATCTATGGCCCGTGTATGAACCGTTGTTGTCTCAGGGGCTTCGACAGGCAGGGCTGGATTTTCATCTGTCCACGGACATTCCTCCTGAACTGGTCGACTACGTTGTCTATGCCCCCAATGGCGGGCTGTCCGATTTTACTCCGTTTACCCGTTTGAAGGCGGTGCTCAGCCTTTGGGCCGGGGTCGAGAGTATCTCGGGCAACGAAACGCTCACGGTGCCGCTGGCGCGAATGGTGGATCACGGGTTGACCGAGGGCATGACGGAATGGGTGGTGGGACATGTTTTGCGATACCATCTGGGCATGGACATCCACATCATGCAGCAAGACGGCACGTGGACGCCCGACGCACCTCCGCTGGCCTCACAACGCAATGTCTGCGTTTTGGGATTGGGCGCGTTGGGGCAGGCATCGGCACGCGCTTTGGCAGCCCTGAATTTCAACGTCACAGGTTGGAGCAGAACGCCCAAGACCATCCCCGGCGTGACCTGTCTGCACGGTCCCGACGGATTGCGCACTGCGCTTTCGAACGCTGAAATTGTTGTATTACTGCTGCCTGACACGCCCGCGACCGAGAACACTCTGAATGCGGACACGCTTGCCTTGCTGCCCAAGGGCGCAAAGATCATCAATCCGGGACGTGGACCGTTGATCGACGATAACGCGTTACTGGCAGCCCTGAACTCGGGCCAGGTCGGTCATGCCACGCTGGATGTGTTCCGGGTCGAGCCGTTGCCGCCAGAGCATCCCTATTGGGCGCACCCAAACGTCACCGTCACCCCACACATTGCCTCGGAAACCCGGCCCGTCACCGCAGCGCAGGTTGTTTGCGAAAACATCAAACGCGGCGAGGCCGGTGAGCCGTTCGTGCATTTGGTGGACCGTCAGCTGGGATACTGACGGCCCCGCTTGCCTAGGCCGCGATCAGTCCGCGACCTTTCAACAGCGCATCGACCCCCGGCAGCCGTCCCCGGAACGCCAGATACAGGTCTTCGGCCTCGCGCGAGCCACCAGTTGACAGGATGTTGTCTTCCAGCGCTCTCGCGCGTTCCGGATCGAACGCTCCACCCGCTTCTTCGAACGCAGCGAAAGCGTCGGCATCCATGACTTCGGACCACATGTAGCTGTAATAACCCGAGCTGTAACCGTCGCCTGCAAACACGTGCGCGAAGTGAGGCGTAGCATGACGCATGCCAATGGCTGCCGGCATTCCGATTTCCGCCAGAACCTCGGCCTGTTTTTCCATCGGATCGGCCGGAGCCGCGCCATCGTGAAAGGCCAGATCCACCAGTGCCGAGGCTACATACTCGACAGTCTGAAAGCCCTGATCGAAGTTGGACGCCTTCAACACCTTCTCCAGCATCTCCTTCGGCATCGGTTCACCGGTTTCGGCATGGGTCGCGAATTCGGCCAGCACTTCGGGCACTTCCAGCCAATGCTCAAATAGCTGGCTGGGCAGCTCGACGAAATCTCGCGCGACACTGGTGCCCGAAATGCTTTCATATGTGACGTTCGACAACATCTGGTGCAGCGCGTGACCGAATTCGTGAAACAGCGTCCGCGCATCGTCATAAGACAGCAAGGCCGGATCGCCCTTGGCGAAATTGCAGACATTGATGACCACCGGGGCCTGATTTTTGGGAAACTTTGCCTGCCCGCGCATTGCGCTGCACCACGCCCCCGAACGTTTGGAGCCGCGCGCGAAATAGTCGCCGATGAACACAGCAACGTGGCGGCCATTTCTGGTCACCTCCCAGGCTCGGCAGTCGGGGTGGTAAAGCGGCACGTCCAGCGGGGCAAACTCCAACCCGAACAACCGGTTGGCGCAGGCAAACGCGGCCTCGATCATCCGGTCCAGTTGCAGGTACGGCTTCAGGGCGGCTTCATCCAGATCATGCTCGGCCTTGCGACGCTTTTCGGCGTAGTAGCGCCAGTCCCATGCCTGAAGCGGGCCGTTTACGCCGTCCTCCTGCATCATCCGAGTCAGGATTTCCGCGTCGGCGTGGGCACGCGACCTGGCAGGCTCCCACACCTTCATCAACAGATCGCGCACCCGGTCCGGCGTACGCGCCATTTCGGTTTCCAGTTTGTAGTCGGCAAAGCTGTCGTACCCCAGCAACCTGGCACGCTCTTCGCGCAGGGTCAGGATTTCCGCGGCAATCTCGCGGTTGTCGGTTGCACCCCCATTTGCGCCCCGGGCGGTCCAGGCGCGATACGCTTTTTCGCGCAAGTCACGGCGCGGAGAAAACTGCAGGAAGGGTACTATGATTGATCGTGACAGGGTCACCACCGGACCACCCACGCCTTTGTCCTGACCAGCGGCGCGCGCGGCGGTCACAACGAAATCCGGCAGACCGTTCAGGTCGTCCTCAGTCAGCTCCATGAACCAATCGCGCTCATCCGCAAGCAGGTTCTGGGTAAAGGATGTGCCCAGTGACGCCAGTCGCGCCTTGATCTCTTGCATACGCGCATCAGCGTCCCCTACCAGGGCCGCACCCGACCGGACAAAACCACGATGGCTGAGCATCAGGACACGGGCCTGCTCGTCACTCAGGCCAAGATCCTCACGCCGGTTCCACAAATCTGCTACGCGCTGAAACAACGCCTTGTTCGAGGAAATCCCGGAAAAATGCTCTGCCAGTTTCGGCGAGAAAGCCCGCTGCAACTCTTCCCGTTTCGGATTACTGTCGGCTCCGGCAACCGTGAAAAAGACCGCAAGCACCTTGTCCAACTGCTCGCCCGCGGCCTCCAGCGCTTCGATTGTGTTGGCAAATGTCGGGGTGTCCGGATTGGCGGCAATCGCATCTATCTGGGCGTTGTGCGCCTGCAAAGCCTGCACGAGAGCGGGGTCGAAATCCTCGTCCGAAATCTCGGCAAAAGGCGCAATTTCAAAGGGCGTATTCCAGTCGGACAAGATTGGGTTGGTCATGCATGTCTCCTTTGCGCCTATAGCTAGGCAAGGAGCGCCAGATGATCCAGAGCACCCTCTGTTTTTTCAATTCTTATTCCACGGCACCCGCACAAACCGGACAATCCGGCCGCTGCGACAGAGTAATTTTGCGGCTTTCCCCGTAAAGCGCATCGTAGATCAACATCTCACCACGCAGAGCCTGCCCGGCGCCGGTGATCACCTTGATCGCCTCAATCGCCATCATCGATCCGACCACGCCGGGCAACGGACCGATCACCCCCGCCTCGGCACATGAGGGGGCAAGACCTGGAGCCGGTGCTTCGGGGAAGATGCACTGATAGCAAGGTCCGCCCGTTGCCGGGTCAAAGACACTCAGTTGCCCCTCCCACTGCGACAACGCACCAGAGATCAGCGGTTTGCCCAGTGCAACCGCCGTTCTGTTTGCCAGATAGCGGGTATCGAAATTGTCGGTTCCATCCAGAACCAGATCGAAATCTGCGAACAAGTCTGTCGCAATCTCTTCGGTCAGTCGCCTGTGATAGGGCAGAACGACCACGTTCGGGTTCTGCGCTTCCATTGCCTGTTGGGCGGAAAAGACCTTGGGAATACCGATATCCGTATCGCGGTGGATCACCTGACGTTGCAGGTTGGCGTTTTCCACAACGTCATCGTCGATCACGCCGATGGTTCCAACACCAGCGGCCGCCAGATACTGCAGCGCCGGCGCCCCCAAACCACCGGCACCGATCACAAGTACGCGCGCCTGTTTCAGACGTTTCTGTCCAGGCCCGCCCAGTTCCCGCAGTACGATATGCCGTGCGTAGCGTTCCAATTCCGTCTCGGTGAACTGACTGACGGGCATCTTTGGTTCCTTCTGCGGGATCGGCGCGGCGCGGGTGCGCAAAGCCTTCAATACCCTGCCATAAACCAAAGCCAGCGCGACAAAGCCACACAGAATAAGCCACATTGCTGCGGAACCACCGGTCGCCTGACGCAAAGGGTTGTCATCGGGCAGTATGAGTTGTGCCACGATGACCCCCACCAAAAGGACCGCGACAGATACAGTTCGCGCAGTTCGGGTCACACCGGCAATATATCCAATGCCCCACAAACCGGCGCCAAGAAGCAGGACAAGCAGCATCAGCCGCGACCGGTTGAGCCGAACCCACCAGCCCCGCGTTGTGTCTCGCCCAGGGTTTCGGTCAGCTCGAACTGTGCCTGAATGACCGGCGCAACGACCAGCTGGGCAATGCGCTCGCCATGGGTGATTTCAAACGCTTCCTGTCCGGCGTTCAATACGATCACACCCAATGGGCCGCGATAGTCGCTGTCGATGGTTCCCGGCGTGTTTGGAAGCGTTATTCCATGCTTCAGCGCAAGACCGGATCGGGGCCGAACCTGAACCTCGAACCCCGGCGGAATTTCGATCCGCAGGCCCGTCGGCACCAATGCGCGCTCGCCTGGTTGCAGCGTGATCGACGCGGCTTCCGGCAGATTGGCCCGCACATCTGCACCCGCGGCTCCGGGTGTTTCGTACGATGGCAATGCCACCGATGGGTCGGCGCCCTCCTCGCGGATTACACGGATTGCTACCATCGTTTTTCCTCTGAGCGTTTATCGGGTAAGGGTATCGGCGATCCTGCGCGCCAACTTGTCTGCCACGGCGTCCTTGCTCATGCGCGGCCATTCTTCAGCTCCGTCACCAGTAATCAGGATCACTGCGTTTTCCGACCCCCCCATGATCCCGGTCGCCGGGCTGACGTCATTGGCAACGATCCAGTCGCACCCCTTGCGCCCCCGCTTGGCTGTTGCGTGATCGACGACGTTGTCCGTCTCGGCCGCAAAACCCACCACCAGCGCTGGCCGGCCTTTCTTCATCTGAGCGACGCGTTTCAGGATGTCCGGGTTTTCAGCGAATTCCAAAATCGGCAGACCATCGCGGCTTTTCTTCAGCTTTTTGTCCGAGGCAGCGGCGACACGCCAATCTGCCACTGCCGCCGCAAAGACACCCGCATCGACCGGCAAGGCAGCATCAACTGCTTCAGACATCTGCTGCGCCGTTTCGACCCGCACGACCTGCACGCCCTCTGGCGGGGGCACATCAGCGGGACCTGTGACAAAGACAACTTCAGCACCCAACGCTGCCAGTGCTCGGGCAACCGCCGTACCCTGCGCTCCGGAAGAACGGTTGGCGATATAGCGCACGGGGTCAATCGGTTCATGCGTAGGCCCCGAGGTGACAAGCACCCGTTTGCCGCTGAGCGGTCCATTGCCCAGCGCAGCCTCAATCGCCGTAACAATCTCCAGCGGTTCGGACATACGGCCCGGCCCGTATTCCCCGCAGGCCATGTCGCCTTCGTTGGGGCCGACAAACCGCACGCCATCGACATGCAACTGCTTGAGGTTGCGACGCGTTGCCGGATGATCCCACATGCGAACGTTCATCGCTGGCGCACACAACACCGGCGTGTCCGTTGCCATCAACAGGGTCGAGGCCAGATCATTGGCCAATCCACCAGTCATCTTGCCCATCAGGTCCGCAGTAGCCGGGGCCACGACAATCAGATCAGCCGATCGGGACAACTGAATATGGCCCATCTCGGCTTCGTCCGTCAGGTCAAACAGATCACGATATACCTTTTCACCCGCCAATGCCGACACCGACAACGGGGTCACGAACTCCTCTGCCGCGCGGGTCAGAACCGGAGTGACAGCGGCCCCGCGTTCTTTGAGCCGCCGGATCAGATCCAGTGACTTATAGGCCGCGATCCCGCCACCGATGATCAGCAGAATGCGTTTGGATGCCAGCATGTTCAGCCCTTCCCGTTCCGGTCGGTCCTGACATTAGGCAACGCCACCGGGTAGTTCCAGCAGTTAATTCTGCGTCTCGAATGCTTTGCAGGGGTCCTCGCGTTCAACCGCGGGGCTGTCGATCACGGCATCGAAATCACCGTACACGACGCCATCTTCGGATTGACCGAGGACAAACACGTTCAAGCTCGGACGCAGGCGAGACAGAAATGTGGGGATACCGCGATCCTTTCGCGCATGGCCATTGCCGGTGATCACGACAACCGGTCCGCCAGTCTCTTCCGTGGCGCGCAAGGTTGCGCGCGCCAAAACGGCATCGCGAAGGCGTTGAATGGCCACTAATTGAGGCAAAGTTTCAGCGGGGATCGCGTTGCAATGCGCGGCCAGCTGATCCGCCTCACGCGCCGCCTGATCATCGGCCGCCAGCGGCACGGTCAATCCAAAACGCGCCGCGTCGGCACCCAATATTGTCGCCGCCCCGCGCTCCATGGCGGCCCGGGCCGCATTGCGCGGCACCATCGCGCCGTAAACCGGGGCGTCTGACGCCTGAAACACCGGATAATACATGCTGAGCGGGGGCCAGCCGGATTCAGCCCAACGCAGGATTCTCGACAGCTCCTCAGGATTGGACGCCGCCTTTTGCGCAAGTCGCTGCGCGCCTTCCTCGGTCACCATTTCCCAGACCACGGCCGACGGCGCGATGGCTTCAATCGCCTCCGTCTGGACCAGATGATGTTGGGGATTGTCGTGGATCTCACCCAAAATCACGACATCTGCCGCTTGCATGGACGCAACGACGTCATCGGGGATGAGTTCGGCAGAAAGGCCCGGCCGCATTGCCGCGACGAGAAACCCAACGGTAAGCACCAGATTCGCAATACGTTTCATGCGAAGAAGTGTTGCACCTCGCGCGATTGAGCTTCAAGGTTCTTGCGCATTTTCACAAATGCCGCCGCCTCAAGCTGACGAACGCGTTCCTTGGATAAGCCGAGTTCCTGCCCCAGACTTTCCAACGTTCTCGCAGGTTCTCGCAGTTTCCGCTCGCTGACGATAAAACGCTCACGCTCGTTCAGGGCCCGCATCGCTGTGACCAACCATTCGCGCAACTGCCGGGTATCGTGACTGTGTTCGACGGCTTCAGCAGCCTGTTCGCGTTCGTCTTCCAATGCGTCGATCCACTCTCGACCGTCCTCGTCGGTCGATTGCACCGCGTTCAATGAGAAATCCGACCCGGCGAGACGGCCTTCCATCATTTCCACATCCCGCAGGGGCACGCCAATCTCGGCGGCGATCATCTGATGCAACTGGTGGCGGTCCAGCTCAAGCCCTTCGGTGGCCGCTTCCCTCTCAAGCCGCGCCTGCACCCGACGCATATTGAAGAACAGCGATTTCTGCGAGGACGTAGAGCCCGTCCGCACCATCGACCAGTTGCGCATGACATAGTCCTGAATGCTGGCCTTGATCCACCAGACCGCATAGGTCGAAAACCGCACGCCCCGGTCCGGGTCGAACTTGTCGGCGGCTTTCATAAGGCCCAGGCCGGCCTCCTGAATGAGATCATTCATCGGCGCGCCGTAGCGTTTGAACTTGGCTGCCATAGAAATCGCCAGACGCATATAGGCTGTGATTAGACGGTGAAGCGCTTGCTCATCCCGGTTGTCGCGCCAGGCGTAGGCTAGTTGTAATTCGGTTTCGGCGTCCAGAAGCTCGGCCTTCATCGCCTGCCGGGACATCGAAAAATCACTTGGGCTATCCAGTGCCATGCAACTCTCCCCTTTACATCGGCGCGGGCCGGGCTTGCCATGCCGACTTGTGGTCGATACGCAGTGCAAAACCGGGTGGATCACTTGAAAGGTAATAATAGTGCATCCTGATTTAACCTTTGTCATGGGTGGTGCCGCATCGGGAAAGTCGGTGTTTGCCGAGCAACTAGTTGTTTCTTCAGGAAAAAAGCGTATTTATGTCGCCACATCACAAGTGTTTGATGACGAAATGCGCCTAAAAGTTAAGCAGCATATTGCACAACGCGGCGATGGCTGGACCACGATCGAGGCCCCATTCGATCTGTCGCAGGCATTGGCAGACCTGACTTCGGACCATGTCTGCCTGATTGATTGCGCGACCATGTGGCTGACCAATCACCTTCTCGCCGAGCATGACCTGATGCAGGAACAGGCAACACTGATTGACGCCTTGAAGTCCTGTAAAGGGCAAATCGTGATCGTTTCGAACGAGGTCGGCCACGGAATTGTCCCCGAGAATGCCCTGGCCCGTCGATTTCGCGATGCGCAGGGGCGCCTGAATATTGCGCTGGCGGCACAAGCCGAACTTGTGGTGCAGGTGACGGCGGGGTTGCCACTGGTCCTAAAAGGGCAGTTGCCGTGACCCGGTTGCATCTGGTCCGCCACGGCCCGACCCATGCGAAAACCATGGTCGGGTGGTCGGACCTCCCGGCAGATCTGAGCGACCACGCGGCGCTCGACCGATTGCACGCGCACCTTCCTTCAGATGCGTTGGTTATATCATCCGATCTGTCACGCGCCGCGGACACGGCCTCGGCCATTCAGGGCGACCGTCGGCGCCTGCCGCACCACCCGGATCTGCGCGAGATCAATTTCGGCTCGTGGGAGATGCGATCCTTCGCCGAGATCGAGGCCGAAGACCCTGAACTGGCCTTTGCCTATTGGGACAACCCCGGCGAGGTTCGCCCGCCGCAAGGCGAAAGCTGGAATGATGTCCGTGCCCGGGTCGACACAGTAGTCGACACGCTGATTGCTCAACATTCAGGCCGCGACCTGATCGTGGTCGTCCATTTCGGTGTCATTCTGACCCAGATACAACGAGCCCTTGAATTGGACGCGCAACAGGCGTTTTCGCATCGCATTGACAACCTGTCGGTGACAGAAATCACGCATCTCGGCGACCGTTGGTCAGTCGGGCGCATCAATCACCATCCGTGATCTGCCGGCTCACAAATCTCTGATTTACGGACGTGGGTCTGTCGGACATCGTTGGCGAATGACCTATGACATTTATATCGGTGACCGCCTGTTCTCCAGCTGGTCTTTGCGCGGCTGGCTGATGCTTGAGAAGTTCGGCCTGCCCTATCGCAGCCACATGGTTGGCCTTTATTCGGGCACGATGCCCGAGGACATGAGGCCGCTTGCGCCAGCGCGGCTGGTTCCAGCCCTGCGCCTGCCTGACGGAACCGTTGTGGGCGAAAGCCTCGCCATGGCCGAAACACTGGCCGAGCGACACCCCGATGCTGGCCATTGGCCCAAGGATCCAGCCTCTCGGGCGACCGCCCGCTGGCTCTGCGCCGAGATGGTGGCCGGGTTCACCGCCTTGCGCGGCCAATGCCCGATGCAGCTGCAGCACTGCTGGGATGGTTTTGAACCCTCATCAGAAACCCGTGCGGATCTGGACCGCATCGAAACGCTTTGGGCACATGCTCGGTCAGTCTCAGGAGTGGCCCGCGGGCCGTTGTTTGGAGCCTATTCTCTGGCCGATGTATTCTACACCCCTGTTGCCGCTCGAATTATCGGTTACGGGCTGCCCATTTCGGACGCCAACCGAGACTATTGCCTTGAGCTGTTGTCGGATCTTTCCGTCCGACAATGGCGAGCGATGGGCCTGACGGTCTCCTACGATCCGTTTCCTTATGCGCAGGAATTGCCCTCTCGCCCGTGGCCGGTCGGAGGATCCTCACATGCCAAGCCGGTACCACACGGACCATCCGAAAACGCCGCATGCCCCTATTCCGGCAAGCCGGCAAATGATTTTCTGGAAATGGACGGGAAAGTCTGGGGCTTCTGCAACCCGTTCTGCCGTGACAAAACCGTCGCCGATCCTGGGGCCTGGCCAAAATTCCTGACGATGTCCAGCGCCGTTAACGTTTCTTAAACCGCGGCCATGGCAGCAACGTCCTGTTAACCAAGAACAGGATTGCCATGGTCGCCCGCGCCCACACCGTTGCCTTTCAAGGGGTCGAAGCCCGCCCGGTCGAAGTTCAATGCGCAGTCTCTCCCGGATTGCCCGCTTTTTCGATCGTCGGTCTTCCGGACAAGGCGGTTTCCGAGGCTCGCGACAGGGTGCGCAGCGCGCTCAGCTCAATGGCGATTGCGCTGCCTTCGAAACGCATTACCATCAACCTGTCCCCTGCCGATCTGCCCAAGGAAGGCAGCCATTTCGACCTGCCCATCGCCGTTGCCTTGCTGTCAGCGCTGGAAATCATCCCCTCGGATGCCGCGGAAGGGGCCGTGGCGCTTGGGGAGCTGTCGCTGGACGGCTCTCTGGTGCCCGTCGTTGGTGCCCTGCCCGCTGCCATGACGGCAGCCTCCGAGGACCGCGCCCTGCTTTGTCCGCGGGCTTCCAGCGCTGAAGCCGCGTGGGTGGATGCAACACAGGTTATCGGTGCCGGATCACTGGGGGATGTTGTGCGTCATTTCACCGGCCAATCCCCGTTGCCTGCGGCCACGCCGGGCGAAGTGGACCTCGCCCCCAGCAGCCGCGACTTGCGGGATGTAAAAGGCCAGGAACGCGCAAAACGGGCATTGGAAATCGCAGCCGCCGGTCGGCACCATCTGATCATGATCGGTACACCAGGCTCGGGGAAATCCATGCTGGCGGCGCGTTTGCCCGGGATCCTGCCTGCGCTGACGCCGGTCGAGGCGTTGGAAACATCAATGATACAGTCGCTTTGCGGCTTGTTGGACGAAGGCGGAATCAGTCGTTCCAGACCTTTTCGAGAACCGCACCACACCGCATCAATGGCCGCGATTGTAGGCGGGGGCAAAGGGGCCAAACCCGGCGAGATATCACTGGCGCATAATGGCGTACTATTTATGGATGAGTTTCCCGAGTTTCCGCGAACGGTTCTGGAAACCCTGCGCCAGCCCATCGAAACCGGCGAAGTGATGGTGGCCCGCGCCAACGCACACGTGAAATATCCCTGTCGGTTCATGCTGGTCGCAGCGGCCAATCCCTGCAAATGCGGTTACCTGACCGATCCATCCCGCGCCTGTTCGCGTGCCCCGGGATGTGGCGACGACTATCTTGGGCGCATCTCCGGCCCTTTGATGGATCGTTTCGACCTCCGCATCGAAGTCCCTCCGGTTGGATACACGGATCTCGACTTGCCACCATCGGGTGACAGCTCTTCCGCGGTGGCAGCGCGGGTCGAAGCGGCGCGGCAGATACAGGCCGATCGGTTCCGGGATATGCCGGAAACGCGGCAAAACGCCGATGTTGAGGGAAAACTGCTGGAAGAAATCGCGGCACCGGATGCGGAAGGGAAAGAGTTGCTGATGAAAGCCGCTGAGATGTTCGGGCTGTCGGCCCGCGCCTTTCATCGTATCCTGCGGGTTGCGCGCACCATTGCCGATCTGGAAGGCAGCGCAGATATTCGCCGCCCGCATGTGGCCGAGGCGTTAAGCTTTCGCATCAGCGCGCGGGTCGCGGCCTAGAACCTGGCTTCAATCGCATCCCAGATTTTGGCCGCTACATTGACGCCGTCGAACCGCTCCAGCTCCTGAATACCGGTGGGCGAAGTCACGTTTATCTCGGTCAGGTAATCGCCGATCACATCAATCCCGACAAAAATCTGGCCCTTTTCCTTCAACAACGGCCCGATGGCAGCGCAGATTTCCAGGTCCCGATCCGATAAACCGATCTTTTCCGGGCGTCCGCCGACATGCATGTTCGAACGGGTTTCGCCTGCGGCAGGGATACGGTTGATCGCACCGACGGGTTCGCCGTCGACCAAAATCACCCGTTTGTCACCATTGCGGACATCGGGCAGGAATTTCTGCACGATCAGAGGTTCGCGCGAAAACCCGGTGAACAGCTCGTGCAGGGACGTCAGGTTGCGGTCATTCGCGTCCAGGCGGAACACCCCGGCACCTCCGTTCCCGTAAAGCGGCTTCAGAATGATGTCGCCATGTTGTTCCTTGAACGCCTTAATGGTCTGCAAATCACGCGCAATGGTCGTTGGCGGCGTCAGATCGGGGAAATCCAGCACCAGCAGCTTTTCGGGGTAGTTGCGTACCCAGAACGGGTCATTCACCACCAATGTCTGTCCATTCAGACGATCCAGCAGATGGGTCGAAGTGATATAGTGCATGTCAAACGGAGGGTCCTGACGCAGCCAGACCACATCGAACTCGACCAGGTCCACCTCACGCTCAGGACCCAGGATGGCCGGATCGTCGGGAACACGCTGAACGGTCATGTCGTGACCGCGCGCCGTAATCCGGCCTTCCTGATAGGCCAATTGGTCCGGGCCATAGAAAAACAGCTGATGGCCGCGGGCCTGCGCCTCTTCGGCGAGACGAAACGAACTGTCGGCGTTGATGTCCACGACCCCGATCGGGTCCATCTGAAAGGCGATTTTCATGGCGCGTCCCTTGTATTGACGCCTGATACATGGCTCAGCATGTCCGGGGGTTCAATGCCGATCAGCCCTGTCCGAACGCGTTTTCGATGATTTGAATGGCACCTGCGGTGTCAACCAGTGCCGCGTCAAAGCGCACGTTGGTCAATTGACCACCCGGTTCCTGTTCCAGAAACTGAGAAGCCGAAGCGCAGATTCGATCCATCTGTCGTCGATTGATACGCGCTGCAGCCTGCGCGAAACTGGCGCTTTTCTTGACTTCGATGAACACCAAACCGTCCGAACCCCGCGCGATGAGGTCAATTTCACCGCCAATCCCGCGCCAGCGCCGATGAACTATGGAGTAACCTCGCCGTTCGTAATCCTTGGCCACGCTCATTTCCGCCGCCTGCCCGGAATGAAAGGAAACAGAACCCCGGGCAGATCGTTTGGCCATGTCATCCCTTCCCCAGTTTCAAAGCCTTCTGGTAAATGGGCCGGCGCGGCAGATTGTACATTTCTGACACAAGATCAGCCGCATCCCGCACCGAATGGGTTTCCAGGGCTTTTTCCAGGGCCTGTTCTATGTCAGATTCGTTAACAGAGGGCGAATGCCCGCGATCCACCAGCAAAACGACTTCTCCTTTCACCGATGCTCCCTGATACTCTGCGGCCAGCTCACCCAGGGTGCCGCGCCTGACTTCTTCGAACTTTTTGGTGAGCTCCCGGCACAGCGCCACCTGACGATCCGCACCAAGCACTTGCGCTAAGTCCGAAAGGCAGGCTGCCACACGCTTGGGCGATTCGTAGATTACAAGCGTTCCGGGGATATCGCGGAGGGTCTCGATCCGCGTACGGCGCGCGCCCGTGGCGTTAGGCAGAAACCCTGCAAAAAAGAACGCATCCGTTGGCAAGCCGGCCAGCGTCAGCGCCGTCAGCACCGCCGAAGGGCCCGGTGCGCAGGTAACCATAAAGCCTGCCTCGGCCGCTTGCTTCCCCAGATCATAGCCCGGATCGGCGATCAGCGGCATACCCGCTTCGGATGCGTAAGCGACCGATTTGCCCTGCTCCAGCGCCTCAATGATTTTGCCCCGCGCGCCAACACCGCTGTGATCGTGATAGGCCAGAACGCGGCGTCCCTCCAACGGCACGCCGTGGATCTCCATCAGGCGCCGCAGGCTCCGGGTGTCCTCGGCTGCGATCACATCAGCCGAGGCAAGCACATCCAACGCCCTGAGCGTGATGTCGCGTGCGGCGCCGATCGGGGTAGCGACGAAATACAGGCCGGCGCTCAATCTTACCTTTTGGAAATTCAAAGCTGGACCCTCACAGCGTGACGTTTATTATCGCGGCTCAACAGAATGGCAGCAGCTTTGGCCGCTGGATCAGGGAGTTTTCATTTAGATGTTTACCGTTTGCAAGCCCGTTCGCAAGCTGGCGAAATCCGCCGCAATCCTCGCCACCGCAGCGTTTCTGGCCGCATGCGAGCCGGGCGGGCTGGGCGGAGGCCCCTCGATCAATACATCCGAACCGGTTCCGGTGGCCCTTCTGGTTCCCAGCGGCTCGCCGCAAGCCGGTGATGCGGCGTTGGCCCGCAGCCTTGAGAATGCGGCGCGGCTGGCCATGTCCGATTTGCAGAATGTTCAGATCGATCTGCGCGTATATGATACGGCGGGCAATGCAACAACCGCGACGGCAGTTGCGCAACAGGCTGTGGCGGACGGGGCCAAGATCATCATCGGGCCGGTTTACGCGCAGGCGGCCAATGCTGCAGGCCTCGCGGTTTTAAACAACAACGTCAACGTTCTGTCCTTTTCGAACAACACCAGCATCGCCGGTGGCAACGTCTTTGTCCTGGGACCGACATTCGAAAACACGGCGAACCGCTTGGTCAGCTACGCGGGGCAGCAAGGCAAAAACGGTATGGTGATCGTTCATAGCAATGACGCGGCCGGCAATCTTGGACAATCCGCTATCGCCGGCGCATTGACCAATAGCCGGGTCAACAACGCCGGAACGGTGGGTTATGACCGTTCGCAACAGGGCGTGATCAACTCGGTCCCGACGATCAAGGCAACCGTCGACAATAACGGGGCCGATTCGATCTTCATGACCGCCACCACCGCCGGGGCACTGCCTTTGCTGACACAATTGCTGCCCGAGGCCGGCGTATCACCGGCGACCACGCAGTATATCGGTCTGACCCGCTGGGATATCCCGGCACAAACGCTTGAACTGCCGGGCGTTCAGGGCGGCTGGTTCGCATTGCCTGATCCCGCCAAGGCACAGGCCTATCGTCAGCGTTACAACAATACCTATGGCGAAGCCCCGCACCCGATCAGCGGACTTGCTTATGACGGCATTGCCGCCATCGCTGCATTGGTAAGCCAGGGGAATTCCAACGCACTGTCTGCGGCCGCTTTGACGCAAAACGCAGGCTTTCAGGGAGTCGGTGGAATTTTCCGTCTGCGCCCGAATGGTACCAACGAACGCGGTCTGGCTGTGGCCACGATCCAGAACAAACAGGTGGTTGTGATTGACCCTGCCCCACAAAGCTTCACTGGCGCCGGCTTCTGATCAGCCTGCCGGGCCCGGTGCGCCTGAAGGCGCACTGATCTGCCCGGCTGAAGAGATTTTCGACAGCGCCGGCGTTTCCGCCCAGCTTTCGAACGCCTTCGAGGCCAGCCAAGACAATACTGCGCTACGCTCTGAAACAGTGCGTATCCTGCGCGAAGCGCAGAAAACGGGCCGTGAGGTTATTGCACGCGCCTTTGAACAGCGTCCCTTTGATGCACGTCACCTGACGCGTTCGTACACTTATCTGACCGATCAACTGGTCTGCACGGCCATGCAGGTATCCAGCGAGCGTCTCCATCCGCTTGCGACGCCAACGCAGGGCGAGAAAATAGCTGTTCTGGCAGTCGGAGGGTATGGGCGCGGGGAAATGGCGCCGTTTTCGGATGTGGATCTGCTGTTTCTGACACCCTACAAGATCACCGCCTGGGCCGAGAGCGTGATCGAATCCATGCTCTACATCCTTTGGGATCTGCGGCTGAAGGTTGGCCATTCCTCCCGAACGATCAAGGACTGTCTGCGTCTGGGGGCGGATGATTTCACCATTCGCACGGCGATGCTGGAGCAACGTTTTCTGGCTGGCGACAACACTCTGGCCGCCGAACTGGACCAGCGCCTCAAAAACGAGCTGTTCAAAGGAAGCGAACGCGACTTTATCGAAGCCAAACTTCAGGAACGCGATGCCCGCCACCTCAAACAGGGCGAGCGCTATATGGTTGAGCCGAACGTCAAGGAGGGCAAAGGTGGTCTGCGCGACCTGCAATCGCTCTATTGGATCGCCAAATACATCTACGGCGTTCAGGATGTGGCTGAACTGGTTCCGCTGGGTCTGTTTACACCCGATGAGTTCAAGGGATTTGTGCAGGCCGAAGATTTCCTTTGGGCCGTCCGCTCACATCTGCACCTGGTGACCGGGCGTGCAACGGAACAGCTGACTTTTGACCTGCAGGTCGAAGTCGCCGACCGCATGGGATACGAAGACAGGGCCGGGCGCCGCGCGGTCGAGGTCTTCATGCAGCGCTATTTTCGCGAGGCGACGCGCGTTGGCGAACTGACCCGTATCTTCCTGACCAAGCTGGAAGCGGCCCATATGAAGGGCGCACCGATGCTCGAGCGCATCTTTCGCCGCCGCCCGCGAGTCAAAGCGGGTTACAAGGTTGTCCACGGCCGGCTGGACGTGGCCGACCCGGACAAATTCCTGTCCGACAAGGTCAACCTTCTGCGCCTGTTCGAAGAAGGGCTGCGCACCGGGTTGCTGATCCACCCGGACGCGATGCGGCTGGTCACTGCAAATCTGAACCTGATCGACGACGACATGCGCAACGACAAGGAAGCGCGGCGGATATTCCTTGACCTGATGCTTAAGCATGGCAACCCGGAACGCGCCTTGCGGCGGATGAACGAACTGGGCGTTTTGTCCGCCTTTTTGCCCGAATTCGAACACATCGTGGCGATGATGCAGTTCAACATGTATCACAGCTATACAGTGGACGAGCACACCATTCAGTGCATCGTGAACCTCGCTCAGATCGAACGTGGCGAGCTGGTTGAATCGCTGCCTTTGGCGTCGTCCATTCTGAAAGAAGGCGTCAATCGAAAGGTTCTGTATGTAGCCTTGCTGCTGCATGACATCGCCAAGGGGCGGCCCGAGGATCATTCTATTCTGGGCGCACAGATTGCGCGCAAGGTGGCGCCGCGGCTAGGTCTGAACAAGACAGATTCCGAGACGGTCGAATGGCTGGTTCGCTATCATCTGCTGATGTCGGATATGGCGCAGAAACGCGACATCTCTGACCCCCGGACGGTTCGCGACTTTGCCAAAGCGGTCCAGACGGTCAAACGGCTGGACCTGCTGACGGTGCTGACGGTTTGCGACATTCGCGGCGTCGGGCCAAATACGTGGAACAACTGGAAGGCCACGTTGCTTCGCGCCCTGCATGCCGAAACCAAACGCGCGCTTGAAACCGGCATGGAAGACCTGAACCGAGAAAACCGCGGAGCCGAGGCCAAAAGAGCGCTCCGGGCCGCGTTGCAGGACTGGTCCAAGGCTGACCTCAAGGCGGAAACGGGCCGTCATTACGCGCCTTACTGGCAGGGCCTGAACCTGTCGACGCATTTGGAATTCGCCAACATGCTGCACACACTCGAGCGCAGCGGTGATCCTGGCGCGATGGAGATCCGCCTGCATCCGGACGAAGATCGCGATGCCACCCGGGCCTGTTTCGCCATGGGTGATCATCCGGGCATCTTTGCGCGAATTGCCGGGGCCCTGGCTCTGGTCGGTGCCAATGTGGTGGATGCGCGCAGCTATACCACCAAGGACGGCTACGTGACGGATGCGTTCTGGATACAGGACGCCGAAGGCCACCCGTTCGAAGCCTCTCGCCTGCCGCGTTTGACCCAGATGATCCACAAGACGCTCAAAGGCGAGGTCGTGGCCCGCGAGGCGCTCAAATCCCGCGACAAGATCAAGAAACGGGAACGCGCCTTCAGCGTGCCGACACATATCACGTTCGACAACGACGGCTCGGAAATCTACACGATCATCGAGGTCGACACCCGCGACCGCCCCGGTCTGCTTTATGACCTGACCAGAACGCTGGCGGCGGCGAATGTCTACATCGCCAACGCGGTGATCGCGACCTATGGTGAACAGGTGGTGGATACCTTCTACGTCAAGGACATGTTTGGCCTGAAATACCATTCCGAAAGCAAACAACGCAGCCTGGAGAGCAAACTGCACACCGCCATCACCGAAGGTGCGGAGCGTGCCGCCTCATGAAACAAATCCGGTTGTTCTCGGGCCTGTTCACGGTTGGCTTCTGGACCCTGGCCAGTCGCATTCTGGGGTTCCTGCGAGAGATTCTGCTGACCGCCTATATCGGACCGGGGCCGGTGATGGACGCATTCGTTGCCGCCTTTCGCCTGCCGAACATGTTCCGCCGTTTCTTTGCCGAGGGTGCTTTCAACGCGGCCTTTGTACCGATGTTCTCCAAGCGGCTGGAGGGAGACGAGAACGCCCTGGGCTTTGCTCAGGACGCGTTCAACCTGCTGGCCGTCGCCGTTCTGGCCCTGGTCGGGTTGGCCATGGTTTTCATGCCTGCGCTGGTATGGCTCACGGCCGAGGGGTTTTATGGTGACGAACGTTTCGATCTCGCTGTCGATTATGGATATGCGGTTTTTCCCTATATTCTGTTCATGTCGCTGGCCGCATTGTTCTCGGGCGTCCTGAACGCCACGGGCCGGTTCGCTGCCGCCGCTGCCGCACCTGTTCTGTTGAATATCTTCGCCTGTTCGGCCCTGATCCTTGGCGCGATGTCCGGTGGCGAGGTGATCCGATGGCTGATCACCGTCATACCCATTGCAGGCATCGCCCAGCTGGCCTTGGTGTGGATCGCTACAGAACGTGCTGGTTTCCGCATACGTCCGGGGATGCCAAAGCTCAGTCGGGAAATGCGCAACCTGGTCCGCATAGCTGTCCCTGCGGCACTGGCGATGGGCGTGACGCAGGTCAATCTGGTTGTCGGACAGCTGGTCGCGTCCAAAACCGAGAAGGCGGTCAGTTGGTTGTTCGCCGCAGACCGCCTGTATCAGCTACCTTTGGGTGTGGTTGGGATTGCGGTGGGTATCGTGTTGTTGCCCGACCTCTCTCGGCGCCTGCGGGCAGATGACAAGACGGGCGCACGCAATGCGTTTTCGCGGGCCGGTGAATTCATGTTGCTGCTGACAATCCCGTCGACAGTGGCATTTGTCATCATTCCAAACCCGCTGGTTTCAGTTCTGTTCCAGCGCGGCCAGTTCAGCGCTGAAGATACAGCCGCGACAGCTCTGGCGGTGGCGATCTACGGCATCGGCTTACCTGCGTTCATGTTGCAGAAGCTGCTGCAACCACTGTTCTTCGCGCGCGAAGATACCCGGTCGCCTTTCCACTATGCCCTTGTGGCCATGGTGGTGAACGCGGTTCTGGCCTTTGGTCTCTATCCCGTGGTCGGTTGGATTGCCCCGGCCATCGCGGCGTCGACCGCTGGCTGGGCCATGGTTGCCCTTCTGGTTATTGGGGCACGCCGGATGGGGGATGAGGCGCGGTTTGACGACCGGTTCAAACGACGGGCCTGGCGGATCGTGGCGGCATCGGCAGGTATGGGTGTCGTGCTCTTTGCCGCTGTCCATTTGTTCGGCTGGGCGTTCGAATTGTCAGGCTGGCGTTATCTGGCTCTGTTGCTGCTTATCAAGGTTGCGGCCGCCACTTATTTCTTTCTTGGGCATCTGTTCAAAGCCTTTGAGATCTCAGATTTCAAGCGCGCCCTGCGACGCTCGTAACGGATCAATCCCGACGGATGCGGCCAACAATGCGCGCCCAGCCGCCGGGAGCCAGAAAGAAGGACAGACCGAACCCCGTGGCGAAACCGCCAAGATCCGCGACCCAGTCAGACGTGCCGCCAAAGATCAGGCCGAACAACAGCTGAATGCCCATCAGAACGGCAATCAGTTGAAATGCTCGGGCCTGATTTTCCCCGACCAAGGACAGCTTGCGCCACAGAAGCCACGTAAATGCGCCAATCAGACCGTAGACCGGTGGAAACCCTCCGACCAGCGGATAGGGCGGATTCAGCAGCAGCGCATAGATCAACGCACCACCCACGCCGGACAGAACAAAGATCAGCAGCATCGGGAGACTTCCGAAAACCTCGGCAACCATCTTGCCCATGGCCAGTATGAAGACGCACACAAAGATGGCTTGCGTGAAACTGCCTGACACGAAGGGATACGTGACAAAGCGGAGGACATGTTCGAACGGCCAGCGCCCATTTTGGACCATCCAATCGAAGATATCGGGAGAAAAGGAATAATGCTGTAGTGCGTCCAACCTCCAGCCAACCGCTGATGGCCCGCCGATAAGCCCCCGGCTTCCCAGCAAGAAGGCCAGCTCGATCCCCATGATGAACAAAGCCAGCGCCACCACAACAGGCGGCAACGGGTTTACGGGCGGTGTATGATGCTCACTGCTCATTGGGCAGGCCTTTCGCGGCTGTTGACGTCCCTTGGCCTCATGGGTAAGCGACGGGGGCTGATTTTTCCAGACGGGAGTTCCCTTCGATGACCGAGACCCAATTCACACCACGCGTGTTTTCCGGCATCCAGCCTTCGGGAAACCTGCACCTTGGCAACTATCTGGGTGCGCTGAAGCGTTTTGTGGATATGCAGGGACCAGACATGGAGACGGTCTATTGCATGGTCGATCTTCACGCGATCACCGTCTGGCAGGACCCCAAAGAGCTGGCGCACTCAACCCGCGAATTGTGCGCAGGTTTCATCGCCGCAGGAATCGACCCCGAACGCTCGATCCTGTTCAATCAAAGCCAGGTTCCCGAACACGCACAACTCGCGTGGATTTTCAACTGTGTCGCCCGGATGGGCTGGATGCAGCGGATGACCCAGTGGAAGGACAAGGCAGGAAAGAACCAGCAGAACGCCTCGCTGGGGCTGTTCGCCTACCCGTCGCTGATGGCCGCGGATATCCTGATCTATCACGCGACCCACGTGCCTGTAGGTGACGACCAGAAACAGCATCTGGAACTGACACGGGACATTGCAATCAAGTTCAACAATGATTTTGGCGTCGATTTCTTCCCGATCACAGAACCGGTGATCGAAGGCGCAGCAACGCGTGTCATGAGCCTGCGGGACGGGTCCAAGAAGATGTCGAAATCCGACCCGTCAGACATGAGCCGGATCAACATGACCGACGATGCCGATGCCATTGCCAAAAAGATCCGCAAGGCCAAGACGGACCCGGATGCCCTGCCTTCCGAAGTCGACGGTCTGGAAGAGCGCCCCGAGGCACGAAACCTTGTGAATATCTATGCCGCGCTCAGCGACCAGACGGTCGAGCAGGTTCTGGCCGAAGTGGGCGGCAAGCAGTTCGGTGAATTCAAACCAATGCTTGCCGACCTGGCGGTTTCGAAACTGTCACCGATCTCGTCGGAAATGGCGCGTCTGATGGGTGACGAAGCCGAGATTGACCGTGTCCTGGCGCGGGGTGCAGAACGAGCACGCGAGATAGCAACACCGATCCTGAAACAGACTTACGAGATTGTCGGCATGGTCGGCGCGGGCAAGTCCTGAACCTCACCTGAACCACATGAGAACGCCGCCCACGTCCGGGGCGGCGTTTTTTATTGCAAATCCGCTACGCGGCCTGAGGGCGCAGCACTTCCTGAACGATCGACTCGGCCACTTCATGTGGACTGACCGATTCCGAACGTGCTCGGGTCAGAATGCGGTCCATGGTCTGCTCCAGCGCCTGCAACCTGCGCTTCACCCAGGCCTCACGGTCCGAAACCCGCAATATCTCGGTCGCAACATTTACGATACCGCCGCCATTGGCAACAAAATCCGGAGCGTAAAGAATACCTCGATCATGCAGGCGAACTGCGTCTTCATCAGTGGCCAATTGATTGTTTGCACCACCAGCGACGGCGCCAACCTTGAGAAGCGGGATGCTGCTGTCATTCAACACACCACCAATCGCGCAGGGTGCGAATATGTCGGCATCGACCGAGTAGATTTCATTCGTTTCAACAGCTGTCGCCGCAAAACTGTCAACGGCGCGGGCCGTTTGCTGCGCGTCGATATCGGCGACGATCAGTTCAGCCCCGGCTTCGTGCAGCAGGCCGCACAAATGCCAGCCAACACTGCCCAGCCCCTGGACCGATACCGTCATACCTGTCAAGCCAGCAACCCCGAACCGATGCGCTGCCACAATGCGCACCGCGTTGAATATCCCCCGTGCAGTGATCGGAGAAGGGTCGCCGCTGGCAAAGTCGCCCTCTGCCAAACCGGCTACGTATTCGGTTTCCGACCCGATATGCGCCATGTCGGCGGGAGTCATTCCCATATCCTCGGCCGTCCAGTACTGACCGTTCAGTTGCTGGACGACGCGTCCGAAAGCCCGCAACAAGTCGGGGGATTTTTCCGTCGCAGGATCCCCCACGATAACCGCCTTACCACCCCCCAGCGGAAGATCAGCGGCGGCGTTCTTGAACGTCATGCCCCGCGACAGCCGCAACGCGTCATTCAACGCCTCGGCCGGATGTCCGTAAGGTCGCATCCGCACGCCACCGGCGGCCGGACCCAATTGCGTTGAGTGAATTGCGACATAGCCCAACAGACCAAGCGCGGCGTCCTTGAATTCAACCACGCGCTCATGTTCAGGCGCGTCGATTGGGGTGATTTTCATAGTTTTCCTCCGACGTGACAAAGGGATTCTGCCACGTTACGAGGAATGATTTTCGCCAATGCACGTCGGCACATTGATCATTTTTAGGGAATCACTCTAAAATTGGGAAAATTATTGGATGTATTCACCATGGACCAGATCGACAAAAAAATTGTCCGCGCTCTGCAAAGAGATGGCCGTATGACCGTTATCGATTTGGCCGAACATGTCGGACTATCCCCGACGCCATGCGCGCGGCGGTTGGATCGGCTGCAGCGCGACGGTGTGATAACCGGATATGCCGCTCAGGTGGATCCGGAGCTGTTGGGATTTGGCGTTACCGTTTTTGTTTCGGTCGAACTGGAAAAACAGGATCGCAATGCAATCGGAGCGTTCGAAAAGGCTGTCCGCCGCTATGACGAGGTGATGGAGTGTTACCTGATGACGGGTTCACGCGACATTCTTTTGCGTGTGGTCGTGCGGGATTTGAACGCGTTCGATGCCTTCCTTGAGAACCGGTTGATGCAGATTCCAGGTATTCGGAACCTGAGGTCGAATTTCGCACTGCGCACCATGGTCAAGCGAGATGTCCTGCCATTGTCGCTGGTATAATCCTCTGGACGTCGGTCCGCCTCCAACATAGGTTTTGCCGGAATGAACGGAGGGCGCCATGGCAGTCGGCAAGAATATCCGCACCTATTTCGAAGGTCAGTGGCACGACGGGGACGCCCCGATCATGCGGGCTGCGGATCACGGAGCCTGGCTGGGATCGTCGGTTTTTGACGGCGCGCGATTTTTTGACAGGGTAACTCCCGATCTTGATGCGCATTGCGCCCGCGTTAACCGCTCGGCCGAGGCCCTGATGCTGACACCGACCGTTACCACGGAACGGATGGTCGAGATCGTGAAGGAAGGCTTGCAAGCCTATGCGCCCGACAGCGCCGTTTACATCCGGCCGATGTATTGGGGCATCGACGGAGATGTCACGGCCATCGTCCCCCAGGAAAACAGCACTGGCTTCGCCATCTGCCTGGAAGAAATTCCCATGGCACCCGAGACCGCGTCAGCAACATTAACGACGACACGCTTTCGCCGCCCGGTGCTGGAATCCGCGGTGGTGAACGCCAAGGCAGGGTGCCTCTACCCGAACAACGCCAGAATGTTGCAAGAGGCCAGATCAAAAGGCTTTTCAAACGCTCTGGTTGCGGATGCGATGGGACATGTGGCCGAAACCGCCACTGCCAATATTTTCATGGTCCGCGATGGCGAGGTGTTTACCCCGATCCCCAATGGCACATTCCTTGCCGGAATCACCCGCGCCCGCCATATCAAGAATCTGCGCGCAGACGGCGTGACGGTCCATGAAACGGTCCTGACCTTCGACGATTTCCACAATGCGGACGAAGTTTTCATGTCCGGCAACATGAACAAAGTCACCCCGATTACCGCGCTGGATGACACACAATACCAGGTGGGGCCCATTGCCCGACGCGCGCGTGAAATGTACTGGGACTGGGCGGCCAGCACACGCTAGCTGCTCCCGTTCCAGTTGCCACAGTGCCACCGGTCGGGCATGATCCCGGAAAATTGTGAGGACAATCATGCGCAAATTCCTGGTCGTTCTGGATGACAGCCGCGAATGCCTGAACGCGATGCGTTTTGCAGCGATGCGCGCGGCCCATACCGGTGGCGGCGTTACGATTCTGTCGGTGATTCCACCGGATGAATTCAACCATTGGATCGGCGTTGCCGAAGTCATGCGCGAAGAGGCCCGTGAACGCATCCACGCCCATTTCGAAGTGTTCGCGAAGTGGATGCGAGACAAACAGAATGTGGAACCCGAACTGGCCATTCGCGAGGGCGACCCGGTGCCTCAGATCATTGAACATGTGCAGTCCGATCCTGAAATTGGCGTGCTTGTCCTGGGCGCAGGCACCGACAAAAAAGGACCTGGACCGCTTGTTACCCAGCTGACCCGAAACTCGGGTAGCCTGCCGATCCCGATCACCATCGTGCCCGGCGATCTGAGCAAGGAAAAACTGGAAGAGATTACCTGAAAGCGATCGGATGGGCGCCCAAATCCAGTTCTGGTTCGACTTTGCTTCGACCTATTCCTACCTCAGCGCGATGCGGATCGAACGGGTCGCTTCGGCAAGTGGGATCCGCGTGTCGTGGCAGCCGTTTTTGCTGGGCCCGATCTTTGCCGAACAGGGCTGGAACAATTCTCCGTTCAATATCTATCCGGCCAAGGGACGTTACATGTGGCGTGACATGGAGCGCCAGGCCACGGCACAGGGCTTGCCGTTTCAGCGCCCGGTCACGTTCCCACAAAACAGCCTCAAGGCAGCCCGGCTGGCGCTTGCCATCGAGTCTCAGGATCAGCGGGCAGAATTCACCCGTTCGGTATACTCCGCCGAGTTTGCATCTGGACACGATATTTCTGAGGATGCCGTTTTGGCAGAATGCCTGAACGCCGCCGATGCGCCTCTTGATCTTTTAGACCGCGCAGGCAACGCTGACATAAAGGGAAAGCTCTTTGCCCAGGTTGAGCGGGCCAAAACCCTCGGCATCTTCGGCGCCCCCAGTTTTGTTGCTGAAAATGAGCTATTCTGGGGGGATGACCGGTTGGACAGCGCAATTTCTTGTGTTGCCGCAATTTAGAACGGTTCCAAATCTTGACTTCCCCCGCCCCTGCGCGCATATCAAAGGCAACCTAAACGGAGCCGCGCCATGTTCATCCAGACCGAATCCACGCCCAACCCGGCCACATTGAAATTTCTGCCCGGTCAAACGGTTCTGGACGCGGGCACCGCCGATTTTCCGACTGCAGAAGCTGCGGAAAAATCGCCGCTGGCGCAGCGTATCTTTGGCGTGAACGGCGTGACGGGCGTATTCTTCGGCAACGATTTCGTGACCGTCACCAAGTCCGATGACGTTCAGTGGGACCACATCAAACCCGCAATTCTGGGCGCGGTGATGGAGCATTATCAGTCAGGTCAACCCGTGATGGGCGCCGATGCCGCAACGGCGTCGGGCCACGCCGAGCATACTGGGGAAGACGCCGAAATCGTCAACCAGATCAAGGACTTGCTTGACAGTCGCGTTCGTCCCGCAGTGGCTCAGGATGGCGGTGACATCACGTTCCACGGTTTTGACCGGGGCGTCGTTTACCTGCATATGCAGGGGGCATGCGCGGGCTGTCCGTCCTCGACCCTCACACTGAAGATGGGAATCGAAAACCTGCTGCGTCATTACATTCCCGAAGTGACCGAGGTTCGCCCGGTTGCCGTCTGACCCGACAATACTGGCATTTGACACATCGGCCGCGCATTGCGCGGCCGCTTTGCTGCGCGATGGTCGCATCGTTGACTCCCGCTTCGAGCCCATGACCCGTGGACAGGCCGAACGTCTGATGCCGTTGCTTGAAGAGGTTCTGGGTGAAGCAGGATGCAGCTGGAAAGATCTCGACGCCATCGGCGTCGGCACTGGCCCCGGCAATTTCACCGGTATCCGCATTTCGGTTTCAGCCGCCCGTGGCCTCGCCCTTGGCCTCGGAGTGCCAGCCATCGGGGTCAACGGCTTTGACGCATTGGCGGACATTGTTCCTGATCACCATATCCCTGCCGTTCGCGCACCGCGTGAGCAAGCCTACGTTCGTTTGCCGGGGGAGGAACCAAAGTTGATTTCTCACGACACGTATAGCCTGCCCAACCCGCTGTATTTTTGCGATGATCCTGCCGCGCACGCGCGAGCCATCGCCGCAGTTGCGGCACGCCGTGGAACGTCCGTAACCGAGGCACCGGCGCCGCTTTACGTTCGACCTGCGGATGCCGCGCCGTCGAAAGACGTACCGCCAGTGTTGCTGGACGGATGACACCGCAGGACATGGCCGCCACCCATGCGGCGGCGTTTCGGAACGCGCGCCCCTGGTCGGCGCAGGAATTTGACGACCTGCTGACCAATCCGTTTACCTTTGTCGTTGGTGACGCGCGGTGCTTTGCGCTGATCAAAGCCATCGCTGATGAGGCCGAATTGCTGACCATTGCGACTCACCCCGAGCATCAGCGGCGCGGTCTGGCGCGGGAGCGCATGGCGGAATGGCATCGCGCTGCCCGTCAACAGGGCGTGACCCGTGCGTTCCTTGACGTAGCGTCGGACAATCATCCGGCAATCGCGCTTTATCAGACCTGCGGTTATACCCAATGCGGGTTACGAAAAGCGTATTACCGACGCCAAAGCGGCCCAAATGCCGACGGGATCGTCATGGAATGCGCCCTGGATCGGCGGTAAATCACATTTTTTGGACCACTTGGTCAAATTTCTGTTGACCCCGCCTGTTGCAAACGGCCTTAATTCCCGCCATCACAACAGTTATGCTCGCTCTGAGTGGGTAATCGGGGCTATCTTGGCCTCGGACCAACTATAACAAACGGGAGTAAGAAATGACCCTGATGAAATCCTTGATGGGTGCCGCCGCTGCTGTCGCGCTGACCGCAGGTGCTGCAATGGCCGAACCGGCCCTGATCTTCGATCTGGGCGGCAAGTTCGACAAATCGTTCAACGAAGCTGCTCATAACGGTGCAACACGCTGGGCCGAAGAAACCGGCGGCACGTATCGTGAGATCGAGTTGCAATCCGAAGCCCAGCGCGAACAGGCCCTGCGCCGCTTTGCCGAAGCGGGCGCCAACCCGATTATCACCATGGGTTTCGCCATGGCCGATCCGCTGGCCGCCGTTGCCGGCGATTATCCTGACACCAAGTTCGTCGCAGTCGACGTGAACTGGCTGGACGCGCCGAATATTCGTCAGGTCAGCTTTGCCGAGCACGAAGGCTCGTATCTGGTTGGCATGATGGCGGCCATGGCATCGCAATCAGGCACCGTGGGCTTTATCGGTGGCATGGATATCCCGTTGATCCGTCACTTTGGTTGCGGCTACGCCCAGGGTGCCAAGGCCGTCAACCCCGACATCAACGTTGTCGCCAACATGACCGGCACCACTCCGGCGGCTTGGAACGATCCGGTTAAGGGATCCGAGCTGACCAAGGCCCAGATCGCGCAGGGCGCTGACGTGATCTACGCCGCTGCCGGCGGTACCGGTGTGGGCGTTCTGCAAACCGCGGCCGACGAAGGTATCCTGTCAATCGGTGTGGACAGCAACCAGAACCACCTGCACCCCGGCAAGGTTCTGACATCGATGCTCAAGCGCGTGGATGTGGCCGTCTATGACGCGATGAGCGCGGGCGAAAACGTCGAAACCGGAGTGTTCACCATGGGTCTGGCCGAAGAAGGTGTTGGCGTCGCGATGGACGACAACAATGCCTCTCTGGTTTCGGATGACATGAAGGGCACCGTCGAAAAGGCGCGCCAGGACATCATCGACGGTAATGTTGCGGTTGTCAGCTACTACGAGAATGACAGCTGCCCGGCACTGCAGTTCTGATATCGCGCGGGGCGGGGGGCTTCCCCGTCCCGCATCCACTTTGCCGGTTTGCCGTAGGGCAATCGCGCACTCCCCTTCGGCAATTGAGGACAAGACATGACCGTCCCCGCCATTGAGCTCAAAGGGATATCCAAAGCCTTTGGGCCGGTTCAGGCCAACAAGGACATTTCCATCAGCGTCGCCCCCGGCACGATCCATGGGATCATCGGAGAGAACGGTGCGGGCAAATCCACGCTGATGAGCATTCTCTACGGCTTTTACAAAGCCGACAAAGGTGAAATCTGGATCAACGGCAGCAAGACCGACATCCCCGATAGCCAGGCTGCGATTGCCGCCGGCATTGGGATGGTGTTCCAGCATTTCAAACTGGTCGAGAATTTCACCGTTCTGGAAAACATCGTTCTGGGCGCGGAAGATGGCGGGCTGCTGGCCCCGTCGCTGGCCAAGGCGCGTAAAGAGCTGAAAGAGCTCGAGGAAGAATACGAGCTGTTTGTCGACCCCGACAAACGCATCGACGAAATAGGTGTGGGGGCGCAGCAGCGGGTCGAAATCCTCAAGGCCCTGTATCGCCGGGCCGAGATCCTGATTCTGGACGAACCGACGGGCGTGCTGACCCCGGCCGAAGCGGATCAGTTGTTCCGTATTCTTGACCGCCTGCGGGAAGAAGGGAAAACGATCATTCTGATCACGCACAAATTGCGCGAGATCATGGAGGCCACGGATACCGTTTCCGTCATGCGGCGCGGTCAGATGACGGCAACTGTAAAAACTGCTGAAACCAATCCGCAGGAACTGGCCGAACTGATGGTGGGCCGCAAAGTTCTGCTGCAGGTGGACAAGGTTCCGGCGCAACCCGGCAAACCAATCCTCGAGGTTGAGAACCTGCGGGTTGTCGACGAAGCGGGTGTCGAGCGGGTCAAAGGCATCGACCTGACCGTCCGCGCAGGAGAGATCGTCGGTATTGCCGGTGTTGCAGGTAACGGCCAATCGGAATTGCTTGAAGTTCTGGGTGGAATGCGCCCCGGCCTGGGGTCGATCAAACTGAACGGTACCCCCCTTGCGCTCAGCGGACATGGCTCGGACGGGCAGGCACGCCGTGCGCAACATATCGCGCATGTGCCGGAAGACCGACAGCGGGAAGGCCTGATCATGGACTTCCACGCGTGGGAGAACGTCGCGTTCGGATACCACCGTGATCCTGCCTACAAACGCGGGATCTTCATGGACAACGCCGCCCTGCGCGCTGATACCGAGGCCAAGATCGAGAAATTCGACGTGCGCCCCCCGAATGCCTGGCTTTCAGCCAAAAGCTTTTCCGGCGGGAACCAGCAGAAAATCGTCGTCGCGCGCGAGATCGAGCGGAACCCCGATTTGCTGCTCGTCGGTCAACCGACCCGCGGCGTGGATATCGGCGCGATCGAGTTCATTCACAAACAGATCGTCGCCCTGCGCGATCATGGTAAGGCAATCCTGCTGGTCTCGGTCGAGCTGGAGGAAATCTTCTCGCTGTCCGACCGGATTGCCGTGATGTTTGACGGACATATCATGGGCGAGCGCCTGCCCCACGAAACAGATGAAAAAGAACTTGGCCTGCTGATGGCCGGTGTTGCCGGGGAGGCCGCGTAACATGGAAAAGATGCCCAAATGGGCCGATGTGGTGCTGATCCCAGTCATCAGCCTGATATTGGCCGCAATCCTGTCGGCGCTCGTCATCCTCGCCATCGGTGAAAATCCTGCTGAGGCCGTGAACCTGATGGTTACCGGTGCTTTGGGGTCGACCTATGGTTGGGGCTATACGCTCTACTACGCGACAAATTTCATGTTTACTGGCCTCGCCGTGGCGGTCGCTTTTCACGCGCGCCTGTTCAACATCGGGGGGGAGGGGCAGGCGATGCTCGGCGGTCTCGGGGTTGCCATGGTCTGCCTTTACATTCCCTGGCCGCATTGGAGTATCGCGCTGCTGGCCGCCTGCGCTGGCGCAATGCTGTTTGGCGCGGCATGGGCTGCCATCCCCGCCTATCTGCAGGCAAAGCGGGGCAGCCACATCGTGATCACCACGATCATGTTCAACTTCATCGCCGCCGCCTTCCTGAACTACATGCTGGTAAACGTGATGCGGCCTGAAGGCTCAATGGACCCGGCCACCGCACGTTTCCCCGAGGCGGTGCATCTGCCGACGTTCCAGTCGATGTTCTCGACTGCTGACAACGTTCTGTTCCGCGGGGCACCGGCGAATATCTCGTTTTTTGTTGCGATTCTTGCTTGTTTTGTGGTTTGGGCGCTGATCTGGCGTACACGGCTTGGCTATGAAATCCGCGCCTACGGCCATTCGGAAACCGGCGCGGTTTATGCCGGTATCTCGCCTGTGCGGATCACAATCGTCGCGATGCTGATCTCGGGCGCGCTCGCCGGCTTGATGGCGATCAACAACGTGATGGGTGAAGCCGAGCGTCTGGTGCTGAACTCCACTGAAGGTGCGGGCTTTATCGGTATCGCCGTGGCGCTGATGGGGCGGTCCCATCCCTTTGGCGTGTTCCTTGCGGCCATCCTGTTTGGCTTCCTGTATCAGGGCGGCGCCGAGCTGGCCCTCTGGACGTCGATACCGCGCGAACTGATTGTTGTCATTCAGGCGCTGGTGATCCTGTTCACCGGGGCATTGGACAACATGGTGCGCATTCCGCTTGAAAAACTGTTTCTGGGTCTTCGGAAGGGGGCGGAGTGATGGATTTCTTCGTTACACTCATCCAAATCCTCGATTCCACCATCCGCCTCGCCACGCCGCTGCTGCTGGCTTGTCTGGCAGGTCTTTATTCAGAGCGCGCGGGCATCTTTGACATCGGGCTTGAAGGCAAGATGCTGATGGCGGCCTTCTTTTCCGCAGCGGTAGCCGCCACAACAGGATCGGTCTGGCTGGGTTTGTTGGCGGGCATTGCATCCTCGCTGATATTGTCGGGGCTGCACGGAATGGCCTCGATCACATTCCGGGGAAACCAGTTGATTTCGGGCGTGGCCATCAACTTCCTTGCCGCGGGCATGACTGTACTTGTCGCACAAAGCTGGTTCAAACAAGGTGGGCGCACGCCATCCCTGTTTGGCGGTGGCCGGTTTGAATCTGCCGAGTTTCCATATGCGATTGGACCAACGGATGCGGAGCTGACCGGCCGCTCTGTCTCGGACCTGATGTCGGATGCAAATGTCTTGCATCTTGTTTATTCCGAGTTGCTGTCCGGGCATTCCATTCTGGTCTATGTTGCCTTCCTGATGGTTCCGGCCACCTGGTGGATCCTGTTCCGCACCCGGTTCGGTCTGCGGTTGCGCGCCGTTGGGGAAAACCCCGCAGCGGTGGATACCGCCGGGGTCTCGGTCGTTGGGCTGCGCTATGCCGCCGTTGCAATCTGCGGCGTCCTGTGCGGCATCGCGGGGGCCTATCTGGCCACCGCCCTGCAGGCCGGGTTCGTCAAGGACATGACGGCTGGCCGCGGCTTCATCGCGCTGGCCGCTCTGATCTTTGCAAAGTGGCGACCCTGGCACGCGATGTGGGCCTGCCTGCTGTTCGGACTGCTGCAGGCGATTGCGCTGCGGTTCCAGAACATCGATCTGGGTGGTGTGGTCATCCCGGTGCAGGCCATGGACGCCCTGCCCTACATCCTGACCGTGGTGATTCTCGCAGGCTTCGTGGGCAAGGCCATTCCGCCGCGTGCAGGCGGTGAACCCTATGTAAAGGAACGTTGATAAGTCCAGTTCGGGATCACGTTTCGGTCCTGATTGCTGCAGAGCGGCATGCAGAGTTGATTTTGCATGCCGCAACCGTTCTAAAGGGGTATGGACGTGTCCCTCATCGCTTCGGTCAACCTGGAAATCCCTAGTATCCGGATGGTGTTAAGGACGCGCCCGTTTCGGTTCGCATTCCGCGGTCCGACAAAAGCGCCACATGTTTTCAGAGGCTTTGTCGCGTTGCACGGCGCAGCCGGGACCGTTTAGAAGTAACCATGCAGATCTACCTTCCCATCGCCGAAGTCTCAGTGAACGCCTTCTTGCTGTTTGGGCTGGGCGGCATGGTCGGCATCCTGTCGGGCATGTTTGGCGTCGGCGGCGGATTTCTGATGACGCCCCTGCTGTTTTTCATTGGCATCCCGCCAGCCGTTGCCGTGGCGACCGAAGCCAACCAGATCGTTGCCTCTTCATTTTCGGGCGTACTGGCACATTTCCGGCGGCGAACCGTCGATCTGAAAATGGGGACGGTCCTGTTGGTCGGAGGTCTGGCCGGGGCAGCGTTGGGTGTGATTGTCTTCAACTATCTCAAAAGTCTGGGTCAGGTCGATCTGCTGGTCAAGCTTTGCTATGTCGTCTTTCTTGGTGTGATCGGCAGCCTGATGTTTGTTGAAAGCCTCAGGGCTCTGCGCAAGTCGCGCAAAGGCGGCGCACCTGCGCCCAAACGCCGTCAGCGTGGATGGATCCACGCCATGCCGTTCAAGATGCGCTTTCGGACATCGGGATTGTATATCTCGGTTATCCCGCCGATTGCGGTCGGTTTGTTCGTCGGTGTGTTGTCGGCCATTATGGGCGTCGGCGGCGGGTTCATCATGGTGCCTGCCATGATCTACCTGCTGGGTATGCCAACCAAAGTGGTTGTCGGAACGTCGCTGTTTCAGATCATCTTTGTCACCGCGTTCACAACCATGCTGCATGCCACCACCAACTATACCGTCGACGTGGTTCTGGCGGTGCTGCTGTTGGTGGGCGGCGTCGTTGGTGCACAGATCGGAACCGTTATCGGAGCCCGGATGCCCGCTGAACAATTGCGTGTGCTGCTGGCAGCTTTGGTGCTGGTGGTTTGCGGCAAACTGGGTCTGGATCTCCTGTTGCAACCGGCCGAGCTGTTTTCGCTCGGGGATTCGGGGGGACACTGATCATGATCCGCCTGATTGTTGCCTTCTGCCTGATTTGCCTTCCCGGTTGGGCCGCCGAGGAACAGGTCGTATTGGGCCTTAGCCAGGATCGCGTTTCGATCACGGCCAATTTCGACGGGTCCGAGATTCTGATCTTCGGAGCCGTCAAACGAGAGGCTCCCATACCCGCCGGTCCTCCGCTGGAAGTGATTGTCTCCGTTGTCGGTCCCTCCGAACCGGTGATGGTCCGTCGCAAGGAAAAGAAGTTCGGAATCTGGGTGAACACCGACAGCGTTCTTGTCGATTCCGCCCCCAGTTTCTATGCCGTCGCCACCAGCGCCCCGTTTGATGAAATCATCACCGACACCGAGGACCTGCGGTATCGCATCTCGATCGAGCGCGCCATCCGCTCGGTCGGGGCGGCCATGCACATCCGGGGTGCTCAGGATTTTGCCGACGCGGTCATTAGAATCCGCGAGAATGAACACCTGTACTCGATCCGCGAAAACACTGTGGCCGTGGACGAACAAACCCTGTTCCGTACATCTATTGAAATGCCCGCCGACCTGACCGAAGGTGATTATCTGGCCCGCATTTTCTTGACGCGAGGCGGCGAGGTCGTTTCTCAGCTCGAAACTGTCATCGATGTGCGCAAGGTCGGGCTCGAGCGCTTTCTCTACAATTTATCCCGCGAGCAGCCCATCTGGTATGGCCTCATGTCGCTGGCCATTGCTATTGCAGCCGGTTGGGGGGCGTCGACAGCGTTCCGACTGCTGCGGGAAAACTAGCACCTAGCCGCGGCCGATATAGGGCATCGTCGTAGCCATCACAGTCATGAATTGCACATTCGCCTCGGGCGGCAGTGAGGCCATGTGCAGTACGGATTCCGCTGCATTCTCGACAGACATTGTCGGATCGGGCGTCCGCCCTTCCGCGATGGCGGTATCGACCAGTTCCTGCACCATAGGCGTTCGGGCGTTGCCGATATCAATCTGACCGCAGGCGATGCCAAAAGCACGGCCATCCAGGGACAGGCTGCGGGTCAAACCGGTGATGGCATGTTTGGTCGTCGTGTAATGAACCGAATTCGGTCTGGGCACATGCGCCGAGATCGACCCGTTGTTGATGATCCGGCCACCCCGAGGCGACTGCCGCCGCATCGTGGCAAAAGCGGCCCGGGCACAAAGAAACATTCCGTTCAGGTTCACATCCACGGACCGGGCCCAATCATCCAGTGCAATTTCGTCGATCGTTCCGCCCGGTGCGAAAACACCTGCATTGTTGAAGAGCACGTCCAACCGTCCAGCGCGGTCCGCAAAGTCGGCAAAGGCCGCTTCCACGGCTTTTGCATCGGTGACGTCCGCCACTAGGGGGATCGCGTTTTTTTAGGCCTCAGCCATCGCTTTCAACGTTTCGGCACTACGCGCCAACAATCCAACGTTCCAACCCTTGGCCAGAAACAGCTCGGCGGTAGAGCGACCAATGCCGGAACTTGCACCTGTGACGATGATGGTCTTCATGTCTCTTCCGCCTCCAATGTCAGTGACGCCGCAGGAATCGCACGCAAATCATCGACGCGCAGCGGATGAGTTGGCTTGGACAGGCGGTTTCGTACAACCCAGATCAACCTCTGCTGCGCGCGAGTGATAGCGACGTAAGCCAGACGTTTCCATAACGGCTGGCCTGCCTCGGTCCGACCCATGCGGGCAGCGGCATAGATGTCCGGTGCGAACACCTGAACGGTATCCCATTGCGACCCTTGTGCCTTGTGGATCGTCACGGCGGCGCCATGCAGAAACGTCGCCCCCATACGGGCTGCATAGGGGATAAATGGTTCTTCTTCGTCCGGTTTTTCGATCTGCACGATCGATGCCGCGCTGACCTGGGGGTCTTCGGCCCCCATGACGTGCAGACGCGAGAATCCGGGCTTGCGGCCCGGCCCAAGATAAATCACCTGCGCTCCTTTGATCAGACCTCGGGCTTCGAGATCCAGCCGCTTTTTGCGATGCTTGAGCGGCAATTCAATGCCGTCGCAGATCAGCGGCTCACCCTCAAGCAGTTCCGTCTCGGGCGCACCGTGCACACTGCGAAAGGCTTGGATCAGACGGATGCGGGTGGCGTTGCGCCAGACAAGGACGGGGCTGCGGGCCATCAGGTCAACCTCAACCCGTTGCCCCCACACCACCCGGTCATCCTTGCGCGCGGTATCTTCGACCAGCCGCTCGAAATCTTCGAACCCCATGGTGGCGTCCGACAGGGCATGAGCAAGGTCCAGGATCGGATTATCCGCTGTCTGGCGATGCACACGGTGCAGGGTCAGCTTGCGCGGCTCGGGCAGACCGTCAAACACCATCGAACCGGATTGATTGACCGGAGCCAACTGTGCCGGGTCACCGAACAGAAGAAGTGTGGGGAAGATCTCCTGCAAGTCCGCGAATTGCCGGTCGTCCAGCATCGAGGATTCGTCGATGAAGCCTATGTCCAGCGGTTCGTCCCTGCGTTTCCAGCCTGTTATGAAATCCGAACCCCGCAGACCTGCCGCCGCCAGCGCCCCGGGGATGGACTTGTTATTTGCATAGAACGCTGCGGCCCGATCCAGTGCCTCGTCGGTCAAACCTTCGATCTCTGGCCGTTCGTCATTTCCCGCCAGCCATTCCGCGATGCGTTCGTATTCGGGATCGTAAACCGGCGTGTAAAGGATGCGGTGAATGGTTGTTGCCGGTACGCCGCGCAACCGCAGCACGCTGGCCGCCTTGTTGGTCGGTGCCAGGATGGCCAGGCTGCGTTTATCGCGGTTCTTGCGGCTTTCGAAATCGCCCGAGACAACCTGAACACCGGTTTCAGACAAGGCCTTGTACAGCTCGGCCAGTAGCAGGGTCTTACCCGAACCGGCCTTGCCGATCACTGCCATGACGCCGGACTTGCCGCTGCCTGGCAGTTTCAACAAGGCGTCATCATCAAGATCGACACCCGCCGCCTTGAGCATCTCGGAGATACTGTCGAACGCGGCGGCCTGGTCTTCGGAAAAGGTCACAAGGGGCAAGGACATGGCGCGACCCTACAGGGCTGCGCCATCGTGGACCAGATGTGGAATTTCGAATTCCGCGCGTTTAGGCAGACAATGCAAACCGATGCTGCGCCACGTTCCCGAATGCCGTGCGGAACCACAGCCGCGAAAGCTCGCGCGGAATACCGGCGCGTTCCGCAACCCTGTTACAGTCCTCGGCCGAATAGGGCCACAAGCCCACCGAGATCTGTTCCCGTCCCTCGCCCTGAGATCCCAGAACGGTCGGTGACGACCCGATCAGGCGATAGATACGGATCATCCGTGCATCGAAAACACCCGCGATATGAGTCAGACCGAACCCCTCCATCACTTCTCCACCGCTGAGCATGATGGCCCCGGCGGTATGCGGGCTTGCTGTACGTGAGAGGCAGAATCGCGTCACCTCCCAGATCAGGGGGCTGCGAATAGGTTTGCCGCCTGTCAGGTGTCCAAAGACGTCATTTACCATGACAGGTCCGGTTGTTGGCAGTATCCGCATGGAACCGCCATGGCTGCCGTCAGCTTCTTCCCAGATGACGTAAAGCGGGTTCAGATCGTCATATTGATCACGTTCATGTCCAAACTTGTCGACCTGAACGTCCCACCCCAGTCGGGTTTTGAACTGGTCGGCGCGGTCCCGAAACATCCCGTCGGCCAAATCAGGATATTTGTGTAATTCATCGGCATAAACATAGCGCAGCATGACTTGATCCCCTTGTCGTCCAATGGCTGGAACAAAGGGGGTACGAAGGCATGGTTAATTTACTGTGAGAGCAACGCGCGTTGCTTAAACCACTATTAACCCACGGCTTAATGCCGTGGCGATGGCATGGGTTGTGTTTTGCGCGCCCAGCTTTGAGCGGGCGCTTTCGATGTAAGCACGCAAAGTGTGCTCGGAAATGGACAGAGAATGGGCCACCTGCGCGCGACTGTAGCCCAGCGCCAACAAGGTCAGCGCATCAATCTCTCGGGGGGAAAGCCCGCGTCGGCTTTCTGGTTGCCGGTCCTTGGCGAATTCCAGCGCCTTGCGGTTGAGAAAATGTGCAATCAGGATCAGATCGTGTCCATATGTCCCAACAAATGCCTGCCAGCTGTCATCATCGCACGAGTGGTTCACGGTAAAAAGTGCAAACTGGCCACTGGGTCCGCGCAGAGGGATCGAATATCCCTGATTGCCTACGCCATGATCCTTCGCGTCCTGCAAGAAGGCGCGGGCGGCTTTGCCTGACCAATCCAGCTGTTTCCAGTCCACCGGATGGAACCGCTGGAAGCATCCCAGAATGACAGGATCAATCCGGTGGTAGTTTCTGTCCTGATAGCGTTCGGCCCACGCATCCGGGTAGGTCGTGAACCCGTATTGATCCCCTGCGCCATCGACCCAATGGTAAATGATGTGATCCAGTTTCAGGCGATCCCGCAAACGAACGGCAACACCAGTCAGCTCTTCAAGCGTGCTGGTGTTTTCCAAATCCTCTGGGATCCGGCTCAAATCGTATTTCGTTACCATTCGCGGGCGCCCGTGCCTCATCCTGCATGGACGCAATTTCGGCCGCGGCGATCAGCCTGGTGTCATCAAGCTGTTCAGCAAGCGCGGTCAACCCGTTCGCCACCGCAAAGGCGTTGAGGTCCGACAGTACGTCCAGTATCCACTCATTTTGCGCCATCAGGGTGTCCCCGAAATAGTTAACGAAGGGTTAACACAACCATAACATGTGTGCATTAATTTGGCCTATTCACTGCTTTCTACTCCCCAGAAATAGCGGGTCTCCGGATATTAAGCCCTTGTAAAGACAATAAGTAGTTCATTAACGCAAAACACCCGCACAACGGCTCGGCGCAGTGCGGGTGTTTCGTTTTATGCGTTGGTACTCAACCGCGAGCGGCAAGAACCTCTTCCAGAGTCCGCATGCCAGTGCGTGGTGCCTGGACCAGTACCGACATGTTGCCGGGCTTATGTTCGTTGCGCATCATTTTCATGTGCGCCTCGGGCAGGTCGTTCCAGGTGAAGACCTCGGACATGCATGGGTCCAGACGGCGTTCAACCATCAACTGGTTCGCGGACGCCGCCTGTTTCAGGTGGGCAAAATGCGAACCCTGTAGACGTTTCTGATGCATCCACATGTAGCGCACGTCGAAGGTCAGGTTGTATCCGGTGGTGCCGGCGCAGATCACGACCATACCGCCCTTTTTGACCACAAATGTCGACACAGGGAATGTGCTCTCACCCGGGTGTTCAAAGACCATGTCAACGTTGACGCCTTTGCCGGTGATATCCCAGATCGCCTTACCGAACTTGCGGGCCTCTTTGAACCATTCGGCATATTCAGGCGTGTTGACCGTTGGCAACTGCCCCCAGCAGTTGAAGTCCTTGCGGTTCAGAACGCCCTTGGCGCCCAGGTCCATGACAAAGTCACGCTTGCTTTCGTCCGAGATCACGCCGATTGCGTTGGCGCCTGCTGTGTTGATCAGCTGGATCGCATAGGAGCCCAGACCGCCGGACGCACCCCAAACCAGAACATTCTGGCCGGGTTTCAGGTCGTGCGGCTCGTGACCGAACAGCATCCGATAGGCGGTTGCCAGCGTCAGCGTATAACAGGCGCTTTCTTCCCAGGTCAGATGCTTGGGGCGGGGCATCAGCTGTTGCGCCTGAACATTGGTGAACTGCGCAAACGATCCATCGGGTGTCTCATAGCCCCAGATCCGCTGGCTGGGCGAGTACATCGGGTCGCCGCCATTGCAATGCTCGTCATCGCCATCGTCCTGGTTGCAGTGAATCACGACCTCATCGCCGACTTTCCAACGCTTCACCTTGTCGCCAACGGCCCAAACAATGCCTGAAGCATCCGAACCGGCGATGTGGAAGGGCTGACCATGGCCGTCGAACGGGCTGATCGGCTTACCCAGCGACGCCCAGACACCGTTGTAGTTCACGCCTGCCGCCATCACGAGGACCAGCACCTCGTGACTGTCCAGCTTGGGCACATCCACGACCTCCAGCTGCATGGCAGTGTCGGGCTCGCCGTGGCGTTCCTTGCGGATGGCCCATGCATACATCTGTTTAGGCACATATCCCATCGGAGGGATTTCACCCATTTCATAGAGGTCTTTTTCCGGCGCCTCGTACGACGCGATGCCGCTGTCGATGTCCAAAGCCATACTGGCCTCCTTTATTAGACAGTTCTCGCCGCGACGCAGAATCGCGGCCTTCCCAGCATGAAATATTAACCGCTGAGAAATATTGCAACAGTTTTTGGTGCGTATTTTGAAATTTTATGACCCAGCGGATGCAGAAAGATCTTTCGCGCCTGCAGCATCAGGGGGTTGCACCCCAGGCGCAGAGGAGGCTGCATAGTAAGACAACAGGTCCGAGCGCTGCCCGGATGGCCGCAGGATACCATGGTCGCGCAACAAAATACGCCGATCTATCAGTTGATCCACTGCGTCCCGAACTGTTTGCTGATCTTCTTCCGTCAAATCGTCACCCATTAGCATAGATAGATGGTCGGTGAGGTGATCTTCCCGAACCTCACCGTTGTCCCGCACCAAACGACACACGGCAGGGAGGGGAGCAAATGGGATCGCTCCTGCAATTCGTCGCATCAGTTCGCGTGCAAGGTCGGTGGTCAGATCGCGTTCGTGTTCCTTTCGGAATTCCCGCAAAGAAATTGGTGTACCGTAACGGACGGAGGCGACACCAAACCGCTTATATCGCCCGATCAGACGGCGCCAGATCTGTTTCAGCGTCCAACGTGTGATCACCCCGATCCGCGCCCGAAATCGCCGTTCCGTCCCAAGGGCTGCAGCCGTCAGTATCGTATCTTCCAGCACCCGGTCGTAATTCAGCGCGACAGGTACAAAGACAACGTCGCGGCCCTCGGGTTCCGCGCCATCAGTAATGTATTTCAGAAGCCCCAGCTTCGGCCGGCCCAATTGCCCGGTCAGACTCAGCCCGCCTTCGGGAAACATGGCTTGGGTTACGCCGGCTTCGGTTGCATGACGCACATAACTTGCCAATACCTGCCGGTACAGATCACTGCCGGATTTGCGCCTAATGAAAAATGCTCCCATAGCCCGGATCAGACGGCTCAGCGGCCAGACACGGGCCCATTCACCTACCGCATAGGACAAAGCCGATTGCCGTGCGGCGAGGTAGGTGATCAGCACATAGTCCATATTGCTGCGGTGGTTCATCACAAATACCACGGTCGCCTGCGGATCGATCGTGTTGATGGCCTCTTCATCCTCGTAGCCGAGTCGGACCTTGTAGAACGTGTTGCTCAGCAGCCGGGCCAGGCGAATGGCAATGCTGAAATAAATCGTCGCTGAAAAAGAAGGCACGATTTCACGCGCATACCGGCGAGCCATTTCCGAGGCCACGGCCTCGGGCACGCCTTCTTCCTGCGCGTATCGTTGCGCGGCCTTGCTGACCTGAGGATCGTAGCTCAGCCTTTGAATCATATCGTGGCGTTCCGCCAGTTTGAACGGCTGGATCGGGCGTTGCAGTCGTTTGTTGAGCCGTGCAACGGCGCGTTCCAGACGCCTGCGAAAGAACCAACGTACGGAAGGAAAAAGAAAATGCGAAGCGAAGGTGATCGTGGCAAAGACCACGATCAGCACAAACAGCCAAAGCGGAAGTTCCACGGTCTGCGTCATGGATGCACAGTGCCACCAATCGCTACCACTCACAATCTGTAGAAACAGAAAGATGCCGCGATGCAGCGAATTGACATGTCCATAAAATTGCGCTTTAGAGGCCCTGTGTGAAATTTTGTTACCCATTGGATCACGAGGCCCGCACCATGACGCAGTCGCAGAAAGATCGCCCCTGGCTCATCCGGACATACGCCGGTCACTCTACCGCACAGGCGTCGAACGCACTGTACCGTAGCAATCTGGCCAAGGGGCAGACGGGATTGTCGGTGGCCTTCGATTTGCCGACGCAGACCGGGTATGACAGCGACCACACCCTGTCGCGGGGCGAAGTCGGCAAGGTTGGGGTTCCGATCTGTCACCTGGGCGACATGCGGCTCCTGTTCGATCAGATTCCACTGGAGCAGATGAACACCTCGATGACCATCAACGCCACGGCGCCTTGGCTTTTGGCCCTTTATATTGCGGTCGCCGAGGAACAGGGTGCGGACGTCTCGAAACTGCAAGGCACGGTCCAGAACGATCTGATCAAGGAGTATCTGAGCCGCGGCACGTATGTCTGCCCGCCGAAGCCGTCGTTGAAGATGATCGCGGATGTGGCCGAATACTGCTACACGAACGTTCCGAAATGGAACCCGATGAACGTTTGCTCTTACCATTTGCAAGAGGCCGGCGCGACACCGGAACAGGAACTGGCCTATGCATTGGCTACAGCCATCGCCGTTCTGGACGAACTGCGCCCGCGCGTACCAGCCGAGGATTTCCCGGCGCTCTGCGGGCGCATTTCGTTCTTTGTGAATGCAGGCATCCGCTTTGTTACCGAAATGTGCAAAATGCGCGCATTTGTCGATCTTTGGGACGAAATTCTGCAAAAACGTTACGGTGTGGAAGATCCCAAGTTTCGTCGGTTCCGTTACGGCGTTCAGGTCAACTCGTTGGGCCTGACCGAACAGCAACCGGAAAACAACGTCTACCGCATCCTGATCGAGATGCTGGCCGTGACTCTCTCAAAAAAGGCGCGCGCACGTGCCGTTCAGCTGCCGGCATGGAACGAAGCGCTGGGATTGCCACGCCCATGGGATCAGCAATGGTCGATGCGGATGCAACAGATTCTGGCTTACGAAACCGACCTGCTGGAATACGATGATTTGTTTGACGGAAACCCCGCTGTCGACGCCAAGGTTGAAGAACTGAAGGAAGGCGCACGCGCGGAACTGGCCAATCTTGATTCGATGGGCGGAGCCGTCGCCTCAATCGAGTACATGAAATCGCGCCTTGTCGATTCAAACGCTGATCGCCTGAACCGGATCGAAAGGAACGAAACCGTTGTTGTCGGCGTCAACAAGTGGACCGAAGGCGAACCCTCGCCCCTTCAGACCGAAGACGGCGGGATCATGGTTGTCGATCCGGCGGTCGAGCAGGAACAGATCACGCGGTTGAACGCATGGCGGGCGGAACGGGACGAAGCCGCGGTTGCCGACGCTTTGGCGGCGCTGCGCGAAACGGCCCGCACGGGCGGCAATGTGATGGAACCTTCAATTGCGGCTGCCAAAGCTGGTGTCACGACCGGCGAATGGGCGGAAGAAATGCGCAAGGCTTATGGAACCTATCGCGGTCCCACCGGGGTTTCGGGTTCCGTCTCCAACAAAACCGAAGGGCTGGATGACTTGCGCGCGGCGGTTGACGCGGTCAGCGACAATCTTGGACGCCGTCTGAAATTCCTGGTTGGCAAACCCGGTCTCGACGGCCATTCAAACGGGGCGGAACAAATCGCTTTCCGGGCTCGCGATTGCGGCATGGACATCACTTATGAGGGCATTCGCCTGACCCCGGAAGAGATCGTGACCGCCGCCGCCGAGGAAGACGCCCATGTCATCGGCCTGTCGATCCTGTCCGGCAGCCATCTGCCCTTGGTTCAGGACGTGATCACCCGACTGGCCGAGGCCGGTCTTGCCGACATTCCTGTAGTGGTTGGCGGGATTATTCCCGACGAAGACGCCGACAGGCTGAAAGAAATGGGCGTTGCCAAAGTGTACACCCCAAAAAATTTCGAGCTGAATGCAATTATGGGTGACATCGTATCCTTGGCAGATCCACAAAATCTGGCAGCGGAATAGTTTTTCTCCGCCCATATCTCAGGCTATTTGCGGTTAATTGGGGATAGATAATATCCGCAAATGGAATTACCGTGCGCGTCAGTTTTAAGCTCTATCTGACAAACACGGAGAGAAATGATGGGGATCAACCTTGAAAAAATGTCCCGCAAGGAATTGCTGGAATTACGGGGTCAAATTGAAAAAGCCTTAAAAAAGGCCGAAACTCGTGAACGTCAGGAAGCGTTGAAAGCTGCGGAAAAAGCAGCGGCGGAATTCGGGTTTTCATTGTCGGAATTAGCCGCTGGGTCACAACGTTCGACCAAAGGGACAAAAGCCAAACCGAAGTATCGCAACCCTGCGGACCCGGAACAAACCTGGACAGGGCGCGGTCGCAAGCCGCAATGGGTACATGATGCGTTGAAAGCCGGTGCCGATATTTCCGATTTGGAAATTTGACCTAGGGGCGTTGTGTCAAAATGACAATTCATATTGGTGCCGAAAAGGGCGAAATCGCTGAAACCGTGCTTTTGCCGGGTGATCCATATCGCGCAAAATGGGCTGCTGAAACATTTCTGAGCGACGTAAAACAAATAAATAATGTTCGCGGTATGCTGGGATTTACCGGCTTTTGGAATGGAAACCCGGTCACCATTCAGGGCAGCGGCATGGGAATGCCGTCTCTTTCAATTTACGTCAACGAATTGATCCGCGACTATGGCGCCAAGACGCTGATCCGCATCGGGTCGTGCGGCGGGATGCAGGATGGCGTTGCCTTGCGAGACGTTATTCTTGCCATGACCTCCAGCACGCTCAGCACGCCATCGCGCGGCATCATGAAAGAGCTCAACTTCGCCCCCTGCGCCGATTGGGGTTTGCTACAGGCGGCGGCTTTGGCGGCAGCAGCGAAAGGCACACCGACTCATGTCGGTGGAATTTATTCGTCAGACGTTTTCTATGACGAACGTCCTGACCTCAACGAACAGATGGTGCGCCACGGTATTTTGGGCGTCGAGATGGAGGCCGCAGAACTCTACATTCTGGCGGCACGCCACAAATGCCGGGCTCTGGCCGTTCTGACTGTCTCGGATCACCTGTTGACCGGAGAAGCCCTGCCCTCTTCCGATCGCGAGAGCAGCTTTGGCGACATGGTGGAAATTGCACTACAAGCGGCCTTTCCGAGCGCCTGAGAACAAGTCGGCAGGCGTATTTGCACGCCTGCCGATTCAGTATTGCCTATCGCCCGTGTGAACCGTCGTATCCATTCCGGGCCGGGCTCTGCCACTCGTCCAATACACCATCGGCCGGAGCAAAAACTTCGACAAGCAGCGGGTAACATGCTGCCGTGTCCGAGGAATGCTCGGACGAGCAATCACCACCCGGACAGGCGCTGAGGTTCCCGAGCAGGTCGATTTCCGCAAAGAACTCAAGATAATCGCCAGGCCGAACAGGTGACGCTTTCATAAAATACTGACCGGTATCCCGCGTGAATCCGGTACACATGAAAACGTTCAGAACATCGTGAACCGCTGGCTCAGCCTCGGAAAGAGGTATGCCCAGATGATCCGCTAGCGCCCGCGTCAGATTAGAGTGGCAGCAATGGTGATATTGGGATCCGGACAACAGGTTTCCCGTATACGGATCGCATCGCGTTCCGATCACATCATGAACCGATCCACCAAATTCATCGATACCGTACCAACCCAGCGTATCCGTTGTGATTGTGGCCATCGGACGCAAAGACGGGAAACTGGACCACATCCGCTCGCCCGTGGTCAGGTGAGTGCCGTGCAGGGCGCGGGTTTTTCCTGAATAAAACCGTTCGGACAGATCGTTGAGGTTCCAAAGGTTCAAATCGCCAACCTGCGGGCCCTCGACCGATGTAATTCTAAAACAACTTCCAGCCGGAACCTCGAAACACCGCGCCTCGCGCGGTGGGATCAGAACATCATGAGTCTTTGTCGCGCCGTTTCGAATTGATTGCATCCAGGCCAGATCCGGCTTGGGCAAACTGTCATTCGGGTAGCATATTACCGGAGCGACAGCGCGACGGGCTTCGGCATCCACAGGCGGGCGATTGGTGATTCCAGAATCTGACATGGCCGGCAGAGTGGAGCAGTTTGGCGCCGCGCGAAACCCCCGTTACGTAGAACCGTCAAGACTGGTCTTTCAGGCATCGCACAGGTTGCGCGTCGGAATGCGATACTGCGCCGCAATAGCTGCACCGCCAGACGCCTTCGGCCCTGTGCTGTCTCCACCGGCAATCGCGCGACAAGGACGACGTGCGCGCACGCCAGACGAAATAAGCAAAAACACCGGCAGCAAGTAAAAGCAGAAGGACAGGCATTCTTCTGCTTTCACCATTAGTGAAGGGATTTCAAGTGGTGCAGACGTCCAAGTGACGGGTTCATCTGCTAAGCAGCATTGGCATATTCGAACAGGTCGGGCTCGTGATCCGCTTCAACTGGCGTGGCTTCAGGCGAGTAATAGGCCCAAGCCTGCTCGAGCAACTCCAGCGCTTCTTCAGCCTGCGTTTTCGTGTTTTTCGTGTCCATCGGAGTGATCCCGTATTGATCCAATCACTCCTCCCCAAGCGGAAAGATAGTCCTGATAATCGGTGCGCGCATCGCCCAATATTGCAGACTGGGGTTGCGCCTGCCGCAGACCGGCAAGCGCAGGGGTCGTGGGTGGTTAAACCGCCCGTTCGACCATCATCTTCTTGATCTCTGCAATTGCCTTGGCCGGGTTCAACCCTTTGGGGCACGTCTTGGCGCAGTTCATGATCGTGTGGCAGCGATACAGTTTGAATGGATCTTCCAGATCGTCCAACCGTTCACCTGTCGCCTCGTCACGACTGTCGATGATCCAGCGATAAGCATGCAGCAGAGCAGCAGGGCCAAGATACCGATCCCCGTTCCACCAGTAGCTGGGGCAAGACGTAGAGCAGCTGGCGCACATCACACACTCATAAAGGCCGTCCAGTTTCTTGCGATCTTCGATGGATTGCTTCCACTCTTTCGCGGGCCGATTGGTTTTGGTTTCCAGCCACGGCATGATGCTGGCGTGCTGCGCATAAAAATGTGTCAGGTCCGGGATAAGATCCTTGACCACCGGCATGTGCGGCAGCGGATAGATTTTCACGTCGCCCTTGATCTCATCCATTCCGTAGATACAGGCCAGCGTATTGATCCCGTCGATATTCATCGCACAGGATCCGCAGATTCCCTCGCGGCACGAGCGGCGGAAGGTCAGGGTCGGGTCGATCTCGTTTTTGATCTTGATCAGCGCATCCAGAACCATCGGCCCGCAGGTATCCATGTCGACGAAATAAGTGTCGACGCGCGGGTTCTGCCCGTCTTCCGGGTTCCAGCGGTAGATCTGGAATTTGCGAGTATTGGTCGCGCCTTCCGGCTTGGGCCAGGTCTTGCCGGTGGTGATCCGGGAATTCTTGGGGAGGGTCAGTTGTACCATGGGTTCCTCTCCTTAGAACGTCCGCGCCTTGGGCGCGATTCTATTCAGGCTGATGCCGCCTTCATCCTCGGTCGTCAGCGGATCGACGATCACGGGGCGATAGCTCAGCTCAACCTTGTTGCCTTCGACGCGGGACACCGTGTGAACACGCCAGTTTTCGTCATCACGCTCGGTGTAGTCCTCATGCGCGTGGGCACCACGGGATTCCTTGCGCGCCTCGGCGCCCACGATCGTGGCCAGGGCACTCGGCATCAGATTGGTCAGTTCCAGCGTCTCCATCAGGTCACTGTTCCAGACCAGCGAGCGGTCGGAAACCTTCAGGTCGTCCATCTTGGCCGCGATTGCGGTCATTTTCTCGACACCTTCGGCCATGGTTTTGGCCGTGCGGAATACGGCCGCGTCCGATTGCATCGTTTTCTGCATCTCAAGCCGCAGATCGGCCGTCGGGATCGCTCCGTTGGCGTTGCGGATCGCGTCGAAGCGGTCAAACGCCTTGTCAACCGACGCCTGGTTCAGAACAGGGTTCGGCGCCGTGGCATCCACGACCTTTCCGGCCCGGATCGCTGCGGCACGCCCGAATACCACAAGGTCGATCAACGAGTTTGAACCCAAACGGTTCGCGCCGTGGACCGAAGCGCACCCGGCCTCGCCAACTGCCATCAGACCCGGAACTACCGCTGTCGGGTTTTCAGGCGTCGGGTTCAGAACCTCACCCCAATAGTTCGTCGGAATACCACCCATATTGTAGTGCACGGTCGGCAGAACGGGGATCGGCTCTTTGGTGACGTCAACACCGGCAAATACGCGGGCCGATTCCGAAATCCCCGGCAAACGCTCGGCCAACGCTTCTGCTGGAAGGTGGCTGAGGTTCAGGTGTATATGGTCCCCGTCATCCCCGTGCCCGCGACCTTCACGAATTTCCATAGTCATCGAGCGCGAGACATAATCGCGCGGCGCGAGGTCCTTGTACTGAGGCGCGTAGCGCTCCATGAACCGCTCACCTTCCGAATTGGTCAGGTAACCGCCCTCGCCGCGTGCGCCTTCGGTGATCAGGCAGCCCGAACCATAGATGCCGGTGGGGTGGAACTGCACGAACTCCATGTCCTGCAGGGCCAGACCCGCGCGGGCCACCATGCCGCCGCCGTCGCCGGTACAGGTATGGGCCGAGGTTGCGCTGAAATAGGCGCGACCGTAGCCGCCGGTCGCCAACACCACCATCTTGGCGTTGAAAACATGCATCGTGCCGTCGTCCAGCTTCCAGCAGACGACGCCCTGACATTGCCCGTCTTCGGACATGACCAGGTCGATGGCGAAGTATTCGATATAGAACTCGGCGTTGTTCTTCAGCGATTGACCGTACAGCGTGTGCAGGATCGCGTGACCGGTCCGGTCAGCGGCGGCACAGGTGCGCTGCACGGCGGGGCCTTCGCCGAATTCCGTGGTGTGGCCGCCAAAGGGGCGCTGGTAGATCTTGCCTTCTTCGGTCCGGCTGAACGGAACACCGTAGTGCTCCAGCTCATAAACGGCCTTGGGCGCCTCGCGTGCCAGATATTCCATCGCGTCGGTGTCGCCCAGCCAATCAGACCCCTTGACGGTGTCATACATGTGCCATTGCCAATGGTCGGGGCCCATATTCGACAAAGATGCAGCGATACCACCCTGCGCCGCTACTGTATGAGATCGGGTCGGGAAAACCTTGGTCACGCAGGCGGTGCGCAACCCCTGCTCCGCCATTCCCAGCGTCGCTCGCAGACCGGCCCCACCGGCGCCGACAACGACCACGTCATATTCATGCGTTTCGTATTCGTATGCAGCCATTTCTTTCAGCTCCGGGGATTAAAGGGCAATGCGCGCGATGGCGAAAACACCGGCAGCAGCAGCGCCATAGGACAAACAGATGGTCAGGATAATCAGCACCTTTTCCATGGTGCCGTGGACATAGTCTTCCAACATCACCTGTGCGCCACTGGCAAAGTGCTTGAAGCCGACAATCAACGTCAGCGCAGCGACAATGGCCGGGAACGGACGCGAGTAGTAGTCCAACACGACATCATAGGGCTGGCCCAATATCGGACCAAATGTGAAGATAAACAATGGAACAAGGATCAGCAGCGCAACCGAGCTGACTTTCATGCTCCAGAAATGTGCGGTGCCGGACTTGGCTGAACCAAGGCCAATCGCGCGTTTGCGGTCGGTCAGATAACGCATGTCAGGCCTCCTTTATCCGACGATCAACAAGGTCAACAGGGTCAGGACCACCGATCCGATCACAACGGCCCAACCCAGCTTATAGGCAGTCGGAAGATCCAATCCGATCCCGTTGTCCCAGATCAGATGCCGCACGCCAGCCAGTGTGTGATACCAAATACCCCACAGTGACAAAGCCATCACCAGATCGCCCAGAACCGAAGTCAACCACCAGTTCGCGCGCTCGAACGCTTCGGGCGAAGTCGCGGCAGCGAGAAACCACCAGACGATCAGCAGCGCCGTCACGATCATTGCGTTTCCCGTGATTCGCGTCAGAATGGATGTGACCGAGGTCAATTGTGGACGATAGATCGACAAGTGCGGAGATAGCGGGCGGTTGCCCCGATTTACATCGGCCATGGCGGCTCCTTTTCGGTTGGCTACCGAACGTTTTACCGCTTTTTGCGACTCTGTCACGTGCTGCAAGTGCAAAAATCACTAAATTCGGCCCAATTTGACGTATTATGTGCAATTGTGATCACACAAAATAATGTCGTGATCACAAATCTCATTCAGCCGTGCCTATGTTAGCGTTTTCAATGCCAAAGCAATGTGATCACGAATCTGCAATCCGGTTATTTCAGCCGGGCAGTTTGCTGTGTCACTTCTCGTAGCAGCTTTTTTCGTATGCGCTCGGGATAATCGGAAAAGCCGGCTGCCGAAACGACAAAGGCGCCTTCGCCGACGATCACATTCTCAAAAAAATAGGCCGTCAGGTCCGGCTCGCTTTCTTCAATGGCGATGGCATTCACCGTAATGCCGCGGTCGCGCAACAGGTCGCGCATCTCAGATGGTTCCACCCCTTCGTTCGAAATACCGTCCCCCGACAGATCAATAAGATGCCTGCTGCATTCCGACACGGCATCGAAACTGGACACTGTAACCTCGAGCGCCTCGCCGATGGCCGTAGAGAAATTGCGCCACACGCGCGGATCTTTCGCGACTTGCTCGGCGAAGTGATCCAGCGTCGCGAAACTGTCAATTCGGGTCCAGGGAATCGTCACGCGCTGGCGCGAGCTGCCGGTCCATTGCACAAGCATCAGATGTGCCTGTCCCCGTACCAATGCTTCGGAAACGACTGGGTCACGCAAGCCAGCGGCCAGACCGTCCATCTGAATCCGAAACTCCGTTGAATCCACCGAGCCCGACACGTCGACGGCCAATGCCAGCGCCAGTTCACAGGCCGCGGCAGGTGGCGCCAGGCACAGGCACGCCACGAGATTACGGAGCACTTTCATACCTGCAGCCTAGCACGATTGGCGCGGGCTGCATTCAAATGAATGTAACCTCGGATCAGCAGTTCATCAGGTCAAACCGGCATCAATGCCCAATAATCGAGGTCCAACAGTACCTCGGGCAGGTACTTACCGCCTTCGTTTCGCAAGGCGAAAGGATCACCACCTTTGGTCGCAACCAATCTCAGGCGAAGGGCGCCGACACCCGGAACATGTGTTTCTGCCTTATCCAAAACCTCGGACCATGCCTTGATCGTGTCGCCGGCAAAGCAGGGATTTGCATGCGCCCCGCCGTTCAGGCCAACGATCATCTGCGCGTTCGCCAGGCCGTTGAAGGACAAGGTTCGGGCCATTGAAATCACGTGGCCGCCATAAATCAGACGGCCTTCGGGGCGGAAGGTCAGGTCAAAATGCACCTTGGCTGTGTTCTGCCACAGCCGGGTTGCCAGCATGTGCTCGGCCTCTTCGACCGTGACACCGTCGACATGGTCGATTGTTTCACCGATTTCATAATCGCCCCAGCGATGCGCCTCGCCTGCCTGCTCAAAATCGTAGTTTGAAAAATCCAGCCCCTGCGGGACCACAAGATCCTGCGCGCCCAATGCATTCTTCAGCTCGGGCACCAAAGTTTCGGGTGCCGGCGCATCAGGGTTCGATTTGCGCACCATGACCCATCGCACATACTCGATCACCACTTCGTCGCGCTGGTTCAGGCCCCGAGTTCGAACCCAAACAACCCCCGTTTTGCCATTCGAGTTCTGCTTGAGACCGATAACCTCGGATTCCGACCGCAGCGTATCGCCGGGATAGACCGGTTTCAGCCACCGACCCTCGGCATAGCCCAGATTGGCCACCGCATTTAGCGATATGTCCGGCACGGTCTTGCCAAAGACCACATGGAATGCTGCCAGATCGTCAACCGGACTTTGCGGCAAACCGCAATTCCGGGCGAATTCGTCCGAGGAATAAAGCGCGTGCCGCGCCGGGTAGAGCGCGTGATAGAGCGCGCGTTCGCCCTCTGTCACGGTGCGGGGCACTGCGTGGTGCAGTACCTGTCCGACTGAATAATCCTCGAAGAAGTGACCCGGATTGGTTTTTGCCATTACTGCTGCCCCAGTTTCATGTCAGGTGAATAGTCGGCCTCGACCTCTTTGATAACCGCCTGCGCGCAGCGCATGACATTGCTTGCCGCATCGAATGCGTAGGAGGGGGAACCGTGCAGCTCCCACCCTTTGGCCAGCGCATCGGAGACCTTGTGACAGAAGGCGGACGTATCCTCCTCGGTCAGGAGTCGATAGAGTTTTGCCATAATGTCAGCTCCTTACGAGGGGAAAGGCGAGGGTCCGACCAACCCATGAACATAACCGATGATCCCGAACAACACGATGGAAGCGACAAAGAACATAGCGTCCTTGCCGTACGTGCCCGGCTCGCCGGGGGTCCATTCGGGTTCTGCTCGGTTGATCACGATCACTTCGACGACAGCCCATGCCAGAAGCCCGCCGAACAGAATGATCGAGGCCAAATCGCCATTCACCAGCAAGTGCGCAAAGGCCCATGTCTTGAAACCGGTCAGCATCGGATGGCGCATTTTGTTGAGGAGTTTGCCTTTGGTTCCGGCAGGACTCATCATGAAGATCGCGATCAGCACCAGCAGATTGTTGATATGGATCATGAATGTCGGAGGCGCCCAGACAAAGATCGTATCGGTCATCCTATATCCGAAGATCATCAACAGGATGGCGGCGGCCAGTGCCAGTGCCACTGCGCCTTTCCCGGCATCGCCCATCGCGGCACGCCGTTCGGGCATCACGCGTTTGAACAAATGCGCGGCCCACCAAAGCGCCACGCCAAGGATCAGAAGAACAAAGCCCATGCTGGCTTACCCCGCTTGCAAAGCTACAATCGCCTCTGCTTTTGCCAGAATTTCGCGGGCAGTTACAACGTGTAGGTTTTCAACGATTTTGCCGTCGACGACGGCGACCCCCTGCCCTTGCGCCTCGACCTCTTCAAACGCCGCGATCTGGCGGCGGGCAAGGTCTATTTCCACGTCTGACGGGGCGTAGGCCGCATTGGCGATATCCACCTGTGCAGGATGGATCAGGGTCTTGCCGTCAAAGCCCATGTCGCGCCCTTGCGCACATTCAGCGGCCAAACCATCGCCATCTTTGAACGCATTGTAGACACCGTCGACGATTATCAACCCTTCGGCCTTGGCGGCCAGCAGACACAGACCCAAAGAGGTCATCAACGGCATTCTGTCGGGGCGGAACCGGGTTTGCAGTTCCTTGGCCAAATCATTTGTGCCCATGACAAATCCCGCCATCAAGGGATGCGCCGCAATTTCGGCAGCGTTCAACATCCCCCGGGGGGTTTCCATCATGGCCCAGATCGGAAGATCGCCAGTGATCGCAGCCAGTGCGTCCACATCTGCGGCCCTGTTGACCTTGGGAAGCAACACCACATCAGCGCCCATCTCACGCACCGCCTCTGCATCCGCCTGCCCCCATTCAGTATCGAGCCCATTGATTCGAACGATTTTGAACCGTGCGCCAAATCCACCTGCTTCCAATGCGGCCTTGAGCGTTGCGCGGGCGTTGTTCTTTTCATCGGCAGCAACCGCGTCTTCCAGGTCGAAGATGATCGCATCCACGGGCAGGGTGCGCGCCTTGTCCAAAGCCCGCTCTTTCGAGCCGGGAATATAAAGAACCGAACGGTACGGGCGCTGACGGGGATCCATTGATTTTTCCCTTTGAAATAAAGTTGCGCGAAATGGGGCATTTTTTTCCGGAAAGTTCAAGTGGAAAATTGCCGCAATGCAGCATTCCCGCCGGTGCGGCGCAACGGGCGTTGCCTTAACGGAAATTCTTCATCGTCCCGTCACCCTTTCGGCTGCAGGTGAAAAGGGGACCGACATGAATTCCACTATGATCAAGATGACAATGGGCTTGGGCATCGCGGCACTGGCGGCGCAGCAATTGAACGCTCAGACCCGCCAATGTGCACCGCGCACCGACGTGATTGAACAACTGGCAGAGACCTATGGCGAAACACGCAGGGGGATCGGACTCGCACGCCAGGGTGCGGTGATGGAGGTTTTTGCCTCGGACGTCACTGGTAGTTGGACAATCACTGTGACCCTGCCGGATGGCACAACCTGCCTTGTTGCCTCGGGTCAGTCTTACGAAACGCTGGCCGAGGCGCTGCCACCCAATACCTGAGTGTCAGGTCAGCGCATCCCAGATCAGCTTGCTTCCCGTAATGGTCAGCAGAACATAGGCAATTCCAAAAAACAGGCGCTCGGACACCATCCAATGCGCCCGGACGCCCAACCAAGCGCCAATCACCGCAAATGGCGCCAACAACAAATCGGCCCACGCTGTGTGCCATGTAAACAGGCCTAAAAAGGCGTACGGAACGAACTTCGCAGCATTGATGACCCAGAACACCAGAACCGTGGTGGCCTGAAACTCGGTTTTCGAAAGACGTTGCGACAACAGATAGACCGCGGCTGGCGGCCCGCCAGCATGGCTGACGAAACTGGTAAACCCGGCAACGAGACCGGCAAACAATCCCGCAGGCGGCGGCAGGCGATTGGCGAACCCGCGCACCCAGCCACGCGACTGAGAGATGTGCCAGACGACGAAACCGACGGAAATCCCTCCGATCAACAGGCGCAGCAGGTCGTCGTTGGTGGCGCGAAACAGCCATGCGCCCAGCGCCACACCGGGCACCGCACCCAACATCAGAAGGCGCGAATCCTGCCAGCTCCAACGTTTCCAATAGGGCCGCAGAGTCGCGACATCGATGATCATCAGGATGGGCAGCATGAGTGCCAACGCCTGCCCCGGCTCCAGTATCAAAGCCAGAATCGACGAGGACGCAAAGGCCACGCCCGACCCGAAGCCGCCTTTTGAGATACCCGCAAAGATCACCGCCGGGATTGCCACAGCAAAAAACATCAGGTTCAATTCGAACATGCGGCGGCCCCGGAACAGCTTGCTATGATGGCCCTTTAGCGCAATCAGCGTATGCAGCGCAAACGGTATGCGGTCGCATGCCGCGCCGCAGAACACTTGCGCAATGCCGTTTAAACGACTAGCAAAATCGCGATTTCAAAACCGACCGGAGACAATCCAAATGGCCAGACCCAAGATCGCGCTGATCGGCGCAGGTCAGATCGGCGGCACGCTCGCCCACCTCGCAGCAATGAAAGAACTTGGTGACGTCGTGCTGTTCGACATCGCCGAAGGCATCCCGGAAGGCAAGGCGCTGGACATTGCCGAATCCGGACCCGCGGAAGGGTTCGACGCCCAACTGAAAGGCACCCAATCCTATGAGGACATCGCAGGCGCCGACGTATGCATCGTCACCGCCGGTGTGCCCCGCAAACCGGGAATGAGCCGCGACGACCTGCTGGGCATCAACCTGAAGGTCATGAAATCGGTCGGTGAAGGCATCGCGGCCAACGCGCCTGATGCATTCGTCATCTGCATCACAAACCCGTTGGACGCGATGGTCTGGGCCTTGCGCGAATTCTCGGGCCTGCCGCACAACAAGGTCTGCGGCATGGCTGGCGTATTGGACTCGGCCCGCTTCCGCCACTTCCTGGCCGAAGAGTTCGAAGTGTCGATGCGCGACGTCACCGCCTTCGTACTGGGCGGTCACGGCGACACCATGGTACCGTCGGTGCGTTATTCGACCGTCGCTGGTATCCCCTTGCCTGATTTGGTCAAGATGGGCTGGACGACGCAGGACAAACTGGACGCCATCGTGCAGCGCACCCGTGACGGTGGTGCCGAAATCGTTGGCCTGCTGAAAACCGGCTCGGCCTATTATGCACCGGCCACGTCGGCGATCGAAATGGCTGAAGCGTACCTGAAGGATCAAAAGCGTGTCCTGCCCTGCGCCGCCTACTGTGATGGCGAACTGGGTGTCAGCGGCATGTATGTCGGCGTGCCCACCGTCATCGGTGCCGGTGGCATCGAAAAGGTCGTCAATATCACCCTGAACGAGGAAGAGCAGGCCGGTTTCGACAATTCGGTCAACGCCGTGAAGGGCCTGATCGAGGCTTGCAAGGGGATCGACAGCTCGCTGGCATAAGGTCTGGAATTCCGGACCCACGACTTGAATGCGCGCTTTTCGGCGCGCATTTTCTTTCATACCTATCGCATTCGAGCATCATTCTTTCCGGTAATTATGTCATTCAAACTCACTGTTTTTTTGTTGGCCGTGCCAATTCTATGTCTGGCATTCATACGAACCTCACACTCCTCCACTGCGCGAGATTGGGCGCGCGTAATCCTGCCGTGCTATTTCGTGCTGTGCTTTCTCTGTGGTGTGTTCGGAACGCTCTTCATGATGTTTGCTATTTTGACGGCCGTTCAAACTGACCTTCCCTGGATGGAACTGCTGAGTATGGCGTTGGAAAGAACGTTTCCTTTCTTTTTGGTTGGTGCCGCAACTGTACTGATGTGGATCTGGCAGAATCGATACTGGTCCTGACTCGTCAAGAGTGCAGGTTATTCGGTTTTGTGATCACACCCCAAAATGCTGTGATCACAAATAGTGAAAATCTTCGTAAAAAACAGCGCTCCCATAAAAAAACCCTTTAAACTTGACCACTAGACGCCCCTATAACGGATAAATTCGCAGTCAGACGGGACACTTTCGATGAACATTCACGAATATCAGGCCAAAGCCCTTCTTCGCAGCTATGGCGCACCGGTATCCGATGGCCGCGCCGTATTGCGCGCCGAGGAAGCCAAAACCGCAGCCGGTGAATTGGACGGGCCACTTTGGGTCGTCAAGGCACAGATCCACGCGGGCGGCCGTGGCAAGGGTTCGTTCAAGGAAGCTGACGCGGGTGACAAAGGCGGTGTCCGTCTGACCAAATCGGTTGAAGAAGCCGCCGAGGAAGCCAAGAAGATGCTGGGCCGCACGCTGGTGACCCATCAGACCGGCCCGGCGGGCAAGCAGGTCAACCGTATTTATATCGAGGCCGGTTCGGGCATCGAACGCGAGCTGTACCTGGCCCTGCTGGTGGACCGCCAAACCAGCCGCATCTCGTTCGTTTGCTCCACCGAAGGCGGCATGGACATCGAAGAAGTGGCTGCCGCCACGCCTGAGAAAATCCTGTCCTTCTCGGTGGACCCGGCCACCGGCTATCAGCCCTATCATGGCCGCCGGATCGCCTTTTCGCTGGGTCTGCAAGGCGCGCAGGTCAAGCAATGTGTCAAGCTGATGAACCAGCTCTATAACGCCTTCGTCGAGAAGGATATGGAGATGCTGGAAATCAACCCGCTGATCGTCTCGGACAGCGGCGACCTGAAAGTGCTGGATGCCAAGGTCGGCTTTGACGGCAACGCGGTCTATCGACACCCGGATATCGCCGAACTGCGCGACACGACCGAGGAAGACCCCAAGGAACTGGAAGCCAGCAAATACGACCTGAACTACATCGCGCTGGATGGCGAGATCGGCTGTATGGTCAACGGCGCCGGCCTGGCGATGGCAACGATGGACATCATCAAGCTCTATGGTGCCGAGCCTGCCAACTTCCTCGACGTGGGCGGCGGTGCGACCAAGGAAAAAGTGACCGAGGCGTTCAAGATCATCACCTCGGACCCGAACGTCAAAGGCATTCTGGTCAACATTTTCGGCGGCATCATGCGCTGCGACGTCATCGCCGAGGGCGTTGTCGCCGCGGTGAAAGAGGTCGGCCTGCAGGTTCCGCTGGTCGTGCGCCTGGAAGGCACCAATGTCGAGAAGGGCAAAGAGATCATCAACACCTCTGGCCTGGACGTGATCGCGGCGGACAACCTGAAAGACGGCGCCGAGAAGATCGTGAAAGCGGTTAAGGGGTGAACACAGTCCGACGTATAAGTCTGCCGTCGGTATTGTTGGCCGCGGGCGCTTTGATCTCTGCTTGTGATGAAAGCCCTTCAAGGCTTTCATCCGGAGGAAACGTTGCGCAAGAAGCGGCCAATTCGTTCTCAAGCACTTGTCTGGCAAGCTTGCCCGATTTCAGTGATTTTCAAAGTAACGCACGGGCTGCTTCGTTGAATTCCTCAAGGGATCTAGGTCAAATTCGTTCAGTATATGTCGTGCCGAATAGCGAGATAATTGTCGGCCTTCAGAGCCTCCCAGGTGCGTCTGACGTCGAGGTCTGCGGTATTAGAGCGATCAGCTCCGAGCCTCCGTCAGTCATTGGGAATGCTATTTTGAAAGCAGCCCTCTCGACTGTGGGCTCAGGAACTGAAGAAGAGTTTCCATCCGAAAGGTTCGAATACGCTATCCAGCTTCCAAACGGTAGCCTTCTCACACACGACGCAAAAGACATGGGGAGCACGACAAGCAACGTGTTTCTGATTTCACAACCAGTGCCGCAGGGAAGAGTCCCGTCGCTAATTTACGGCGAATAGGCTCGCCCTCAGGAACCCAATAAAGGAGAACGCCAAATGGCAGTCCTCATCGACGAAAATACCAAAGTGATCTGTCAGGGCTTTACCGGCTCGCAGAGCAGATTGCATTGGGTGTGGACTGTCTGATCTTTCTGGAAAACCAAACCCCATGACCATCCCCATCTTCCTCATAGGTCTTGAACGCGCCACCGGGCGGACGCGTTTGATGGAGCAGGAGCTGCAAAAAGCAGGCCTGTCGGCGACGCGCGTCAATGCTGTCGACTGCGATGCCGCCACCCGTGAGGATTTTCTGCGCGAGTGCAAGGCCGAGGGACCGTGGGGATATTTCCACACCAAGGACATGGCCTGTACGCTCAGCCATGCCAAAGCGTGGGAGGCCGTCATTGCCTCGGGGGCTGAACAGGCGTTGATCCTTGAGGATGACGTATTCCTGACGTCTGAACTGGCGGACTGGCTGAACGATCCCTCCTGGTGGCCAGCGGATGCGGATATCGTGCGGTTCGAACGCTGGCGCAGCAGCAAGCTGTACGTGGCGCTTGGGCGCGAACGGCTGTCCCATCTGGGGCGAGAGCTGCGCCTGATGCGCTCGCGCAATCCGGGCGGCGCGGCCTATGCATTGACCCGCGAGGCGGCGGAGCATTTCCTGGCGCAAAAGCCCTATGACATCACACTTGACGGTTTGCTGTTCAACCCGTCCGCCTCGGCGGCGGCGCGGCAGGTCAACATCTATCAGGTGATCCCCGCGATGGTCGAACAGGGCAACGAGGCCCCCGGTGAAGTGCAGATGGGCGCACCGCGCCATCGCCCGACCGGTTGGCCTCTGATCCGGCAAAAAGTCCGTCGGGGCATCGCTGAAATCAGCAGCGGCCTCCGCACGATCACCAATCTGGCGCTGGGACGCGCCACGCTCGAAAAAATCACCTATGCGCCGCAGGTTCTGCCAGCGGCTGAACCCCATCAATCCAACACCGCCTAGAGAAAGGGACAAAATGGCAGTCCTCATCGACGAAAACACCAAGGTCATCTGTCAGGGCTTTACCGGCTCGCAAGGCACATTCCACAGCGAACAGGCCATCGCCTATGGCACCAAGATGGTCGGCGGCGTGACCCCCGGCAAAGGCGGGATGACCCATCTTGACCTGCCCGTGTTCAACTCGGTCCACGAGGCCAAGGCGGTGACCGAAGCCAACGCCTCGGTGATCTACGTGCCGCCGCCCTTTGCGGCTGACTCGATCCTCGAAGCGATTGATGCCGAGATGGAAGTGATCGTCTGCATCACCGAAGGCATCCCGGTGCTGGACATGATGAAAGTGAAGCGCGCGCTGGAAGGCAGCAAATCACGCCTGATCGGCCCGAACTGCCCCGGTGTGATTACGCCTGACGCCTGCAAGATCGGCATCATGCCCGGCCACATCCACAAGCGTGGCTCGGTCGGTGTTGTGTCCCGTTCCGGCACCCTGACCTATGAGGCCGTCAAGCAGACCACCGATGTGGGTCTGGGTCAGTCCACCTGTGTGGGCATCGGCGGCGACCCGATCAAAGGCACCGAGCATATCGACGTGCTGGAATGGTTCCTGGCCGATGACGAGACCGAATCCATCATCATGATCGGTGAGATCGGTGGCTCGGCCGAGGAAGAAGCCGCGCAGTTCCTGGCGGATGAGGCCAAGAAGGGTCGTAAAAAGCCGACCGCCGGTTTCATCGCAGGCCGCACAGCCCCTCCGGGCCGTCGCATGGGCCACGCGGGCGCGATTGTCGCCGGCGGCAAGGGCGGTGCCGAGGACAAGATCGAAGCCATGCGCTCGGCCGGTATCGTCGTGGCCGAAAGCCCTGCCCAGTTGGGTGAGGCTGTGCTGGAAGCGATTGGGTAAGCGGAACAGCCTGTAGTTATGTTGACCAGTATCAAAGAACTTCTATCGTTTTCCGGGCGGGCGTCCCGCTCGGAATACTGGAAGTATGCTGTTCCGATATTGGTGATGATTGCAGGCGCACTGTTCGTCGATTTAGCGGTTCTTGATCCGACTGCATATCAGAGTGTGACCACAACAACCGATCTGCTGACGGGAGAAGAGACACAAGAGGTTTCGATTGTTATCAAGTATGGCCCAGGTGTCCTTAGCCTCGTTGTTTCCCTTATACTCCTTGTTCCGTTTGCAGCTGTTCTGACGCGCCGGGTACATGATATCGGATACCCGGGCTGGTACGCTTGGTTGGCTCTATTCCTAGCTTTCTTCTTCGGACCAGCATTTTCTTTCTTCGCAGGTTTGTTGGGTCTGATCTCGATACCATTGGCCCTAGTCGTTGCGATCCTACTGGGGATACCGCAACTTGTGATTTCGATACTCGCACTGATCGTAGTCGTTTTGTGGGGTACGACCCCTTCGGAGCCGGGCCCTAACGAGTACGGGCCAGACCCATCGGGGGCGATCGCATGACCTTCTCTGACGCCATCCGCACCTGTTTCTCCAAGTTCTTCACCTTCTCAGGTCGCGCCTCGCGGCCTGAATACTGGTTCTTTTTCCTGTTCATCGTGATCTGGAGCTTTATCGCCGGGATCATCGACTGGCGGTTCTTCACTCAGGTCTCGGTCGCGCAAACGGATGAGGTCAAATCTGTTGCGGCTACGTCCTCGCAACCGGTTCAGAGCATCGTGGCACTGATCGTGTTTATCCCTCATCTGGCCGTGGCCTTCCGGCGGATGCACGATACGGGGCGCAGTGGGCTTTACGCCCTGCTGCCGATCCTGCTGATCGTCGGAGCATTTGCAGTTCTCGTCTTTGGCATCGGTATCGCCAGCCAATTTCACGGTGGAACAATGGATATTTTGCTGACACGCGCCACTTTGCTTATCGTAATTCCGACACTGCTGGTTTTGTTTGTGTCGCCCCTCCTGGTTCTATGGTGGCTCGCACGCCCCAGCCAACCAGGCACCAATCAATACGGTCCCAACCCAACAGAGGTAGCCCAATGACCGAACACACGCCCAACTCCGCCTTTCATGCTTCAAGCTTCATGCAAGGACACAATGCCGAATATCTGGAGCAGCTTTATGCCCAGTACACCAAGAATCCGGGTGCAGTAGATGCCGCCTGGGCCGAGTTCTTCCAGGCGATGGGCGACGCCACGCCGGACGTGCAGAAAGAGGCCGAAGGGCCATCCTGGGCCCGCACCGACTGGCCGCCGATGCCCGCCGACGATCTGACCGGCGCGCTGACCGGGGAATGGGCCGAGATTGACGCCAAGGCGGCAGGCAAGAAGATCAAGGAGAAGGCCGAGGCCAAAGGTGTCGAGGTCAGCGACGACCAGATCAAACGCGCGGTTCTGGACAGCCTGCGGGCACTGATGCTGATCCGGGCCTACCGGATCCGGGGCCATCTGGCCGCCGATCTGGACCCGCTTGGCATGCGCGCTGCCAGCACGCACCCGGAACTGGACCCCAAGACCTATGGGTTCACCGATGCCGACATGGATCGTCCGATCTTCATCGATAACGTGCTGGGGCTGCAGATGGCCTCGATGCGGCAGATCGTCGAGATCGTAAAGCGAACCTATTGCGGCACCTTCGCGCTGCAATACATGCATATATCGGACCCGGAACAGGCCGCTTGGCTGAAGGAACGGATTGAAGGCTACGGCAAGGAAATCCAGTTCACCAAGGAGGGCCGAAAGGCCATTCTGAACAAGATGGTCGAGGCCGAGGGCTTCGAGAAGTTCCTGCATGTGAAATACATGGGCACCAAGCGGTTCGGTCTGGACGGCGGTGAAAGCCTGATCCCGGCGATGGAGCAGATCATCAAGCGCGGCGGCGCGCTGGGTGTCAGCGACATCGTCATCGGCATGCCGCACCGGGGTCGACTGAACATTCTGGCCAACGTCATGGGCAAACCCTACCGCGCCATATTCAACGAATTCCAAGGTGGCAGCTTCAAACCCGAGGACGTGGATGGCTCGGGCGACGTGAAGTATCATCTCGGGGCCTCCAGCGACCGTGAGTTCGACGGCAACAGCGTGCACCTTTCGCTGACCGCGAACCCCTCGCATCTCGAGGCGGTGAACCCGGTTGTGCTGGGCAAGGTCCGCGCCAAGCAGGATCAGTTGAACGACGCCGATCGCACCAAGGTGATGGGTATCCTGCTGCACGGTGACGCGGCCTTTGCCGGTCAGGGCGTCGTGGCCGAAGGGTTCGGCCTGTCGGGCCTGAAGGGGCACAAGACCGGCGGCACGATGCATATCGTGGTGAACAACCAGATCGGGTTCACGACCGCACCGCACTTTAGTCGCTCGTCACCCTATCCGACTGACATTGCGCTGATGGTCGAAGCACCGATCTTCCACGTGAACGGCGATGACCCCGAGGCGGTGGTCCACGCGGCCAAGGTGGCGACCGAATTCCGTCAGAAGTTCCACAAGGATGTGGTCATCGATATCTTCTGCTATCGCCGGTTCGGTCATAACGAGGGCGACGAGCCCATGTTCACCAACCCGATCATGTACAAAAAGATCAAAACCCATAAGACCACGCTCAGCCTCTATACCGAGCGGCTGGTCAAGGACGGGCTGATCCCCGAGGGCGAGATCGAGGACATGAAAGCGGCCTTCCAGGCGCATCTGAACACCGAGTTCGATGCCGGAAAGGACTACAAACCCAACAAAGCCGACTGGCTGGACGGGCGCTGGTCTCATCTGGACAAGAACAAAGAGGAATACGTCCGCGGCGAAACCGCGATCTCGCCCGAGACACTGGCCGAGATCGGCAATGCCCTGACACACGCTCCGCAAGACATTGCGATGCACAAAACCGTCGCCCGCCTGCTGGATCACAAGAAGCAGATGTTCGACTCGGGCACCGGGTTCGACTGGGCCACCGGCGAGGCGCTGGCCTTCGGGTCCTTGCTGACCGAAGGTTATCCGGTGCGATTGTCCGGTCAGGACGCAACGCGCGGTACGTTCAGCCAGCGCCACTCCGGCTTTGTCCATCAGGAAACGGAAGAGCGGTACTATCCGCTGAACAACATCCGCGCCGGGCAGTCGAACTATGAAGTGATTGATTCGATGCTGTCGGAATATGCGGTGCTGGGCTTTGAATACGGCTACTCGCTGGCAGAACCCAATGCGCTGGTTCTATGGGAGGCACAGTTCGGCGATTTCGCCAATGGCGCGCAGATCATGTTCGACCAGTTCATCAGCTCGGGCGAAAGCAAATGGCTGCGCATGTCCGGTCTGGTCTGCCTGCTGCCGCACGGGTTCGAAGGCCAGGGGCCCGAGCACTCCTCGGCGCGACTGGAACGGTTCCTGCAGATGTGCGGTCAGGACAACTGGATTGTCGCCAATTGTACGACGCCCGCGAACTATTTCCACATCCTGCGCCGTCAGTTGCACCGCACGTTCCGCAAGCCCTTGATTCTGGTAACGCCAAAGTCGCTTCTGCGCCACAAGCTGGCAGTCAGCAATGCCGAAGATTTCACAACCGGCTCCAGCTTCCACCGGGTGCTGTGGGACGACGCACAAAAAGGCAACTCGGACACCAAGCTGGTCAAGGACGACAAGATCAAGCGCGTGGTGATGTGTTCCGGCAAGGTCTATTTCGACCTGCTGGAGGAACGCGATGCACGAGGCATCGACGATGTCTATTTGATGCGGATCGAGCAGTATTACCCCTTCCCGGCCCATTCACTGATCAACGAGCTTGAGCGCTTCAAGCAAGCCGAAGTGGTCTGGTGTCAGGAAGAACCCAAGAACCAGGGAGCGTGGTCCTTTATTGAACCCAATATCGAGTGGGTTCTCACCCGGATCGGCGCGAAACACAAGCGTCCGGTCTATGCCGGTCGCGCAACCTCGGCTTCGCCCGCAACGGGCCTGGCCAGCCAACATAAAGCCCAACAAGAGGCGCTCGTGAACGAAGCGCTGAGCATCGAAGGAAAGTAAGCGATGACGATTGAAGTTCGAGTTCCCACGCTTGGCGAGTCGGTCACCGAAGCCACGGTTGCGACATGGTTCAAGAAACCCGGCGACGCTGTAGCCGTGGACGAGATGCTCTGTGAGCTTGAGACCGACAAGGTCACGGTCGAAGTACCTTCACCTGCCGCGGGTGTGATGGGCGAGATTGTCGCCGCCGAAGGGCAAACCGTAGGCGTCGACGCATTGCTGGCCACCATTGCAGCAGGCGAGGGCGCTGCCCCGGCCCCTGCACCGGCGGCAGAGCCGGCTGCGGCCCCGGCTGCGGCGGGGGGCAGCGTTGACGTGATGGTGCCAACGCTGGGCGAATCCGTCACGGAAGCTACTGTTTCGACCTGGTTCAAACAGGTGGGCGACAGCGTTGCCCAGGATGAGATGCTGTGCGAGCTGGAAACCGACAAGGTTTCCGTCGAAGTTCCCGCACCAGCTGCCGGTGTTCTGGCCGAAATCACGGCCCCGGAGGGTGCAACCGTGAATGCCAGCGCCAAGCTCGCGGTGATCTCGGGCTCGGCAGCGGGTGCCGCTGCCACTCCGGTCGCTGCCGCGGTGGCAGCTCCTGCGGTGGCAGCAGGCACCGGCAAGGACGTATCAAATGCGCCATCCGCGGAAAAAGCCATGGCCGAGACCGGACTGACCGCCGATCAGGTTACAGGAACAGGGCGCGATGGCCGGATCATGAAGGAAGACGTGGCCCGCGCGGTTGCAACGGCATCGGCCCCAGCGCCTGCGGCGGCTGTGCCCGCCCCCGCTGCCCAGGCCCCGCGCGCGCCTGTCGCCGCCGAAGATGAGGCCCGCGAAGAACGGGTCCGCATGACCCGCCTGCGCCAGACTATCGCCAAGCGCCTGAAGGACGCGCAGAACACCGCCGCCATCCTGACCACCTATAACGAGGTGGACATGACCGAGGTGATGGCACTGCGTAATCAGTACAAGGAACAGTTCGAGAAGAAGCATGGCGTGCGTTTGGGTTTCATGTCCTTCTTCACCAAGGCCTGCTGCCACGCGCTGAAAGAAGTACCCGAGGTGAATGCCGAGATCGACGGCAACGACATCGTCTACAAGAACTTCGTGCATATGGGCGTTGCCGCCGGTACGCCGCAAGGTCTTGTGGTTCCGGTTATCCGTGATGCTGACAGCATGTCTTTTGCCGCGATCGAAAAGGCCATCGCCGAGAAAGGCAAGCGCGCCCGCGACGGCAAACTGAGCATGGCCGAGATGCAGGGCGGCACCTTCACCATCTCGAACGGTGGCGTCTATGGCTCATTGATGTCCTCGCCCATCCTGAATCCCCCGCAATCGGGTATTCTGGGTATGCACAAGATCCAGGACCGTCCGATGGTCATCAATGGTGAGATCAAGATCCGCCCGATGATGTATCTGGCGCTTTCCTATGACCACCGGATTGTTGATGGCAAAGGTGCTGTGACCTTCCTTGTTCGCGTTAAAGAGGCGTTGGAAGACCCGCGCCGTCTGCTGATGGATCTGTGATCATGGCGACTCATGTACTCTGGCAGGCCGATGTGGCCGATTTCGATGTCTGGCTGAAAGTGTTCAAAGAAGACAAGAAGATGCGGGAGGCCGCGGGTATACGCGATCTCCACATCTGGAAGGACCCGGATCAAAAAGATCATGCAGTGGCGCTGTTCGAGATCACGGATCTAGACCGGGCCGAGAGCTTCATCGAATCTGAGGAACTGGCCATGCACCACGAACGCGGTGGCGTTGCCCATATTCAGATCAAGGTGCTGGAGCCGGTTTAGACAGAATTCCTGGCCATCTAAATCTTTTAGGTTGCCTGTTTAACAATAAACTCCTCGGGTTTTAGGAGAACAAAATGGCAAATTATGACGTCATCGTAATCGGCGCCGGTCCAGGCGGCTATGTCTGCGCCATCCGCTGCGCGCAACTGGGCCTGAAAACTGCCGTGGTCGAAGGGCGCGACACGCTGGGCGGCACCTGTTTGAACGTAGGGTGTATCCCTTCGAAGGCGTTGCTGCATGCCAGCCATCAACTGCATGAGGCCGAGCACAACTTTGCCAAGATGGGCCTGAAGGGCAAAAGCCCCTCGGTCGATTGGAAGCAGATGCAGGCCTATAAGGAAGAAACGATCGAGGGCAACACCAAGGGCATCGAGTTTCTGTTCAAAAAGAACAAGATCGACTGGCTAAAGGGCTGGGGCTCGATTCCCGCCGCAGGTAAGGTGCAGGTCGGCGATGAAGTGCACGAGGCCAAGAACATCATTGTCGCATCCGGGTCCGAGCCCGCATCGCTGCCAGGTGTTGTGGTTGACGAAAAGGTCGTTGTGACCTCGACCGGTGCGTTGTCGCTGGGCAAGATCCCGAAAAAGATGGTGGTCATCGGTGCAGGTGTGATCGGATTGGAGCTGGGCTCGGTTTATCAGCGTCTGGGCGCCGACGTGACTGTGATCGAATTCCTGGATGTCATCACGCCCGGAATGGATCCCGAGGTTCAGAAGACCTTCCAGCGGATCCTCAAAAAGCAGGGCTTGAAGTTCGTCATGGGCGCGGCAGTGCAAAAGACCGAAGCCACCAAGACCAAGGCCAAGGTGACGTATAAGCTGCGCAAAGATGACAGCGAGCATGTGATCGACGCCGACACGGTACTGGTTGCCACCGGTCGCAGGCCCTATTCCGATGGTCTGGGTTTGGAGGCACTGGGCGTCGAAATGACGCCGCAGGGGCAGATCAAGGTGGGTTCTGACTGGCAGACCAATATCCCGGGCATCTATGCCATCGGCGACGTCACCGAAGGCCCGATGCTGGCCCACAAGGCCGAAGATGAAGGAATGGCTGCTGCCGAGCAGGTTGCGGGCAAGCATGGCCACGTGAATTACGGCGTCATTCCAGGTGTGATCTATACCTGGCCCGAAGTTGCCAATGTGGGCGAGACCGAGGAGACGCTCAAGGCTGAGGGTCGTGCCTACAAGGTCGGTAAATTCATGTTCATGGGCAATGGCCGTGCCAAGGCAAACTTTGCCGCAGACGGTTTCGTGAAAATTCTCGCCGACAAGGAAACCGACCGAATCCTAGGTGCGCATATCATCGGCCCGGCGGCCGGTGATCTGATTCACGAGGTTTGCGTAGCGATGGAATTCGGTGCTTCGGCAGAAGATCTGGCCCTTACCTGCCATGCCCACCCGACCTATTCCGAGGCGGTCCGCGAGGCCGCGTTGGCGTGTGGCGACGGGCCGATTCATTCGTAAACTGCCGCAAGACCGAACCGGAGGAAGCGAGGCTCTGCCTCGCGCTCCGGGATATTTTCGGCCAGATGAAGATCGGATACTTATAGATTTCTTCGGCCGAGGTTCTTCACGAGCGGCGCGGAGGAGTCACAGGGCTGTTACCACAAGGTTTTGGCCGCCCGCGCGCCCCATTCCGTGTCATAACGATCCCCGCCTTCTTCGCCTTTCGTCATTTCGGCCAGAATGGACCCGGCGCTGGGCAGCTCGGCACTTTCGTCGCCGCTGACCCACGTACGTGCGCGCATGAGCGCTCGGGCGCATTGTGTGTAGATTTCGCCGATTTCGACGATGATGACCGTCGCTGGGCGTTTGCCCTGTTTTTCGAATTGAGAGCGGAGCGCCACGTCCGCGGTCAATCGGGCGGATCCGTTCAGGCGCACCACAGTATTGGACCCCGGCACCAGAAACATCAGTGACACGCGTGGGTCGCGGACGATGTTTCGCAAACTGTCCAGCCGGTTGTTGCCCCGCCAATCCGGCATCGCCAGCGTTCCGGGATCAAGTTCGACTACCACCGGACCATCATCGCCACGCGGACTGCCATCGACGCCCTCCGGTCCGACGGTGCTCAGCACGCACAGGCGCGATGCCATGATCCACTGGCGGTAGAGCGGTGTCAGCCGGTGCGAGACCTTGCGGATGGCCGGAGCACCCGGTGTGCCATAAAGCGCTTCGAGTGCCGCGATGTCTTCAATGTACTCCATCCGGATCAAACCCCACTTCCCGCATCAATTCATTCGATCGTGTCTCGATATCCTGCTCCAGACGACCCAGAAAATCCTTGCGCTCAACGCCCGGTTCAATTGGGTTCAGGAACTCGACTATAGCCCGGCCAGGCTTGCGCAGAATACCTGTACGAGGCCAGAAAACGCCCGCGTTCGTGGCCGCCGGAATACAAGGATAACCCAGACCTTCGTACAAGACCGCGGTTCCGACCTTGTAGGGTTTGTGGGCCCCCGGTGCGACGCGTGTGCCCTGCGGATAAATCACCAGCTGACCGGGTTCCGAGAATTCGCGTGCAACATCCTTGACCATCTTGGCAACGGCAACACCCTTTTTGCCGCGATCAACCGGGATGCAGCCCAACCTGCGTGCATACATACCGATAACGGGGGTCCAGAGGAGTTCACGTTTCATGATGAACTTGCCGTGGGGGATGGCGTCGAAAATGATGATGATGTCCAGAAAGGATTGGTGCTTGGCGCCGATCACAACTTCGCCCGTTGGAATGGCTCCGCGAACCTCGGTATGGATGTCCACCATCCAGCGCGCCAGCCACCGCGTTGTTCGTGCGTAGGTCTTGCAGGCCCGCAGCGCGCCGCGTTTGGAAAACAGCGCGTAAGGAGCAAAGATCAGCCCAAGGATCAGCATCCAGGCATAGATCGTGATCATGAAGATCAGGGACCGTATCCATTGCAGGGCCATGGCCATCAAGAAAGCTCCTTCAACTTGCGACGGGCTGCGGACCAGGTCGCCAGAAATGCAACGGTCGCGCCCAATAGTGGGATCAGCGCGGGCAACAACCATCCAAACCCCTGAAAGCCCAGGCCGGTCAGAAAACCGCCTTCGTCCGACGCTTCGGGCAGCAACAGCACGCCGGACATGCCCAGCAAAGTTCCGATGGCAGCCCCGAACAATGCCCGGAATGTGAACCTGCGAACAAAAGCACCGGCGATGAAACGGTCCTGAGCACCAACCAGACGCAATACCTCGATGATCTGCGCATTGGCGGCAAGAGAGGCATTGGCCGCTAGCGTGATCATTGCCGCTGTGGCGCCACCGATCAAAAGAATTGACACCCACCCGAGCCGCCTAAGCGAGGTCGCGGCATCAACCAAGGGCTCACGCCATCTGGAATGGTCGTCCAACACTGCGCCAGGGACTTCGGCCCCCAACCGCAGGCGCAGGCCAGTCGCATCCAAGCCAGGTTCACCAATGGTGATTTCAATCAACTGCGGGACAGGCAAAGTGTCCAGCGGCAGGTCAGGGCCAAACCACGGCGTCAATAAAGCCGCCTGTTCCTCGGTCGTCAACGCGCGGGCCGATGCCACACCGGGCGTCTGACTCAGCACGGTCAGGGCCGCCGCGGTCTGCGCGGCCTGCTGCTCGGCCGGGGCGTTGATCCGCAGGGTTGCAGCCCCCGCAAGTTCTGAAGCCCAGCGATCGGCCAATCGTCCCGAAGCAAGCGACAGGGCCAGCGCAAAGACCGCGAGGAAAGCCATGGCGCCCGACACGAACAGGGTCAGATGCGCGGTGAACCCGGTTGGTGGGACGACCCGGTCCGCACGCCTGTCCCGGCGCAACATGCCGCGGATGTCTCCCTTGCTCATAGATCGGCCCCCGCAAGGTGCAGTCTGCGCTGCGAGATGCGCAGAACACGCGCCTGAACCTGGCTTTTGGCAGCTCGGATCAGGCTCAGGTCATGCGTGGCGATCAGGACGGTTTTTCCCATTCGGTTCAGCTCGATCAAAAGGCGTAGCAGACGCTGGGACATCTCCCAGTCGACATTGCCCGTGGGTTCATCCGCCAACACTACGTCGGGCGACAGAATGACCGCGCGTGCCAGCGCCGCACGCTGGCGCTCACCGCCAGACAGCTCGGGGGGACGGGCCTCAAGCCGCGCGCCCAGCCCTACCCAGTTCAAAAGCTCGGTCAGGTTGTTCTGCTCGGCCTCGGCCGCGCGTCCAGACACCATCATCGGCAATGACACGTTTTCGGCCAGCGTCATGTGATCCAGAAACCGGCAATCCTGATGCACCACGCCGATACGGCGGCGCAGCAGCGCCATCTGGTCCCGGTCAAGCCGCGCGACATCTTCTTCGAACACGCTGAGACGCCCTGACGTCGGTAGCAACGCACCATAGCAAAGCTTGAGCAGCGTGGTCTTGCCCGCACCGGAAGGACCGGTCAGAAAATGGAAGGATCCGGGTTGCAGACGTACAGACACATCGCTCAACAGCTCTCCGCCGCCATAGCTGTAGCTGACATTTTCCAGCTCGATCACGCCTGCCCCCTTTTGTTCTGAGGCTTGTCTTGCCTTAGTGCGGCCGTGGTTTCAATGCCTCTACCGGTCCCATTTGGTGACACTTAACCCCCTGAAACCGAAAACACGCTTTGCTGATAGGGTTTAACGGAATATAATTCCTGAAAAAACTAGTATCAGGCCGACAGGCAGGCCAGGAGGCAGTATGCGACTTACATGTCCGAATTGCAGTGCCCAGTACGAGGTTCCGGATGACGTGATCCCCGAAGGTGGGCGGGACGTGCAGTGTTCAAACTGCGAGCAGACGTGGTTTCAGCCCAAGCACCCGGAAGCACAAACCGAGGCGCCCGAGCCAGAGGTTCACGAAACCGCTGAGCCTGTGCCCGAGGAGCCAAAAGAACCCGTTGCGGACGCTTCAGAAGCCATGGCTGAATCTACCGCGAAACCGGAAGAGCCCAAGGTTGAAGAAACCCCGGAGCCGGCCGCGAGTACAAGTAACGTTGATCCCGCCGTGGCGAATATTCTTAAGGAAGAAGCCGCGCGCGAAGCCGATCTGCGTGCCAAGGAAGGCGTGAGTCTGGAAAGCCAGCCGGATCTGGCGCTCGACCCGCCGGTTGAACCCAAGGTTGAGCCGGAAAGACCGACCGCGACCAAAACCGCCGCTGATGCCGGTCAAAAAGACGCCCTTCCAGATGTCGAGGCGATCAGTTCCGGTTTGCGCAGCGATGATACTCCAAAGGCTGCCGAAACGGCGCCTCCTCCTGAACGGAGATCCGGTGGGTTCATGCGTGGCTTTGCCCTGATCGTGATCATCGGTGTTGTGCTGATCCTGATTTATGGGAATGCAAGCCGGATCAGTGAAGCTGTACCGCAGGTCGATCCCGTGCTGCAGTCCTATGTCTCACTGGTCGATCAGGCGCGCCTGTGGCTTGAGGCTCAAACCGGCAGCGGGGCGCCTCAGAACTGAGGCGCTCAGAACCGCTCAAGCAGCCTTTTCAGGTATTCCAGTTCGATCTGAGGCCGGTCGGATTCGCCGGTGCGGCGGCGAATTTCATCCAACAGTTCGCGCGCACGGCGGTATACGTCTTCGCCTTGCAACAAGTTGTCGTCGGTCGAGATGGACCCGGCCGAACCCGGCGTCCGCCCCAGCGGATCACGATTCTGGGCTTGCATGTCACCTTCCTGAGTGCCCTGCCCCGGCTGGTTCTGCTGGTTTTGCGCCAGCGCCTCACCCAGCGACCGCATCCCTTCGCGTAAGGCTTCCATAGCCTCGGACTGGCGATCAATAGCTTCGGCCAGATCGTCGCTGCGCAAAGCGTCTTCAGCCTCGTCCATGGCCCGTCCGGCCCGGCCCAGCGCCTCGCGCGCGGCTTCACCCTCGGGTGTCCCGCCACCCGGCAAGCCCTGTTCCTGACGCCGCAACTCCTCTCGCAGCGCCTGCTGCCGGTCCGCCAGCGATCCCTGACCCTGCTGACCGTCACCGGCCTGATCCGAGCCCTGACCCTGACCGCCCTGGCCTTCGTGACTCTGACCGCGGCCCTGACCACCCGAGCGACCCTCGTTGCCCTGATTTTCACCCGCCTGCGCGCCCGGGTTGAACTGTTCCTGCAGATCCCGGAATGCCTGATCGCTAAGACCCTGTTGTTCGCGCAGAGTCTCGGCCAATCCCTCCATCGCCTGCTGGCCTTCGGACTGTCCGCCTTGCCCCTGACCTTGCGTGACACGCATGTTTTCCATCATCTGCTGGAACTCTTCCAGCGCCTGCTGCGCCTCGGCCATACGGCCCTGTTCCATCAGTTCCTGAATGCGATCCATCATGCGTTGCAGGTCGTCCTGCGTCATCTGCAAAGTTTCACCACTTTGGCCGCGTTGGCGTTCGTCAGATTCGTTTTCCTGCGCCAGTCTCTGAAGCTGTCGCATGTAATCCTGCGTGGCTTCGCGCAACTCCTGCATCAACTCCGCGATTTCTTCGTCGCTTGCGCCGTTTTTCATCGCTTCGGTCAGACGCTCCTGGGCGCGGCGCATCCGCTCCAGCGCATCGGCCAGAGTGCCTTCTTCGATTAGAATCGCCAGATCCCAAAGGGCCTGCGCGATTTCCGCCTGCTGTTCGGGTTTGAGGCCATAATCCTCGAACGCCTCCAGGCGGCGCAGCAAGACCCGCAGCCGCAGGTAAGCGGTTTCTGATCTGAACAGATCTTCAGGCAAATGCGACACGGCGCGCAACACCTGCGATACGCGCAGCGCATTTTCCCGCGACCAAAGCAGGTCACGCCGCTGTTCGATCACGGCAGCGGCCAGCGGGTCAAAAAACCGTCGCGCGGGCAACGCGGTCGCGTATGGTTCAGAGGCAGACTGTTGATCAGCCGCATCCTGCGCCATCAAAGTGATCCGAACCGGCAGATGTGCCCATGGGTGCTGCGAGAAGTCTTCAATCAGGTCTTCAGTGAAATCTGTGCGTTCGCCGGTAATTGGCATCGGCAGTTGAACCGAGATTTCCGCGCGGGGTTCAGGTTCGGTTTTCAATCCATATCGGCGGTCCACCGCCGCCAGATCAAGCTCGATCAGCGCTGTGCCAGAGACAATGCCGTAGTCGTCGCTGGCAGCAAATGGCAGTTTCATCTGACCGCCAGCCTCAGCCTCGGCTGTGCCGGCGACCGAAATCTGTGGAGCCGCATCAGAGACCATGGCAACCGACCAGCCCCGACCAGCAGGACCATCAATCGTCAACTGACCAGAACGTTCAGCGACAAAATCCTGTTCCGGACCGGCCGCTGCCTCGGCGCCTGCCGCTGAAATGGATTCAGTCAGACTGTGCGCCCCGACCTCGCCATAAAACCTTAAAGTGACCCGGCTTCCCTGGGGGACCGTCAGCACCGGATCATCCTGATCGGCCAGGTAAAGCGTCGGCAGGCCCGTGTAACGGGGTGGTTCGACCCAGCCTTCCCATGTCGGACCTTGCCCTGCGACCGCAGTGCCGGGCGTCATTTCCGCAACTGAACCAATCCGCCAAATCGATCCAAACAGCGTTGCCACAACCAGAGCCAGCAGCGCCGCGTATCGCAGCGCATAGGGATCCCGCGCGGCAAGCCTAAGGTCCGGCTTGACGGGTTCGGCTTGCGCCGCCCTTTGGGACATACGCGCCTGATGAGCCTGCCACAGCGCGACCGAATCAGCATCCATCGCACCGATGGCCTGTTCATCCATCAGCGCCTGAATGGGGCGTCCTGGCAGGGTTTCGTCCAATCGAACCAAGGCTTCGCCCCGCGTCGGCAGATGCAGACGCCGCACTCCGATTACGGCTGCCGCCAGCAAACCCAAAAGCGCCAAAATACCGGCAATCCAGACGGTTTCGACGTTAACTAAGTCCTGAAGACCCAGCATAAGCGCGGCCATTATGGCCATCAGGATTGAAAAAAGGGGCCAGAATGCCCGAAGAACTTGCTCGGCCAGCATCCCTGCATGCGTCAGCCACAGGGACAATCTTGGAATTGGCAGGTTCGATAAGTCGCGCAACGCGGGCCTCCTGACCGGGCCCGCGCGGTTATCGCGTCAAAGCCACGGAGGTATGGTATCGCGCTTTATGATTTCGTCAAAGCTTGGGCGTTCACGAATTACTGCGAATTGATCACCGTTTACCAGCACCTCGGGGATCAGGGGGCGCGTATTGTATTCGCTGGCCATCACTGCTCCGTAAGCTCCGGCACTGCGGAAAGCGATCAGATCACCCGATTGCAAAGGCGGCATATTGCGCTGCTTGGCAAAGGTATCACCGGTTTCGCAGACCGGTCCAACGATGTCATAGGGTTGCTGTTCGACACCGGGCGCAGGTTCTTTCACGGCGACGATATCGTGGTGCGCCTCGTACATCGCGGGGCGGATCAGGTCGTTCATCGCGCCATCGAGGATCAGAAAATCGCGGTCCTCGCCGGACTTCACGTAGATGACCTTGCTGACCATCAATCCGGCATTGCCCGCGATCAAGCGGCCCGGTTCAATTTCGATCTCACACTCAAGATGGCCCAGCGTTTTCTTGATCAGCGCGCCATATTCCACCGGCAACGGCGGTGCGTCGTTCGAACGGGTGTAGGGAATACCAAGCCCACCACCCAGATCGAGACGGCGAATATTGTGACCCTCGGACCGCAACCGTTCGGTCAGCTCGGCGACCTTGGTATAGGCCAGCTCGAACGGCTCCAGCTCGGTCAGTTGCGAGCCGATGTGAACGTCGATCCCGATGACCTCCAGCCCCGGCAGGCTGGCGGCGCGGGCGTAAACCCCGCAAGCACGGGCGATCGGAATCCCGAACTTGTTCTCGGATTTTCCGGTTGCGATCTTGGCGTGGGTTTTAGCATCCACGTCCGGGTTCACCCGTACGGTGATCGGCGCAACAACGCCCAACTCCACGGCAACAGCGTTGATCACTTCCATCTCGGGTTCGGATTCGACGTTGAACTGGCGAATGCCACCGGTCAACGCGGTTCGAATTTCATCGGCTGTTTTGCCAACGCCTGAGAACACGATCTTGTCGCCCGGCACACCCGCCGCCTTCGCGCGCAGGTATTCGCCACCCGAAACCACATCCATACCCGCGCCCGCCTGCGCCAGTGTCTTCAGGATGGCCTGATTGCTGGCCGCTTTCATCGCGTAGCAGACAAGATGATCAGTCCCCTCAAGCGCATCGTCGAACAGCTGAAAGTGCCGCAGCAAAGTGGCCGTGGAATAGACGTAGAACGGTGTTCCGACCGCGGCTGCGATTTCGGAGATCGGGACATCCTCGGCGAAAAGCGCGCCGTCGCGGTAGAGAAAGTGATCCATGACTGCGCGCTTAGACCAAAAGAGGCATATGGATCAAATGATTCCGACAGGTCTTCCGGGGTCTACCAGCTCTCAGAAAGTCGTTGACGCTCCGACCCGCGCGTATCCCGAGACAGAAACGCCCGAGGATTTCGGCGCGGCCGCAGGTTCCGGTTGCGGCTTGTACGACGGGTCGCATGCGGCAAGAACGGCAAGCGACAGGATCAGGCCGATTATTCTCATGGTCTGTTTCTTTTCTATGAAGGTTTCGGTCTCGATCCCAGATGGGGTTCCGTTTCTGTGTGTTCAACGGGTTGGCGGTCAGAAACCGACAAACAGGCCGACCGGTCCGCGATTCACGCCGACGCCCCCCGCGACATAAGACCCGCTGCTGCCGACACCGACCGCCGCGTTGAAAGTCGGTTGGACAGGTTCGCCGTCGGCGCCGCAACCGGCAAGCACCAAACTGGCTGACAAGAATACGATCACTCGGACAAGCGCGGTCATATCATCGCCTTCCATCGTTTGATCTGGGCACGGACCTGATCCGGAGCCGTGCCACCATAGGACTGGCGTGAGTTTACTGAATTGTCGACGCCAAGCACAGTATAGATGTCCTGAGTGATTTCGGCATGGACCGATTGCATGTCTTCCAGCGTCAGGTCGGGCAGGTCGCAACCCCTGCCCTCGGCCATGGCCACCAGCGATCCGGTGATGTGATGCGCATCGCGAAACGGCAGACCCAGCACCCGCACCAGCCAGTCGGCCAGATCGGTCGCGGTCGAGAAACCCGACCCGGCAGCGGCGGCAAGGCTTTCGCGGTTGGCGGTCATGTCCTTGACCATGCCCTCCATAGCCGCCAGCGCCAGCATCCAGTTGTCCGCGGCGTCAAAGACCTGTTCCTTGTCTTCCTGCATGTCCTTGGAATAGGCCAGCGGCAGGCCCTTCATCACCATCATCAGCGCTGTGTTGGCACCGAAGATGCGACCCACCTTGGCGCGGATCAGTTCCGCCGCATCGGGGTTTTTCTTCTGCGGCATGATCGACGAGCCGGTCGAGAACCGGTCGGACAGGGTGACAAAGCGGAACTGTGCCGAGGACCAGATCACCAGTTCCTCGGCAAAGCGCGACAGGTGCACGGCGCAGATCGAGGCGGTCGACAGGAACTCCAGCGCGAAATCACGGTCGCTGACCGCGTCCAGCGAGTTGGCAGCGGGGCGGTCAAAGCCCAGCGCCTTCGCCGTCATGTCGCGGTCAATGGGGAAGGACGTCCCAGCCAGCGCAGCAGCCCCCAGCGGGGATTCGTTCATGCGCGCACGGGCATCGCGGACACGACTCAGGTCGCGGCCAAACATCTCGACGTAAGCCATCATGTGATGGCCCCATGTCACCGGCTGGGCAGTTTGCAGGTGCGTGAAACCGGGCATGACCCAATCCGCCCCTGCTTCGGCCTGCGCCAAAAGCGCGCGGATCAGGGCCAGCAATCCGGTTTCTGCTGCGTCCAGTTGGTCACGGACCCAAAGTTTGAAATCGGTTGCGACCTGATCATTGCGGCTGCGGCCTGTGTGCAAACGACCTGCGGGCTCACCTATCACTTCCTTTAGCCGGGCTTCGACATTCATGTGAATGTCCTCCAGCGCGGTCGAGAACTGAAATTCTCCGTTCTGAATCTCTGACAAAACGGTGAGCAGCCCTTCCCGAATGGCCTGCGCATCACTATCAGTAATAACGCCTGTGGCGGCCAACATGGCGGCATGGGCGCGCGAGCCTGCGATGTCCTGGGCTGCCATCCGCTGATCGAACCCGATCGAGGCATTGATCGCCTCCATGATCGCGTCTGGACCGGCGGCAAAGCGGCCGCCCCACATCTGGTTCGAGGATTGATCGGTCATGTTGCAAAAACCCGGAGTTGATATGCGCCTATTTCGTCTGATCCCCCTTTATATGGCCCTTGCGCTGGGTGCAAACGCGGCTTTGGCGACGGATGCTGAAACCCTGGGCCCGCTGCGCGAAGGCAGCCTGAAACGGCTGATCCTTCACAAAGAGCCCAAACCAGTCGAAGTGGTGGAGTTCGAGCTTGAGGACGACGGCGGCACGGGATCGCTGGCCGATTATAAGGGCAAATACGTGTTGCTGAATTTCTGGGCCACATGGTGCGCCCCCTGTCGCAAGGAAATGCCACAAATCGCTGAATTGCAGGCAGAGTTTGGCGGCGATAAATTCGAGGTACTGACACTGGCCACCGGACGCAACTCCCCAGCCGGGATCAAGAAATTCTTCGAAGAAAACGGAATAAGCAACCTGCCGCGCCATCAGGATCCGAAACAGGCTGTCGCCCGCGAAATGGGTGTCATTGGCCTGCCGATTACTGTCATCATCGACCCGGACGGCAACGAAATTGCGCGTCTGATCGGCGATGCGGAATGGAATTCAGACAGTGCCAAAGCCATCATTTCCACTTTGGTTGAAGGGAATAGCTGACGCCTTGCGCGTCGTCCGCGTTATTTTGTGCTAAACTGGAACCGGCCCCGAAGGGCCGGTTTTCGTTTGCGGGCTCAAGGAAGGATGACGGCAATGAAACCAGTAGTTTTGCTGATTGGTCGACTGCCTAATGTGATAGGTGACGTGGCACGGCAGTTGGACCATCTGCCGATCCAATGGCTCGGCGCACATGATCAGGATGAGGTCCGACGGCAATTGGACGCCGAACCTCGGATTGCCTGTGCGATCATGGGGGCTGGCCTGGACGACAAAGTGCGCGGGGAAATGGTCGGTATCATCGCCGCGCGCAGGCCGGATATCTGTATCCACCTCAAGGATCGCTCGTCCGGGCCCGAAGGGTTGGTACCGTTTGTCGAACGCGTCGTGCAGCACGAAGTGCTGGAAAGAATGGAAAACAGCTGACGCCACGCTACCTTTGACAGGATTTCAACTCCTTTGCAGTTTGTCCGAAGGAGGATGGAATGCCACTCGAAATATTACTGGTGCTGGTGGTCGGCGGCATTGCCGGCATCACCCTCTTGCTGCACATCACAGGCAATTCGCGGCAGTTCGAACTGACGCCTGCCTCGGCGCGCGCGCAATGGGTACGCCATTTTCCCGATGACGACGTGATCGACGTTACGGTGGCGCATGACGGCCGTTCGGCTTTGGTACGCACAAGCACCGGCAACGGGCTATTGTGGTCCTTTGGCGCAGATACCGTCGGCCGGCACCTGCTGGATTATGATCTGCTGAGTCATCCCGAAGGTTTTGAAATCCAATTCCACGAATTCTCTGCGCCAAGGACAATCATCCGACTGGATGACTTCGAACGAAGCCACTGGCGCGACCTGATGGAGCCCGCATGACGGATCAAGTGACATTTCCGGACGCCGTGCAATGGGCCGTCCCGTTTTTCATTGCTGCCATTTTGGCGGAATTCCTATGGATATCGGTCAAGGGCCGCGGCGGGCGATACGAGACACGCGATGCTGTCACCTCGCTGATCATGGGGGCTGGCAACATTGCCTCGGGTTTTCTGCTGGGATTTATCGCTTACGCATTCTTCATGTGGCTGTGGCAGATCACGCCGCTGAATCTGGGCACCTCGATACCGGTCATCCTACTGTGTTTCGTGCTCGACGACCTGCGGTATTACTGGGTGCACCGGCTGGGCCATAGGGTTCGCTGGGTCTGGGCCAGCCACGTGAACCATCACAGCTCGCAACATTACAACCTGACGACCGCGCTGCGGCAAACCTGGACCTATACGTTCACTTTCATGATGGTCGTCCGCGCGCCCCTGATCCTGCTTGGGTTTCACCCGGCGATGGTTTTGTTCTGCGGTGGCCTGAACCTGATATACCAGTTCTGGATCCACACTGAGGCCATCGGCAAGATGCCCCGTTGGTTCGAGGCCGTGATGAACACGCCAAGCCATCATCGCGCGCATCACGGGCGTAACGCGCGTTATCTCGATTGCAACTATGCCGGCGTGTTCATCATCTGGGACAAGCTGTTCGGGACATTCGTCCCCGAGCAGGAGGATGACCGCGTCGACTATGGGCTGGTCCATAATATCGGAACCTTCAACCCTCTGCGGGTGGCCTTCCACGAATGGGTTGGTATCTGGCGCGACGCGACGCAGCCGGGCCTGACTCTGCGCCAGAGGCTGGCTTATTGCTTTGCACCACCGGGTTACAGTCATGATGGCAGCCGCGATAACTCGGACCAGATCAAGGCCAAGCACCTTGCCCGCCATCCTGAACTTCGCGGAACGCCCGGTTTCGAGCAATTCGATGCAAATCCGCCCAATACGCGGGCCGAAAGGATCTGACCCCTGGCGACAACTCGCCCATCAGCTTGACTCAGGCGCTCGGCACTCCATATCGCAACAGAGTTTCGTTAGCGGATTGCCGAGGGCCATATGACAAAAATTGTGACAATTTCCACTGCTGTAGGTCTTTCAGGTATTCTGCTGGCAATGATGGCGGCATTCGGCGGGGCGACTTCACCGCTGTTGGCCATTGGTTTTTCCATGGCAGCGATTGGCTTGTTTGGAGCCCTGTTTGGCGCCGCAACATCACTGGGACGAGCGTGGCAATCGACACGTTGAAGTGATTGCGCTGCGATCCGCGCATTTCCGACACCCATAGACCAAACGCCTTAACGTCAGATTCACTTGTTTGCCGTGAAATCGGTGCCGGACCTAATGACGGCACGATCAGGGGAACGGTGTGCTCATGCGGAAGAACAAACTGGCAGACCTGCCCGAAGGGGCGGACAGCCCATTGAACGCAGCGGTAACGTCGCGCGACGCGTCAGCCGTTCAGATGGCCACCGATGCGGTGAAGCATAAACAATGCAAGCTGGCTTTTCAGCCGGTCATGCAGGCCCATCCACCCCATGACGTCGCGTTTTACGAAGGATTCATTCGCGTCCTGGATGATACCGGGCGCGTCATTCCCGCGCGAGAGTTCATGCCGCAGGTCGAAACCACACCAATTGGCCGCGAACTGGATTGCATCGCGTTGGAAATGGGATTGCGGACATTGATCCGGAATCCCGGCATTCGGTTGTCGATCAACATGTCCGCGCGATCCATCGGTTTTGCCCGATGGTCTCGGGTGCTGGAACGGTTTCTGAAAAAGGATCCTACACTCGGTGAAAGGCTGATCCTCGAAATCTCGGAAAGCTCTGCCATGCTCGTGCCCGAACTGGTCATCGACTTCATGGATCGGTTGCAGTCACGTGGCATTGCCTTCGCCCTGGACGATTTCGGGGCAAGCAATTTCAGCTTTCGCTACTTCCGTGAATTTCTGTTCGATGCGGCAAAGATTGACGGCCAGTTCATTCGGGGCATCAGCGACAATCCCGACAATCAGGCGCTTGTCCGCGCCCTGATCGCCGTTGCGCGGGAATTCGAGATCCTGGTCACAGCCGAATCGGTCGAAACACAGCAGGACGCCGAGTTTCTTGTCGCCAATGGCGTCGGCTGCCTGCAGGGGTTCCTGTTTGGCGCTCCGTCGGTCACACCGCCGTGGAAGTCCGGGATCATAGCCAAAACAGGGACTTAGCACCCATATCCGACTGCGGAACTCCGCCGGTCTTCATGCTGGGACAAGCTGTCCGTTGCTGCACGTGCAGCATTAAGGTATTTCAGAACATGCTGGAGCGGGGAACACGAGGCGCTCTTGGATTGGGCGAGTGTTTCACTGCCTGCCGGGCTGTCAGATTTCCCACAGGACCTTGACGGTAAAGGATTGACTGTATGACCAACGTAGTAATCGCATCCGCCGCACGTACGGGCGTCGGTAGCTTTAGCGGTTCGTTTGCGAACACCCCTGCACATGATCTGGGCGCTGCCGTCCTGGAAGCAGTTGTTGAACGCGCCGGGATCGACAAGGGCGAAGTTAGCGAAACCATAATGGGTCAGGTCCTGACCGCTGCCCAGGGTCAAAACCCTGCCCGTCAGGCCCATATCAACGCAGGCCTGCCGCAGGAAAGCGCAGCCTGGGGGATTAACCAGGTATGTGGCTCGGGCCTGCGCGCTGTCGCATTGGGCGCACAGCACATCCAATTGGGTGACGCCGAAATCGTGGCCGCCGGCGGACAGGAAAACATGACCCTGTCGCCCCACGCCGCCGCCCTGCGCGCCGGGCACAAGATGGGCGACATGAAATACATCGATACGATGATCCGCGACGGCCTGTGGGATGCCTTCAATGGCTATCACATGGGTCAGACCGCCGAAAACGTTGCCGAGAAATGGCAAATCAGCCGCGACATGCAGGACGAATTCGCTGTCGCCTCGCAAAACAAGGCCGAAGCCGCGCAAAAGGCCGGCAAGTTCGACGACGAGATCGTGCCCTTCACCATCAAGACCCGCAAGGGCGATATCGTGATGGACAAGGATGAATACATCCGCCATGGCGCCACCATCGAAGCCATGGCAAAGCTGCGCCCGGCCTTCGCCAAGGAAGGCTCGGTCACGGCAGCCAACGCCTCGGGTCTGAATGATGGTGCCGCAGCGACTCTGCTGATGTCGGCTGAAAATGCGGAAAAGCGCGGTATCGAACCGTTGGCCCGTATTGCGTCTTACGCGACCGCCGGCCTGGACCCGTCGATCATGGGCGTCGGACCAATCTACGCTTCGCGCAAGGCGCTGGAAAAAGCGGGCTGGTCGGTCGACGATCTGGATCTGGTCGAAGCGAACGAAGCCTTCGCCGCGCAGGCCTGCGCCGTGAACAAGGACATGGGTTGGGACCCGTCGATCGTGAACGTGAACGGTGGCGCCATCGCCATCGGCCACCCGATCGGCGCGTCGGGCTGCCGTGTTCTGAACACGTTGCTGTTCGAAATGAAGCGGCGTGACGCCAAGAAGGGTCTTGCGACCCTCTGCATCGGCGGCGGCATGGGTGTCGCACTGTGTGTGGAGCGCGACTAAGTGCTTTGACAACCGCATAAAAAAGGGCGTCCATTGGGCGCCCTTTTTTGTTACAATCGGGTCTTATCCCTTAGATGCGACAATATCGCCAAACAGAAAGACATTAACGAGCACGAAACGATATTGCGCAGCAACCACTCTCAGAGTAACAGAATTGCCAAGACGACTAAATTTGGAGGATTCCTAAATGGCACGTACAGCACTCGTAACCGGCGGTTCCCGCGGCATCGGCGCAGCAATTTCCAAGGCGCTGAAGGCCGAAGGATACAATGTTGCCGCCACCTATGCGGGGAATGACGAAGCCGCGGCGAAGTTCAGTGAAGAAACCGGCATCGCCACCTACAAATGGAACGTCGCCGATTATGATGAATCGAAGGCCGGCATCGAGAAAGTTGAGGCCGAAGTCGGCCCGATCGATATCGTTGTCGCCAACGCCGGCATCACCCGCGATGCGCCGTTCCACAAGATGACGCCGGAACAGTGGCATCAGGTGATCGACACGAACCTGACCGGCGTGTTCAACACCGTGCATCCCGTTTGGCCGGGTATGCGCGAACGCAAATTCGGCCGCGTGATCGTGATCAGTTCGATCAACGGCCAGAAGGGTCAGTTTGCGCAGGTGAATTATGCCGCCACCAAGGCGGGCGATCTGGGCATCGTGAAGTCTCTGGCGCAGGAAGGCGCGCGCGCCGGGATAACCGCAAATGCCATTTGCCCAGGCTACATCGCCACCGAGATGGTCATGGCAGTGCCGGAAAAGGTACGCGAGTCAATCATCGGGCAAATCCCGGCCGGTCGTTTGGGCGAACCGGAAGAGATCGCGCGTTGTGTTGCGTTTCTGGCCTCGGACGATTCTCAATTCATCAACGGCTCGACCATTTCGGCCAATGGTGCGCAGTTCTTCGTCTGATCAGGCGCCTGTACAATGAAAGTGGGCCGGTCCGTCTGGACCGGCCCTTCTTTCATCCCGTAAGAACGCGCGCGCTGCGATCAGCGGGAACCGAATAACATGTTCAACAGAGATTTGATCGCCATGCTACGCGCCTCATGCGCGCGGTGAAAGGCGCGGCGGGTTGCTGGATTGGTCGTCATTTCGATCATTGGCGCAGTCCTTTCAGATCAGTTGTGTTTGACTTTCACATAATATGGACCCAATTATCACAACCAACAAACGAGCTTTTTCGGGACTTCAGTTAAGCAAAACTTAATCGAATATGAATGACCGCCTGCCCCCTTTGACCGCTTTGCGCGCATTCGATGCGGCCGCGCGTCACTTGTCATTTGCAAAAGCCGCCGAGGAACTGCATGTCACCCCGGCCGCCTTGTCCTTCCAGATCAAATCGCTGGAAGAGCACCTGGGGCGGCCGCTGTTCCGCCGATTGAATCGCGCCGTTGAATTGACTGAGGCCGGTCGCAGTCTTGCGCCTGGCGCGGCCGAAGGGTTCGCAACATTGCAATCGGCCTGGCGCACCGTTCGAAGGCACGGAGACGAAACCAGCCTGACCGTCACGGCGGGGCCGGCCCTTACGGCCAAGTGGTTAGCGCCTCGCCTGTACGAATTTGCCCGTGCGCACCCCGAGATTGACCTGAAGTTCTCGGCCACGCTGCGCAACATGGATCTGGAGCGTGATGACGTCGACGTGGCAATCCGGTTTGGATATGGCCCTGACGAAGGGTTATACGCGCTGCCTGTGCGAAAGGAGTGGCTGACGCCGGTAATGACACCTGAACTGGCCGAAGAGTTCCACACTCCGGAAAGCCTGCGCGATGCTCCCCTGATCCATGACGACTCGATCAGTTTCCTCAAACCACCTGCGGACTGGGACACATGGTTCCGGGCGGTCGGGGTGGATTTCACCCCCACCCACGGGGCGCGGTTTTCCCATGCTGATCACGCGATTGATGCCGCCGTGGCAGGCGTGGGCGTGGCCTTGGGGCGGCGCGCGATGATCATCAAGGATCTGACCGAAGGGCGCCTGGTCGCCCCATTCAAAGTGGCCATCGAAACCCGCGGGCGCTTTCGTTTCCTGTGTCTGCCCGGCGCGGAAACCCGGCCGCAGATCGCGGCATTCCGGGATTGGTTCGTAGCCGAGATTGAAAAAACCGCGCATATCTCGGATGAGTTCCGGATAATTCCCGTCGAGGACGTCCCACCTAAATGACCAAAACCCGTGCCACCGCCATCGGATTCGTCGCTGTCCTCCTCTGGTCCCTTCTGGCCCTGTTGACGGTCGGATCTGCCCCAACGCCGCCATTGTTGCTGAATGCTGTTTGTTTCACCCTGGGCGGCTCTCTGGGCTTGATCTGGACGTGGCGGACTGGTGGGCTAGGGCAGCTCAGAACCGTTCGGTGGCGAGTGTATATATTCGGCACCATTGGGCTATTTGGCTATCACGCGCTTTATTTCTCGGCGCTGCGTATGGCTCCGGCGGCCGAGGCCGGGCTGATTGCCTATCTCTGGCCACTTCTGATCGTCCTGTTCTCAGGGCTGTTGCCCGGCGAGCACCTGCGCCCTGGTCACCTGATTGGTGCGTGTCTTGGCTTTGCTGGGGCTGCCCTGATCATCACGGGTGGCGGCGGCACCGGGTTTCAGGCCGGTCACCTGCCGGGGTATGCGCTGGCCTTTCTGTGCGCGCTGACATGGTCTGGCTATTCGGTCCTGTCCCGGCGCCTGGGGGAAACGCCTACCAGCACGGTCGCCGTTTTCTGTACTCTGACGGCCATCGCTTCATGGATCTTGCACGTGGCGCTGGAAGATACGATCTGGCCTGAAACGGCCCTTGGGTGGGCTTCGACCATGGCGCTTGGGCTGGGGCCTGTCGGCCTGGCTTTCTATGTTTGGGATATTGGCGTCAAACAGGGCGACATTCAGATGCTTGGCACCAGTTCTTACGCGGCGCCCCTGTTATCGACAGTGGTGCTGATATTTGCCGGGATCGCCGCCCCGTCCTGGGGCCTGGCGATCGCGGCGGTGTTGATCACAGGTGGTGCCTTAATCGCAGCACGCGCCAGTCTGAAGTCTTAGTTCGACAGACGTTCGATCTCTTCTTTCAGTTTCAGTTTTTGCTTTTTGAGTTGTGCAATATGGAGATCATCGATGCCTGGCGAGCGTTGGGCTTCTTCCACTTCAAGACCGAGAATTTCGTGTTTTTTCTTCAGCTCCGTCAGATGTGCGCTCACGCTCATGGCGATCCTCCTTGTTTGGTGTGTATATTCCACCTAGGAAGTTGATCACATCGTTTCCACCCTGTCACGCCGCAGATGCACAGATTCTGTAATAAATCCGACAAATTCGGCTGGTCATTGCCTATCACGGTGAAAACCCCGGCAGGGGCGCCCCGTTCCGCAGCACTTTTGACACTTCGGGCGAATAACTCTCACCATCCATCTCATGCCGATCACCCGCGTGTAAAATCAGGGGCGCATGAAGCCGAAAAGCCGCGCGGCCGCCCTTGCGGGCCCTAAGGATAACCAACTCGGCATCTCGTCCCGTGCGCGCGGAAAGCGGCAGCACCTCAAGCGAGCCCAAGCGGCCCGCGCAGGCCGCCAGCATGTCTGCCAGCCGATCGGCCTTTTGGATCACATGAAGGTAACCGCGCGGCGCCAGGCGTCTGGCTGCCGTGTCGATCCAGTCTGCCAGGGGCGTTTGCTCACCCAACGCGACGCGGCGTCCATCATCTGTGGCCGGACTGTGCGCCCCCGCTCGATAATATGGTGGGTTGGCAATGACGTGATCGAATTGCCGCTGCCTAAGATCGGACGGCATGGCGCCAAGATCGGCCTCGACCACTTCAAGGCGCACACCATTCTCGGCTGCGTTGCGACGCGCCAGATCGGCGTAATCCGGCTGCAGCTCAACACCCGCAAGTTGCAACCCCTCGACCCGCGCGGCGAGGCAAAGAACCGCAGCCCCGGCCCCGCAACCCAATTCCAGCACTGATTGGCCACTGGTTGCCGGAACCGAGGCCGCGAGCATTACCGGATCAACCCCCGCGCGATAACCCTTGCGCGGCTGCCACAGACAGACACGACCACCCAGAAAATCGTTTCGGGTCAGTTTGCTGTCGGCAAAGGCACTCATCGGCCCAGCGGAATCTCGTTGTCACGCATCACCCGCTCGGCTCGGGTCAGGTCCTCGGCGCGCACCATCAGACGCCGGGGGAAGATTCCGATACCACCTTCGAGGATGCTCATATTTACGTCCATCTGAAAGCAGTCTATATCCTCGCCCTCAAGAAGAGCGGATGCAAAGGCCAGGATTGTTGGATCGGTGCTGCGCAGAAGTTCTTTCATGGGGATGGATGTAAGGGCAAGGTAAGGCGAAAGTCGAGCCTTGTATCAGGAGTGTGATGACTATCAGCACGATCTCGAAACCGCATGAGCGACTGGCGGAAATTCTGACCGATGAAATGGCGTCGGTCAACGCACTGATCCGTACCCGCATGGCTTCCGAACACGCGCCCCGCATTCCCGAGGTTACGGCCCATCTGGTCGAAGCAGGTGGGAAAAGACTGCGGCCAATGCTGACACTGGCTGCCGCCCGGCTGTTTGGCTACCAGGGCGATCATCACGTTCGGCTGGCAGCAACTGTCGAGTTCATCCATACCGCGACCTTGCTGCATGACGATGTTGTCGACGAAAGCGCAAAACGGCGCGGGCGTCCGACGGCAAACCTGCTTTGGGACAACAAATCCAGCGTGCTTGTGGGCGATTACCTGTTTTCGCGCAGCTTCCAGTTGATGGTTGAAACCGGCTCGCTGCGGGTTCTGGACATCCTTGCAAATGCCTCGGCCACTATCGCCGAGGGCGAAGTGCTTCAAATGACCGCGGCAACCGATCTGCGGACAGATGAAAGCGTGTACCTGCAAGTCGTTCGTGGCAAGACGGCTGCATTGTTCTCGGCGGCAACCGAGGTCGGCGGGGTCATCGCTGGTGCATCAGAGGCGCAGGTTCAGGCGCTGTTTGCCTATGGTGACGCTTTGGGCGTTGCCTTTCAGATCGCCGACGACCTGCTGGACTATCAGGGCGACAGCATGGCAACCGGCAAGAATGTCGGCGACGATTTCCGCGAGCGCAAGCTGACGCTGCCTGTGATCAAAGCCGTGGCTCAGGCGACACCCGAAGAACATGCGTTCTGGCAGCGAACGATCGAGAAGGGCCGCCAGCACGAGGGCGATCTGGACCACGCCCTGAGTCTGATGAACAAATACGCCACGTTGGAAGAAACACGTAAGGACGCTCTGGGTTGGGCCTCAAAAGCGAAAGCAGCGCTGGAGGCACTGCCGGATCATGAGATCCGCACCCTGCTGCGCGAACTGGCCGATTACGTGGTCTCGCGCCTCAACTAAGCAGTGTTGCGCGGCACCACCATTCGGAATGGGCTGCACCAATCTCATAGGCTGCAAAATGCGCGTCCTTCATGGTTGGGTACAGCGCGAAACAGGTCGACCCCGACCCTGACATCCGCGACATAAGCGCACCTCGGGTGCCTTCCAGTTCGTTCAGAACACTTGTGATCTGGGGGGCTACTGTCTTTGCTGCAGGTTCAAGGTCATTGCGTTGTTTCACAAGCCAGTCAGCAGCAGCCTGAGGGGACTCAAAGACAGGAACCTCATCAGGCATGCCGGGATTGCAACGTGAGCCCAATGCGCTGAACACCGCACCAGTGGGCACGTCGACACCAGGGTTCACCAACAAAGCGGGCAATTTCGGCAGATCGGCCCGCGTGACCTGTTCCCCGATGCCCCGCATCCGGGCGGCTTTGGAACAAATGCAGACCGGAACATCCGCGCCGATCGTCAGAGGCAACGCATGGGGAAAATTCAATCCCTGCGCTTGAAGAACCCGCAACACCGCCGCTGCATCCGCAGATCCACCGCCAATTCCACCGCCATGGGGAAGCATCTTGTCCAGATCGATCCGACCCGTCCAACCCACGGCCTGCGCCGCCTGCCAGATCAGGTTGCGGTGATCTGTGGGAACGCCGCTTGCAAATTCTCCGGTAACGTCGATGGTAAGCTCTGGGCCCGGTACAAAGGCCAATCGATCCCCGACGTCGGCAAACACCACCAGAGAATCCAGCAGGTGATAGCCATCCTCGCGCTGGCCGGTCACATGCAGGGTCAGGTTGATCTTGGCCGGCGCAAAGGCCTCAGCCGTCATTGGCGACCTTCAGAGGCTCTGCACCCTCTTCCTCCAACACCGCATCCAGCCCGATCTCGATCTTGCGGCGGATACGCTCGGGATCGGCCTCACCGTCGGTATCTTCCGGATCGATAAATGACAGGGCCCGTTTCCACTGGAATTCAGCCTCGCGCGCGCGGCCGACGGCCCAATAGACGTCACCCAGATGGTCATTGACCACCGGGTCGACCGGCATCAGTTCGACTGCGCGTTCCATATGCTCGACCGCCTCGTCATAACGACCCAGACGGAACAGCACCCAGCCAAGGCTGTCGACGATGTAGCCACTGTCCGGGCGCGCGGTGACGGCGCGTTCGATCATCTCCAGGGCTTCATCCAGCTTTTCGCGCCGCTCAACCAGGGAATAGCCCAGATAGTTCAGCACCTGCGGCTGATCCGGGTTCAGTTCGAGTGCACGGCGGAAATCAGCCTCGGCATTGTCCCAGTTTTTCTGACGCTCGTGCGAGATGCCCCGGGCGTAGTGCAGAAACCAGTTGTTGCCTGAATTCTCTTCGGTCAGGGCGATGGCCTTGTCGTAGGACGTCACCGCCGCGGCATAATCCTCCTGCTGGCGCAGCAGATCGGCCAACGCCACATGCACACCCGGAAGATCAGGCTGTTGGATGGCGAGGTTCTGCAGCACTTCTATGGCAGCCTCGGTCTTGCCCGAACGGCGCAGAACCTCGGCGCGGCCAAGCTCGGCGGCATGGTGGTCAACGCTATCCGGCGGAACCAAACGGTATGCTTCGACCGCCAGATCAAACTGATCCAGCCCTTCCAGAAGCTCGGCGCTCAGCAGAATTGCGTCAATGTGATCGGGGCGCAGAAAGCTGGCAATACGGGTGTAGAGCAGCACATAATCCGACGCAGCTTCGGTATTCAACGCGGCCCCTACTGAAAAATACACCTCGGCCATTCCGTCCTGGGCGGACCGGACATGCGTGAACGGCAACGTTTCACCAGCCTGCAGACGGGCAACATAGTCTTCGATGAATGGATCGCTGCCGGCAGAGAAAACTTCATCCAGAAACTGCAGCGCCTCTTCATTGCGATCAAGCTGTGACAGAACCTCCGTCCGCGCCAGTGCTGCCCGGCGCGAGAAGCGCGACACTGCCCCCTCATCAGCGGCAAATACCGCCTCAGCGCCCTCAAAGTCGCCGACCGAAGCCAGCGCCATCGCCTTGTGGTACATCGCAAACTCGCGCAGGCCTTCTTGAGTGGCGACGGAATCAAATTGTTCCATTGCGCGGGACATTGCCCCCTGACCCATATGGGCCCAAGCTATCATCAAGCCATCAACCAAGGGGCCTACGCCTTGCGTTTCCGGGTCGCGGGCCAAAAGCTCGTCCAGCTTGTTCCCGACGATCAGATTTGCCGAAATGGCCATTCTTGCAGCCTGACTTGGCAAGCCACGGTCTTCGATTGTCTGCGCAATCGGCAAGGCCCCGGCGACGTCTCCCAGCGCAAGACGCGCCAGCAGAACGCTTTCCTGCAACTGGTCGTTCTGCGGATCATACTTGAGCGCCCGGGCATAATATTGGGCCGCAGCAGTGTAGTCGCTTTCGTAGATGGCCTGTCTGCCGGCCAGATACGCTCCGGCGCCGGAATCCGCAAATGCGGATACAGATACGGTCGAGGTGAGAATCGCAGCCACTGCCGCGTCGCGAACCCGGGAAAACACCAAAAGCCTGCCTTGTTGTCGTTGTCTGTCCGACAAGCTAGGGCTTTGGCGGGAAAGTGGCAATGGCAGAGCCTTCACGACCCCGCCACTGCCCCTGTTTTTGCTTACATGTTGGGATAGTTCGGCCCGTCACCACCCTGCGGTGTGGTCCAGGTGATGTTCTGGCTGGGATCCTTGATGTCACATGTCTTGCAGTGGACGCAGTTCTGGAAGTTGATCACGAATCGCGGACCGCCTTCATCCTCGACCATCTCGTATACGCCCGCCGGGCAATAACGCTGCGCCGGTTCGTCGAACTTGGGCAGGTTGACCTTCACCGGAATCTCTGGGTCGGTCAGCTTCAGATGGCAGGGCTGGCTTTCCTCGTGGTTGGTCATCGCAAACGATACGTTGGTCAAGCGGTCAAAG
>NZ_JBWVBD010000006.1:0-334456 GCF_057221075.1 Ruegeria sp. HKCCD6647-2 | reverse complement strand
ACCTCGTATGCACCTGCCCCCCAATGTCGGAATACGAAGACGCCGCAGAATAAAAACAACACAAACAATATACCCCGCCGGTAAATCGGCGGGGTCAGAAACCGGAAGAGGGCAAATCAGCACCAAGCGCTGCCCATATCAATCAGGTGGAGGAGCAATGAAACACTATGTCCTCAAAAACGACCATGCGCATTTGGAAAGTCCTGTTTCCGGCTCGCCTGAAAAAACTCAGAACATCGACGTAATCGTTGCCGATCCCGAGGCAAAAACGTCGGCAGAAATGATTGTCGAGTTTTACCGGGCTTTAAATGAACTTGTCGAAGGTCACGCGTACCACATCAAGTTTCGCGTGATCGCCGACGAACCGCCGGGGGGACCTTTGTACTGGGCCGGTCGCACTGCAATCTTCTGGGGGGACATCAACAAGAACTGGGCGCCGGTTGGTCAGGACAAGTCGAGGATCACCCAGATTATGAATTTGTCGTCCCGGACCATTCTCGTCGGAGGGGCGGTGTTGCTGCTGGCCCACGTGGGGCGGGCAAACGAAACCGTTGCGGCTGTTCACCCAAATTTTTCGGCTGCGGCGCGGGAAGTCGGGCTGATCGACAGCGGAACGGGCACCCAACGATCTTTGGATGGTCGCACGCATAGCGCGTCTACCAAACTGAGTGCTCTGAGGCTGTTGTCCGAGTTCGTCGCGCTGGACCATGGTGAGCATCTGGCAGATTCTTTGCGCGGCTACGTTGGCCTGACCGAGCCGAAGCAGACATGCGAAAGCCAACTTGCCAATCGTCTGATTCAACGTTCAGGAGCCGATCCGACGGTCAGAATGGCCATCCAGCAAATGCTAAAAAATGTTGAAGATCCGCTCAGGATTCCGGATCTGTCCAGGTCACTTGGAACATCCACGCGCCAGTTGCAGCGGCGGTTCCTGAGCAAGACTGGGGAAAAGCTCCTTACAACTTACCGGGAGCTTCGTCTGGAGCGTGCCCACAGCCTGCTTCGGCACACTGACATGCCACAGCGGGAGATTTCGACGGCAACGGGCTTTTCTTCTGCAACAGCTTTGGCGCGGGCATTCCGGGCGCACTATGGGACGACACCGGAATACGTTCGCGATCAGCGTTTTGCAGGAAACTTGTCGGGTCACTGCAAACCTGCTTAGTGGGTCTGAAACTCAATCCACAGGTGGAATGATTGCTGCACGACTTAAGCGTGCTTGCGGGCGATAATCCAGACCGGGTGATACGTCAAACACACACCTGATTCGCTGCCAAACAGCCGGGCATACTCATTTGTGAACTGCGAGAGGCGGGACTTGGTCCAGGTCGTTTGCGCGCGCCCGTTCACACCTGTATTCCGCAGGTGCTCAAGAACCTTTCGGGGCGAGGCAAAGTGCATCTGCTGCTTGGTTTCTCCGGTGGCAATGATCTCCAGATCGCCTTTCACGGCCGTGACCAAGTCTTTGGATCTGCACAGGCCGGGCGCTTTGGCGGCTGAGCCAATCTGAGCAAGCTCTCGGTATTGCTCGGGGCCGAAGCCGGAAACTGCCAACCAGCCGCCGCGGGCAAGTTTGTGCGAGGCTTTGGCCAAAAAGGCGGCCGGATCGGAGAGCCATTGGATCATCGAGGCGGACGCGACCAGATCGGGCCTGGCAGGCCATTCCACGGTCCTCGCATCACCGCACAGAAAATCTGCCTGAAACATGTTGGCTGTATCAATGGCGTGAGGTGACAGGTCATTGACCGTGAGCGTGTCGAAACCGAACCTTTCGCGCAACCGGTGTGTCAGATGACCGGTGCCACAACCGAATTCCAGCGCGGATGTAAAATGACGTGGCGCACCGCATTCCAGAAGTTTCTGTACCAGCAGATCGGCAATCCGTGCCTGTTGGCACGCAGATTCGTGGTAGCTGGAAAAGCTGCGGCTAAAGCTGCGCTGAACGCGTTCTGTCAGATGGACGTTCATTCGATCCAGTCCGCCCAGTTTTGCCCGACGCGAAACGGGACATGCGGGCCGGGGACGAAGCGGATGGCCTGCTGTTGCGGCTTCCACGCGATCTCTTGCGCCTTTGTGGGAATGATCCGGTCCCTTTGCGGAATCCAGATGCGATCAAAGCTCTGTTCAGGGGCCGGGCCGCGCGCGATCACGGCGTCGAGTTCGGCCTTGGCTGCCTCAATGTCTATGTTCGGCACGGTGCCTTCCAGACCGGCGCGGCGGCAGAACTTGGCGAAACTGTCTGTGCTCAAATTGTCCGCTGTGGCTTGGATCACGTCCGGTGCGATGCCGCGTTCCGCATCCGCAGGCACCAGGGTTCCGCTGACGGCGATCAGGCTTTCCGGGCGAAAACCCGTTTGGTCCAACCAATGCCCAGCTGATGCCACGCCAAATGAGAAAGCGATGATGTGGACCCGGTCATAGTGCTTCAGCTCAGGAAGTGGATCATCCAGCGTAGTGTAGTCGTCGACAAACAGAACATCCTCGGTGCCCGCAAGGTTTGCAAACGGAGTCGTGCCAAGAGACCAACCTCCGAACACCAGGATCAGATCCTGGGTTTCGGAACGGGTAAGCCATTGACACTTCACGACGCGCCCCTCGCCAGCGAGACCATGGCAGCGGTCACGCGGCTCAGTTCATCCGGCGTGATGATGTATGGTGGCATGCAATAGATATTCTTGGCGAAAGGGCGCAGCCAGACGCCCGTGTCCCCCGCCAACCCGTGGGCGACCGAGGGGTCGACCCATTCTTCCATCTCGATCACGCCGATCGCACCCAGAACGCGGACATCTGCGACGCCCGGTAGTGCACGGGCCGGTGCAAGTTCCTGCGAAAGCTGTTCAGAAATGCCGCTGACTTCTTCCCGCCAATCTCTTGCGATCAACTGACCGAGACTTGCATTTGCCGCCGCGCAGGCCAGCGGGTTGGCCATGTAAGTTGGGCCATGCATCAGAACGCAGGCCTCGCTCTCACCTATTCCACGTGCCACCGTTTCGGTAGTGACCGTTGCAGCCATGGTGATATGCCCGCCCGTCAGCGCTTTGCCCAGACAGAGAATATCTGGCAGAACGTCGGCGTGATGCATCGCGAACAGCTCGCCGGTGCGTCCGAACCCGGTGGCGATCTCGTCAAAGATCACCAGCACATCGTGCGCCCTGCACATTTCATGCGCGCGCTGCAGCCAGGTCGGGTGGTAAAAGTACATTCCACCGGCACCCTGAACCACGGGTTCAAGGATCAGGGCAGCTATCCGGTCAGCCTTGGCGGCCAACAGCTCCTCCAGTGCGCCCAAGCCATTGAGAACGGCATCCTCGGACCATTCCTGATTGAATGAGATGGGCGGGCGCGGCAGGAAGTGCTGGATCGACAGGGCTCCGCTGAATAGCCCGTGCATTCCGTTGACGGGGTCGCAGACGCTCATCGCCTTCCAGGTGTCCCCGTGGTAGCCACCGCGGATGGTGGCAAACTGCGTTCGGTCGGCGCGACCCATGGCCATCTGGTACTGCACCGCCATTTTCAACGCGACCTCGATCGAGACCGAGCCGCTGTCGCTGTAGAAAATGCGATCCAAGCCATCGGGCAGCAGGTCGATCAGCTTTCGTCCCAGATCGATTGCGGGTTGGTGCGTCAGACCGCCAAACATCACGTGTGGCATTTGCGCCAGTTGGTCCTGCATCGCATCAACAATGGCCGGGTGACGATGCCCATGCACCGCGCACCACCACGATGACATCGCGTCGATCATCTGCGTGCCGTCTTCGCGTGTCAGCCAGGCACCGTCAGCTTCGGTTATCAGGTGCATCGGACCCGGATCCAGCACGTTGGTGTAGGGATGCCACAGATGGCGGGCGTCAAACTCCAGCGGGGTCACAGGAAGCTCCGGATTGCATCGACGTCGATGGCGTCAAAGGCTTCGGTCAGGGTCCGGCGCGACAGGTTGTCGATATGCGGCAGTCGGCCCAGGTGGCGGACCTCGCACATCTGAGCGATTGTCTGTTCGACAGCCGGTTCCGGGTCGCCAACAAAAGCAACTCCGGCCACAGGGCACCCGGCGTTGCGCAAGGCCATCAGCGACAGGCTTGTGTGATTGATAGTGCCAAGTGCCGTGCGGGAGACCAGAACAATCGGGGCCTGCCACCGCGCGAAAACGTCGAGGAAAAAGTGTTCGCGATTCAGCGGCACCATGACCCCACCTGCGCCTTCGACCACCAAAGGCCCGTCGACCTGTGGCAGGGCGAGCCGCGACAGGTCGATCTCGATCCCCATATCCTCGGCGGACAGGTGCGGTGAGGCCGGCATGTTAAGCCGGTAGGCTTCGGGAAGGGATGTGACACCGGAAAGATTTGTGACCGTTTCGGTGTCGGTAGCTTCTTCAAGGCCGGACTGCACGGGCTTCCAATAGCTGGCGCCAAGCGCTGCGGCCAACCCTGCGGCGAATACGGTTTTTCCGACCCCGGTATCGGTGCCAGTCACGATCACGGCGCCCATGCGGCTTCCTTTCGGTGACGGGCGAGGTTTTCAAACAGATTGGCGATGTCGGCGGTGTCGACATTGCCCGTGATGGATATCCGCAACCGTGACGTGCCGCGCGGCACGGTCGGAGGGCGAATACCGCGAACGTCGAAGCCCCGGGCCTGCAATGCGGCAGCAGTGGCCATTGTTGGGGCGTCTTCACCGAGATTGATGGGGATGATCTGACTGTTCAGCGCGCCCTTCGGAACACCATGGCGCAGCGCTTCGCGATGAGCGTACCGGATGCGGGACCGTGCAGACTCGCTCAGGCTGTTGTCCAATTGCAGTTGACGAAGCACGCTTCGTACCAGAGCGGCACAGAATGGGGCAGGGGCCGTTGCAAAGATGAAAGGCCTTGCGCGGTTGATCAGCGTATCGATCATAACGCGCGCTCCGCAGACCAGCCCGCCGGAAACACCCAGCCCTTTTCCGCAGGTGTGCAGTGTCAGCACCTCGGCATTCAGGCCGTGCGCCAGCCCTTTGCCGTTCGGTCCGAAAACACCTGTGGAATGCGCTTCGTCCACGACCAGAATGGCTTCATGATCGCAAGCCAATCTGGACAGGTCTTCCAAAGGCGCCATATCGCCTTCCATGGAATAGACGCTTTCCACGGCAATCCAGATTTGACCTGAACCACCAGCGGCCCGCCAATCGCGAATAGCGCTTTGCGCTGCGTTCACATCGTTATGGGCAAACGAGCGCACCTGAGCCCTGCCGATGCGCATGCCTTCATGCGCACTGGCATGCACAAGTTCATCGTGCAGGATCAAATCTTCGGCAGCCGGAAGGGTCGAGAATATCGCCTGGTTCGCTTGAAATCCACCCCCCATGAACAAAGCAGCTTCGGCACCGAAGAACGCGGCGGCCTCCTGCTCCAGCGCTTCGTGTTCGGGGTGGTTCCCCCGCAACAGCCGCGACCCGCCCGAGCCCAGCGGAACGCCTTGTTCCAGTGCGTGCCGAGCCGCCTGCTGCAATAGCGGGGATTGCGACAGCCCCAGATAATCATTGGACGCGAAATCCAACCCGCACCGTGGTGAAAGGGCGCGGCGCCGATGCCTGTTGTCCAGTGCCTCCAGCATGGACTGTAGGCGGCTCAAAGCCTTCATACAGCGGCTTCCGCGCAGGATGGATCGGCTGCGGTTTCCGCCTCAATTCCGAGCTTGGCGAACAGGATCGCGTCCGTATCCTCTTCAGGGTTTTCTGCCGTCAGCAGGGTCTCACCCACAAAGATCGAATTTGCCCCGGCCAGGAAGCACATAGCTTGCAACTCGTCGCTCATGTCACTGCGACCGGCAGACAGGCGCACGTATGATTTCGGCATCATGATGCGGGCCGTGGCAATCACGCGCACGAAATCAATCGGGTCGATTGGCGTGGCATCGGCCAAGGGCGTACCCTCCTGAGGCATCAGCATGTTGATTGGAACCGAGTCCGGAGCTGGCTCCATGTTGGCCAGCGTCACGAGCATATCGACACGATCCTGAACCTCTTCACCCATTCCCAGAATGCCGCCGGAGCACACTTTGATCCCCGCTTCCTGCACACGGTTCATCGTGTCAATCCGATCGGCAAATGTGCGGGTGGTGATGACCTCGGAATAATACCGTTCAGACGTGTCGATATTGTGGTTGTAGTAATCCAGCCCAGCATCGCGCAGCCGGATGACCTGATTGTCGTCCAGCATGCCAAGCGTCATGCAGGTTTCCATACCAAGCTCGCGTACCCCTTCGACCATGGCGACAAGAGCGTCCATGTCCCGATCCTTGGGCTCGCGCCACGCCGCGCCCATACAGAAACGCGTTGCACCGCCGTCCTTGGCTTTGCGTGCCTCTGCAAGAACGCGCTGAACCTCGATGAGTTTGGATGCCGAGAGTGTCGAGCCGTTGCGGGCCGATTGCGAGCAATAGGCGCAATCTTCGGCGCAGCCTCCTGTTTTGATCGATAACAGTTTTGAAGTCTGAACCTTATTGGGATCGAAATGCTCGCGGTGAACGGTCTGAGCGCGAAACAGAAGGTCCATTAGCGGGAGGTCATACACGGCCTGCGCGGCCTCGCGAGTCCAGGAAAAGGTAGTGTCTTTCATTTTATCGATATTTTCTCAGGATCCCTATTTTTCACCGGCCTTATTATCGATAACGCCAAAAACCACAACTGTATTCTCCAATACAGCCGCTGACCGAGACATTTGGCCCCAGGTCCTTTCGCGCATCATTTAAGCAATCGGAAGCCAGTAAACTTGGGTGCAGGTGCGAAGTACACACTGCACGCAACCGGATCGGACGGATGGGATATAGCGGTTCGAGCGGAAGCGGCTATGCCTCTGTCGGCCGGCAACGTTGATCCACCAGTCGTTGGAGAATTGGAGCGAAGTGCCAGAAATCCGGCGTCTCCATCCCATTCTGCTTGCCGGCATCATCCAGATAGCGGACGGCGATGATTGCCTCCAGATTTGGATGGCGCTGGAACTCCGCGACTTCGTCGTCGCTCATTGGTCCACCCTGAAGGTTCAGAGAGTGGATCGAGGCATCGGACAAACGGCGCAGGTATTCCGGGCGGGTGGCGCACAAATAGCGCTTTGCCGCCACGTGGTAACGAACGCAATCCGTGATTACCGAGGGGAAGAAACGTTCCAGTACCTCGGCGCCCGCATCCTCGTGATGGCGATCTTCGGTGTCTTCCATCGTGAATGTCCCGAATTCACTGGTGAAATGCCCGATGTCGTGCAACAGAGCGGCGGCCACGATTTCCTCTGAGTGCCCGGCCTTTTCCGCCAGAGTGGCGCCTTGCAGCATGTGCTCACCCATCGTGACGGGTTCGCCCAGATACTCTTCGGCGCCGCGGCGATCAAAAATGGAACCCAGAAATTCAACGATGGTTTCAGGTGTCAGGTCTTTGTCTTGCGTGCTCATTGTGCTGCCTCCAGCCGGTTGCGTCGCATGGCATCGCGGGTAGAGCGCAATCCGTCCTTGTCGGCGTAACAGCCCTGCAACCAACGTTTTCCTGTGCCGGAATACGCCTTGCGCGCATGAAGTACACGCGTGTTGTCGACGATAAAGCCTTCGCCCGGCTCAAGCCGGAAGGTAACCTCCATCCTGGGGTCGTCGATGATTTCACCCAAGCGTCGATAAGCTGTGTACCAAAGATCCATCTTGTCAAACGGGACGTCTGTCACCGTCGCCAAGGACCGGTTGTTGAACCGCACTGCGATCAATTCACCATCCGGCGAAAGTTCGATCAAAGGGCGGCGGGACGTCAGGCAGACGCCGTCTTCGCCTGAATATTCGAATCGTGCGCAATGATTTGCGAGTACGTCGAAATAGTCCGGTTTTTCCTCTTGCAGGCGACGGGCGCAGGCAAATCCGTCGACGACCATGTTTTCTCCGCCCTCGGCCGTGCTTTCGAGGCAATACAGAACCTGCACCGTGGGGGCGGGGTCGCGATAGGGGTTGTCCGTGTGGGCCTGAAGACCCAGGCCAGTAAAGGCCAGGTTCGTCGGGTTCACTTCTGTCCGAACTTCGAACAGGCGGCCATAGTTGGTTTCACGTACATAACCGAACAGATCGACCACGCGAAACAAGGCGCCTTCTTCTACTGGACCGCCCTCGATTTTGGCAAAGCCGTATCGGGTTGCGCCCTCAAGCCACTCGGCAAGTCCACCGTTGTGCTGCTCCAAAGCGCTGAGCTTGCCGGTCGGAACGTTGCCCGAGATGCCGCAATCCCAAAGTTCGACATCTTCAGCGCACCACCCGCGGTTCTTCGCTGTGGAGCGGTCATATGTATGGGCGCGCAACCAATCGGGGGAAAACAGGACTGTTTTGCCTTCGGGCTCAAACCGAATTTCAACACCGGTTTCACTGCAGGATGCGGACGCGATCCGCGTGTCACCGGGAATGTCGCGCAGCGCGATCAGTCGCTGGCCGTTGGACGGCGACCGCGTGTCCGGATCCTGAGCATTGTCGCGCAACCAAATCGCGTGAAAACGCATCAGTTCATTGCCTTCTTTCAAGGTCAGGATGCGGCCTGTGGGGTCAACGGCTGTTTCCATGATCATTCTCTCAGCTATGGAAGTGGCGTGTCGTCGTTCGTCTTACAAATTGTACATTGAACGGATAAACTCAAATCAGAAATAACCGCAGTATGTATCGGTTTTGCTAATGAGTGATCGAAAGTTCCAGCTACCGCCTCTGGAGTGGATACGCGCCTTCGAAGCCGCCGCCCGATGTGGCAGCTTTACAGCCGCAGGCAGGGAGACCGGATTGACGCAGCCGGCCATTAGCCAGCGCATCAGCAATCTGGAACAACACCTGGGGTCCAAGCTGTTCGTTCGAAATGCACGCAACATTTCCCTGACTGTTGAAGGCGAAGCCTGGTTGCCACCGGTGCAGGCCGCCCTGACCGAATTGCGGGAAAGTTCTGAGGCGTTGTTTTCGAGTGGGCGAGACAGCCTGACCATATCGGCCAGTCAGTCGATCATCGACCTCTGGCTCACGCCGCGCCTGTCGCAAATTCAAAAGGCAACGGGTGCGAAATTGTCCATCCAGTCGCTGGTTCTTGGCAGCCAGTTAGCCTCGCTGGATGATGTCATCCAGATCCGCTATGGAGCGGGAAACTGGCCGCACGACTACAAGCAACCCTTGTATCGAGAGGCCCTGGTTCCCGTAGCGTCGCCGCGGCTGAAAGAGTTGGGTGGGGACTGGAAAAGTTGGCCGCGCATTTCCTGCACCGGACCGCGACCGGGCTGGAGCGACTACACAAGCCGATTTGGCATCCCCGCTGAACCCGCGTCGCGGCTTCGGTTCGACACGTTTTTGAGCGCGCTCGGAGCGGCCAGGGAAGGGCTGGGAGTTGCGTTGGCGTCACTGCCCTTGTGTTCCCGCGAGATTGAAGCCGGAACTCTGGAACCATTAAGCGATGACGTGCTGGACCATCACGAAACCTACTGGCTGCTTGCATCCAAAGACGCCATTGGTCGCAGCCAATGGGAAAAGCTGACGGCCGTTGTGGCGATGGATTGAAGCTTTTTCAATTCTGTTCGCCTGCACAAAACCAACTTTTTAGGTTCCCCAGCCTGCCCAATAGTGGGGCAAACTCCCGGCAGCGCCCTTTGAACCTTACAGCTACGCCTCAACTCCCAGGCCTTCTACCGAAAGGTCATCGAGTTTTGGCATCAGGGTCAGCAGCTCTTGGGCGTATTCCGTTTGCGGTTTGGCAAACAGGTCATCTGTTTTCTGAATTTCGACCATCTGGCCTTGCTTCATAACCGCAACCCGATCGCACATCTGGCGCACGACCGGCAGGTCATGGCTGATGAACAGCATGGTCAGTCCCAGATGTTCCTGCAGGTCTTTCAGGATGTTCAGAATTTGCGCTTGAATGGAGACGTCCAGCGCACTGGTCGGCTCATCGCAGATCAGAAACCGCGGCTGTGTCGCCAGCGCACGGGCAATCGAAATCCGTTGCCGTTGGCCGCCCGAAAATTCGTGCGGATATTTCAAACCGGCCTCGGAGCCCAGCCCGACCTGATCCAGCAACTCATCCACGCGGCGTTTCACATCGCTGCCCTGCATCAGGCGATGATGGCGGATTGGCTCAGCCACGATATCGTCGACTCGCATGCGCGGGTTCAGCGAGGAATACGGATCCTGAAAGATCATCTGGATGTTCTTGCGATAGGCGTCCAGACCGGCTTTGTCGCTCAGGTCGCTGACCACTTTACCGTCAAAGGTAATGGTACCCCCGTCGACCGGATAAAGCCCGGCAATCATGCGCGCGACCGTTGATTTTCCGGACCCCGATTCCCCGACAACGCCGAAGACTTCGCCGGCCTGAATGTCAAAACTGACATTGTCCACGGCGGTGAAATAAGTGCGATCCCACGGCAGCAGGCCACGGCGTTGCAAGAAGTGTTTCGAGATGTTGCGGATTTCGAATACCGGCTTGGTTGTATCGTTTTTCACCTTGGGCCAATGACGCGCCATATCCTCGATGGCGAAACGGGTTTCGCGACCGCCATAGCTGATCTGCGGGAAGCGATGCAGTTTCAGCGTCGGACGCGGTACCGCAGCGATCAACGACTTGGTGTAGGGATGATCGGGGCGGCCCATGACCCGTGAGGTAGGGCCGCTTTCTACCACCTTGCCGTCATACATTACGGTAACCCGATCCGTTGTGTCCGCGATCACGCCCATGTCATGGGTGATCAGAATGACGCCCACCTGACGCTCGCGTGCCAACTCCTTGATCAGGTCCAGGATTTGCGCCTGCACGGATACGTCCAGCGCTGTTGTCGGTTCGTCCGCGATAATCACATCGGGTTCGGTGCAAAGCGCCAGCGCGATGACCACCCTCTGTCGCATCCCGCCCGAGAACTGGTGCGGGTACTGGTCCAGCCGCGTGTCCGGGTCGGGGATGCCAACCCGATCGATCAGCGCCCGGGCCCGATCATTGGCCTCTGCTTCGGAACCACCCAGATGAGCCTGGATCGTTTCGGTCAGTTGCTCGCGCACAGTGAAAAGCGGGTTCAGCGAAGTCAGAGGGTCCTGAAAGATCATCGAGATTTTCTTGCCGCGCAAACCCCGCATTGCCTCGGCATCAAGCCCGCTGATCTGCTCTCCGCCCAGTTTGATCTCGCCGCTGGCGATACGACCGGGGCGATCCAGCAGGCCCATGACCGCCGCCCCAATGGTGGATTTACCGGCACCGGATTCACCGACCAGCCCGTGGATTTCACCGGGTTCTACGGAAAGATCCGCGTGATCCACTGCCGTAAAAAGCTTGCGGCGGGTCGGAAACTCAACGGTGAGGTTCTGGATTGTAAGAAGGCTCATCAACGTCACCGTAGTTTGGGATTCAGCGCATCGCGCAGCCAGTCACCCAGCAGGTTGACCGACAGGGCAAGGGCCAGCAGCGTGCAGGCCGGGAAGAACAGGATCCACCACTCACCCGAGAACAGGAAACCCTGACCGATGCGGATGAGCGTGCCCAGTGACGGCTGGGTCGGAGGAGCCCCCACGCCAAGGAAGCTGAGCGTCGCCTCGGCAATAATTGCCAGCGCCAGTGAGATCGTGGCGATCACCAGCACCGGACTCAGGACGTTGGGCAGGATGTGCCGGAACATGATAGGGACTGACCCGCGCCCGATCAGGCGCGCGGCTTGCACGTATTCCTTGTTCTTTTCGACCAGCGCTGCACCGCGTACGACGCGCGCGAATTGCACCCAGTCGGACAGGGCGATCGCGATTATCAGCACGTATATGGCCATCTCGTCACGGTATTCCGGCGGGGTCACGCCCTTGGCGATCCCGAAGATGAGCATCGCCACCAGTATGGCCGGGAAGGTCAGCTGCACATCCGCGATGCGCATGATCAGCGTCTCGATCCAGCCGCCGAAATAGGCGGCCACAAGCCCGAGTACCACTCCGATGATCATGGCGAGCAGCACTGCGGACGCACCTACGAAAAGCGATATCCGCATTCCATAAAGTATGGTCGAGAACACATCGCGCCCCTGATCATCGGTGCCCAGCAGGAACGTATCCTGCGTGAAGGCATTCGGCGTACCAGGTGGGGTAAAGCCGTTCATCAGGTTCAGGGTCGCCGGGTCGAACGGGTTATAGGGCGCAATCAGCGGCGCGAAAATCGCAGCAAGAACAAGGATCACCACCACCAGTGAGGCGACGATTGCCACAGGCGAGTGGCGGTAGGACCATGCGAAATCGCTGTCCCAGAACTTGGCAAAGCGCGATTTGGGCGCAGCCTTTTGGGTTTCTGTGATATCGGTCATGTGGCCCTCGCGTCGACACGCAGGCGCGGGTCAATGGCATAGTACAGAAGATCGACGATCAGATTGATCGTTACGAACATCACCGAGATCAGCATCAGATATGCGGCCATCACAGGGATATCGACGAACTGAATTGCGTTGATGAACAGCAACCCGACACCGGGCCACTGGAATACTGTCTCGGTGATGATGGCAAAGGCGATGATCGAGCCAAGTTGAAGGCCCGTAATGGTGATCACGGGCACCAGAGTGTTCTTCAGCGCGTGGCGGAAGTTGATCACCCGGTCCGACAGTCCGCGCGCGCGGGCAAAGCGGACATAATCGGCGCGCAATACTTCGAGCATTTCGGATCTCACCAACCGCATGATCAGCGTCATTTGATACAGGCCGAGTGTAATTGCCGGCAGAATCAGCGCCTTAAGGCCGGATGCGGTCAGGAACCCGGTAGACCAATTGCCGATCATCACGGTCTCACCCCTACCGAAACTTGGCAACAGGTCAAGCTCGACCGAGAAGATGTAGATCAACAAGATACCGATCAGGAACGTGGGTAGCGAGACCCCGATCAGACTGACCGTCATGATGATATTTGCTGCAACACCTTGTCGTCGTATGGCGGTGAAGACGCCCAGAGCAATGCCCATCGTGATGGCCAGAAATCCCGACACAAATGCCAGCTCCAGTGTTGCAGGGGCGCGTTCGGCGATAATCGTGGAAACCGGGCGGCCTTGCCGGTAAGAGACGCCGAAATTCCCCTGAACCGCGCCTTGCAGAAACTTGAAGTACTGGACCGGAAAGGGTTGATCCAGGCCAAGTTCGGTTCGCAGCCGGTCTATGTCGGCCTGCGTACGTTCCTGCCCAAGCATGTTGTCAATCGGATCGCCGACAAAGCGAAACATCGAAAATGCCACCAAGCCCACGACCAACAGCACGATCACGGACTGGAACATTCTGCGGATGATATATGCGAACATTCTTCTTCCTCGTTGGTCCGTCTGTCTATGCTTTCACCGACCGGGCGGTCAAGACATCAGCATAACTCATGATCCACGATTATGTGGCGTGTCCCAGTTGACGTCGGGCCCCAGCGGTACGATGCCCAGCGGATTGCGTAGTTCCGACTGAGAAAAGTAACCCGCTTTATAGATGTCGAACTTGACGGTTCGGGCAATCTCCGGCCGGGCATACAGATCACGCGCATATCCCCATAGGTTTGGATAGTCGGTCAACCGGCGCAGGTTGCATTTGAACGCATAATGATAGGCGACATCGAACCGTGCGAGGGTCGGGAACAAACGCAAGTCTGCTTCAGTCAGGATGTCTCCGCACAGAAATCGGTGTTCGGCAAGATGCGTTTCCAACTCATCCAACATTTCGAACACGTCCCGAACGCCGGCCTCATAGGCGGTTTGGGTTCGTGCGAAACCGGCCCTGTAAACCCCGTTGTTGAGGCGCGGGTAGATTTTGGCATTCCAGCTTTCGATCATTGGCAACATGTCAACAGGAGCCAGGTTCGGCCCGAAATTGGGTAGCGTTCCCAGCGCACGGACCAGATCTGAAGATTCATTTGAAACGGCTTTGTTTTCAATCCGGTCCCAAAGCAACGGCACGGTGATCCGTCCTGTATAGGCTGGATCAACGCGGGTATAGACTTGATGCAGGGCTGTTGCGTCGAACAGCCCGTCGGCACCTTCCGAGAACACCCAACCATCCGCTGTGCGACGAGGGTTGGCATAGGCCACGGTAATCAGGTCCTCCAAGCCCTTAACGGCGCGCGTCAGAAGAACCCGGTGAGCCCACGGGCAGTTCCATGCCGCATAAAGATGGAAGCGGCCCGTTTCATACGGGCCTTCGGGCAGCGGGTGGCGGATGGTCGAAGCCTGACGGCGGTATTCGCCGTCAAGCTGCGTGTCAGGGGCGGGGTCTTCGATGTGATAAACGCCCGCGATCATCAGTCCCATCGGATCAGTTCACCGTGACCCAGCGCAGGATCAAAAAGTTGTCCGGGCGTTGCGTCAGTTCGATATTGCCGCGTGTCCCCCAGACCAGAGGCTGAACGTACATGGGAACATAAGCCTGCTCGTCCTGAATGATCCGGGCCGCTTCGTCCAGCATGGCCTGTCGCTTATCTGCATCCAGTTCGGACTGGATCATCGGCAACAGCTCGTCGATCCGCTCGTTCGAGAAGCCACCGAAATTCCAGCTGCCGAGTTTCTTCTCTTCATTGGGGGTCGCAACCAGAAAGCGCACAGGATGTTCGGCGTCAAAGGTCCCCGGACTCCAGCCCAGCAGGTACATGTCGTAGTTGTCCTCGCGCAGCTCGGGCCAGTAATTCCGGACCGGCATTGCCTCCAGTTCTGCGGTTATCCCGATCTGAGCCAGCATACCAACCACGGCCTGACAGACGGCCTCATCATTCAGATACCGGTCGTTCGGGCATTTCAATCCGAACGAAAACCCGTCGGCATAGCCCGCCTCTGCCAGCAAAGATTTCGCCGCTTCGGGGTCAAATGCGGGACGTGCGGCATTGGCCGATGAATACCCGCTCATTGCCGGGCTGACGAGTTGCGACGCAGGCGCGGCACTCCCACGCATGATGGTGGCCAGTATGGCATCGACATTGATGGCCTGCGCCACTGCCTGCCGAACGCGCGGGTCACGGAACGGGTTCGGTTTGCCGGCGTCAGCAGTATATTTCAACGCCTCGGCATCGTGGTCAAAACCAAGCATGATTACGCGTGCTTCGATGCCCTGAATGACGTTGACATCGGCATTACCTTTCAGTCGGGCAACGTCCTGAATGGGAACCGGATTAATCATGTCCACGTCACCGGACAACAGGGCTGCCACCGCCGTTGCCGGGTTCTGGATCGGATTGAATTCGGCTCGGGTGATGTTGTGCTCGGGTTCTCCCCACCAACCCTCAAAGGGTTCGAGCACGGTTTTGAGCCCGGGTTCGCGCGCGGTGACTTTGAAGGCTCCGGTGCCGTTTGCGTTGATGGTCGCGTAATTGCCGGTTTCCTTGTCAGGGACCACGGCATCATTCGCTTCGGTCCAGCCCTGATCCATGATCATCCAATTGGCGATCGAAGACGGGAAAAGGGGATTGGGCGCAGTTGTCATGAAATCGACGGTATAGTCGTCGACAACCTTCACCTCGCTGATCGGGGCAAACCAACTGCGGGTGTCCGCCGCTTCGCTGGACGCGCGCTGATAGCTGAACAGGACGTCCTGAGCGTCAAAGCTGCTTCCATCGTGAAAAGTAATTCCCTCGCGCAGCCTGAACCGCCAGCCTTCGCCGTCACCGATGGGCTCCCAACTGACGGCCAGTGCAGGCTCGACGGTCATATCCTTGCCGCGGCGAACCAATCCTTCGTAGACATTGTTGAGAAATCCCAGAACCGCAGCGGAGTTGACCGCGTGCGGGTCCATTGTTTGTGGATCGGTGGTTGATGCCCATTTGAACTCGGCGGCCTGCGCAGCCCCTGCCACCAGCATGGCAAGACCAACGACGCTGTTCCTGAGGATCATGGCGAAAACTCCCTGTTTGTCCCCGAACCTTCTGGCTTTTTCAGCGCCGCGTAAAGGAATTCTCACGCTGAGATCACGGGGGCGTGACCGGGATCAAAAAAAACAGGGCGCGAATTCGCGCCCTGTTTCATCAACTCGGTGATTGTCAGTTCAGTGTGAAATACTTGAACTTGGCAGTGTCATCCGGAGCGACGCCTGTGCCGACATTCGACTTCATGCCCCAATTCAGAACCTGATGGTGGATTGGGATGTAAAGCTGTTCATCCTGAACAACTTGCCAGATATCTGCGATCTGCTTGTCACGCGCCGGAAGATCGGTCTCGGACGCCAGAGCGACAATCTTGGAATCCAGATCCGGGTTGCTGTAACGCGTACCGTTCCACGAGCCGTACTTTTCACCCTTGGTATGAACCAGGAAGTTGAAAATGTACTCTGAATCATAGGTCGGAACGCCCCAGCCCAGCATGTAGAAGTCGGTTTCCAGATTGTTGATCAGCGGGAAATGCTGAGCTTTCGGTTTGGCATCCAGATTCACCGCGATCCCAATCTGGGCCAACATACCGACTGCCGCCTGACAGATCGCCTCGTCATTGATGTAGCGATCATTCGGGCAGTTCAATGTGATCGAGAACCCATCGGGATAACCAGCTTCGGCCATTAGTGCCTTGGCACCTTCGATATCCGTCGACGACGAAGCATCCATATCGGCATCCCATCCGTTCACAAACGGCGGTGAGATCATACCTGCTGGTGCCGACTGTCCGCGCATCACGACCTGTTTGATCGCATCGCGGTTGATGGCCTTGGACATGGCCTGACGCACTCGCACATCCGACAGCGGGTTCTTGCCATCGACATTGTCCGACGACAAATCGGCGTCCCCCATGTTCATCCCGAAAAAGATCACGCGGTTCTGCGGTGCAGTGCGTACATCCAGCCCGTCCGTACTTGCAACGCGCTCCAGGTCCTGAACCGGTACGTCCTGGATAAAGTCCACCTCACCCGACAGCAACGCTGCAACGCGGGTCGCCGCGTTCTGGATCGGGGTGTAGACGATCTCGGTCACCTGCATTGGGAACTCGTCTTTGCCCCAATAGTTTTCGTTCACGGACAGAACCGTCTTCACGTCGGGTTCGCGGCTGACCAGCTTGTAAGGGCCGGTTCCGTTTGCGTTCTTGGCGGCAAAAGTGTCTTCGCCACCCTCATAGTCCTGAACCTTGACCGCGTTGTTGGCCTCGGCCCAGCCTTTGTCCATCATGAACATGTTGGTCAGGTTGTTGGGCATGATGGGGTTCGGACCATCGGTTTCGATTTCAACAGTGTATTTGTCCGGTGCGCGGACCTCTTTCACTGAAGCAAGCAGTTCCTTGTAGTCGGAATCCGGCGTCATCGCGCGGTTCAGCGAGAATACCACGTCTTCACTGTCAAACTCAGCGCCGTCATGGAAGGTGACGCCCTCGCGCAGTTTGAATACCCAGACATTCGGGTTGTCTTCGGATGGTCCCCATTCTGTGGCCAGCGCAGGCACCATGGCTCCGGTCATGTCGCGCATGACCAGCGGTTCCATGATCTGGTGGGCCAACGCCGAAGTTGGACCTTCATTCTGCGCGTGCGGGTCAAGCGTCAACGCGTCACCGGCACGTGCCCAGCGCAGCGTTTCCGCCGAAGCGCCCGCCGCAAGTAGCGCAGTCGCGCTTGCCGCGATCATCAGGTGTTTCAAAGTCATCTTGGTCTCCCCAGTTTTTTGTTTGCCGCAGAGAATGCGGGTGGCCGAGTTTTTCGGCCATCATGCCCTTGATAATCCAAATCAAACCGAAAGTTGCAACACCATTGATGATGAAACCTCGTTTCCTCGGGCTTGACCGGGCGTCAGGATTTTGGTTCGAGTTTGAATGACAAGCTCATTTTCGTGCATGCGGGTTGTACGCTTAGGCCGAAAGTGACAACTATTTTGCGCAAGAAATTGTGCCTTGCGGACAATGAGCTACGCCGTTCACATCGTATTGTCCGTTTGCCTCATCCGACTTGCTGGATGCTGTTTTAGGCGCTGACGCTATCAATCTTGAACGAGGTCAACATGCCTGCACCACATAATCCTTTGAAGGCTGCTCTGAAGCGGGGCGAACTGCAATTGGGGTGCTGGCTCGGTCTGGCAGATCCTTATGCAGCGGAAATCTCGGCGACGGCCGGTTTCGATTGGCTTTTGATCGATGGTGAGCATGCGCCGAATGACCTGCGGTCGATCACGGCTCAGTTGCAGGTTCTGGCCGCTTACCCTAGTCACGCGGCCGTGCGAGCGCCCATAGGGGACACCCGGATCATAAAGCAGCTTCTGGATGTTGGGGTTCAAACAGTGCTGATCCCCATGGTCGAAAGCGCTGAACAGGCGCGTGCCCTGGTGCGCGACGTGACTTATCCACCACAGGGCGTCCGTGGGGTGGGGGCCTCGTTGGCGCGCGCGTCGCGATTTGGTGAGATAGACGACTACGTGACGACAGCGGATGATGAAATCTGCCTGCTGGTGCAAGTCGAAAACCGTGCGGGTATGGCGGCTTTGGATGAGATCCTGACCATTGATGGGATAGATGGTGTGTTCATCGGCCCGGCAGATTTGGCCGCCGATATGGGGTATCTCGGTCAATCTGATGCTGCAGAGGTTCAGCAGGTAATTCTGGACAGTATTCGCAAGATTGCCGCCGCGGGGAAAGCGGCAGGTATAATAACACTCGATCCGGCTCAACAGCGGGCTTACGTCGATCAAGGCGCAACTTTTGTTGCAACCGAGATCGACGTCACGGCTCTCGCACGCAGTATCCGACAGTCAGCCCAAAGGGCGCGGGACGGTTTGAAAGGCTCTGCAGGTTGAGGCATTCCCGGTCGAAATAATGCCTGAGCCACTCTTGCTGGCGAATGGTTGCGATCCTGCTAAGCCCGTGGATCGCCAAAAGCTGATTTTGTCCGAGAAGCTCTTAAAACAGAGGAGCTTTCTTGCAGTGCGCATTCTCGGGTCAAATGCTCAATTTCCCGGGTTGCACAATTCGAACAGTGCTGATTTTGAGTTGACGCCCAGTTTTCCGTAAGCCCGCTTTCGGTAAGTATTGATCGTGCTTGCGGCCAGGTTCAGCTCCCACGCGATAGTGTCGGTGGTTTTCCCCATTAGAATACCTTCGCAGATGTCCTTCTCGCGGGCTGATAGTGAATTGAGGGGGCTCCTTAGCTGCACTGGTTGACCGGCGGAGTAATGCAGCAAGGCGATCTTCGAAACCAGTGTCCAGAAATCGCGACGCAAGTTGTCTTCGCTGATACCAAAGTGTCCGTTTTCCTGAAAACGGTAGAAACTCATCCCCAGCACTTCGTCTCCGTCACAACACAGGACCGAAATTTTGTCCGCTATGCCTGTTTTTGTGAAAAAGTTCTGGAAATAGGAATCCGGCATCCGATCCCGAACCTCGTTCAGAGTGAGGACGCGCATCTTTCTATCCTGCTTGACCAACTGAACTTCTTCCAGCACCGGATCATCGGCATATTCCCCGCGCAAATACTTCTGAGCGATGTTTGTTGCCGATTGTTTTTGTCTCTTGCTGAACGACAGGTAACAGTGGGGGCGATCGTGTTTGTAGGAAAAGATCAGGCATTGGTCGGCTTTGACGACGCGCTCGATCAGATCAAGGAAATGAACATTGAATTCCGCCGTGCCAGCCGTCGACAGGCAGGGCGCCAGAATTTCCAGAAATTCCTGCGATTCTTTTCCGCTGAAGATGGTTTCGAGTGACATGAATTCATGATGCGGAAGTTCTTGGGCGATGGCAACGCGACAGGCGCAAGCGAGCAGTCGAAAGCAGGCCATGTCCCCTGCTGCGGGGGACAGAATGGAGTGTATCGATATGTTAGTTTCGCAACCAATGGAAACATGCGCCGGTCATGAACAGAGGACGCCGTACGGAATGAATGATGTAACATCAACGGAATACAAGGCGGGCTTGTCGGCCAAAGAGGTAGCAACGCTAACTGACGGGAAGCCGGTTACCAAGCTATCGTCAAACGAGAACCCGTTTGGCCCATCACCCAAAGCCGTCTCAGCGGCGCTTGCCACGATTGAAGAGGCCAACCTGTACCCCGAGCGCAATGACTCCGCGCTTTGCGAGGCGCTGGCGGAGTTTCATGGGCGGGGCCTGACCCCCCAGCACTTTTTCGCAGCGAACAGCGGTGTCGAAGTTCTGTCCCTGATCGAAGATGCGATCCTTGCGGATGGCGCGGAAGCCATCATTTGCCCCCCTTGTTTCGGAGCTTACGCGGCATCCTTGAATAAGAAGGCCGCAACGGTTCGCATGGTCGAGCTTGTCGGCAAGAACTATGCAGTCGATGTTGACGGCCTTCTGGACGCAGTCACGCCCGAGACCCGTTTGGTTTATCTGTGTAATCCGAACAACCCTACCGGCACGTGGTTTGGGGAGGATACTTTGACCGCTGTCATCGACAGGCTGCCCGACCACGTGACCCTGATCTATGACGAGGTCTATTACCAGTTCGCCACTGATCAGGGGTTGCCGGACGCAAGTCGTCACGTCAAAAACGGGCGCAATATCGTCATTGTGCATAGTTTTTCCAAGGCCTACGGGCTGGCTGGAATGCGCCTTGGGTATGGGATTGCCCGTCCTGAAATGGTCGCCAGAATTCAGCGCCTGAAACGGTCGTTTCACATAAACTCGGCCGGCATGGCAGCGGCAATCGCGGCGTTGGGCGATGCGGAGCATCTTACTCGAACCGTTGAGAACAACCACGCCGAACGTCCAAAACTGGCAAAGGCTCTCGAGGCGCTTGGGTTGCAGACGACGCCAAGTCAGGCCAATTTCGTGATGTTCCGATGCCCCGCTGGTCATGATGCAGATAGCCTTACGAAAGCTTTGGTCCAGCAGGCAGTCATGGTCCGGCCCGCGTTCAACCTGCCCAATCATATCCGAGCTACGGTGGGCAAACCCGAAGACAACAAGCGGCTGCTGGCTGCGCTGCAATCAGTTTTGGGAACAGAAATATGACGCAGGTTATGACAGGCGGTGAAGCGGCTGTTCTCTCGCTCCACAATCACGGAGTGAAAACAGTGTTTGGTCTGCCAGGTGTGCAGAACGACTGGTTGTATAATGCATTCTACGACCATCGTTCGAAGTTCCGGATCATTCATACAAGGCACGAACAGGGCGCGGCCTATATGGCGCTAGGCGCATCGCTGGCGACGGGGGACAAATCGGTTTTCAACGTTGTTCCGGGGCCGGGATTGCTGAACGCAACTGCCGCCCTGTCCACCGCATATGCACTGAACGCCAAGGTTTTCTGCCTGACCGGACAAATCTCATCGCACAAGATCGGTAAGAAGATGGGTGAGTTGCACGAGATCGAGGGGCAACTGCAAATCCTTGGCAACCTGACAAAATGGGCGGCAAGGGCCAATGATCCCGCAAGTATTCCCGTTCTGATCAACGAGGCGTTTCGCCAGATCGAATCCGGCCGCCCTCGGCCGGTCGGCTTGGAAATACCGATGGATATTCTGGCCGCGCAAGGGCCCGTTGACCTGAACCAGAAATCGGCAGAACCCGATATTCCACCGCTGGATGAAGAGGCACTGGACCGGGCTGCCGCGCTGTTAGGACAGGCGGAAACACCGATGATCTTTGTCGGCAGCGGAGCAATGGACGCCAGCCCGGCTGTTCGTAGGCTCGCCGAAGCATTGCAGGCGCCTGTTGTGGGCTACCGGACCGGGATGGGGATTGTGGATGCACGCAGCCCGTATTCGCTGCATCTGCCCGCGGCCCGGCCCCTGTGGGACAAGGCGGATGTGGTTCTTTCAATCGGCAGCAACATGCGGGTGCCGATGGGCAAATGGGTCAAGGGGCATCAACCGGATATTATCCGGATTGATACCGACCCCAATACTCACGAGCTTTTTGCGCACCCAAAAATCGCAGTTACTTCGCGCGCCGAAACCGCAGTGCCATTCCTGTTGGAGCGGCTTGAACACCACAATCGCGGGCGCGCCTCTCGTCAGGATGAGCTGCTTGAGGCCAAGGCGGATTGGGCGAAACGCTCCGCCATACTCGAACCGCAGATCACCTATCTGAATGTCATTCGGGAAGAGTTGGAAGAAGAGGGGGTTTTTGTCGACGAGCTGACACAGGTGGGCTTTGCCAGCCGCATCGTCTATCCGGTCTACAACCCGCGCACCTATATCTCGACCGGGTATCAGGGCACGCTGGGTTACGGTTTCCCAACTGCGCTGGGCGTCAAAGTGGCCCGCCCGGATGTGCCCGTGATCTCGATCACAGGTGACGGTGGTTTCATGTTCGGCGTGCAAGAGCTGGCAACCGCAGTACAGCATAAGATTCCGCTGGTGACGGTGTTGTTCAACAACAATCAGTTCGGCAATGTGCAGCAGATGCAAAGAAATAATTATGGCGGCCGTGTCATCGCAACTGATCTGGTCAATCCTGATTTCTGCCGCATGGTCGAGAGCTTTGGCGCGCAGGCCATGCGGGCAACCAACGCGGCCGAACTGCGGTCTGCGATTGCGCGGGGCATCGCAACGGACGACGTGCCCACAGTGATCGAGGTGCCCTTTGACGACATGCCAAGTGTCGATCAATTCCGCTGAGGAGATCCGGATTGAGCAACTGTATAATACCTGACGGGTCGGATTTGCGCCGGACGCTGAACGCGGCGGCCAAATCCCGCGTCGTGTTCATCGCGGGATTGCCGGGGACCGGGAAAAGCCTGCTGTTCCAGCAGCTTACAATTCTTGCGGGGGAAGCTGGTCGTGCTGTCCACACGATGCAGTGGGACGACGCCCGGCAGGCCTTCGAAAAATCGAAATGGCTGGCGTTTTATCCTGAAATCGACAACCTCACTCACCCCGGTGTGCGAAAGGCTGTTGGCTTGTGGGTGCGTCAGGGCTTGCAAAAATGGCAGGAAACGCATCCGGACCCGAAACACCTTGTGGTCATCGAGCTTCCCGTTATTGGTGGGCGTTTTATCGAGCTTTTGCACAAAGAAAACGACGCAATCGAGGACCTGTTGTCGTCAGATCAGACCATTGTCCTGGTACCCGTCCCGACGAACGCATTACGTCAGAAAATTGAAGGATTTCGGGCCGAAACGTTTTCCAACCCCCGCAACGCGCACGAAGAAAAGGACGCGCCGCCCTACATTGTTCGCGACCTCTGGCTTGCATCGCGCAGGCTGTATAACCGCTGGAACGGGCTGGAAGACGAAGACGCGCGTGACGCGCAATATGATGAAAACGTGGTTCGCGCTGTCTTCAAACACCTGTGCCGGTTTCGACGTACCGAATTGCTTGCAATCGATCAGGTTTTCCCGACGACGGGCTCTGCCTATGAGCGAACGATTCCGATTCACACAATTCGCGCTGAAGCAGGTGAAGTCGACGCAGCCTATGCAAGGCTGCAGGTTCTGTTCCCTGGGCAATCAGCGGAAAAAGCCACCGAAGGCTGGGCGGATTTTTGACGCCCGATACAGACAAAGGATCTGGCATGACCCAACTGGATCAGACGTACATTGACGACATTGCGCAAGCACCGGCCTCGAAGGCATTGAACATCATAAATGGTCAGGCCAGAGCGGCAGCCAACGGGCAAGAGCTTGAGATCACCAGCCCGATTGACGGCAGACCTTTCAGCGCACTGGCGGACAGCAGCGCAACGGATGTCGATAGCGCCGTGGCCGCCGCGCGTCAGAGCTTTGAGGCGGGCGTATGGGCGGCAATGCCTCTGGCGGTGCGCAAGAAAGTGCTCCTGAACTGGGCGGATCTGATCGAGGCCAAAGCGCTGGACATCGCTGTACTTGGTGTTCGGGATAACGGTACGGATATCCGCATGGCACTAAAGGGAGAGCCTTTGTCCGCGGCAGCCACGATCCGCTATTATGCCGAGGCTATCGACAAGCGAGCGGGCGAGATTACTCCGACCGGTCCGGATGTGTTGTCACTGATCCATAAGGAACCTGTCGGCGTCGTTGGTGTGATCATTCCTTGGAACTTCCCGTTGATGATCGGCGCGTGGAAGGTCGCGCCTGCATTGGCTGCGGGGAATTCCGTGGTGATCAAGCCTTCGGAGGACGCGTGCCTGTCGACGACGAAATTCGTGGAACTGGCGCATGAGGCCGGGATGCCGCCGGGTGTTTTGAACCTTGTAAACGGTCGCGGCCCGGTTGTGGGTGAGGCGCTGGGTCTGCATATGGACGTCGATGTTATTGCCTTCACCGGTTCGGGTGTCGTCGGCCGGAAACTGATGGAGTATTCTGGACGATCCAACCTCAAGCGGGTCTATCTTGAGCTCGGAGGAAAATCACCCAATCTGGTTTTCTCGGACGCGCCCGATCTTGAGGTCGCGGCTGCCCAAACGGCGGCTTCGATCTTTCGCAACAACGGACAGGTTTGTGTCGCGGCCTCACGCCTGGCCGTGGAACGATCCGTGTATGACGAGTTTCTTGGGATGGTCTGCGCACATGCCGAAGCATTGAAAGTCGGTCACCCTTTGAAGCTTGAGTACACGACCGGCGCGCTGGCCAATGCAGCGCAGTTGAAAAAAACCGAAAAGGCCGTGGAATTGGCGCTTTCCGAAGGGGCGGATTTGTGTGCCGGTGGCAATGCTTTGCTCCCCGAAAGCGGAGGCTTCTATCATCAACCCACCGTTCTGCGGGACGTGACGCCAGACATGAGCATCGTGCAAAACGAGGTTTTCGGCCCGGTGCTGGCTGCCCGGAGCTTTGACACCGAGGAAGAGGCAATCAGGATCGCCAACGAAACGGTATTCGGGCTTTCATCTGCCGTCTGGACGTCCAACCTGTCACGGGCGCACCGATTGTCGCGGCAGATCAAATCGGGGCAGGTGCACGTCAATTGTTTTTCGGGCTCGGATATCACGTCGCCGTTGGGCGGGGTCCGGCAATCGGGTAACGGGTCCGACAAGTCGCTGCATGCGCTGGAGAAGTATGAAAACCTCAAGGCGACGTGGATACAGCTTTGATGTTGGGCGAATTGCGGTGCAAAGTGCGACGAATGTGGAAAGGCTCGCCCTGAACCACCTGAGAGCCCCTCATGTGGGGTCCAGAAGACGGAGACGCAAATGCCCAAGGCCAAAAACATACTGTTCATCATGTTTGACCAGCTACGCTGGGATTACCTGAGCTGTTACGGGCATCCTCATCTGCACACCCCTCATATCGATCGTCTGGCCAGCATGGGCGTCAGGTTCACCCGGGCCTATATCCAGTCCCCGATCTGCGGCTCTTCCCGGATGTGCTTTTATACCGGGCGCTATGCCCACAGCCACGGGGCGACCTGGAATAACATCCCTTTGAAAGTGGGAGAGGTAACACTTGGCGATCACCTGAGAAATGCGGGGATGGGATGCTGGCTGGTCGGCAAGACGCATATGTCTGCGGACGTCGAGGGGATGGAGCGTCTGGGGATCAGCAAAGACACTGTGATCGGCGCGCGGATCGCCGAATGCGGGTTTGACGTTTTCGAACGTGATGATGGGATGCGTCCGGAAGGACCCAAGGGGTTCTACGACCCCGATGGCGCGCTGAAGTACAATGCCTATTTAAAGGCCTCAGGCTATGAGGCTGACAATCCCTGGCACGACCATGCCAACTCGGGCATCGACGATGAAGGGAATGTCCTGTCGGGGTGGTTCATGAAGAATGCTTCTCGGGCCGCCAATATTGCCGAAGACGACAGCGAAACGCCTTACCTGACAAAAAGGGGTATGGATTTCATCCAGCAAGCAAAAGACCCGTGGTGCTGCCATCTGAGTTATATCAAGCCGCATTGGCCGTACATCGTTCCGGCCCCTTACAACGATATGTACGGGCCTGAACATGTTCTTCCTGCCGCGCGGTCCGAAGCCGAACGTGAAAACCCCCACCCCGTGCTGGATGCCTTCATGCAAAGCCGCGTCAGTCAGGCATTTTTGCGGGATGAGGTGCGCAACACCGTGGTGCCCGCCTATATGGGCCTGATCAAACAGGTCGACGATCAGATGGGCGTGTTGTTCAACTGGCTGGAAGAAACCGGACGTATGGAAGACACGATGATCGTGCTGACCTCGGACCACGGCGATTTTCTTGGTGATCACTGGCTGGGCGAGAAGTCATTCTTCTACGAGACATCGATCCGGGTGCCGTTGATCATCTACGATCCTTCTCCCGAGGCGGATGCATCGCGCGGAATGGTATGCGACGCGCTGGTCGAAAGCATCGATCTTGCACCCACTTTCCTGGAAATCGCCGGGGGCGACGTGGCGGATCACATCCTCGAAGGTGAGTCCTTGCTACCGATCCTGCACGGTAACTCGACAGATACGGCGCGCGAGGCGGTTTTTTGCGAGGTGGACTATACAACAAACAACGAGGCTGCTCTTCTGGGTGCATCGCCGGATCAGGCCATGGTCTACATGGTTGCGACGCGACAATGGAAGTTGATCCACTTCGAGACCGATCACCGGCCCATCCTTTTTGATCTGGAAAATGATCCCGATGAGTTGAACGATCTGGGGGCCTCGGCCGATCATCAGGACATTGTCAGGGACATGTACGATCGGTTGGGGGCCTGGTCGCGACGTATCTCGCAGCGCACGACCGTGTCGAAGAAAGACCTTGTGGCCATGCGGGAAGAGAAGGGCGGCACAGGCGTGTTGATTGGCGTCTGGGACGAGAACGAACTTCCGCCCGAACTGACGGCGAAATATGTGGGCAAGAAAACCAAGGACATGCGCTAGACGTCCTTGGTTTCCAAAATTTACAAAAATACAGTGGCTTAGGCCGCTTTGAAGTCCCGCAACACCCGACGGGTGGCAGCGACCAGCGGGTCATGTGTCTCTTTCAGGATCTGGACCCGATCGAACCTCGCAGGATCTGCGTTCACGGCCTCTCGCAGTGCATTGCCAAAGGCCATGCGCAGCTCGGTCCCGATGTTGAACTTGCAGATTTTGGACCGCCGCGCCAACGCCTGCCGTTGGGCGGACGGGACGCCCGAGCCGCCGTGGATCACCAAGGGAACCTCGGTGATGGCCTCGATGGCGCGAATGCGGGGTTCGTCGAGCCCGCCTTCCTTGTCCTGCTGCAGGTGAACGTTGCCGACCGAGATTGCCATTGCGTCCACGCCGGTTTCCCTGGCGAACTGCGCTGCCTCGTCAGGATCGGTTCCGGCCGAGCCTTCGCCGCCCGAATAGCCCACAAAGCCGATTTCACCTTCGCAAGAAACACCGGCGGCCCGCGCCATTTCGGCAATCGCAGCCGTTTCTTCGATGTTCTGGGACAAGGGCTTGCGCGAGCCGTCGAACATCACCGAACTGAATCCGCTGTCGATCGCTTCGCGACATTCCCCGACCGTGTAACCGTGATCCAGGTGAGCGACAACAGGGACCGAAGCATGTTCGGCCAGATGTCGGAACATCGCACCCAATACGGGCAGAGGCGTGTGTTCGCGGCAAGAAGGACCTGCCTGCAGGATGACCGACACGCCTTCGGCCTCGGCCGCCGCCACATAGGCGCGCATGTCCTCCCATCCCAGTGTCACCAAACCGGCAACAGCGTAATTGCCCCGCAAAGCCGGTTGCAGAACTTCGGATAACGTCACCAGGCTCATTTGAACTTGGCCACCATGTCCATGATACCGGGAATGGTGTGTAATTGCTCGGCATGGGTGGGTTGGAAATACTGCTTCAGGCTGCGTTGGCTGAGCCCGCCCAGAATGGTGAAGTAGTACATCTGGTACCCCGGCAGAACCGCGCAGGGGTGATATCCCTTGTCGATGCACAGGGTCGAGCCGTCCACAACGTGATAGGCGTCACCGGGTTCATTGTCTTCACGCTGCAACATCTGCAGCCCGGAACCGTAGTTTGGCTTGAACCTGAAATTGTAGGTCTCGTCATGCCGCGTTTCATCAGGCAGGCGGTCGGTATCGTGCTTATGACTGGGGAAACCGGACCAGCCGCCCTCACCAACGGTGTAAAGCTCGGACACCAGAAGGCGACCAACCTTGTCATGGTGGTTTGCACCAAGGATGTGTTTGATCTTGCGGTGTGTTTTCGTGTCGTCAGAGCCGTATTGCACCACGTCCAGATCGTCGGCGCGGACGTCGAAGGGTTCAAGCACCTTGTCGAATCTCGCACCGGCAATGAATGTTTCGGTTTCGTCGGACTGGCAGGTTATGCGAACTTTGGCCCCGACCGGGACATAGACACCCTCGGGTTCGCCATCCCAGACGTCAACGGTGCGATTGCCGAGGCTTTCGTAGACTGAGCCATCGACATCGACGGTCACTGTACCCGTCGCCGGCACAACGCAGGTTTCATAACCCGGCACTGCATAGTCGAACGTTTCGCCCCGGCGAAGCTTGATGATGTTGAAGTAGTTCAGGGGAACCAGATCGTGATCGACATCGACGATCGGTCTGTTCTGGTTGTCGTAGGGCGCGATATGCATGTGCGTCTCCTTGTTCAGCACTCGGTCGGGCCGGGGTGCGAGGCCAAAAAGGACTCGAGTTCGGCAGTTGTTGGCATGGCTCCGGCACAGCCGGGTTTAGATACAACGATCGATGCGCAGGCCGATCCGCGTAAAACAGCGTCACGCAGGTCGTGCCCTGCAGCGATTGACGCCAAGAGGCCGGCCAGAAAACTGTCACCGGCCCCGTTGGGTTTGACCGCTGTCACCGGGTAGATACCGGTCCGGATTTCCTGCCCGTCCACCAGTGTAACGGCCCCCTTGTGCCCCATCTTGTAGACGACCATGCGCCCCTGCGCGGCCAGTTCGCGCGCCTTTTCCAGACCTTGCTCGATTCCGCCGGCCATGAAACCGAACTCCTCGTCGTTGCCGACGATCAGGTCGCTTTCTGCCCCTGCGCGGGATAGCACGTCGGCGGCAATCTGCGGCGAAGGCCAGGAATACGGGCGGTAGTCGATGTCGAAAATAGTCGGAAGCCCGGCCTTGCGCGCGTTTTCGAACGCCCGGAATGTGGCTGATCGCGATGGCTCGGCAGCAAAGACGGTGCCTGCGGTGATCAATGCTGTGTAGGCGGAATAATCCACCGCATCCATGTCTTCGTCGGTGACCTGAAAATCAGCAGCCCCGTTGCGATAGATAACATTCTGAAAATCCTCGAGGCAGCTTTCATAGACCGCAAGCGAGGTGCGTGCTTCTCCGCCCGCCGAGCGGACATAGGTTGTCTCGACACCGTAGTCCTTAAGCCGGTTGAGGCAGAACCGCCCCACGGCGTCATCCGACACCGAAGTGACCAATGCCGCCGCGCTGCCCAGTTTGACGAGTCCCGCACAGATATTGGCGGACGATCCTCCTAAATCGGCGCGAAAGGTTCCGGCGTCTTCGCTTTTGACGCCAATCGGATCGGCGAACAGGTCCATGCCCGCGCGGCCAAAAACGGCAAAGCGATTGCCTTTTATTCCGTCCACCAGATTCATGCACGGCCCTCCGTATTGCCAGCTTTCGCAGCGTCCAGAACCTCGGGGTAGGGGTAGTTCATTCCCAGCAGCTGACGCATGTCGGGGCTGGCTTTCTGCAAGAACTCTTGCGGCAGAGCAGCGGGCATGTCTTCCATCGGTTTAACCCATTTGGGCAGGTATTGGATCAGGATGGCGCTGCGATCATGATCTGATCGGTTTGGCATCGCACAATGCCACGTCACACCATAGAACAGAGCCACATCGCCGGGATCGCCTGTCATGCGTTCGCAACGCTCAAAGAATCCGTCGTCGGGGCCGGGGTAGCGTAGTTCTTTTTGCGATCCCGGAACATAAGCCGTGGCGCCGCTTTCTTCGGTAAATGGGTCCAACAGCACCGAAACCTGTGCGTTCATCGGAAACGATCCGTTCAATCCAACGGGGTGCGTTTCGGGACGATGAAAATCCCAATAGGGATAGTCGACATGTGGCTCCTGCCCGGGCCCGCCCGGCAGGATGCGGTTGGCAGCGATCGACCCCATGATGAACTCGGTCCCCAGAAACGAGCGCAAAATGTTCATCAGCACGGGATGTGCCGCCATGCGCGAGAACACTTCGCCCTTTGCCAACAGGTTCCAAACCCGCCTTTGCAGGTTCAGTTTGCCCTCCTCCTCGGCTGTGCCCTGGAAATGCGTCACCTTGTGGGCGGCTTCTTCGGAATGGGCCATGACAATGGCGCGGGCCTCGGCGACGTCCTGCGGCGAAAACAGGCCCGAAATGCCGACAGCCCCGCCGCCGTTCAGCAGTTCGTCCACGATTTCCGAAGCAGACGCGGATTGAGCGGTAAACCGTTTCATCACACGCCCCGCCGTTGTTTTTCGCGTGTGGCTTCCCAATCGATGTGGGCCTGACGAACGGTGTCGTCATCCGTGATGTGCGGGGTTCCAACCTCCCACCAGGCGTGGCCTTCGGTCGTCCAGCCCTCGTATGGATCGACGTCCATGACAATGACATAGGTCTTGTCGCTGGCTTTCGCGCGCTTGAAGGCTTCGCCCAGCTCTTCGGGGTTCGAGACCTTTTCCGCTGCCGCTCCCATTGATGTGGCGTGGGCAACGAAATCCACGCCAAACGGTTCCGCGATTGTCGGGCAGTCTTGGAGCAGGTTGTTGAAGCTTTCGTTTCCGGTGTTGTTTTGCAGCTTGTTGATCACCGCGAAACCGCCGTTGTCCAAGACGAGAACGATCAGCTTGCTCTGGCTGAGAACAGAAGAATAAATGTCGGAATTCAGCATCATATAGGAGCCGTCACCGCAGAAGGTGATCGTATCCTGGTCCGGTTCCCGCTGCTTTTGTGCGATCCGGGCGCCCCAGGCTCCGGCGATCTCGTATCCCATGCAGGAAAAGCCGAATTCCACGTCCACTGTTCCGATATCCAGTGTGCGCCAATTGGCCGTGACTTCTGCAGGCAAACCGCCAGCCGCTGCGACAACGCGGTCGCGCGCGTCGCACAATTCGTTTACGACGCCAATCGCCTGTGCGTAAGAATTCGGGCGATAGCCGTACGAGACGTTGTCGGCAACATATGCATCCCACTTGTTGCGCTCGGCTTGTGCTGTGGATACCCAACTGTCTGATGCACGATAATTGAGCACGTCGTCCAACGCCGAAATGCACAGCTTGGCGTCCCCGACAACCGGCAACGACATATGCTTGCCTGCGTCGTGGCGCGCAGCATTGATCGAGATGAATTGCGCGTCTTTGGCAAAGGCCGTCCACGACCCAGTCGTGAAGTCCTGAAGGCGCGTGCCGATGGCGACGATGACATCAGCCTTTTCGGCGATCGCATTGGCCGAGTCGGAACCAGTGACACCGATGGGGCCTATGTTCAGCGGATGGGTTGCCAGCATATTGGCGCGCCCGGCGATGGTTTCGACTACCGGGATCTGATGTGCGTCGGCAAAAGCCGTCAATTCTTCCACCGCCTGAGAATACTGAACACCGCCCCCGGCAATGATCATCGGGCGTTCGGCTTGCGCCAATGCCGCTGCGGCGTCGGCGATTTCCCGTACATCCGGGGCCTGACGGCGAATGCGGTGCACTTTCTTTTCGAAGAACTTCACCGGATAATCGTAAGTCCAGCCCTGAACGTCCTGCGGCAGCCCGAGGAAGGCTGGACCGCAATCCGCCGGATCAAGCATGGTCGCGATGGCGTTGGGCAGGGACTGGATCACCTGCGCCGGGTGGGTGATGCGATCCCAGTAGCGCACCACGGGTTTGAACGCATCGTTGACGCCTAAAGTCGGGTCGTTGAAATTCTCCATCTGCTGCAAAACCGGATCGGGCAGGCGGGTAATAAACGTGTCCCCGCACAGCATCAGCATCGGCAAACGGTTGGCATGGGCCAGCCCGGCCGCGGTCAACAGGTTTGCCGTTCCCGGACCTGCGCTGGCGGTGCAGAACATGAAACGCTGGCGCAACCACTGCTTGGCGTATCCAGAGGCCGCGAATCCCATGCTTTGTTCGTTTTGTCCACGATAAAGTGGAAGTTCGTCCCGGACCCCGTTCAGCGCTTCGCCCAGGCAGGTCACGTTGCCATGCCCAAAGATACCGAATCCGCCGCCGCACAGGCGCATCTCTTGCCCGCCGATCTGAATGAACTGATTGGAAAGCCACCGAATTATCGCCTGTGCGGTGGTCAGGCGAACCGTATCATTTGATGTCGTCATGTCCTTGCGAACCCTCCGGGATGTGTCGGCGAATTTTTGACGCTGTGCCGAAAGCGGCTTGCGAGTTTTCGAATCTCAAGATACAAATTTTGCAACCGGTTGCAAATCAATTTCCAAACAGGGAGGCCCGCGGGATGACCCAGATCGGAATCGGCATCGTCGGCGGTGGCTACATGGGGAAAGCTCATGCCGTCGCCATGTCTTCTGTCGGCGCGGTGTTTAACACTGCCCTGCGTCCGCGGCTCGAGATGGTTTGCGCCTCAAGCGCTGAAAGTGCTGAGAGGTACCGAGGCGCCTATGGGTTTCTCCGTTCAACGGATGATTGGCAGGAGCTTGTGGCCGACCCGAAAGTCGAAGCAATCGTGATTGCCACACCTTCCGAGACCCACCGCGCCATTGCCGAGGCGGCGTTTGCGCTGGGCAAGCCGGTGCTGTGCGAAAAACCCTTGGGTGCGTCCGTTTCAGATGGAGCGGCCATGGTTGCCGCTGCCGAGCGATCGGGTGCCGTCAACATGGTTGGCTTCAACTATATCCGCACACCGGCGAGCCAATATGCCCGCCAATTGATTGCGGATGGTGCCATTGGCGACATAACCTGGTTTCGCGGCGAACACACTGAAGATTTCTATGCCGACCCGCAAACCCCTGCGACATGGCGTGCCAAAGGTATTTCCAACGGGGCGATGGGGGACCTCGCGCCGCACATAATCAACGCGGCAAAGGCTTTGATTGGCCCGATCGTGCGCGTGTCGGCCGAGGTGGAAACCGTTCACAAATCCCGCCCTGGCGGAGATGTCACAAACGATGATCACGGGCAGATGATGTGCCGGTTTGAAAACGGCGTCATGGGCCACCTGTACATCTCGCGCATCGCGACGGGGCGCAAGATGGGCTACGCCTACGAGGTCACCGGTACCAAAGGGTCGATCCGGTTTGATCAGGAAGACCAGAATGCCCTGTGGTTGTACCTGGCAGAAGGGCCCGAAGCGACGCGCGGTTTTGTCAGGATTCTGACTGGACCCGCCCATCCGGACTATGAGCCGTTCTGTCAAGGCCCCGGCCATGGGACCGGCTACCAGGACCAGATTATTATCGAAGCCCGCGATTTCCTGACGGCAATCGAGACTGGACGGCCGGTCTGGCCGACCTTCCGCGACGGGCATGCGGTTAACTGTGTGGTCTCTGCGGCGCTGGCTTCGGCGCAGGACGGCACTTGGAAAGATGTCGAAAGTTTCTGAGCATCGGAGATGTAACAAGATGACAATGAGAATTGGCAACGCGCCTTGTTCGTGGGGGGTGGAGTTCGCGGATGATCCCCGCAACCCGGCGTGGCAGACGGTGCTGCAGGAATGTGCCGCAGCGGGCTATAAGGGGATTGAGCTTGGCCCGGTCGGGTACATGCCGGAAGACCCCGCTATCCTTTCGGATGCACTTGCCGAGCATGATCTGGAATTGATTGGCGGCGTTGTCTTTCGCGCCTTTCACGATCCTGACGCGTGGGAGGATGTGTTGAATGCCACCCATCGCACAGCGCGGGCCCTGAAGGCGCATGGCGCCGAGCACCTGGTTCTGATTGACTCGATCTCGCCACGCCGCGCACCGACTGCGGGTCGGGCATCTGAGGCCGAGCAGATGGATCAGTCAGAGTGGGCCGCATACCGTGACCGCATCGCGGAAACTGCCCGGATCGGAACGGAAGATTATGGGCTGACCGTGGGCATTCACGCGCATGCAGCAGGTTTCATGGATTTTGAACCCGAATTGGAGCGTCTGTTGGACGAAGTGGACGAAAAGATCCTGAAGATCTGCTTTGACACCGGCCATCATTCTTACGCCGGATTTGATCCCGTGGCTTTCATGCGGCGGAATGCAAGCCGCATTTCCTATATGCATTTCAAGGACATCGACCCAAAGGTCAAAGCCGATGTCATCGAGAACCGGACCGGATTCTATGATGCCTGCGGTCAGGGTATCTTCTGCAATCTGGGGGACGGCGATGTAGACTTTGCCGCTGTCCGGCAGGTGCTTCTGGATTCAGGCTTCCATGGCTGGTGCACGGTCGAGCAGGATTGCGACCCGACACTTGATCCTGACCCGATTGGGGATGCACGCAGCAATCGCGAATATCTTGAATCCATTGGCTTCAACTAGGGAGAGCAGGCAATGGCAAAACTGAAATGGGGTATGATTGGCGGTGGTGAAGGCAGCCAGATTGGTCCTGCGCACCGCCTGGGAGCCCAGGCCGATGGCCTGTTCGAATTCGCGGCAGCCGCTCTTGATCACCGACCGGAGCAGGGGCGTGAATACGCGCAACGCCTGGGGATCGCCGCTGACCGCGCCTATGGTGACTGGCGCGAAATGCTGATGGCCGAGGCAGCGCGCCCGGACAGGATCGATCTGGTGACCGTCGCTACTCCAAACTCGACCCACTTTGAAATCACCAAGGCGTTTCTAGAGGCCGGGTTCAATGTGCTGTGCGAAAAGCCGATGACCATGACTGTGGAGGAAGGCGAAGAGATCGTGCGTATCGCCGAAGCCTCGGGCAAGATCTGCGCGGTGAACTATTGTTATTCCGCCTATCCGATGGTGCGTCTTGCCCGCGCGATGGTGCGCGAAGGTGAGATCGGTAAGGTTCGGCTGGTTGTCACGAATTTCAGTCACGGCCATCACGGAGATGCAACGGACGCGGACAATCCGCGCGTGCGCTGGCGTTATGACCCGGCAATGGCCGGTGTGTCCGGGCAATTCGCCGATTGCGGTATTCACGCCCTGCACATGGCCAGCTTTGTTTGTGATGATCACGTCAAATCCCTGTCCTCGGATTTTGCGTCGACCATTCCCAGCCGCGAGTTGGAGGATGACGCGATGGTCAATTTTCGAATGGCGGGCGGGGCAGTTGGCCGTCTGTGGACGTCATCGGTTGCGATCGGTCGCCAGCACGGGTTTGACATTCAGGTCTTCGGGGAAACCGGCGGCCTGCGGTGGATGTCCGAGCAACCAAACCAGCTGATCTATACACCTGTGGGCGGCCGCACTCAGATCATCGAGAAGGGTGAGGGCGGTTTGCACGAAGAAGCGCAGCGGCTGTCCCGCGTCGCAATTGCGCATCCCGAAGGGTTCCCCCTGGCCGTGGCAAACATCTATTGCGATCTTGCGGATGCCATCCGGGGCGAGGATCGGGATGGGCTGCCCGGCGCAGAAGACGGCGTTCGTTCTATGGCCGCTGTTCACGCGGCGGTGGAATCCGCAAAAGGGAATGGGGTTTGGACGGATGCCCGCCCGCCAATGTTCCGCTAAGTTCGGACGGGGCGCAAAGTGCCCCGATCCACGACGGCGCATGGAAAGATGCGGGCTTCGGGATAGCGATCGGGTTCGTTCAGCATGGCCACCGTCAATTCGATGGACGAGTTCACGATCTGCCTGATTGGCTGGTGAATGGTGGTGAGGTTGATGTACTCCCACCCGGCCATTTCCATGTCGTTCAGTCCGATAATCCCGATGTCCCCGGGGCAGGAATAACCGCTGTCTTGTATCGCGGACAACGCCCCGATCGACAAAACGTCATCACCGCAGAAATAGGCTTCGGCCGGCGTGTCCTTTAACAGCCGCAACATCTCTTTCCGCCCGGCATCGAATGAATAGGCATCGGCAAACGAATGGGATGACTGGATTTCGGGATGGTTTTCGAGTTCGGCCATAAAGCCCTTGAAGCGGTCTTGCGTAGACGTCGCCATTTCGGGGCCGCCCAGAAAAGCCACCCGCTCATAGCCTCTGCGTATCAGCTCTCTCGCTGCCATGCGTCCGCATTCCACGTTGTCAATTCCAACCACATGCACCTGCGGCGCAGAGGAAGATCGACCGAATGAATGAACAACCGGCATTTGCGCGTCCCGGAACGCCTTGGCAAATGCGGGTGGCAATGTCGATGAGGCCACAACAACTCCGTCCACTGAATACTGGCGCAACATCCGCACTGAATTCGCGGGGTCTACTTCATCCGTCAGATTGACCAGCAAGGGGCGCAAGCCGCGATCCTGAAGTCCGCGTGTGAACAGATCGAAGACTTCCAGAAAGATCGGGTTGTGAAAGTTGTTCGAGATCAGCCCAATCAGTTTCGTCCGCCCGGTCGTCAGCGAAGAAGCAAGCGCGTTTGGGCTGTAGCCAAGTTCGCGCGCGGCCTTTTCCACCTTCCGTCGCATCCTGTCCGAAACCGAGGCACCATCGGTAAAAGTCCGCGAAACAGCAGACCGGGATACCCCGGCGCGTTCTGCAACCTCTTTCAAAGTGACGGCCATTGCTTCTGTTCCCTTTCCGACTTTCGTCGCCTTGCAGGCTCCTTTTAGAACGTTCCGCGCGCTTTTGCAGTGTTCATTGGCTTGATCCATTTTGCAACCGGTTGCAAGAAATGGCAAGATGTGCTTTAAATTGAGTCGGAGGAGTGGTTTTGAAACCGCCTCGTCGCCACAAACGGTGAAACTGGGAGGAAATCATGACATCACTGATGAAGAAACTGGCGCTGGCAGCGACCGTGGCCGCCGCTCCGTTGATTGCTGCAAGCGCAGCTGTCGCGGAAGGCGAGAAATACGTTCTGGTCAGCCACGCACCGGATAGCGACAGCTGGTGGAACACGATCAAGAACGGCATCGCGCTGGCCGGTGAGCAGATGGGTGTTGAGGTTGAATACCGCAACCCACCAACCGGTGACATTGCAGACATGGCACGGATCATCGAACAGGCCGCGGCCTCGGGTCCTGACGGGATCATTACGACTTTGGCTGATTTCGACGTGCTGAAGGGACCGATTTCGGATGCGGTCGATTCTGGTATCGATGTCATCATCATGAACACCGGAACCGGTGATCAGGCGCGCGAGGTCGGCGCCCTGATGTATGTCGGTCAGCCGGAATACGATGCCGGATACGCGGCTGGTCTGCGTGCCAAGGGCGATGGCGTGGGATCGTTCCTGTGCGTTAACCACTCGATCCAACAGCCGACCCTTGCTGATCGCTGCCAGGGCTTCGCGGACGGATTGGGTGTCGATCTGGGCGATTCAATGCTGGACAGCGGTGCGGACCCGGCGGAAGTCAAGAACAAGGTGCTGGCATATTTGACCGCCAACCCGGATACCGATGCGGTTCTGACCCTTGGTCCGGTGTCGGCTGATCCCACTATTCAGGCACTGGAAGAAAACGGAATGGCCGGTGACATTTACTTTGGCACTTTCGACCTGGGCGAAGAGATCGTCAAAGGTATCAAAAGTGGGGTGATCAACTGGGGCATCGACCAGCAACCCTTCCTGCAGGCCTACCTGCCGGTTGTGATCCTGACCAACTACCACCGCTATGGCGTTCTGCCGGGCAACAACATCAACTCGGGTCCGGGCTTCGTTACAGCCGATGGCCTGACTCTGGTTGAACAATTCGCCGGCGAATACCGCTGATCGAATGAAACGAAGGCGGCTGGTAGATTTCCGGCCGCCCTTTTTTCCCAACTCCAAGACATCACGAGGTCTGATCATGTCCGGATCTAATCAACAGACCGCGGCAGTCGATGAACGTATCAAACAACGTTCCCGGTTTCGCGAAGCCATGATCCGCCCCGAATTGGGGGGTATCGTCGGCACTATCGTTGTTTTTGCCATGTTCCTGCTCTTTGCATCGGATTCAGGCATGTTCAACGCGCAAGGTATCCTGAACTGGAGCCAGGTTTCCGCACAGTTCATGATCATCGCCGTAGGGGCCTGTCTGCTGATGATCGCAGGCGAATTTGACCTGTCCGTCGGGTCAATGATCGGTTTTGCGGGAATGATGATCGCGATCTTTTCGGTCACCTTGGGATGGCCCGTCTGGATAGCGATTATTATTACCTTTGCCCTGTGTGTCGCAATCGGCGCCGTCAATGGCTTCATCGTGGTCAAAACCGGATTGCCGAGCTTTATCGTGACGCTGGCCTCTTTGTTCATTCTGCGCGGTTTTACCATTTATCTGCCGCAAACGATTGAGCGCAAAACCATCATCGGCGGTATCAAGGATGCCGCTCAAGGCGATTGGCTCGCCCCAATCTTCGGCGGCAAGATTCTGACCGGGTTTTTCCAGTGGTTGGGAGATAATGGCGTCATCGACACATTCGAACGTGGAACGCGCGAAGGGCAGCCCGTTGTTGACGGTATCCCGATGTTGATCGTCTGGGCGATCGGGTTGGTGATCTTTGGTCACATTCTTCTGACCAAAACCAAGTTCGGTAACTGGATTTTCGCCTCGGGGGGTGATGCCGAGGCTGCCCGCAACTCGGGTGTGCCGGTCAGCAGCGTCAAGATCAAGATGTTCATGTTCACCGCCTTTTGCGCCTGCATTTTCGCAACTTGTCAGGTGATGGAGTTCGGCTCGGCCGGTGCGGATCGCGGCTTGCTCAAGGAGTTCGAGGCCATCATCGCCGTGGTGATTGGTGGGGCCTTGCTGACCGGAGGATACGGCTCGGTGCTGGGTGCCGCCCTGGGAGCGTTGATTTTTGGCGTCGTACAGCAAGGTTTGTTTTTTGCCGGGGTCGAAAGCTCGTTGTTCCGAGTGTTCCTGGGATTGATCCTGCTCTTTGCCGTTGTCCTGAACACCTACATCCGCCGCATGATCACCGGAGAACGTTGATATGACCGAAGATACCAAATTCCACCATGGTGACCCGGCCGCCAGCGACCCGATCATCGAGATGCGGGACATCGAAAAACACTTTGGCGCGGTCATCGCACTGGCCGGTGTGTCAGTAAATGTCTATCCGGGCGAATGCCACTGCCTGTTGGGCGACAACGGTGCGGGTAAATCGACATTCATCAAGACCATGTCCGGTGTGCATCAACCCACCAAAGGGGAAATCCTGTTCGAAGGCAAACCAATGCATTTCGACGACCCGCGTGATGCTATTGCTGCGGGAATCGCCACGGTGCACCAGCATCTGGCCATGATTCCCCTGATGTCGGTCAGCCGCAATTTCTTCATGGGTAACGAGCCCTTGCGCAAGGTTGGTCCGTTGAAGTTTTTCGACCATGAATATGCCAACGAAGTGACAATGGACGAAATGCGCAAAATGGGGATCAATTTGCGCGGTCCGGATCAGGCGGTAGGCACCCTGTCGGGCGGCGAACGTCAAACCGTCGCAATTGCCAGGGCGGTGCATTTCGGGGCCAAAGTTCTGATTCTGGACGAACCGACCTCGGCCCTGGGTGTGCGCCAAACCGCAAATGTTCTGGCGACAATCGATAAGGTGCGCAAGCAAGGCATCGGCGTGGTGTTTATCACGCATAACGTCAGGCATGCCTTGGCAGTTGGCGACAGATTCACTGTTTTGAACCGCGGCAAGACGCTCGGCACGGCACAGCGGGGACAGATCTCGCCCGAAGAGCTTCAGGATCTGATGGCCGGTGGGCAGGAAATGGTTGAACTGGAAGGCAGTCTGGGCGGAACGGTCTGACGGACAGGTTGCAGATTGGGATAGAACCGGTCCGATTTGCAATCAGGCCGCTTCTGTCCCCGGCTGCTGTTCTGTGGAATTACCAAATCCTTCTGTGAGGTGAACCGCCCGACGCGCTGAGTTCAAAGACCCTGGTCGTCAACAACGGTTTGGATGATCCCGTTCCTCGGTCCCTTCACTGGTTGAATCCGTCCGGACTTAGTTCGGATTGACGCCTGTAGGAACACGCAAGCGAGGCACGCCGGGTCGGAAGGCAGGGTTGAGACGCCAAAGTCTCCCCGGTTCCCCGATGCGCCAGTGTATTTTCCGGGCGAATGCAGGAAGCAAGCCCTTGTTTGAAATGGCAGACAGTGGATACTGCTGCGCAAAGAAACAGGCCAACAGGATCCAGCATGCACCTTTCCCGCTTCCCCCGCGTACATATTGCCCATTTGCCAACACCGCTTGAGCCGATGGAACGCCTGTCAGAAGAGTTGGGCGTCGAGCTTTGGATCAAACGCGATGACTGCACCGGCATGTCGACGGGTGGCAACAAGACCCGCAAGCTGGAATTCCTGATGGGTGAGGCTCTGGCTCAAGGCGCGGACATGGTCATGACGCAGGGCGCGACGCAATCGAACCACGCGCGCCAGACGGCGGCCTTTGCCGCCAAGCTGGGTCTGGGATGTCACGTCCTGTTGGAAGACCGCACCGGCTATAACAATGCCAATTACAACGGAAACGGTAATGTTCTGCTGGATCACCTCCACGGAGCCACGACCGAGAAGTTTCCCGGTGGTCATGACATGGTGGCCGAGATGGACCGGGCCGCCGAGGCGATGCGCGCCAAGGGGCGCAACGTTTACGTTATTCCGGGCGGCGGTTCGAACCCGACCGGGGCGTTGGGATACGTGAATTGCGCGATGGAATTGGTGGGTCAGGCCAACGACGAAGCATTGGTCATCGACCGCATTGTTCACGCGACAGGTTCGTCAGGCACCCAGGCCGGGCTTGTCACCGGGTTGAGTGCCATGAATGCGCAGATCCCTGTGCTGGGCGTCGGAACCCGCGCACCGCAGCCCAAGCAAGAACAGATGGTCTATGATCTGGCATGCAAAACGGCCGAGAAGCTGGGATGCGCAGGAGTCGTCAAGCGCGAGGATGTGATGGCCAACACGGACTATGTCGGAGAGGGGTATGGCCTGCCCACGGAAAGCGGTATCGAAGCGATCCGCCTGTTTGCCGAGCTTGAAGGCCTCCTGCTGGATCCGGTCTATTCCGCCAAAGGCGCAGCCGGGTTGATCGATTTGGCGCGCAAGGGCACGTTTGCCGGAGAGCGAGTGGTCTTTTTGCACACCGGCGGTTCGGTTGGCCTGTTCGGATACGATTTTGCCTTCGATAACACTGATCGTTGGGTCGAAATCTGAGGGGTGTCGCCAGTGACGCGAGATCGACCATGACCCGGAAAGTGGTTGGAATTTTGGGCGGAATGGGGCCAGAGGCAACAATTCTTTTACAGCAAAGAGTTTTGCAGATCATCGATGCACAGGACGACTCGGATCACCTGCCGCTTCTGATCGATATGAACCCTCAGGTTCCGTCCCGGATTGCCCATCTGATCGAAGGGACCGGCCCGTCCCCTGCGCCCGTTCTCATCGACATGGCCCGGCGCCTGCAACAGGCGGGGGTCACGACGCTGGCGATGCCCTGCAACACGGCGCATTACTATTTGCCTCAGATCACGGACCAATTGACAGTACCGTTTCTGGACATGGTGGAGCTTTCCGTCGCGCGTGTATCGCAAAATCTGCCAGCCGGAAGCCGGGTGGGCTTTCTGGCCTCGCCAGCAATTCAGAAGGCGGAGGTGTTTGACCCGTCACTGAAACGACATGACCTGGTGGCAATCTGGCCAGAGCGGCCAGACGAGCTGCTTTCCGCTATCAAGGACGTCAAAGCCAGCGGACCGACCGACAAGGCTGTGGGCATTCTTTCCCGTGCCGCTTCTGATCTGGTTTCGGCTGGTGCCGCGCATTTGATTGTCGCGTGTTCCGAGTTCTCGCTGATTGCGGCCACGCTGGAGGTGCCGGTACCCGTCACCGACACTGTTGATGTACTGGCCGAAGCTATCCGAGACCATTTTGTTGCATGATGGTTAGATGAGGTAATCGAAACCTGCCGTGGATGACGGCAGGCTAAACCACTTGAACGCGCTGCTCCTTCATCCCCATGGAAATCAGCATGGGGTCTTTGGCCTGGCGCGCCTGAAACGACGATTTGTCTTTCAGCGCATCCCAGTCGCACAGGATCAGGCTCTGCGCCACGGCTCCGCCCAACGTGGTGCCAGGGCCAGTTACGATGAACAGATCCGGGGCAAATTCGCGGGCGGCCTGAGCGATGGCATGCGAAAAGTCATAGGTTTCGGTCACTTGATGGCCCAGAGTGTAATCCCAAAGCGCGTCCAAATCGCAGGCACCGGGCCACCAGATCTGGCCGCGACCATCGATCATAGGCAGGTCCGGTTGCCGGAACAGGTCTGCTGCCAGCCGCGCACGACCCATGGCCGCAACAGGGGCCTGAAGGTGCGAATGGAACCCGGCATGATTGGCCAGTCGCATCGGGAACCGTTCCTGCACGACAGGGACAGCCTTTTCGAAAGCGGACAGTCCGGCTTCGTCCCCGGCCAGCACCAGCATCCCCCCGAGGTCTATCGACAGAGATAAGGTTGCGTGCGAGTTGTTTATGTCATCGACAAGAGCCAGCAGTTCGGACTTACGCCTCGGGTCCGGTCGCCAATCGGCATCGGAAAACGGGTAGATCAACTGCCCGCCGATCAGGCTTTGCTGCATCAGCGTGCCCATGGTGTTGACCACTTCGAACCCGGCTTCGGCCGACAAAGCCCCACCACAAGCCAAGGCCGAATACCATCCCATCGAGTTTCCGGTTACAGCCACGATTTCGATATGGCTTTGGTCGATAGCGCGGAAATCTCCAAGCGTGGCAGCGTAGATCAGGGCCGACGCATTGTCGCCGCGGGTATGTCTGGCGATGGAGTAGCGCGCCGCGCCATCCAGATCGCTCAGGCTGTCCTGCCCCTGCGCGCGACGCATTTCGTCGAAATGGGCCAAAAGGGCCTTGTCGGTGAAATGCCGCCCCAAGGTGCCAAGCTCGGGTTTATTGTAGGTGCCCCGGCCCGGGCAGATGACGACGGCCGTTTGTTTGGCGGAACTCATGTGTCGGCCTCCAACAAGGATCGCGCGGCGGCTGCGATGCTGTCTTTCGACGGCATCGTCACGGAATAGGCCGGTCCCGTTGCGATAAAGCTGTCCTCGGCCGTGATGCGGGCCAGCGGTACGTCGACTGTTTCGTGGAAATGCGCCATCAGTGCTTCGGCGACGCCGCCATGGTGCCGGGTTTCATCCACGATCAGAATATGCCTGGCTCCGGCCACGGCCCGAGTCAGGGTGTCCTTGGGCAAAGGTGACAACCAGCGCATATCTACTATCCGCGTCTTGATCCCGTCGGCCTCCAGCGCTCTTCGCGCCTGATGGCTGAGATAGACGCCATTACCAAAGGTGACGATGGCAAGGTCATCGCCATCACCATCCACGCCAACCTCACCAAACCCGATCCGTTCGGAAGAGTCCGGATAAGTCATCATCCAGCCGTTGTCGCCAGCCTCGTGAAGATCGCGCATCGGATAAAGCGCGATGGGCTCAAGGAAAACCACCAACCGCTGTTCTTCGCGCGCCAGCCGAACGCATTCGCGCAGCATCCGCGCGGCGTCAGCGCCATTTGACGGGCACGCCAGGATCAGACCCGGAATGTCTCGCAGAACGGCGACCGAGTTGTCATTGTGGAAGTGACCGCCAAACCCTTTTTGATACCCCAGGCCTGCGATGCGCACGACCATCGGGTTGGTGTATTGCCCGTTCGAGAAGAAGGGCAGGGTGGCGGCCTCACCTCTCAATTGGTCCTCGGCATTGTGGAGATAGGCCAGGAACTGGATTTCCGGTATCGGTGTAAAACCGTTTTGCGCCATACCTATGGCCAGCCCCAGGATCGACTGCTCGTCAAGAAGCGTGTCGATCATCCGGTCCGGGCCAAAACGCGCCTGAAGCTTTTGCGTTACGCCATAGACCCCACCCTTTCGGCCGACATCCTCGCCCATCATGACGATCTCGCCATGTTCCAGCATCAGGTCTGTCAGAGCCCAGTTGATCAGTCGCGACATAATCTGGGGTTCTGACTGCGCCTTCAAGTCACTGCCAAAAACTTCGGCTCGCTGCTCTGGCGTGGGGCCGTTGGTTGGCTTGCAGGCGCGCGCCGGGGGAATCAGGCTGGCCATGACGTCCTTGGCGGTTTGAAGACGCGGTCGGGTTACGGCTTGTTCCGCCACGCGCGCCACCCGGGCGCAGGTGTCGTTGTAGACAGTCAATGCTTCTTGCGGCGACATGGCCCCGGATTGTTCAAGCAGGCGAACGGAGTGCAGCAGGGGATCGTTTGCTTCTTCCGCTTCCACCTCGGCCCTGGGCATGTAAGTCGTTGGCATGTCCGCCCCGGCGTGACCGTAAAGGCGTACCGTGCGGACATGCAGGAACGCGGGCTTTCTGCGGTTGCGCACATATGCTGCAGCCTCTTGCGCGACGCGGAAGGTTTCGAAGATGTCCAGCCCGTCGCAAGTGAAGTACTTTAGCCCCGGCCGGTTCGAAAACGTCGATGCAATCCACCCCTTTGGAGTCTTGGTGGATATTCCGATCCCGTTATCCTCGCAGCAAAACAACAATGGCAGCGGGACGGATTGATAAGATGTCCACTGCGCGGTGTTGAACGCCCCCTGCGCGGTGGAATGGTTGGCCGAGGCATCGCCGAACGAACAATAGACGATGGCGTCTTCGGGCATGTCTGCATGTTCAGGTCGGTGTCGACGTGCTGCACAGACGGCATAGGCAGCACCGACTGCCTTCGGCAGGTGGCTGGCGATGGTCGACGTCTGCGGCGGAATGCACAGGGTCTTGGACCCCAGAACCTTGTGACGTCCGCCGCTGATCGGATCTTCGGAGGATGAGGCGAAGGACAACAGGATGTCCCAGGTCGGACTCTGCCCCGGCACTTGATCGGCGCGCGCTATCTGAAACGCGGCATCGCGATAGTGAAGGAACGCCGGGTCGGTCGGACGCAGTGCGGCAGCGATTGCCGCCATGCCTTCGTGCCCGGAGGATCCGATAGTGTAGAAACCTTGCCCTGCTTTCTGCATGGCGCGGCTCTGTCGGTCCAGTGCCCGGCTGAGGCATTGTGCACGATAGAGTGCGACAGCCTGCGGCCCGGTCAGCGGACCCGACGGGGAGGCGCCCGAGGGCAAGTCTCCTGCAGCGACCCTGCGCAGGAAATTGTCGTGAACGATGGTGGCGCGATCCATGTCAGCCTCTTTTATGCATCTGTCCGAAGCCTCGCCGGCGTTCGGGTCAATAACGGGGCATGAGCGGTTTTACGCACCATGCTTTTGTCTTTGTCCAACTGGTCGTCAAACGGGAACGGGTCGTCCCATGTGAGCGGGCCAAGGTCGGGAAAGGGTTCTGGCATCATGCAAGTTTCCTTTCGACGGCGGTCTTCAATCGATCCAGACCCGCTTCAATCGTATCCTCGGCATACGCAAAAGAAAGACGGAAATGCCCGGGCAGACCAAAGGCACGGCCGGGAACCAGTGCAACGCCGGCCTCTTCCAGCACCCAGTTGCAGAACTCTGCATCGGTGCGGAACGGCCCACCCTGCGCTGTCAGCAAACCGGTGGCGGAAGGGAAAGTATAGAAAGCTCCATCCGGTGCCGCGCAGTGCAGACCGGGAACGGCATTCAGCCTTGCAACGACAAGGTTGCGGCGGGCGGCAAACAGGGCCCGGCGGTCATCCAGCAGTTTTGGGTCACAGGTGATTGCGGCGAGAGAGGCCCATTGCGAGATCGAGCAGGCCCCTGAAGTGACCTGCCCTTGCACAGCAATCATGGCCTTTATCAGGGCAACCGGCCCGATGCCCCAGCCGATGCGCCATCCCGTCATGGACCATGCCTTGGCAACGCCGTTGACAATCAACATACGATCAGCCAGTTCCGGCGCAGCCTCGGCAACCGAGATGAAGGGCACATAGCTGAGATGGCGATAGATTTCATCCGCCAGCACCCAGACATGTGGATGGCGCGCCAGTACAGCGGCCAAAGCCGTAATCTCGGCCTTTGTGTAGATCGCACCCGAGGGGTTTGACGGCGTGTTGAGCATCAGCCAACGGGTCCGTGGGGTGATTGCGGCGTCCAGTTGTTCGGGGAGAAGTTTGAAACCCTGTTCCATCGGGCAGGACAAGACGATCGGTACTCCGCCCGCCATGCGCACGATGTCCGAATAACTGGTCCAATAGGGCGCTGGCATGACGACTTCGTCACCTGGATTCAGGCTTGCCAGCATGGCGTTTGCGATCACCTGTTTTGCACCGGTCGAGACAATTACCTGTGCCGCGTCGGCCCCGGCCTGCTTGGCGATTTCGGTCCGTAATGCAGGCACTCCGGCAGTCGGCGGGTATTTTGTCTTGCCCTCTTTCGCGGCGCGATGCGCGGCCTCGACCACATGTGGCGGGGTCGGCAAGTCTGGTTCACCGGTCGACAAAGCGACAATATCGCGCCCTTCGCTGCGCAGTCGTGAGGCGGCTTCCGAAATCTGCACGATTTCGGATAATTCGATCCCGTCCAGACGGGCGGCGCGTTGGAACGACATGAACACTCCTCAGGTAGCTGGTTTCCGGTTTTATCGACAAAGTAACTTGAGAAAAAGGTGCGAATGAGTATCGTATTAGTGATAAAAACTCATAAATGACCATGTCGAAATTCAACGCCCTGCCGTCCCTTGCATTAATGCGTAGCTTCGAAGCCGCCGCGCGGTTCGAAAGCTATACCATGGCGGCTGAGGAACTCGGCGTAACCCAAAGCGCCATCAGCCGTCAGGTCCGCGAACTGGAAACGGCCTTGGGCGTGGCATTGTTTCGCCGCGTGGGTCGCGCTGTACGCCTGTCAAAGGCAGGACTTGCACTGCGCGACGAACTTGCCGGCGATCTTGAACGCCTCAATGTAACGATCAGCCGGGCAATTGCTGCAGGCGACGGTGCATCCCTGCTGAGTGCGGCTGTGCTTCCCACCTTCGCGACACGATGGCTGGTGCCACGCCTGCCGAAGTTCAAAGCGCTGCACCCCGGAATCGAGCTGGAATTGCAATCCTATACAACGCCATTCAGCCTTGAAGAGCATCGCATCGACCTGGCCATTCACTTTGGCCTCGACGACTGGCCGGGCGCAAAGTTGCGCAGATTATTCCCGGAAAACCTGATCGTGACGGCCTCGCCGACATTGCTCGGCGGGGATGGGTTGCAATCGTCTGCGTCGATCTTTGACCTGCCGCTTTTGCATCTGACGTCCCGGCCAGATCTCTGGTCGACCTATCACGCACAATTGGGGGTTGATAGCCGCGCAGTCTTTCCCGGTCTGCGCTTCGATCAATTCTCAATGTTGATCGCCGGTGCGGTAACCGGGTTGGGTGCCGCAATTCTGCCGTCCTACTTGATCGAAGCGGAACTTGCTTCTGGTGCGCTTTTGGAAGTGGGTCAATTGAACAACACGTCAAACAGCGCTTACTACATCGTTTCTCCGGCGGGACAAAGAAATGAAGCGGTGCAGTTGTTCTCTGATTGGATTAGCAAGCAGGCGCGAGCGGGATCCTGATTGGGTATGCTCAGAAACCAATTTGAAAGCCAGTTGATGTCGGTTGCAGCGATGAAAACAGCCGACAAATGGGCCCTGGCCCAACTGGCACAGTGTTACTCGTTAACTTGCCTTTGATGAGCTCAATGGAACGGGGGTCGCTCCCAATTCTGAGACACTTACACTTGTTTGTCGCGTTTCACGGCCAGTTGTGGGCTAGAATTCCAGCCATGAAGCCCGCAAAAACATCCGAGCCGCCCTGACCCCAATGGCCGTCATTGGGAAGCCAAAGCTGCTTGAGCTGGTCATTAGGAATGCCGGCAAAAGCATCGCCGCCGTCAACGAATTCAGCGCCAATAAGTTCGGCAAACTCGCGCGCGTTCTCTCTCCGGCACATGTCAGTATTGACCGCCCCGTCGATCAACCCCTCACGGCTCCAGATATAGACAACAAGGATGGGCAGATCGCGGTCCTGCGCATAGGCCTTGATGGAATCGAAAATTGCAATCCGGTCTGGGTCGTTTTCCCCCACGCAGCCTTTTCGCTCTGCCCAGCCCTCGCCATCGCGTGCCCTGCGAAACTGCTGAACGGTTGGCCTGAGCAGTGACTTGACCCGGTCGAAAATCACCAGGCCCCAGCCGGGTTCGGACAATTGTTTGCCGCGAAGCACCGCATCGAACTCTTCCGAGGACACGATCCATGATTGCTCAGGACCCGTGCCATTCAGTGTCTCCATTGCCGCTGCCAGGTCTTTGGGTCGGTCGTCCAGTTTCCATCCTGGTACATGCGATGCAGCGCGGCGTTTCTGATTTCTGAAGTCCGCATACCGGAACGAGCGCGCAAGGTCCCAGGTCCAGACCGCGAAGATCAAGCCATCAATCTCATATGGATCCTGCCGCAGCATTCCGTCGATAATGCTCGCCCAGTTTCCAAGCCCCCAACCATCACCTGAAAGGTTCAGTAAGACGACATCCTCGTCCTGCGCCCTCAGAAGGTCTTCGGTTCTGTCGGGCCAATTGTGAGATAGAAAATTTCCAGCCGTGAATGAATCGCCGAGAACCGCATAGACGCGCTGTTCGGGCGTTGTTCGTTGGGCATCGAAATCGTCCCGGTCAGGAAACCCCTGAGCGTTACCTTCGAACGTACCCACATAGTTCAGAACACCGTCATTGATCCGGATAAACCGCGAAGGTGTCTCTGTCAGCTTGTATCCCATGACCGGATCAAATTGGACGGTCCTGCCCGCATCCTCTGCTACCCAGACCGTTTGCCCGTTTGAGAGGAAAACATATGTCGAGACAGCAATTTCAATGATCCCGTAGAGCCCCACCACAACAAGCACATTGATCAAGAAAATTCTCAACGCTGCCATCATTTGTTTTGTCCCTACGTCCCGAATGCATACCGCGGTAAGACCTGTCGTTGCAGTCAATGCGGCGCTCGGGAATGCTATTTACCGACAATGCTACATTAGCCTATGGGCGATTGCCGACAAATTGGTTTCTGCATAAGTTGCGCGGATGCAATGCTTGGGAAGGCGATGGAAACGCCATCGATCCCCAGTTCAAATCGTCACGGGCGCCGTGTGGCCTTTTGTTTCCTTGCCGTTCGTGCCCTGCAATCCAGGTGCATCGTGACCAGGAGGAGTTGTTCGACAGTTCAGAATTGGGCTGGCAGACCGGTTATACAGGCAGCTCAATCTAACCAGCATCGCGCCAGGAAACAAAATACCAAGCGGAAACAATACTGTCCGTGAACTCGGGTGCCATTATTTCTGTAATTTGATCTGGCAACAAAAATAGGGTTAAAGTTGTTCAAGATGGTTTGAGTATCCAATTTCTGAAAGAGTTTTTGGCTGCAATGGTTGGTCTTAAATACCTGGCCTAAAAACATCGACGTGAACAGGTCTGGTAGAAAGGGCAAGTTCATGGCCTGGAGTTGCATGTAGTTGCCTCGTCTGAGCGGGTTTTCTCGGCTGACCAGAGTTATTGCTCGTCAATTTTCAGAGTCCATTTCTAGTCGAATTCGGGAGATCGTTGTTTTGTCTGATCACGAAGCCAAAGTGGACGTCGAAATAGGTTCCGAACGCAGCTTCGGTCTGGTTTTTGCCGTTGTTTTCGCCATTATCGCACTGTGGCCATTGACGGGCGACGGGGGTGTGCGGATTTGGGCTGCCGCAATTTCTTTGGTATTCCTATGTGTGGCGTTTGTTGCGCCGTCGAAATTGAAGTGGCTTAATTTGTTATGGTTCAAGTTCGGATTACTGCTGGGTGCGATCATTGCGCCGATTGTAATGGCCCTCGTTTTTCTAACGACTTTCGTCACGATTGGGGGTCTCTTGCGGCTTTTTGGCAAAGATCTTCTGGGTCAGAAACTCGACCCGGACGCAGAATCCTACTGGATCAAACGCACGGACCTTCCAGGCAGTATGAACAACCAGTTCTAGTTTTAGGGAAATCTAAAAATGTCTTTTGTATCTGAACTTTGGGCTTTCTTGAGAATACGCAAAAAGTTCTGGCTTTTTCCGGTGATGCTTGTGTTGGCTCTGTTTGGAGTTTTGATAGTCCTGAGCCAGGGATCTGCAGTCGCACCATTCATATACACATTGTTCTAATCACATGACTTACGTACTTGGTGTATCTGCCCTGTATCACGACAGCGCAGCAGCTCTCATTGACGACGGTGAAATCATTGCTGCAGCGCAGGAAGAGCGTTTCAGCAGAAAAAAGCACGATCCAGGGTTCCCGCAAAACGCGGTGCAGTATGTACTTTCCGAAGCGGGCATTTCACTCGCTGACGTTGACAATGTGGTATTTTACGACAAACCGTTTCTCAAGTTTGAACGATTGCTTGAAACCTACCTCGCCACAGCACCCAAAGGGTTCAACTCGTTTCGCAAGGCAATGCCGGTCTGGTTGCGCGAAAAATTGTTTCTCAAGGATCTCTTGGTGCGCGAGTTTCGTCGGTTGGAAAAGGACTTTTCCGGTGATCGGTTGATGTTTTCCGAACACCATTTCAGCCATGCAGCCAGTGCCTTTTACCCATCGCCTTTCGAACAGGCCGTAGTGCTGACTCTTGACGGTGTTGGCGAATGGGCGACGACCACCGTAGCGATGGGAAATGGAAACGACCTTGCAATCGACAAGGAGATACATTTCCCGCACTCGCTTGGGCTTCTCTATTCCGCCTTCACTTATTACACCGGCTTCAAGGTAAATTCCGGTGAATACAAGGTTATGGGCCTCGCGCCATATGGTGAGCCAAAATACAAAAACCTGATCCTGGATAACCTGATTGATGTGAAAGAAGACGGTTCCTACAAGCTCAATCAATCATATTTCAATTACACGCACGGTCTGACGATGACCAATCAGGCATTCGCGGACCTCTTCGGTCAGCCTGTACGGAAACCCGAAACCGACGATCTGACGCAGTTTCACATGGATATTGCAGCGTCGGTGCAGGCCGCCACCGAGGATGTCGTCCTGCGCATGACCCGAGCGCTGGCCAAGGAATACGATTGCCCAAACCTGTGCATGGCGGGGGGCGTGGCACTGAACTGTGTCGCCAACGGTAAAATCCTGCGCGATGGCGCATTCCAGGACATCTGGATTCAGCCCGCGGCTGGCGATGCGGGCGGTGCATTGGGTGCAGCCCTGGGTGCTTGGCACAGCGAAATGAAAATGCCGCGAACCGTTCGCCCCAAAGACGCGATGAAGGGGGCCTATCTAGGGCCGTCATTCGACGACAAGAACATCGCTGCGCAGCTTCAAAAGGTTGGTGCAAGGTTCGAAATCCTCTCGGACGATGAGGTGATTGCGAAAACGGCCGAAGCCCTGGCAGAGGAAAAAGCGGTCGGATGGTTTCAGGGGCGCATGGAATTCGGTCCGCGAGCATTGGGCGGACGTTCGATCCTTGGCGACGCGCGCTCACCCACAATGCAGAAAGTCTTGAATCTGAAGGTGAAATACCGCGAGAGTTTCCGTCCATTTGCGCCTTCTGTGTTGCGGGAACACGTGAGTGACTGGTTCGCGCTCGATTACGATAGCCCGTACATGTTGCTTGTGGCCGATGTGAACGAGAGAATCCGTCGGCAAATGTCTGATGAAGAGAGCCGCCTTTTTGGTATCGACAAATTGAACGTGAAACGCTCTGACATACCAGCGATTACCCATGTGGATTATTCGGCTCGCGTTCAGACTGTACATGAAGAAACGAACCCCAAATACCACGCGTTGATTGATGCGTTTCGAGAGCTGACGGGTTGTCCTGTGATCGTAAATACTTCGTTCAATGTTCGCGGCGAACCGATCGTTTGCTCGCCAGAGGATGCTTTTCGCTGTTTCATGGGAACAGGGATCGAAGTTTTGGCGGTCGGTAATGCCTTTCTTCGCAAGGAAGATCAAAATCCGGATCTGGCTGAAAACTATGAAGAAAAATATGAGTTGGACTAGAATGTGCTGGTGATTTTCAACACAGGAAATGAGTGCCCTAAGTTGACGTCGAAACTCTTTGTTTGTTGAGTTGGGAAAGTTTGAACTGGGCGGATTTGGGAAAGTGCAGCACTATGCCGGGGTGCTCAGTGGTGTTGTGGAAAGAAATGAAAGGTCAGCAAAACTCAATTGGACGGTCGATGCAAAGAAATGGGCGAAACTCTGGTTTAAAGTAATGAGGATCTTTTCAATCAATTCTGGCCATGACGGCTCTACCGCCGGTGTTGATGCAAGCCGGCAGAATTTACTGTTCGCCTATGAAGCTGAGAAAGACAGTTTTCCCCGAAATGCACCTGTAAATCCAGAGACACTCATCAATGCAGCATCGTGGTTTGACAAAATTCCGGATGTCTTGGCGTTAAGCGGATGGTCAAACACGGGCGTCGACCACACAAAGCGCTCGGGTGCCGGGTACTTTGGGGTCGGAAAAGGTTCCGAAGTTGTAGGGGTCAAAAGGTTCTTCGGAAAATCGATTGATTACTACTCTTCAACGCACGAGCGGTCGCACATCTGGGCCACCTATGCGATGTCTCCGTATGAACAAAGCGAACCCTGCTATGTGTTGGTTTGGGAAGGCTCCTTGGGAGATTTTTATCAAATCGGCAGTGATTTGAAGATTCGCCACCTTGGTCGAGTGATGACCAACCCCGGCCAAAAATTCTCGTTTCTCTATGCCCTTGCCGACCCGAGCTTCTCTTCCTCCAGTCGGGCGGCGAGAAAAGGCGACGCGGGCAGGTTGATGGCGGCCAGCGCGCTCGGCAATGTCGCGGAAGCTGACGGAGAAGCCCAGGAACTGATCGATTACCTTTTGAGTAAACCTTTGGCAGTCGATCAGTTATCGAAAGATGATCTCAAAACGTCACCGTTCCACAACATTGGCGTTGAGACACAGAGGTTCCGAAACCTGGCCGCAAAATACTCTCAGGCAATATTCTCGGTGTTTTTTGACTTCGCCGAAGCCCATATGACGGAAGGCTTCCCGCTGCTAATATCGGGCGGGTGTGGGTTGAACTGCGACTGGAATACACGCTGGCGCGAAAGCGGGCTTTTTCGCGATGTATTTGTCCCTCCCTGCACGAACGACTCTGGCAGCGCCATTGGAACGGCGGTCGATGCGATGCGCCATTTCACCGGTAAGGCCAAGCTGGATTGGACCGTGTACTCAGGACAATCGTTTTGTGACGACCGTTGCAAAATGGAGGATGTAACGTCCAGTGAACTTAATTTGCGCGAGGTAGCGGACGCGTTAAATGACGGAATGATAATTGGTTGGGCCATTGGGAACTGTGAGCTCGGCCCCAGGGCTCTTGGCAATCGCTCGATACTTGCCGCTCCGTTCAACACAAAAACCCGCGACAGGCTGAACAGGATCAAGGGCCGCGCTTTGAATGCGCCGATTGCGCCAGTATGCCTCGAAGAGGACGTGTCGAAACACTTCGATTGGTCAGGCCCATCGCCCTACATGCTTCATTTTTCGAAAGTGACCGACGCGAAATTGAAGGCGGTAACTCACTTGGACGGGTCCGCGCGAGTTCAGACTGTCACGCAAAGTCAAAATGCGATGCTTTACAATTTGCTGCGTGAATTCAAGGCAATATCTGGCTGCGGAGTTCTGTGTAACACGTCGTTGAACTTTCAAGGCGCAGGGTTCATCAACACAACCAGTGACCTCTACAACTATGCACGTTCTGCCGGTCTGGATGGTGTTGTGGCAGGCCTGTCTTTCTACCGCTTCCGACGACCGATTTCTTGACCGGCCTTGTCCTGTGCAGAGTTCCGTTTATCCAAGGATTGATTTGAACGAGCCCTGATCATTGCAGATCGCGGCCCGGTTTTCTTAACGAACCTTGCCCTGTGGTGGGGTGAGGGAACCGGGAATACCAAATATCTATGCGGTCGAGCACTGCAAGCCAACCCGTCGTTTATCCACTTTGCGATGGCGCTTTCCCAAATTGAAACACAAGCGTCACCCCTGGCAAAACCGCCATCTTACGAGTGCCGAAGACTGTCTTCAAATATTGCGGATATCAAACCGTGAATTGATGGCCTGAGGATCTGAGGTTTCAAATCACCATGAATAACTTCAAGGGGATCAATAATAATCAATCTACATTAAGGCATAGGGATTTATGGCTGGGGTGGTAGGATTCGAACCTACGATACACGGTACCAAAAACCGCTGCCTTACCACTTGGCTACACCCCAACGGTGAGCGGCTGTCTACGACTGTTGCTTTCCGGGTTCAAGAGCTTTTTGGACAAAAAATCAGGGGAACTTGCAAATTATCTCGACCACATTGTTTTGACCGGTTTGCGCGATTCAGATCGGTTGTCCCTGGCCTGCGGGTCGGGTGTTCGACCACTAAGTATTGTGGGGTTTTGACGTTTCAGCCGCCGCCGCTGCACCATTAATCAGAGGATGCGGATCGTTACTCGCGGATTTCCGATGGGTCGACACCCCAAAGATTGGTTTTCTGGGTCCAGCCACGGTAACCGCCGGCTGAGATTCGGCACCATTCCTTCGTGCAACTCCCCAATCGCGCAACCACGCCGGTTTCGAAATGCGCGTTGACTTGCGAGCTGGGGTCGGGAGTTGCGTAGACCGGCAGCAAGTCGGGCTCGACCAGAACCGTGCGCACACCTGAAAGCAGCGCATAGTGAACCCATCCTCCGGCGCCGTCGCGATCCTGAACCCGGCGCCAGTTGCCGTATTCGGCGGTGATTTGCAGCGGCATGCCGCGCCGCTTGAAGACCCAGTCGATTCGATGCGTCAGTGACGGTCCGCGACGGACGTTGCCTTCGGCAGCTTTCATCGAGACATATCGTGGCAGGGGCAGGTTCGTTACCGGCCCGCGCTTGTCCTGTGCATTCGCCGTCAAGGCTCCAAACGCGACCAGAAACGCGGAAATCAGCGCCAAACCGCGGCGTTTCACCGAAAAAGTAGCACTCACTGCCTGCCTGCTCTTATGCCTGTTTATCGTGTTTCGAAAAAAGGTTGCGTCAATGCACATGGGGTTCTTGTGCCCCGCCTGTTCCTGCGCCACGATGCCATGGCGCGCGACTGTTTGCAAAGCAGTAGGAGGGCTGAGGTGCCAAGAGAACGTCTGAGTGTTGTCGTTACGCGACGGTTGCCAGAAGCCGTTGAAACCCGGTTGAGTGAGCTTTTTGATGTACGCCTGCGCGACGATGATACGCCAATGTCCCGCGACGAGCTTGTGGCTGCCGTCAAGGATGCCGATGTGCTGGTGCCAACCATAACCGACACGATCGACGGTGGGATATTGGGTCAGGCCGGAGAGAAACTGCGCCTGATCGCCAATTATGGGGCAGGCGTTGATAATATCGATGTCCAAACGGCCCGACAGCGCGGCATTTTGGTTTCGAACACGCCCGGAGTGCTGACGGATGACACGGCGGACATGACCATGGCGCTGATCCTGGCGGTTTCACGGCGTATCCCCGAAGGCTTGAGCCTCATGCAGAAGGGCGATTGGACGGGCTGGGCGCCGACAGCTTTGTTGGGCGGGCGCGTAGGTGGTCGCCGGCTTGGAATTCTGGGTATGGGCCGGATAGGTCAGGCGGTTGCGCGACGCGCCAGTGCATTTGGGATGCAGGTGCATTATCACAATCGCCGCAGGCTGCGGCCCGAAGTAGAAGAAGAACTGGAGGCAACTTATTGGGAAAGCCTGGACCAGATGGTTGCGCGTATGGATGTCATCTCGGTCAATTGCCCTTCGACCCCATCGACGTTTCACCTGATGAATGCGCGGCGATTGAAGTTGATGAAGCCTTCGGCCGTGATCGTGAACACCTCGCGTGGGGAGGTCATAGACGAAAACGCTCTGACGCGCATGATCCGCGCTGGTGAGATCGCGGGCGCCGGTCTGGATGTGTATGAACACGGAACCGACGTGAATCCGCGGTTGCGGCAGATGCCCAACGTTGTTTTGCTGCCCCACATGGGGTCGGCCACGCTGGAAGGCCGGATCGAGATGGGTGAGAAAGTCATCATCAACATCAAGACTTTCGAAGACGGTCATCGCCCACCCGATCAGGTCGTGCCGGCGATGCTGTAAAGCCCTCGACGGTTTCTTGCTTTCGGCCAGATGGCAATATTTCGTGACCATGGCCGGCGTTTCACAAGACGCTTGTAAGCGCACGTGTGGATGTCAGAATTGTGTTATTTCAGAAGCAGGAGGAGCACATGCGTGCCAATTGGATTTCAGGAGTTTTGCTGAGCAGCGCCATGTTTGCCGTACCCGGGTTGGCGCAGGAGACAGCCGATGCCGTGTCACCGGAAGGCGCGACGGAAGGGCAGTTTGAGGCGCTGACGGATCAGGTCATCGCCGCGTTGGAGGCCAAGGCCGCAGGTAAACCGGTAGAGGCCGAGAACTGGATGGTAGCTGCGGCCAACCCTCTGGCGGTCGAAGCCGGTGCCCGCATATTGGCGGCAGGCGGTACGGCAGCGGATGCAATGGTGGCCGTTCAGGTCGTGCTGGGACTGGTTGAGCCGCAATCCTCGGGCCTGGGCGGCGGAGCGTTTCTGGTTTGGTTTGACGCGGCAAGTGGCACTCTGACCACCTTGGATGGGCGTGAAACTGCGCCACTGGCCGCAACGCCGACGCTGTTTCAGGATGAAAACGGTGAGCCACTGAAATTTTTCGATGCCGTGGTCGGCGGGCTGTCCGTGGGCACGCCGGGGACTCCGGCACTGCTGGAAGAGGCGCACAGACGTTGGGGCCGCAGCCCGTGGCCATCGCTGTTCGAAGACGGAATCCGACTGGCTGATGATGGGTTCCTTGTTTCACCGCGCCTTGCCGGGCTTGTTGAAAATGACGCTGAGCGGCTGTCGCGCTTTCCGGCGACCGCCGCTTACTTCTTGCCGAATGGTCAGCCCCTTTCACAGGGGCAAAGGCTGACGAACCCGCAATATGCTGAAACGCTCAGAACGCTCGCTATGGAAGGTGCAGCGGGGTTTTATGGCGGGGACATCGCAGCCGGTATCGTCAATACGGTGCGCAATGCGCCCGGTAATCCCGGGGTTATGTCAGGAACCGATTTGGCGCTTTATCAAGTGATCGAGCGGGAACCGGTCTGCGCGGCTTATCGCGATTATGAAGTATGTGGCATGGGGCCGCCCTCGTCCGGGGCTCTGACAGTCGGGCAGATACTGGGAATGTTGCAGGGATACGACCTTGCCGCGATGGGACCGGACAACGTGGAAGCGTGGCGGCTGATCGGCGATGCCTCGCGTTTGGCATTTGCAGATCGTGGTCGGTACATGGCAGACAGCGACTTTGTTCCGGTGCCAACCAAAGGCCTGGTCGATCCGGATTATCTGTCCGAGCGTGGCGCATTGCTGTCGGAAGACGGTGCGCTGACAGAGGTTGTTCCTGGCAATCCCGAATTCGATCATGCTTTGAACTGGGCGGATGATGAATCGCTCGAACTGCCGTCGACCTCCCATATCTCCATCGTGGATGCTTATGGAAACGTGCTGTCGATGACGACCACCATCGAAAACGGCTTTGGTTCGCGGCTGATGACCAACGGGTTTCTGCTGAACAATGAACTGACGGATTTCTCGTTCAGAACACATTCCAACGGGGTGCCAATCGCGAACAGGCTTGAGCCCGGCAAGCGCCCGCGTTCGTCGATGAGCCCGACGATTGTGCTGCAGGATGGCGTTCCGGTCTTGGCCATCGGATCGCCCGGCGGCAGTCGCATTATTGGCTATGTGGCCAAGTCGATCATCGCCTGGGCGGATTGGGGTATGAATGTCCAACAGGCTCTGATGGTACCGCACCTGGTCAACCGTTTCGGCACATATGATCTGGAACTCGACACCGCCGCAGAAGGACATGGCGATGCATTGATCGCCATGGGGTTTGAAGTAAACCCGCGCGACCTGACTTCGGGCCTGCATGCGATCGAGATCGGAGACGTTCTGAAAGGCGGCGCCGATCCCCGGCGCGAGGGGATTGCGCTTGGCGACTAGGCCCTCAGGGATTGTGGGTATTGCCGCGACACGACGGGCCTTTTAGTCATGGATCGAATGGCCGCAATTGATGTCAAGCTGGGGGAGGAAAGCCATGGTGCAGGCGACAACTTTGCCGAGAAACGAGGCGGGAATAGAATCGGCCATCGGAATCCTCAAACAGCGATTTGGCGACCGACTGCAAACCGGTTCAGCGATACGCGAACAACATGGCCACACCACGACATGGATTGAAAATCAACACCCCGACGCGGTCATCTTTCCCCAGTCGACGGACGAAGTTTCCGAAATTGTCAGAACCTGCGCCGCCCACAAGGTGCCTGTCATACCCTTTGGAACCGGCACTTCGCTCGAGGGGCATGTGAATGCCCCCGCGGGCGGCATCTCGGTCGACCTGAGCCAGATGAACAAGGTGCTGGCCGTTCATCCGGGTGATCTGGATTGCGTCGTGCAACCCGGTGTCACGCGAGAGGACCTGAACACCCATCTGCGTGATCAGGGCCTGTTTTTTCCCATTGACCCTGGTGCCAACGCTTCGCTCGGGGGAATGGCGGCCACGCGGGCTTCTGGCACGAACGCGGTGCGTTACGGGACGATGAAAGACAATGTCCTGAGCCTGGAAGCCGTCATGCCGGATGGCCAGATCATTCGGACCGGGCATCGGGCCAAAAAGTCGTCGGCCGGTTATGATCTGACCCGACTTCTGGTCGGGGCCGAAGGTACGCTGGGTATTATCACGGAACTTACGCTGCGCCTGCAGGGCATCCCCGAGGCGATTACCTCGGCCCGCTGCTCCTTTCCGACGGTTGATGCGGCCTGTCAGGCGGTGATGATGACGATCCAATACGGCATCCCGGTGGCGCGGATCGAGCTTCTGGACGAGATGTCGGTAGTGGCAGCAAACGCCTATTCCGGGTTAAACCTGCCGGAAACGCCATTATTGCTGCTTGAATTTCATGGATCGGAAAGCGGAGCAGCCGAGCAGGCCGAAACCTTTGGCCAGATCGCCGAGGAGTTTGGTGGCGCCGATTTCGCCGCGACGTCGACCACCGAAGAGCGCAACAAGCTGTGGCAAGCTCGGCACGATATGTACTGGGCTTGCCTGCAATTACGTCCCGGTGCGCGCGGTATATCAACTGACGTATGTGTTCCGATCTCGCGCTTGGCCGAATGCGTGACAGAGACGCAGGAAAAAGCGGCAAAACTTGGCCTGTTGGCCCCTGTGGTGGGGCATGTCGGCGATGGCAACTTTCACACCTTGTTGCTGATCGACATGGAGAATTTGGATGAGGTCTCAAAAGCCGAGGAATTCGTTGGCTGGCTGAACGATCTGGCAATTTCGATGGACGGAACCTGCACCGGAGAGCATGGAATCGGTCAGGGCAAGCGGCCTTATCTGGTGAAAGAGCTTGGCGCAGCGACGGCGTTTATGTCAGCGATCAAAGTGGCGCTGGACCCTGATGACATTATGAATCCCGGCAAGATATTGCCCTGACTCTGTTCCAGAGTTCTGCGTGTTCCGGCCACAAGGAAGCCTCAATTTCATGTGATCAAACCTCTCAGAGCAGCAATTTGATTCCGAGGTTTTCAATGGATTTTTTGCGTTTCTTTGGATTCGCGTTGGTTGCAATAATGGTTGTCGCAGGCCTCGACTATTACCAGCAGGACAAAAAGCACGAAGGCACCCTGTCTGTTAACGGCTATGTCGACACCGTTAACGCCCGCTTCAGCCTGTATCAGAAGGAACAGGCCGCTGAAGAGGTCGAACGTGACCGGCAAAAACGGTGGCGTGCCGGCGGAAAGCCCTATCTTCCGGAATCCAGCGAACAATGGGTGCGTCGCGCGATTTCGGACCACGACTTTACTGTGGACGCACGTCTCGGCGAGGATCAGGCCAAGGCGAGTGAGGCCGCGCGTCCGTTGGCCGTGGAAGTAGCCGTGCAAGAGGCGAAAACGCGTGCCCGGAAGCTGGATCGCGTCGGCTGGGTCTATGAAAACGGAGACAACACCATCTGGGTGCAGGTTTCGTTGGTCAATCGGGCAAATACCAAAACGCTCGCGGGCAACATTGCGCAGTCGATTGCCGCGATGGATTTCTCGGACACGGATTATGTCCCGCTGGGCGTCATTGGTGGCACCGCGTTTTTTCAGGCGATTCAGGACGAATACTACGACGTGCCCAAATCCGCGCGTCGCGATTGGGCCATGGTCAAAAAGCAGGTGGCTGAGACCGGCATCAATGTCAGCTTCAATACTTTTGTGGGGACGATCGGTTTCGGCGAAGAAATTCGGGTTCTTGCGCGTTCCGATGCCCCGGTCAATGAAGTGTACAGTTTTCTCGAGCAGCTGGATTATGACGGCCTGAACGCGCTGCTCAGCCTGCCTGTCCCGGGCGTTGGGAATGACACGCAAGTGGACAAGGCGACCGAGGCCGAACTTGCCGTTGAAATGGCGAACTTGCGCAACGAGTTCGTCAAGCTGAGAGGCGAATTGGCACGTATGCGAATTCAAAACGTGGACGGCTTGTCTCTGGTGGCGAACACGCTGGCCGGACAATACGGACTACCAAACGACGCATTCGATTTGACGGCGAACAAGATTTCCTCGCCAAACGACCTGATGCAAATTGGGTATCGCAAAGGATTGCTCAATCTGACGGCTGCGGAAACCGAACGGGCAAGCACCGAAGAAAAAGGCTTCTTAGGTCGCTTGTTTGCGAAAGCCAAAGGCGGCGATGCTTCCTCTGATGAAAGCGGGCAGGAGGCTTCGGGTGGTTTGCTTGGGGGGTTGACGTCCATGCTGCAAGGTTCGGATGCCGAACAATCCGCAGCAGTGACTGTGCGCAAAGGCGGCGGCAGCAAGGCTTGTTCGCTAGTGGGCAGTGCCAAACGCTGTTCTGTCGGCGGAAACTGATCTCATATTCAGTCAGAACGACGACCCGCGGGACCTGCGGGTCGTTTTTTTTATATCACTGGTCGGATGAATGTCGCGCCGGGGGCTTCAAATGCGCCATATGGTGTCAACTGATTTCAAGGGGAGACGCCCGGTTATGAAAACCCAAGTCAAAGCATTGGTCGTTGGCGGTGGCGCCGTTGGGACCTCGATTGCCTATCATCTGGCCAAGGCGGGCTGGGACGATGTGATGCTGATCGAACGGGACGAGCTGACATCAGGCTCGACCTGGCACGCGGCGGGCTTGCTGCCGCTGTTCAACATGTCCTATGCGACGACCCACATCCACAAATACTCGGTCGACTTCTACAAGACGCTTGAGGAAGAGACCGGCCTGAACGCGGGTTTCGCCGTTGTCGGCAACCTGCGCATGGCGCAGACGCAAGAGCGTATGGACGAGTACATGCTCTATGCGTCCACCGCCGAGACCTGTGACGTGGCCTACGAATGGCTGACACCTGACCAGATAAAAGAGCGCTGGCCGCTGATCGAGACCTCGGACCTGAAGGGTGCGATCTACCACACCGAGGACGGTTATATTAACCCTGCCGACGTAACGCAGGCGATGGCCAAAGGCGCCCGTCAGCGCGGCGTCGATATCGTCCGCAAGATGCAAGCCGATGCCTTCCATTGGAACGGCACTCATTGGGAAGTCACCTGCACCAAGATGGTGGAAAAGGGCGGTAACCTTGTTGAAAGCGATGAGAAGGTCGTGATCACCGCCGAGCACGTCGTGACCGCATCGGGCAACCACGCGCAACGCACCGCCAAGATGCTGGGCATCAAGATGCCAGCCATCCCGGTGGAGCACACCTTCATCGTCATGGACAAAGACCCCGAGTTGGTCAAATGGCGTGAGGCTGGCAACCCGGAGCACCCCGTCGTGCGCGACGCCGACAACGAATCCTATGCGCGCGAGGAACGCGGCGGTTGGATTCTGGGCATCTACGAACATGGCGCACCCGCGCGGTTCGAGCACGGCGTGCCGGACAGCTTCCGCGCTGACCTGTTCCCGCTGGATCTGGACCGGATTGCCGATCAGTACATGGCGATGGCGGAACGTGTTCCGTCCTGCGCTGAATCCGGCCTGAAAGACGATTTCAACGGCCCGATTTGCTACACCCCGGACGGCAACCCGCTGGTCGGTCCGGCTCCGGGCCTGCGCAACATGTGGCTGGCCGAGGGTTTTAGCTTCGGCATCACGGCTGCAGGCGGTACCGGCTATTATCTGGCGCAGATGATGGTCGACGGCGAAGCCGAGATCGACATGGCTTCGCTGGACCCCAAGCGTTACTCGTCCAACTGGATGACCACCGAGTTCGCGGCGCGCAAGAACGAAGAATGCTACGAACACGTCTACATTCTGCACCACCCGGATGAAGAGCGTGAAGCCTGCCGTCCGCTGCGTACTGTTCCGGCATACGACCGTCAGAAAGCACGTGGCGCTCAGTTCGGCTGGGTCAACGGTTGGGAACGCCCGAACTACTTCGGCCCGCTGGACGCGTCGGACAACTTCGACAAGGAAAGCCGTTCGTTCCGCCGTGGCGGTTGGTGGCAATATGCCGTCGAAGAAGCCAAGGCGATCCGCGAAGGCGTTGGCCTGATCGACGCATCGGCTTTCACCAAGCATGTCGTCAAAGGCCCCGGTGCCACACAATTCCTGGATTGGTTCACCTGCAACAAGCTGCCCAAGGTCGGTCGTATCAACCTGACCTACGCGCTAACCTCGCACGGCACCACCCGCACCGAATACACCATCGTCCGCAATGGCGAGAACAACTACTACATCGTCTCCGCCGGTGCCTGGAGCGAGTATGACGCCGACTACCTGCGCAAGGCGGCCGAGGACAAGATGGAGGAGTTCGGTTACATCGAGATCCAGGACGTAACCACTCAGTGGGGCGTCTTCGCCATCGCCGGACCCAAATCGCGTGACGTTCTGAAAGAAGTCATCAAAGACGCCGATCCGGAAACCGCGCTGTCCAACAAGCGCTTCCCCTGGCTGTCGGCCCGTCAGATCGAGCTGGGCATGTGCCCGGTCAACGCGATCCGTGTGGCCTATACCGGTGAGCTGGGCTGGGAACTGCACCACCCGATCGAGATGCAGAATTACCTGTTCGACCTGCTGGAAAAAGCCGGTGAGAAGCATGGAATGAAGCTGGTTGGTGCGCGCGCCCAGAACTGGCTGCGTCAGGAGAAATCCTATCGCGCGTTTGGTACCGAACTTGGCCGCGACGCGACCCCGCTGGAAGCCGACCTGCCGCGCTTTGTCGACCTGTCGAAAGACTTCTACGGTAAGGCCAAGCTGGAAGAGACCGGCGTGCGCGTCAAATGCTGCACCCTGCTGATCGACGGCCCGGACGATGCAGACCCGTGGGGCCGCGAGGCGCTGTACACACCGGAAGGTGAGCGAGTGGGTCGTCTGACCTCGGGCGGCTATTCGGTGGCGTTCGAGAAATCCATCGGCATGGGTTACGTAAAGCCCGAGTTGGCGGTCGAGGGGACTAAACTGCAGGTCAAAATCCAAGACAAACTGTGGGACGCGGTCGTCACCTGCGACAGCCCCTACGATCCGAAAAACGAAACTATCCGCAAGGACGGTTGATCAAGCAAGGGCCCCGGAGAAATCCGGGGCCTTTCAATTTGCGTTTGCCGAAAACAGTGCCAGTCACGAGAGATTGGAGTGGCCTAGTTGTACAGTTTCAATCGGTCGAGCAAGTCTTCGGTAGCGTTTACCAACGGGTGACAATTCAGCGAGACAACCTGAGTGAAACGCCCGCTGACATAGGTCTGGACGTAGTGGCCGGACCATGCGGCGCCGCAGGATCTCTTGATGTTGAGCTGATCGTTGCCTTTGTAGTTTACCGAATGCTTGCCAAGAGAAACCTCGCTGAAGGTCGAGCGGTATTCCGCCTTATGGGTAATCTTGGATATCCCCTTGAAGCTGCTTTCGGGAAACGGTTCCTCGATCAGGACATTCATTCGGTTCGGTTCGCCCAGATAGATCGTCAGACCGCTTGCCGGGTCAAGCGTGTAGTCAACAATCAAGGTGGTGCCGGGCGCATGACCCCGAGGAAACTCGACCTTCGGGTTCGATTGGTCCGTTTCCGACGGGACAAATCGGTTGTCCAGTACGTCGCAGTGGAATCGACCCCTGATCGGATCATCCTGAGACAGAGATTGCGTGGGCAGCAAGGATATCAGTATAGCTGGTATAGCTTTCATTGCGGCTACACTCCTTCAGATACCCTAGCAAAACTCTCTGAAAAAGTCACGAAAGAGGGCCGAAACCAGGCCTTTCTTAAGTAGGCTGACGCAAAAAAGGCGGCAACCTGTTGCCGCCATGGATTGATCCATATTACGAGAGCCTTCTTATCCGCTTAGCTCGTCAAAACACTCCAGCGCCTTGGCTGCATACATCATGGACGGTCCGCCACCCATCTGGATGGCCATGGCCAGAACGTCCGATACTTCGCCCCGGGTCGCACCAGCCTTGATCAGCGCTTCGGTGTGCAACGATATGCAGGGCTCACAACGGACAGCGATCGACATTCCCAAGGCGATGAACTCTTTGGTCTTGTAATCCAGTGTCCCGCCTTCCTTGACTGCTTTTCCCAGTGCTCCAAAAGCACGGGCCGTATCCGGGATGGCAGCATTGAGATTGCGTAGCCCTTTGCGCGTGTCCGATAGTTTTTCCTGCCAGGCCATTGTGTTTTCCTCAGTAAATATATGATAAACTGCATATGTATTATGAGGCGTAGCCGGACTTTGATCTTGATCAGATGTCCGGTTTTTTTGCGACGAATGCCAAATTATTGGCAGGCATATCGGTGAGTTCGACAAGGTCCAGGCCACAATCATGCAACAGGGCAAGGATTTGGGTGTCATCCTTATAGCCGATTTCGGGGTTTTGTTGGGTCAAAGCATCGTGGAACCGGCGGTCACCGTCGCTGGTCAGGCGACCTGAACGTTTGAAAGGACCATAAAGCACAAGGTGGCCCGATGGGCGCAGGGCCAGCGCCACCTCGGCAACCAGAGTTTTGGCGCTGGGCCAGGTGATCAGGTGCAAAAGATTGATGAGTACGATCAGATCCTGTTCGCCGAACGACTTGTGCCAACCGGGCTCGGTCGCATCCAGATGCACAGCGTCGGTGACGTTTGGCAAGTCAACGGTATAAGCGTTGATGCTGGCCCGGCGTTCGGGTTCGACCTCTGTGGGTTGCCAGGTCAAGCGCGGCCGGCGCCGGGCGAACGCCATAACATGCTGCCCGGTCCCGCTTGCCAGTTCCAGGGCACGACCCTGCACAGGCGCAATGCGTTCAATCAGCTCGCACAAAACGTCGACATTTCGATTGGCCGCCGGGGCGATAAGCTTGTCGCCGTCACTTTGGACCACGACGCTGGCCTTCGGCGGCGTCTCATTGGTCATATTCTCAACCTTTCCGGCCTTAAAGCCGCGACATGCGGCGGATCCAGATCGGGACTGCGCCCCACCGCCAGATCCGCCACCAGTTGCGAGGCAGCGGGAGCAGTCTGAAATCCGTAGCCCCCCTGACCGGCGGACCAGATAAATGTTGGATCAGAAGGGTCCGGGCCAAGGACCAGAGTGCCATCCGGTGCAAAACTGCGCAGCCCGGCCCAGTTGGTTTCAACTCGGGTCACAGGTACCGTGACCATTTCTTCATATCGTGCCAGTCCTTCGGCCAGAACCATGTCGTCCGCAAAGGCGTCATGAGGCGTAGTGGCGTCGGCTTCGGAAGGGGACACCAGCAGCTTTCCTGCATCAGGCTTGGCGTACCAACCCTCACCCGCGCCCAATATCATCGGCCAACCTGTCACATCATGCCCGTCGGGTGCCGGGATTCGCGCCATGGATCGGCGCCGGGGTGAAATCCCGATTGGGCTTATTCCCGCCATTTCGGCGATGTCATCCACCCAGGCACCGGCCGCGTTCACAAGGGTCCGGGCTTCGAAGGTTTGGCCTGCTTCCACAACCCAGTGCCCCGACTTGCGAATGCCGCACACCTTTTGCCGGGTCAGGACCGACCCTCCGTTTGCGCGAATGGTTCGGGCAAAGTCCTGCAACAGGCGGTCCGTGTCTATGTCGAACGCGGCTTCACTTACAGCGGCGAACCCGACCGTGACCGGATTCAGGATGGGCACGCGCGCTATTGCCTGATCGACCGAGATGCTTTGCATACCCAAACTGGCTAGGTCATTGCGAAACAATTCCGCCTGATCCCTTGCACCAACCAGCATCAGCCCACGCGGGGTCAGGTAACCGCCGTTTTCAGATTTCAGATACTCCGCACCGGCCCTGTTCAGGGCAACAACAGAGGGCGGACCATAACTTTCCTCGAACAGCGCCGCCGACCTGCCCGAGGCGTGATAGCCAAGGGCGGCTTCGGCTTCGAGCACGGTGACCGAACCGTAAGATGACAGGCGCGCGCCGGCGCTGAGGCCTGCAATTCCACCGCCGATTACAAGAAAATCGATCATTGCCATTCGATCAGGCGCGAGGATTCGGCCAAGCGTGTATCACTAATCATTGTTTCTCAGCCCTGTTCCGTGACACCGTTCAGTCGGCCCGCAGACTATAAGCAGGCTTGAAATTGTGCATCAACCCATCCAAACAATGAATAAACAGGTGACAGGAGGGCAGGGTGAACACTGCGGAAACACACCCGATGGCCACAGGACATATCCCGGCCTATGTGGTTCAGGCCGACGGCAGCGACTTTCTTTTTACATTCATGCTGGTTTTTACGGTTGTCGTTATCGTCTTGATCGGGGTTGCGTATTTCACATTGCACTCGATCCCGGAAAAAATCGCGCATGAGTCAAATCACCCGCAATTCCAGTTGGTTGGGATATTGGCGTTGCTTGCATTGTTTACGCATAACGGGTTGTTCTGGGTGGCAGCCATTCTGGTGGCGGGTTTCCAGTTTCCTGACTTTGCAGCGCCTTTGCGGGCCATCGCCGACGCCATCCGCTCATTAGCGCCGCAAAGTGCGTCTGTGCCGACGGTCGATGAGCCACCCGCTGACCCGGGCCCCCAAACAGCCGCGCCGCAGGAGCACTAGAACATGCTGGAAACACTGATGTGCGCGCTTGTGACCGTGCTACCCGATTTTCTGTTCCGCCGTTTTGTACAGGGCAAGCGGATCGGTCACGAGATCACGTTGTTCACCATGTGGTACGAGTTGCGGTGGGGCCTGACAACCTGCGCGATTCTGGCGCTGACCGTGATTACGACTCTGTTCTACTTCCACCCGTCCAGCAGCGCTGCGGCATCCTATTTCCGCACGGTCACGATCCTGCCGCAACTGGGCGGGCGCGTGTCCGAGGTCTACGTCACCAACAACCAGCAGGTCACTGCTGGCCAGCCAATCTTTCGCATCGAGGACTTCACGCAGACCGCTCAGGTAGAAGCCGCCCATGCGCAAATCGCTCAGGTTCAGGCGTCGCTGAAGGTGGCGCAAACTGACCTGGCCGAGGCTGATGCCAGTATCGCAGGCGCGCGCGCGGCACTGGATCAGGCGCTGGAAGATCTGGAGCGGAATACCACACTGCGCGACGAAGGGTCCAGCGCGGTTCGTCTGGCGGAAATCGACCGCCTCGAAAATCTGGTGGCCGAACGGGAGGCTCAGGTTGTCGCGGCACAATCTCAGCGTGCCGCCGTGGTTCAGCAGATCGAAGAACTGATCCCCGCCCAACTCGCCAGCGCCAACGCACAGCTTGATGCCGCCCTGACCGAGTTGGACAAGACCGTGATCAGTGCAGGCGTGACGGGCCGTGTTGAGCAGTTCGGGCTGCAGGTCGGTGACTACGTCAGCCCGCTGCTGCGTCCCGCAGGCATTCTGGTGCCATCATCGTCCGGTCATGACCGGTTTCAGGCGGCGTTCAACCAACTGTCAGCTCAGGTCATCAAGCCGGGGATGATTGGCGAACTTGGGTGCATGACGAAACCGTTCACGGTTATTCCGGTCGTTGTGGTTCAGGTACAGGATGTGATCCCGTCCGGGCAAATTCGCCCTTCGGACGAATTGCGCGATGTCCAGACCAACACCAATCCGGGTTCAATTCTGGTCTATCTTGAGCCTTTGTACAAAGGAATGGCCGATCGGATCCCACCGGGCAGCAACTGTCTGGCCAATGTCTATACCGACAATCACGCCAAGCTGGAGGACGAAAATCTGGGTTTCTGGGAAAAAGCGTTCCTGCATGTTGTTGACACGATTGGAGTTGTTCATGCCGCTGGATTGCGTTTGCGCCTGATCCTGATGCCCGTGAACACGCTGGTTCTGAGCGGGCATTGATGCAATCGCCGGTCAAGAGAACTGTCGCGCGCCAAGTAACCCGGTTTATCCGGGTGCTGGGCCGGGCTTGCTTCTTGCCTCCAGTGAAGCATATGAAAAGGCCAGAACGCAGGCTGCAAATGCTGCGACAAAGCCGAACACCATCGGAAACGAACCGGTAATCGCGTAGACCGAGCTCCCCAGCGCCATTCCAACTGTTCCTCCCAGCAACTGAAAAGTCATTGAAATACCGCTGGCCTGACCGTGAAGGTCCTTGGGAACAGCCGACATGACGGCGCGCCGTGGTGGCACAAACAGGAAGGGCACGAAACCACCCCAAAGCACGAAACCGGCATAAAGTAAGGCGGTGGAGTGTTGCCATGTCCCGGTGGCAACCATCAGGATCGCCAGTACGCCCAGTGTTAATCCCGTCAGAGATGCGCCGCGCGTTCCAAAAAGATCAGCGATCTTTCCTGCCAGAGGAGCGATGAATATCTGCGGAACGGCAATCGGCAGAAGAGCAGCGCCTGCCGCCAATGGCGAATAGCCGAGCCTGACCTGAAAGAAGAGTGCGCCGAACACAAAGAGCACAATCTTGCCGAACTGAGCTGTGAAAAGGATCATGTTCGAGGCCGCGAAACTGGCGTTTTGAAACAGGGAAACCGCGATGAGCGGGTTGGATGACCTCGTCTCGGCCCGAGTAAACAGGGCAAGCAGAACCAGCCCTGCCGCCAGCGCGCCCAAAACATCGGGCTGCAGCCATCCGCGATCAGGTCCTTCCATGATCCCGAACACAATTGCCGCCATGCCCGGCACCAGCAGAACAAGACCTTTCCAGTCAAACCCTTCTTCGGGTGCGTGCGACGGATCGCGCCAGAAGATCCATGCGATTGCCGCGACGCCCAAGACAATTGGCGGATTGACCCAAAAAATCCAACGCCATGACAGATACTCGGTCAACAACCCACCGACCAACGGACCCAGCGACAGGAATATGGTGCCGATCCCGCCATAGAGACCTAGTGCCAGGCCGCGTTCGTCCTCGTCGAAAGACTGCACCAAGACCACAAGGGACAACGGAAAAATAAGCGCCGCCCCAAAGCCCTGAACGGCGCGTGCCAGCAGCAATTCAAATCCGTTCTGGGCAAAACCTCCTAAAGCGGAGGCCAGTCCAAAAACCATCAATCCGGCGCTCAAAAGCCATCGAATACCAAGAATGTCTCCGATGCGCCCAGCAGCCGCCGCAAAACAGGCCAGAACCAGCAGGTAGACATTCACGACCCAATGCGCATCCAGCTGAGACAAGCCAAGATCGTTTTGAATGGTAGGCAGGGCGACGCTGATAACGGTCTCATCCAACAGGATCACGCCAAGGATGGCGCCCATTGCGGCCAAAATCCACCAACGGCTGTGCCTTCGCGTCACTGAGTTTCTCCGCTTCTAGCGAACCGACCTCTTGCCTATCAGGTCCCACGGAAAACCAGGCGTCAAGCCATCGGGCACAAAAAAGGCCAGCGCAACGGCCGGCCCTTCTTGATTTCATGTGGCTGTGTTTACTGTGGAATTTCGCCTTCCAGCCCTTCGACGTAGAAGTTCATGCCGGCCAGCGTGCCGTCATCTGCGGTTTCACCTTCGCCCAGCCAGTCGCTGCCGTCCTGCTTTTTCAACGGGCCAGTGAATGGGTGATAGCTGCCATCCGCGATGGACGCTTTCAGTGCCAGTGCCTCTTCTTTGACGTCAGCAGGCACCGCGTCGGTGATTTCACCGATCTCGACCATACCTTCGGCAATTCCGTCCCAGGTATTCACGGTTTCCCACGTACCGTCCATCACCGCTTTGGTGCGTGCGATATAGTAGGGTGCCCAGTTATCGATGATCGACGAAACACGGGGCATCGGAGCATACTCGCTCATGTCCGAGGCCTGACCAAAGGTGATCACGTTCCCCGCTTCTTGCGCGGCCGCCTGCGGCGCAGTCGAGTCCGTATGCTGCAGGATCACGTCCGCGCCTTGCTCGATCAGAACTGTGGCAGCGTCCGCTTCCTTTGCGGGGTCGAACCAGGTGTAGGCCCAGACGATCTTGAAATCGACATCCGGGTTCACCTTCTTGGCGTGAATATAGGCCGAGTTGATCCCGCGGATCACTTCGGGGATCGGGTAGGAGCCGATGTATCCCACGATGTTCGACTTGGTCATCTTGCCCGCGATGTGGCCCTGAACGGCGCGGCCTTCATAGAAGCGTGCCGAATAGACCGAGACGTTCGGAGCAGTTTTATACCCGGTGGCATGCTCGAACTTCACGTTCGGGAATTTCTTGGCCACGTTGATCGTCGGGTCCATGTAACCGAACGAGGTGGTGAAGATCAGATCAGCGCCCTCCAGCGCCATCTGTGTCATCACACGCTCGGCATCCGGACCTTCGGGAACCGATTCCACGAAAACGGTTTCAACCTTGTCACCGAACTCTTCTTCGACCGCCAGACGGCCTTTGTTGTGTTCATAAGTCCAGCCGCCGTCGCCGACCGGTCCGACATAGACGAAGCCGACCTTGGTTTTGTCTTCGGCCATGGCACCTGTTGACAGACCCAGTGCCATTGCGGCACTTGTCAGTAGTGTAGTGAATTTCATGTGGTTACTCCCCAAGTTGGTTCAGTTGGCCCCGCTTAGTGCGAAGCATGGAAGGTTCGGCCCAGTGAGGCAGGTGCGCTGCTCTTGTCGGCCGAAAGGATCACAAGCACTAGGATCGTGATGATATAGGGCGACATTGCCAGATACTCGACAGGAATGGCAACGCCTGCTGCCTGCAGATTAAGCTGCAACACTGTGATTCCGCCGAACAAATACGCCCCCAGCAATGCGCGCCACGGCTTCCAGCTGGCGAAGACCACCAGCGCCAGTGCGATCCAGCCGACACCGGCAGTCATACCCTCGGTCCATTGAGGGACCCGGATCAGGCTGATGTAGGCACCGCCCAGTCCGGCACACGCGCCACCGAACAGGATCGCCAGAATACGGATCTTGATGACCTTGTAGCCCAAGGCATGTGCTGCATCGTGGTTTTCACCCACCGCACGCAGTATCAGACCGACGCGTGTGTATTTCAGGACAGCCCAGACAGCGGCGGTCAGAGCGATACCGACATACAGGATTGGATCATGCTGGAACAAAATGGGGCCGATGACCGGAATGTCGCTGATCAGCGGGATGTGGATCTCATCCATGTCGGGCGGCTTAACGCCAACATAGCTTTGCCCCATAAGCGCGCTGAAGCCGAGGCCAAACAGAGTCAGGGCCAGACCGCTGGCCACCTGATTGGCCAATGCAAACTGGGTCAGCACGACGAAGAGTAGGGACAACAGGGCACCGCCAATCGCCGCGGCAACGAAACCCAGCCAGGGTGAGCCGGTTTCGACCGAGATGGCAAAACCGCTGATCGCACCTACGATCATCATGCCTTCGACCCCAAGGTTCAGAACGCCTGCTTTTTCGACCACAAGCTCTCCGATCGCAGCCAGCAACAACGGGGTTGCGGCGACCATCAGTGAGGCGACCAGCAGGACGGGATTGATTTCGGAAAGGTCCATGGCTCAGGCTACCTCGCTACGGGCCGCACGGATGCGGTAGTTGGTCAAAAGATCGAAGGCGAGCAGGAAGAACAGAAGCATCCCCTGGAACACCTGAATGGCAGCGGCGGGCAGGCCCAGTTGAGACTGCGCAATTTCGCCACCTATGTATGTCAGGGCCATCAGACCGCCGGCCAACAAAATCCCGATAGGGTGCAGACGACCGAGGAAGGCCACGATGATAGCGGTGAAGCCGTATCCGACGTTAAAGTCGATACTGACCACGCCCGATGGCCCTGAGACCTCGAACAATCCCGCCAGCCCGGCCAGCGCACCGGACAGACCCAGACAGAACAGGATCAACCGCGCCGGATTTACCCCTGCGAATTTGGCAGCCCGGGGCGCTTCGCCTGTCAGGCGGATATGAAAGCCCAGCATATGGCGGTTCAGCAGGATGTAGGCAAAGATCACCGCAATCAGTGCAGTAACGACACCCCAATGCATACCGGATCCGGCAATCAGTTCGGCATTATACGCGCTGTCATAGGACTGCAGGTTGCGTGAGCCGGGAAAGCCGAACCCTTCGGGGTTTTTTAGCAAACCAAGCGAAACGGACGCCAACATCTGTTCCGCCACGTAGACCAGCATCAGCGAGACGAGGATTTCGTTGGTGCCAAAGCGCACCTTCAGAAAGGCCGGGATCATCGCCCAGATCCAGCCGCCAAACGCGCCTGCGATCACCATGATCGGAAAGACATAGAAGGCATCCAACGGGTAGAAGGCCAAACCTGCGCCCGCGCCGAAAATGGCGCCCATGATGTATTGCCCCTCGGCGCCGATATTCCAGATACCCGCACGAAAGCCAAGTGAAAGGCCGATGGCGATCAACACCAGAGGTGCGCCTTTCACCAGCAATTGCGGGCGATAGTAAAACGCGAACTCTCCGAACAGTGGTTCCCAGAAAATGGTGCCAATAGCCTCAATCGGGTTCTTGCCCAGAATGGCGAACAACAGGCCGCCAAAGATCATCGTTGCCAGCACCGCCACCAAAGGGGTCGCATAGGACCACGCTTTGGACGGTTGCGGCCGTTTCTCCAATACAATCACCTGCTCATCCCCCCAAGTTCTTCATCTTTTTGCAAATACTCCCGCCGGAGGCGGTCAAACGGTTTAGACATGCGCCACCTCCATGCCATGCGCGCCGCCCATCATCAGGCCAATTTCGTCCACGGTCAGACCCGTCGTCGGGCGCGGCGCGCTTAGCCGACCTTCGTTCAGGGCGGCGAAGCTGTCCGAGATTTCCATCAGTTCATCCAGGTCCTGGCTGATGCAAATGACGGCCGTGCCCTTGGCCGCGAGATCCAGGATCGCCTGACGGATCGCAGCGGCCGCTGCGGCGTCGACGCCCCAGGTCGGCTGGTTCACCACCAGCACGTCGGGGTTTTGCAATACCTCGCGCCCAATCACGAACTTCTGAAGGTTCCCGCCCGACAATGACCGCGCGGCGTTTTCAGGACCCGGTGTGCGGACGTCAAAGGCCTTGATGATCTTTTCGGCAAAGCCTTGCGTTTCGCTCCACTTCAGGAACCCGTTGCTTTCCAGGTTTTCGCGAACCGAGCCGGTCAACAAGGCATTTTCGGTCAGACTCATGTCCGGCGCAGCGGCATGACCCAGCCGTTCTTCGGGCGCGGTCAAAACGCCAAGCTTGCGTCGCGCTGTCGGGCCCAGCTTGCCGATTGACTGGCCGTTGAACTTGATCGCATCGGCCGCCGTGAGGATTTCTCCGGACAATACGCCCAGCAGTTCGTCCTGTCCGTTGCCTGCTACGCCGCCAATGCCCAAAACCTCGCCCTTGCGCACGGTCATGTGCACGTTTTTCAGGGCGGTTCCAAATTCCGAGGGCGATGGTACCGAAAGCCCGCTGACATCCAGCGCGACCTCACCATAATCGCGCCCCGCGCGCTCGGGCGTTTGCAGGGTCGAACCGACCATCATCTCCGCCATATCCCGGGCCGAGGTTTCGCGCGGGACGCATTCGCCCACGTTCTTACCCAGACGCAGAATAGTCGCGTGGTCGCACAGCGTGCGGATTTCTTCCAGCTTGTGCGAGATATAGAGGATCGAGGTCCCTTCCGAGCGCAGCTTTTTCAGCGTTTCGAACAGGATGTCGACCTCTTGCGGCGTCAGAACCGATGTCGGTTCATCCATGATCAACAGCTTTGGGTCCTGCAGCAGACAGCGGATGATCTCGACCCGCTGACGTTCACCCGCTGACAGGTCGCCGACCGTTCGATAGGGGTCCAGCGGCAGCCCGTATGTCTCGGACACTTCCCGAATGCGCGAAGCCAGATCTCCCATCGGCGGCGGGTTTTCCATTCCCAATGCGATGTTCTCGGCCACGTTCAACGCGTCGAACAGCGAGAAATGCTGGAACACCATCGCAATCCCGTCGGCCCGCGCGGCACGGGGTTCCGGAGGCGCGAATACCTGACCGCGCAGCAACATGGTGCCACTGTCGGGTTTCACCAGGCCATAGATCATTTTAACCAGCGTGGATTTTCCCGCGCCGTTTTCGCCCAAAAGCGCATGTACCTCGCCTTCGCCGATGTCAAAGGACACCTGATCATTGGCCACAACGCCGGGGTAGGCTTTGGTCAGCCCTTGCAAACTCAATAATGGAGTGGTCACGCGCTCAGGTCCTTCTTCAAGTCATTCTGTCGGGCAGGGCGCAGGATTTGCGCTGCGACGCCGACGGCGATCATCTGTGGGTGTTTGCCCAGCTTTGGGTCACCAATCGGGCAAGTGATCCGGGCTATCCGCTCGGGCGGATGCCCAAGGGACGCCAGCCGCGATCGAAACCGCGCCCATTTGGTAGCCGAGCCGATCAGGCCCGCAAAGCGGAAATCATGCAAAAGCAGTCTGTTGCACAGCTCCAGATCCAGATTGTGCGAATAGGTTAGTACAAGGTGTTCAGCCCCGCGAGGCGCATAGCGCACAAGTTCGGCAGGTTTCGCCGCAGGCGTGACTGCAATACCGCTCGGTACTGAATCAGGAAATCGCTCCGGCCCGGTATCGACCCAGGTGATTGCCAGATCGGGCAACGGTGACAAAACGTCGACCAGAGCCCGGCCAACATGGCCAGCCCCCCAGATCCACAAATCGCGCGCCGGTTTGTGCACCGGCTCGACCATCCAGCCGTCGATCAGTTGCGGTTCCGGATGTACACCCTGGCCACGGGCCTGCGTCTGCAGGCGCTTGACGGATAGCGGCATCTCGTTGCCGGAAACCGGGCGGGCGATCAGAGTGTCGTCCAGGTGGTCAACGGTGTCGATGTCATAGAGTTCGCTGAACAACGTCACCGCTCCGCCGCAACACTGCCCCAGATCAGGGCCAAGCGCATGCTGCGTCATCCGCGATGACACGGTCTGAGTCCTCGCTGCCTCGGCGGCTTGAAACTCCAGCGTTCCACCGCCGATGGTACCGGATTGCCCGTCCTCCCAGACAAGCATCGCGGCACCAACTTCGCGGGGTGACGATCCCTTGATCCCTGCGATGACCACCCGGACCACTTTCCCGTGGGTCTTGACCGCCTCCCTCAAAGCCTCCCGATCAAATCCCATCAGATGCCTCCCTTCATCCTTTGGACCCCACGCCAGACTTCCTCTGCCGTGGCCGGTGCATCCAGTGCGGGGTAACTCTCGCCGCAGGCTGCCACCGCGTTCGACAAGGCCAGCCAGGCTGAGATGCCCAGCATGAACGGCGGTTCTCCGACCGCTTTGGAGCGATAGATCGTGTCCTCGCGATTCTCGCCGTCCCAGAGCGCCACATTGAAGATGTCCGGGCGGTCGGAACAGGCCGGGATCTTGTAGGTCGAAGGGGCGTGCGTGCGCAGGCTGCCCTTGTCATCCCAGACGAGTTCCTCGGTTGTCAGCCAACCCGCGCCCTGAACATAACCGCCCTCGACCTGTCCGATGTCCAGCGCCGGATTCAGCGATGCACCTGCGTCATGCAGAATATCTGCGCGCAGAATGCGGTTTTCACCGGTCAGCGTGTCCACGGCGACTTCGGTGATTGCTGCACCATAGGCGAAGTAGAAAAACGGACGGCCACGGCCTTTGATCCGATCCCATTCGATCTTGGGAGTCTTGTAGAAACCGGTCGCTGACAGGCTGACACGGCCCTGATAGACCAGCGCGGCGGCCTCAGCGAAGGGATAGCTTTCTTCACCGACCGAGACCTTGCCATCGGAAAACGTGACGGTTGACGGATCGGCCTGATGCCGTTCGGCCAGATAATTCGCCATCCGGTCGCGTATCGTGTCGCACGCCGCCTTTACCGCCATGCCGTTCAGATCACTGCCCGAAGACGCCGCGGTCGCAGATGTGTTTGGCACCTTGGCCGTGTCGGTGGCCGTGATCTTCACCATTTCCAGTGGGATACCAAAGCGCGAAGCGGCGACCTGAGCCACCTTTTGGAACAGCCCCTGGCCCATTTCGGTGCCGCCGTGGTTCAGGTGGACCGAGCCGTCCTGATAGACATGCACCAGCGCGCCGGCCTGGTTCAAGTGAGTCAGCGTAAAGGAAATGCCGAACTTGACAGGAGAGAAAGCGATGCCTTTCTTGATCACGCTGTTCTCGGCGTTCCATTTCTCGATCGCTGCCTTGCGCGCGGTATAGTCGCTGGATTTCAGCAATGCCTCTGTCATCTCATGCAGCTCGAAATCAGTGACTTCCATGCCGTAGGGCGTTGTATTGCCGCCTTCGGGCACTGGCCGGACTGGTGGAGCAGTCTCTACCTGCTCGACAGCACCCAAGCTGGTCAGATCCTCGTGCGGGTCGACATGACCCAACGGGCGCTTCGCCAGATGCTCAGGTTCCATGGTCGGCGCATGTGCGGGGTCGTAAAAGTTCCGACGACGCAATTCGACCGGGTCGATCCCCAGCTCAAACGCGGCGTGATCCATCACGCGTTCGATCCCGACCATCCCCTGCGGGCCACCGAACCCACGGTACGCGGTGGCGGATTGGGTGTTGGTCTTCAATCGATGGCTTTCAATCCGCGCATTGGGCAGCAGATAGGCGTTGTCGGAATGCAGCATTGCGCGATCCGCGACCGGCAGGGACAGGTCCTGTGCCCAGCCGCAAATGGCATGATGCAGGAACGAAACGCCCTGAATATGGCCGTACTCATCGAAACCGGCCCTGTACGCAATCCGGAAGGCGTGGCGTTTGCCGGTGATGATCATGTCGTCATCCCGGTCATAGCGCATCTTGCAGGCCTTGCCGGTCGCCCGGGCCGCGATGGCACAGGCGACGGCCAGCGCGTTGCCCTGGCTTTCCTTGCCGCCAAAGCCGCCTCCCATCCGCCGGGTTTCCACCCGAACCGCATGCATGGGAACGCCCAGAGCGTCGGCTACTTTGTGCTGGATCTCGGTCGGGTGCTGGGTCGAACTGTGTACAAGCATATCCGCGCCCTCATTGGGCACGGCCAGCGCGGCCTGACCTTCAAGGTAGAAATGCTCCTGCCCGCCGAGGTCGAACGAGCCTTCGATAACGTGTGCCGCATTTTTAATAGCTGCGTCCGCGTCGCCCTTGGCGTAGATGCGCGGGCCTTCTTCGAAGCGGCTGTCGGCGGCCAGCGCGTCTTCGACCGTCAGGATCGGCTTCTCTTCGGCATAGTCAATCTTGCCGAGACGCGCCGCCTTGCGTGCTGCAAGATGGCTTGTCGCAATGACCAGAAAGACGGGTTGACCGATATAATGGATCGTGCCGTCAGATAGCAGCGGTTCGTCGTGGATCGAGGGGGAGACATCATTTGCGAATGGCAAATCTTCGGCAGACATCACCATGACAACACCTTCGGCGGCTTTCACCGCAGACAGGTCCATCGAAGTGATCGTGCCCTTGGCAATCGGGCTGAGCCCAAATGCCAGGTGCAGCGACCCCTTGGGTGTTGGAATGTCGTCGACATAGCGCGCGGTGCCAGAGACATGCAGTGGTGCCGCGTCGTGCGGAAGAGGTTTGGTCACGCTCATGCCGTCACCTCCAGCACGTTGATCACTTCACCCTGATCCTCGAAGAAGTAGCGTTCAAGCATCGCCTTGGCGGTCTCCAGTCGGTAGTCGGCCGAGGCGCGCATGTCCGTCATCGGCGTAAAGTCGTCGGCAAATGCCGGCAGAGCGGACTGAACGGTCTCGCGCGTCCATGGTTTTCCAACCAGTGCGGTCTCGACACTCGCGGCCCGTTTGGGAATACCGGCCATGCCGCCAAAGGCGATACGCGCTTCGGTAACCATGCCTTCCGAAACGGTGACGTTGAAACATCCGCAAACGGCCGAGATATCCTGATCGAACCGCTTGCTGAGCTTGTAAACCTTCAGCCGATCCGCTTGTAGGCGAAAGCTGACCGCCTCGACAAATTCGCCCGGCGCGCGGTCTTGCTTGCCATAGTCAATGAAGAACTCCTCCAACGGGATCGAGCGACGCTCATCACCCTTGCGCAGATGCAGGGTCGCATCCAGGGCAATCAGTGCAGGCGGGTTGTCCCCGATGGGCGAGCCATTGGCGATGTTGCCACCGACGGTAGCGGCATGGCGGACCTGAACGCTGGCATAGCGGCGGATCATCTCGGCGTAAGACGGATGCAAATCGGCCAGAGCTTCGCCCATGCGGTTCATGTCGACCATGGCGCCAAAGCGGATTTCCGTGTCGGTAAATTCGATTTCCTTCAGATCATCACAGCGGTTGAGGAAAATCACCGGGTCCAGATCACGCAACTGTTTGGTGACCCACAACCCGACATCCGTAGCACCGGCGACCAGAGTTGCGTTCGGGTGTTCAGCGTAGACAGCGGCCAACTCGTTGGAAGATCCGGGAAGCAAGCGCGATGTCGACTTTGTGGTGACGGGCTTGTCCTTGACCCAAACCGGAACCGGCTGTTCCTCGGCAGCCTTCGCGGCGCGAATAATCGGCGCGTAACCTGTGCAACGGCACAGGTTTCCGGCAAGCTGAGTATCGTGATCGGTCGCCCCGTTGACGTGGCTGGCGACCATCGACATGACAAAGCCGGGTGTACAGAAACCGCACTGCGAACCGTGAAGGTCGACCATGGCCTGTTGGACCGGATGTGCCTCTCCGTTCGGACCGCTGGCGCCTTCCACTGTGCGCACGGCTTTGCCGTGCAACTGCGGCAGGAACAGGATGCAGGAGTTCAGCGCTTTGGCGCCATCCTCATCCGTCACCATGACAGTACAGGCACCACAATCGCCCTCGTTGCAGCCTTCCTTGGTGCCGGTCAGACCGCGATCCTCGCGCAGCCAATCCAGCAGAGTCGCTGTCGGATCGACATCCGCCAGCTCCACAGTCTCTCCGTTTAGAAGAAACGTGATATTCATGCGTGAAACCCGTCGCCTTACCTGGTTGCGCCCCTCGGTGCCCTCCTTCGATGCGACGTAGAAAGAGCGGCGGGCGGATAGCTTGCCGTCAGATGTTAGAAACAGCGCGTGTTGTCTGGCAAGAAAAACTGCCTATGTGATGCACCATTACGGCCGAACGGCGTGAAATCGTGTTGATTGCATAAGGGTCAGTCGCTTGAAACCAAAGCATTTTCTTCGTTGCCAAGACATTCGAGTCCGAAGCACCTTCTGAAAAAGCCGAATAATCCACACCGATTGTTTTGACCTTTCGAGGCTCAGGTTCCGGCTTTTTCATACCCGCTGGCTGGGGTAGCCTGCCGGTCATGAGCAGTACACCTCGATTCATCCACCTCCGCGTTCACACCGAATATTCCCTGTTGGAAGGCGCCGTGCGGCTGAAGAAGCTGCCGGGGCTTTGCGAGCAGATGCAGATGCCTGCCGTTGCGGTGACGGATTCAAATTCGATGTTCTCGGCACTGGAGTTTTCCGTGACGGCCAGCGGGGCCGGAGTGCAACCGATCATGGGGTGTCAGGTCGATCTGACCTATGTGCAGGCGCAACCGGGGGAAAAACCCAAAGCGCCCGCGCCGCTGGTGCTGCTGGCACAGTCCGAGACGGGGTACGAGAACCTGATGAAGCTCAGCACTTGTCTGTATGTGGACAAGGGCGGGCAGTTGCCGCAGGTGACGCTGGACGAGCTGGCCGAACGTTCGGACGGGCTGATTTGTCTGTCGGGCGGGCCGGACGGGCCGGTGGGTCGCCTGCTTCAACAGGGGCAGCGGCCAGCCGCTGAGGCTCTGGTGGATCGTCTGTCGAACATGTTCCCGAACCGCCTATATATTGAGTTGCAGCGCCATCCGGGTGAGGACGGCCAGCCCGAGGCCGAACGCCTGACCGAGCGTGGGCATGTCGAGATGGCCTATGCAAAGAACCTGCCGCTGGTCGCCACCAATGACGTGTATTTTCCAACCTCGGACATGTACGAGGCGCACGACGCGCTGATCTGTATTGCCGAGGGCGCCTATGTCGACCAGCAGGATGGCCGCCGTCGCTTGACCGCGCAGCATTATTTCAAATCGCAGCAGGAGATGGTGACCCTGTTCGCCGACCTGCCCGAAGCCATCGAGAATACGGTTGAGATCGCCAGACGCTGCGCCTTCATGGCCTATCGCCGTGATCCGATCCTGCCGAAATTCGCCGATGACGAGGTCGCCGAACTACGCCGCATCGCCAACGAAGGCTTGCAGAAACGTCTGGCCGTGATCCCCCATGCGGTGACGCCTGAAGAATATCAGGAACGGCTGGATTTCGAACTGGGCATCATCGAGGGGATGGGCTTTCCCGGCTATTTCCTGATCGTTGCGGACTTTATCCAATGGGCCAAGGACCACGACATTCCGGTGGGGCCGGGACGGGGTTCGGGTGCCGGATCGCTGGTGGCCTATGCGCTGACGATCACCGACCTCGACCCGCTGCGATATTCGCTGCTGTTCGAACGGTTCCTGAATCCCGAGCGGGTCTCGATGCCCGACTTCGATATCGATTTCTGCATGGATCGCCGCGAAGAGGTGATCCGGTACGTTCAGCAGAAGTACGGCCGTGACAAGGTGGGTCAGATCATCACCTTCGGTGCGCTTCTGTCGAAGGCGGCTGTACGCGACATCGGTCGGGTTCTGCAGATGCCATATGGGCAAGTCGACCGCCTGTCCAAGATGATCCCGATCGAAGGGGTGAAACCGGTCTCCATCGAAAAGGCGCTGAAGGACGAACCACGCCTGCGGGAAGAGGCGCGGAACGAAGAGGTCGTGGACCGGCTGCTAACCTACGGCCAGCAGGTCGAAGGGTTGCTGCGGAACGCCTCCACCCACGCGGCGGGTGTGGTGATCGGCGACCGGCCGCTGGACGCGCTGGTGCCTCTGTATCAGGATCCGCGCTCTGACATGCCCGCGACCCAGTTCAACATGAAATGGGTGGAACAGGCCGGGCTGGTGAAGTTCGATTTTCTGGGTCTGAAAACGCTGACAGTGATCCAGAACGCGATGGATCTGATCTTCAAATCCAGGCGGCCTCTGCATATCGCCGCGGACGGTACCGAACTCTACGAACCTGCAGAAGGGGCTGAAAACCAGATCAACGCCATCCCGCTGGATGATGAGGCGACGTATAAGCTGTATTCGGCGGCCAAGACGGTGGCGGTGTTCCAGGTGGAATCCTCGGGCATGATGGATGCGCTCAAGCGCATGAAGCCGACCTGTATCGAGGATATCGTGGCACTTGTGGCGCTCTACCGCCCCGGCCCGATGGAGAACATCCCGACCTATTGCGAGGTTAAAAACGGGCTGCGCAAGATCACATCTGTGCATCCGCTGATCGACCACATCCTTGAGGAAACGCAGGGCATTATCGTTTATCAGGAACAGGTGATGCAAATCGCGCAGGTGATGGCCGGGTATTCTCTCGGCGGCGCCGACCTGCTGCGGCGCGCGATGGGTAAGAAGATCAAAGAGGCGATGGATGCCGAGCGCCCGAAATTCGAAAAGGGCGCGGGTGAGAATGGCGTGGATGCAAAAACGGCCAGCGAAGTCTTCGACCTGCTGGAGAAATTCGCCAACTACGGTTTCAACAAATCCCACGCGGCCGCCTATGCGGTGGTCAGTTACCAGACCGGCTGGCTGAAGGCGAACCACCCGGTTGAGTTCATGGCGGGCGTCATGAACTGCGATATCCATCTGACCGACAAGCTGGCCGTTTATTTCGAAGAGGTTCGCAAGGGACTGGAACTGCCTTATGTTCCGCCCTGTGTTAATCGCTCGTTGGCGACGTTCGACGTGGTGAATGGCGAACTGGTCTACGCGCTGGGCGCGCTCAAGAATGTCGGCGTCGAGGCGATGAATCTTGTCGTCGAAGGGCGTGCTGATAAGCCTTTCGTGAATCTGTTCGATTTCGCACGTCGGGTTGACCTGAAGAAGGTCGGCAAACGCCCGCTTGAGATGCTGGCGCGGGCCGGAGCATTCGATGAGCTCGACAAGAACCGCCGCCGCGTGTTCGAGAGCCTTGACCCGCTGGTGCAGTACTCGGCAGCGATCCACGAACAGAAGAACTCGAACCAAGTGTCGCTGTTTGGTGAGGCGGGCGACGATCTGCCCGAGCCCCGCCTGTCGCTGTCACCGGATTGGTTGCCGGCTGAACGGCTTAGCGAGGAATTCAAAGCCATCGGGTTCTACTTGTCTGGTCATCCGCTGGACGACTATATGCCCGCGCTGAAACGGCGCGACGTCATGACCCTGGAGCAGGTTATCAAACACGTGCAGCACAAGGGCATGATGCTGGTCAAAATGGCGGGCGTGGTGTCTGGGAGGCAGGAAAGGAAATCCGCCAAGGGTAATCGCTTTGCCTTTGCCCAGCTTTCCGACCCGACGGGCGCCTATGAGGTCACGCTATTCTCGGAAACCCTAGAAAAATCGCGTGAATTTCTGGAAACCGGCGCGCAGGTAGTGCTGACCGCCGAAGCGACGATGGAGGCGGATCAGTTGAAGCTTTTGGGCCGCTCGGTTGGACCGGTTGATGCCGTAGTGGCCGAGGCCGGGGCGACCGGGCTCAAGATATTTATCGATGAGCCGCAGGTGCTGCCAACTGTCGCCAAAGTGCTTGAGGACGCGGCTAGCGCAGCCAAAAACGCCTCGAAAGGACCGATACAGCTATGCCTGATGGACCCGGGTTTGCCGGGTGAAGTCGAAATGGATTTGGGACAGGAATTCCCGATCAATCCGCAGATCAAGGGTGCTATAAAATCCTTGGATGGTGTGATGTCGGTCGAGGAAATCTGACACACCGATTTGTTGCCACGTGGAAATCGCGCGGCTAGTCTGAGGTCATATCCTTTTGAATACTGTCATAGGAGGGATCCGATATGACATACTCTGGTATTGGTTTCAGGGCATTCACATTGGCCGTTGTTGCGTCGCTGGCGATGGCATCGGCCGGGATGGCTGATGACAAGAAGAAAAAGAAAACCATCGAGGGAGCCTTGATTGGCGCCGGTGTCGGTGCGCTGATCGGCGACGGCAAAGGTGCTGCGATTGGTGGCGTGGCCGGGGCCATTATCGGGCATAACTGGAAGTGATGGCGATGCTGTTAAAAAAACTTAGAATGTCCGCTTGCGCCGCTATTCTGGCGGTTCCATGTGCGGCAACGGCCGATGACGCCGCTGAACAGATGGTACAGGATGCATTGCCCGTGATGCACTATACTTGCGCCTCGATCGCCGAGGAGGCAGACGGCGACGAAGCTTTTGTTGTGACCGTTATTGAAAAGATGACGGCCTTATCTCTCTACAATCGCCAGATCAATATCGAAGATCACGCAACCACTGACGAGGAAAAGGCCCAGCTGCGCGAAGCGTTCATAGCCGCGCTGTCGGAAGGATGTGCTGCGGATAAGGATGCCCTGTTAGGCGGCGTGGTCGACAACGCGGTAAAAACCACTCTGGGGTTGTAAACCCTCAATAATGCGGCGGACGTTCGTCTCCGAATACAACCCCGCCGGATCCTTCCTGTGCCCGCTCAGCCTCGCGCTGCAACAACATTTCGACCCGGCGGGTTAGACGGTCGATCTCGGCCTGTTGACTGGTAACCACCGTGTTCAGTTCGTCGACCGTGCGAGTCAGATGGGCGACCTGTTCTTCCAGATGCTGCATTTCGGGTTCCTGCGAGCGCTCCTGTTTCTGTGCTGGTCATAGCGGCCTGCGACCGCCAAGGCCAGAGAAAGAACACCTGCGGCAGAGGCTTGGCTTGCCCCGATCCGGACCATGGGATAGACCGCGCGCGGAACGAGAAAATCCCAAGGACGCCCCAAATGGCCAAGCCCAAGAAACAGCCCCGCCCCAAGGCAGTCACGCCGAAAGGGTTCCGCGACTATTTCGGCTCGGAAGTCACGCAGCGCACCGAGATGCTGCGGACCATTGCTGGCGTCTATCATCGCTACGGGTTTGACGCCTTGGAAAGCAGCGCGGTCGAGACCGTCGAGGCACTGGGCAAGTTCCTGCCCGACGTGGACCGCCCGAATGAAGGTGTCTTTGCGTGGCAGGAAATCGACGAGAACGACAAGGGCGACTGGATGGCGCTGCGCTATGACCTGACCGCGCCTCTGGCACGAGTCTACGCGCAACACCGCAACGATTTGCCGACGCCCTATCGCCGCTATGCGATGGGACCGGTCTGGCGCAACGAAAAGCCTGGCCCGGGGCGGTATCGTCAGTTCTATCAGTGTGATGCGGATACGGTGGGCACGGCGTCGATGGCCGCTGATGCCGAGATCTGCGCGATGCTGTCGGATACGCTGGAGACGGTCGGCATTCCGCGCGGCGACTATCTGGTGCGCGTCAACAACCGCAAGGTTCTGAATGGCGTGCTTGAGGCGATGGGGTTGGGTGAAGACGTCGCGGCCCGAGATAACGTTCTGCGCACCATCGACAAGTTCGACAAAGTGGGTGAGCAGGGCGTGCGCGAGTTGCTGACCAAGGGTCGGTTGGATGCGTCAGGTGCATTCATTGAGGGTGTCGGTCTCAGCGACGATCAAGCCGAGCCGGTGATCGCCTTCCTGACCTCCAAAGCCCCCGACACTGCCGGTACGCTGGCCAATCTGCGTGCCGCCGTGGGGGACAGCAAGATAGGTCTCGACGGTATCGCCGAACTCGAACAGATCGGCGCTCTGCTGGATGCGGGCGGCTACGGCGCGGACCGGATTGAAATTGATCCTTCGGTCGTGCGCGGCCTCGGCTACTACACCGGGCCGGTCTACGAGGCCGAGCTGACCTTCGAGATTTTCGACGAAAAAGGCCGCAAGCGTCAGTTCGGCTCGGTTGCGGGCGGTGGGCGTTATGACGATCTGGTCAAGCGGTTCACCGGGCAGGAAGTGCCCGCGACTGGTATTTCCATTGGCGTTGACCGCCTGCTGGCGGCGCTGCGCGAAAAGGGTCGGATCGCTGCGCAGGCCACAGGCCCAGTGGTTGTCACTGTGATGGATCGCGACCGCATGGCGGATTATCAGGCGATGGTGGCCGAGCTGCGCAACGCGGGCATACGGGCCGAGGTCTATCTGGGCAATCCCAAGAATTTCGGCAATCAGCTGAAATATGCGGACAAGCGAAACTCTCCGATTGCAGTGATCGAAGGCGGTGATGAAAAGGCCAACGGCATCGTGCAGATCAAGGACCTGATCCTAGGCGCAAAAATTGCCGAAAGCGCCACGCTGGAGGAGTGGAAAGAGCGTCCCAGCCAATTCGAAGTGCCGCGCGGCGATCTGGTCGCCAAGGTGCGCGAAATTCTGGACAGTCAGGACTGACTAATGGCCAACCGTTCCCAGATACAGGCGCGCGCTGCAATGATGCGTGTCCGGTTCGAAGCCGCCGGCGCGCAGGTTGTGGACACGCCGCTGCTGCAACCCGCTGAATTGCTTCTGGACCTTTACGGCGAGGACATACGCGCCCGGGCTTATGTGACCTCTGACGCGGTGCGGGGCGAGCAGATGCTGCGCCCGGATTTCACCTTGCCCGTCGTGCAGATGCATATGAGCGATGGAGCAGAGCCTGCGCGCTACACCTATTCGGGCGAAGTTTTCCGGCGGCAGGAACACGACCCGGATCGGGCCAACGAGTATATTCAGGTGGGTTACGAGGTTTTTGACCGCGATGACCCTGCTGGCGCCGATGCCGAGGTGTTTTCGCTGTTCGCCCTGCAACTGCGCGGTCTGCCTCTGCGGGCGGCGACAGGTGATATCGGTATTTTGACAGCGGCTGTCGAGGGTCTGCGAACGACGGATCGACGCAAGGCGGCATTGATGCGGCACCTTTGGCGACCGCGCCGGTTCCGAGTATTGCTGGATCGCTTTGCCGGCCGGAAGCCGGCACCGGAAGGACGCGACGCGTTGCTTGATGCGGCTGACCCGATGGCCTTCGAATTTCCGATGATTGGCAAACGTCGTGCCCAGGAAATAGAGGCGCGGATCGAAGCGCTGCGCGACGACCGCGAGACGCCACCGATTTCCGATAACGAGCTCGTGGGGCTGGAAACACTCCTGAATGTTCGGGAAACCATGCCCTTCGCACTGGAACAGCTGCGGGATGTGGCTGTCGACCTGCCGCAGATCACCCCGGCGCTGGACCGGCTTGAGGCGCGCATCGCGTCGCTTCAGGCGCGTGGTGTTGATGTGGAAAGGCTGGATTTCGAGGCCGCCTATGGCCGGACCTCGATGGAATATTACGACGGTTTCGTTTTTGGGTTTTATGCCGAGGGTCGGCCTGATCTGCCACCCATTGCCACGGGTGGGCGCTACGATGCGCTGACGCGTCAATTGGGCAACGGGGCTGAAATCCCCGCAGTGGGCGGCGTGTTGCGGCCTGACCTGATGCTTATGGTTGAGGAGGATGCGCAATGAGCCTGAAACTGGGCGTGCCATCCAAAGGCCGATTGATGGAGAAAACCTTTTCGTGGTTCCAAAAACGCGGCATTACACTGTCGCGCAGTGGATCGGATCGGGAATATGCCGGTAAGGTCGAGGGCATCGAAGACGTCTCGCTGATCCTGCTGTCTGCAGGGGAAATCCCCCGCGAACTGGCCGCTGGCCGTATCCACCTTGGCGTGACCGGGATTGATCTGGTGCAGGAAAAACTGCCGCGCTGGGAGCAACAGGTCGAAGAAATCTCGCAACTTGGGTTTGGCAAGGCCGACTTGATCATTGCCACTCCGGCCTGCTGGGTAGACGTGGATACGGTGGACGATCTGGACGCGGCGGCGGCGGCGTTTCGCAAGACCCATGGCCATCGGTTGCGGATTGCCACCAAGTACCACCGGCTGGTGCGGGAATTCCTGACCGATGCCGGGGTTGCCGACTATACACTGGTCGACAGTCAGGGCGCGACCGAAGGTACAGTGATGAACGAGACCGCCGAAGCGATCGCGGATATTACCTCAACCGGTGAAACCTTGCGGGCGAACCATTTGAAGATCTTGTCGGATGGGCTGATCCTGCAATCGCAGGCTACGCTGTGGCGCAGCCGCATGGCACGCTATTCTGCTGAGGAGAAAGCGGTTTTGTCCGAATTGCTGGATCGATTGGCCTGAACCTAGAGCACGCCGATTTCGGCAAGCGCGCGGTTCAGGTCTTCGGGCAGCGCGTCGTCCTGCGCGCGGTTTTTCGGTAGATCGGCGGGCGTATCTTCGGGTTTCAGGTAACGCCAACCCTGGAATGGTCGTTTCAGGGCATTTTGCGTTCGGTATACCTCGGGCTCCAGCACAATAGCGCAGCGGCGGATGCCGTCATCTCCACGCGCTTCGTCCAGTCGCAATATTCGCTGACGGCACTGAACCACGCCCTTGATCACCCAATAGATTGATCCGCCGTTCAATATTTCCGTTTCGCGCTTGGGCCACATGCGGGTGACGTGCCGTGGCAAGCCGTCCTCGAACCTCTGGCGATAGCTGTCCTGCCACGCGATCAGGCTGTCGACGCTTTCCGATCCGACCGACAGTTTTATGAGGTTTACGTAGTTATCCACAGCTTACCCACAGAGTCGTCCCTAAGCCCATCTTTATATTGTAGCTCGCCAGGCGCTGTCATCAAGGTGTTGTGGTGGGGGTGCGCTCTGCTGTAACGTAGAAACCTGTCGAGGAATCGGCGTATACGTGGCGAAGCTCAACGGATTGAGCGCCTCGCTTTCGAGTTAGTTTTTAGGTTTGACCACCGATAAACTACGGCGAGGAGGTTGCAGGTTCAAGTCCCGCCGCCACGTCCCATCATTTATTAACACTGGAGCACGAATGAGCCGTTTTGCCGCCCCCATCGCCGAGCAGATCTGGGACATGAAATACCGCTTCAAGAAAGCGGATGGCACGCCCATCGACCAGACAGTCGAGGACAGCTGGCGGCGTATCGCGCGTGATCTGGCACGGGTAGAGAAAGACCCGGTACATTGGGAAGAGAAGTTCTTTGAGGCGTTGGAAGACTTCAAATACCTGCCCGCCGGACGCATCACGGCTGGTGCTGGCACCGCACGGCAGGTGACCCTGTTCAATTGCTTTGTCATGGGCACCGTTCCGGACAGCATGGGCGGCATTTTCGACATGCTGAAAGAGGCCGCTCTGACCATGCAGCAAGGTGGGGGGATCGGATACGATTTCTCGACCATTCGCCCGCGCGGTGCCGATGTGCATGGTGTGGCGGCGGATGCCTCGGGGCCGCTTTCGTTCATGGATGTGTGGGATGCGATGTGCCGCACGATCATGTCCGCGGGATCTCGCCGCGGGGCGATGATGGCGACGATGCGCTGCGACCACCCCGATATTGAACAGTTCATCACCGCCAAGTCCGACCCGGCACGGTTGCGTATGTTCAACATGTCAGTGCTGGTGACCGATGAATTCATGGAAGCGGTCAAGGCAGATGGGTCGTGGGAGCTGGTCTTTGGCGACAAGGTTTATCACACCGTTCAGGCGCGTGATCTGTGGAACAAGATCATGCAGGCAACTTATGATTATGCCGAGCCGGGTGTGATCTTCATCGACCGGATCAATCAGGCCAATAACCTCAGCTATGTCGAAACAATCGCCGCAACGAACCCATGCGGAGAGCAACCATTGCCGCCTTATGGCGCGTGCCTGCTGGGTTCGATCAATCTGGCGCGGCTTGTTGCTGAACCGTTCGAAAAGAATGCCCATTTGGACGATGCTGCGATGCAAGAGCTCGTCGCCACCGCAGTCCGGATGATGGACAATGTCGTGGACGCATCGAAATTCCCGCTGCCCGAGCAAGCCGCCGAAGCACAGGCCAAGCGCCGTATTGGCCTGGGCGTGACCGGTCTTGCGGATGCTTTGCTCATGCTGGGCCTGCGCTATGGGTCCGGCGAGGCGGCGCGTCAGACCGAGCGCTGGTTGCACGCGATCGCCCGCGCCGCGTATCTGGCTTCGGTGGATTTGGCGAAGGAAAAAGGGTCTTTCCCCTTGTTCGATGCCGAGAAGTATCTGGCCAGCGGCACCATGCAGCAGATGGACGAGGACGTGCGAGATGCCATTCGAGAACATGGTATTCGCAACGCGCTGCTAACCTCGATTGCCCCGACCGGAACGATTTCACTCTACGCAGGCAACGTGTCCTCGGGGATCGAGCCGGTCTTTGCCTATGCCTACACCCGCAAGGTGCTGCAGAAAGACGGTTCTCGGACCGAGGAAGAGGTCGTGGACTACGCCGTGCAGATGTGGCGCGACAAGTTCGGTGATAAGGAGCTGCCTGACTTTTTCGTCAACGCTCAGACGCTCTCGCCGTCTGACCATGTCAAGATGCAGGCGGCGGCGCAGAAGTGGATCGACAGCTCAATCTCAAAGACGATCAACTGCCCGGAAGACATAAGCTTTGACGCGTTCAAGGATGTCTACATGCAAGCCTGGGATCAGGGCTGTAAGGGCTGCACGACCTATCGCCCGAACGATGTGACCGGATCGGTGCTGAGTGTATCGGAAAGCGATGACAGGGCGCCGGGCGAAAGCGCCAATGCGCCGCATGAGGTCGATGGCGGCGACGTTATTTACATGTCTGAACCGCTGGACCGCCCCCAGTCATTGGAAGGTTCGACTTACAAGCTGAAATGGCCCGATAGCGAGCACGCGATCTATCTGACCATAAATGATATTTTCATCGGTGGGCGCCGACGCCCGTTCGAGGTGTTCATCAACTCGAAGAACATGGAACATTATGCGTGGACGCTTGCGCTGACCCGGATGATTTCTGCCGTGTTCCGGCGCGGGGGCGACGTGTCTTTTGTTGTGGAAGAGTTGAAAGCCGTGTTTGACCCGCGCGGTGGTGCCTGGGTGAAGGGCAAATACATTCCATCAATCCTTGCGGCGATCGGGGGCGTGATCGAACAGCACATGATCGCCATCGGGTTTCTGGAAGGCGAAGGCATGGGGCTGAAATCCGATCCGCAGGCGCAGGTGGTGAACATGGACGCGCCACGCGGTAAGGCCTGCCCGTCCTGCGGGCAGTTCGACATGGTCATGATCGAGGGTTGCATGACGTGCCGAAGCTGCGGACACTCTAAATGCGGGTAGCATGGGGTATTTGCACAACCTTGAATAGAAATTCGACTTTCTAAGTCTCAGATTGACTTGACTCAGAAGCAACATTCTCCGGAATGCTGTATTTCCGTCTCTTTTCTGCCGGAATCATCGTTGATACACACGAATTGTGAGCGGTTGGGGTGTTGAAGGTACAGGCGGGCAGATGAGAGCCGGGGATAACGGTCGAACAGCAATAACCTGGAAGCAAACAGAACTGGATGGGCTTGAGGCTGCGCCGCTTGCCCACTTGACTGTTGGAGCAGCGTGGTCGTGGCGAGGCCGGGGGTTGGCCCTTTCGGCGTCGGAAGTTGTTGCCCCCGAGCAGGCCATCTACGTCGGTGCCGTTTCACTACTGTCGGATCGGATAGAGGTCGCTGTAGCAGCGCGCGCTGGTCTGGAGTGTTCTGTGGTCGAAATTTCCAACGGTGCGCAACGGTTCATTGCAGACCTGTTGTGGATCGAAGGCGAAGACATGCCTGTACTGATCTTCGAAAACGGGTGCCCCGTGCGGGACCAGGAATTCTGGATCAGTCGTGTCTCAGATCTGTCAGAGCAGAGAGGCCGCGTGGAAGCGCCCGACGAAACCGTTGTCGCGTTTCCAGTTCAGCGTCCGATTGTCGAGCAGGATCTGAGCGAGGCGCAGCCTTTGGTTTTGACGGCGGCCGAGTAATCTATTCAGAGAACAAGTGTCGCGGGCATATTTTTTCAGGAAATGCCTCTGGGCCCAATTGGGCGTGTTGACTCTGCGGTTTTCACAGATATAAGCGCGGCTTCATTGGTGTTGGTGGACCCCGCAAGGGGATGCCTGTCATGGGGGAAACCCCAAGAGGACAACGCCCTTCTATAGTGGCCTGCAAAGGCCTCGACCAAAACGAAGGAGATCAGCCGTGACCAAACGCACGTCTGCCAAGTACAAAATCGACCGCCGGATGGGCGAAAACATCTGGGGTCGTCCGAAATCCCCGGTCAACCGTCGTGAATACGGCCCCGGCCAGCACGGCCAGCGCCGCAAAGGCAAATTGTCTGACTTCGGTCTGCAGCTGCGCGCCAAGCAGAAGCTGAAAGGCTATTATGGCGACCTGACCGAGAAGCAGTTCCGCCGCATCTACGCCGAAGCCGTGCGTGTGAACGGCGATACCGGTGAAAACCTGATCGGACTGCTGGAGCGTCGTCTGGACGCAGTCGTCTACCGCGCCAAGTTTGTTGCGACCGTTTTTGCTGCACGCCAGTTCGTGAACCACGGCCACGTCAAAGTGAACGGCAAGCGGGTGAACATCCCGTCCTACCGCGTCAAAGAAGGCGACGTGATCGAAGTGCGTGACAAGTCCAAGCAACTGGCTGTCGTTCTGGAGGCTGCTGCCCTGGCTGAGCGTGATGTGCCGGACTACATTGATGTCGATCACTCGAAAATGACCGCGACCTTTGTGCGTGCACCGGGTCTGAGCGATGTGCCATACCCGGTCATGATGGAACCGAACCTGGTCGTCGAATTCTACGCGAAGAACTGATCTTCGCCGACTTTTGAGATCCCAAAGGCCGCGCAATGCGCGGTCTTTTTTTGTTGGAGGGGGGGCTCTGCCCCCATCGCGGCGGGCCGCGATTCCCCCGGGATACTTTTGGCCAGATGAAGGGGGGATCAGATCGGCAGCGGGCGCCCTTCGGCAATTGCCTCCATCGCGAAATACGAGGTGACGCTGTCCAGCTCGACCTTCTCGATCAGGCGTTGATAGACCTTGTCATAGGACGCCATATCTTGCGTGACGACCTTGAGTTGATAGTCGTAGTCGCCACCAATCCTGTGGAAATCCACAACCTCGGGGATGGTCAGCACATGACTGCGAAAAGCCTCCAGCCACTCGGTCGAGTGGTGACGGGTGCGCAGCATGACAAAGACCACAAGGCTTAGCCCAAGTTTCTCCCGCGCAATACGCGCGGTGGATCCGAGCAGTACTCCATCATCGTTTAGCGCCTTCAGGCGACGCCAGCAGGCGTTCTGAGACAGGCCTACTCTGTCGGCCAGCTCTCGTTGTGACAGAGTGGCGTCCTTTTGCAGCTCTTTCAGAATGCGTGTGTCAATTTGGTCTAAATTTTTCCTCATACATGATCATATGACACAATTATTGGGAAAATTAAGCAAAGAATGGTGAAGTATTTGTACTTCGCATCAATCATATTGGTAAATGCAATATGGAGCCGATGATATGACCCTTTCCCGATTTCGCGCAGAGATCCAGGCCGCCGCTCACGACAATACTCTGCGTGATGGGCTAATCGGAGAGAATGTGATGATCCCGGGTCTGCATGGGGACGTGCCGCTGGTATACGCGGATTACGTCGCTTCGGGCCGCGCCCTGCGGCAGGTCGAAGACTTTGTGGCAAAACATGTGCTGCCATTTTATGCAAACAGTCACACCGAGGCCTCTTATTGCGGTTCCTACATGACGCGGCTGCGGCGTGAGGCGCGATCTGAAATCGCCCGCATTGTTGGTGCAAGGGAAGAGGACGCGGTGATTTTCGCCGGGTCGGGTGCCACTGCAGGGCTCAACCGGCTGGTCAGCCTGCTGGGAGTGCAAGAGGCTGACCGGCCGGTTGTTTTGATCGGGCCGTATGAGCATCATTCGAACATTCTGCCCTGGCGCGAAAGCAAGGCCCGGGTGGTCGAGATTCCTGAAGCGAAACAAGGCGGGTTGGATTTGAGCGCCCTGCAGGCTGCACTGGTCGAGAACGCAGAGGCAGATTTGGTGATCGGGTCCTTTTCGGCGGCGTCGAACGTGACCGGTGTCATAACCGACCCAGATCCGGTGACGCGACTGCTGAAGAAACACGGCGCGCTGGTTGTTTGGGACTATGCTGGCGGCGGGCCATATTTGCCGATGGATATGGGCCCGGATGATGCGCGCAAAGACGCTGTTGTGGTGTCGCCTCATAAATTTCCCGGCGGGCCGGGTGCGTCCGGGGTATTGATCGTCAACGGCAATGCGGTCCAGCGAACTTGCCCCAGCTGGCCAGGCGGCGGAACTGTCAGCTTTGTCTCGCCCTGGCGGCATGATTACAGTGCCGATCTGGCCACGCGTGAAGAGGCCGGAACGCCCAATGTGATCGGCGATATTCGTGCCGCGCTGGCCTTTATCGTCAAGGATGCCGTCGGAGCCGACGAAATTGCCAGACGAGAGGCCTTGTACAACCAAATGGCGTTGGACGGTTGGGCGGAAAATCCGCATCTGACCTTGCTGGGGACCAACAATCCGCATCGATTGCCGATCTTTTCCTTCCTGGTGCGTGACAATGCTGGGCAGCCAGTACATCAGCAACTGTTTACGCGGATGCTCAGCGACATTTACGGAATTCAGGCCCGGGGTGGGTGTGCATGCGCAGGACCCTATGCGCATCGTCTGCTGGGGATCGATCGCGCGACTTCGGAAGCGTTGCATGCCGCCTTATCGGCGGGGGAAGAGATGAAGAAACCCGGTTGGGTTCGGCTGAACTTCTCATACCTTATGACCGAAGAAACGGTTCAGTTCGTCATCAACAGTGTCAACGATCTGTCACGCCGGACCGAGGAGTACGCGCCGTTTTACACAGCCGATCCGGCGACGGCGCGCTTCAAAGCCGCGTGAAAGAATTGCCGCTTTTCTCAACCCGTTGAGACAGGTATGAGGGGCCTCACGTAAGGAGCCTCTCATGACCAAGATCACCCCGCAGCCCGGTATAATGGACATCGCTCTGTATCAGGGCGGCCAGTCGCATATCGCGGGTGTGGCGGATGTCATCAAGCTGAGTTCAAACGAAAACCCGTTTGGTCCCAGCCCCAAGGCCATTGAGGCGGTGCGCGAAAGTGCTTCTACGCTGCATCGGTACCCGAGCACCGATCACGCCAGCCTGCGAATGGCGATTGGCGATCGGCACAGGCTGGACCCTGATCGTATCATCTGCGGTGTGGGCAGCGACGAAGTGCTGCAATTCATCGCGCACGCCTATGCCGGGCCCGGAGACGAGGTGATCCACACCGAGCACGGTTTCTCGATGTACCCAATCATTGCCCGCATGGTCGGCGCGACACCGGTAATGGTCGCCGAGCGGGATCGGACGGTGGATGTGGATGCCATCCTGACTGCGGTGACGAACAAAACGAAAATCGTCTTTGTCACCAACCCGGGCAACCCGACTTCGACGATGATTTCCGAGGCCGAGCTGGCGCGCCTTGCCGAAGGTCTGCCCGAGACCTGCCTGATAGTACTCGATGGCGCCTATGCAGAGTTCGTTCCGGAATTCGACGGTGGCGCAGCTTTGGTCGACCGATATCCCAACGTTATTATGACGCGGACCTTTTCGAAGATATACGGGCTGGGCGGCATGCGGGTTGGCTGGGGTTACGCGCATCAGGCCATCATTGATGTCCTCAATCGGGTACGTCAGCCGTTCAACCTGTCGCTGACGGCGCTGGCTGCGGCCGAGGCGGCGGTCAGAGATGATGAGTATCTGACCTTCTGCCACTCTGAAAACGCGCGTCTGCGTGTCTGGCTCGCCGACGAGCTTGCAAAGATCGGTGTAGCCTCTGATCCGTCCTGCACCAATTTCATCCTAGCGCGATTTGCGGACAGGGCCGAGGCCGAGGCCTGTGATGACTACCTCAAGACGCAGGGTTTGATCGTGCGCCGGGTTGCAGGTTACAACCTGCCCAACGCCCTGCGGATCACTGTGGGCGACGAAGAGGCATGTCGCCGCGTGGTTGCAGCCATCACTGCGTTCAAAGGAGATGCCGCATGAGCCAGATTTACGACCGTGTGGCGCTGATCGGGTTGGGCCTTATCGCTTCGTCCATGTTCTGGGCGATCAAACGCGCCGGGCTCGCGGGCGAAGTGACGGGGTATGCCCGTTCCGAGGCAACCCGCGACACAGCTCGTCGTATCGGGCTGTGCGACCGTGTCTGCGACTCTGCGCAAGAGGCGGTTGAGGGTGCCGATCTTGTTGTTCTGTGCGTTCCGGTCGGCGCCATGGGCGCAGTGGCGGCCGACATTGCCCCGGCTCTGAAACCCGGCGCGACTATAACGGATGTGGGTTCGGTCAAGCGGGCCGTTATTCAGGCGGTTGGGCCGCACGTTCCAGATGGTGTGCATTTCATCCCGGCTCACCCTCTGGCCGGAACGGAACATTCCGGTCCGGAATCGGGGTTCGCCGAGTTGTTCGACAACCGCTGGTGTCTGCTGGTACCGGTCGAGGGTTCTGATCCGGACGCAATCGCCAGGCTTCGCGCGCTGTGGGAAGGGCTTGGGTCGAATGTCGATGAAATGGATGCCGAACACCATGATCTTGTGCTGGCGGTGACATCTCATGCGCCGCACCTGATCGCCTACACCATGGTGGGCGTTGCGGACGATCTGCGGCGGGTTACAGACACCGAGGTCATCAAATACTCGGCCGCCGGTTTTCGGGATTTCACCCGAATTGCAGCCTCGGACCCGACGATGTGGCGGGATGTATTCCTGAGCAACAAGGACGCCACGCTGGAAATACTGGGCCGTTTCACCGAAGAGCTGTTTGCCCTGCAAAGGGCGATCCGCACCGGTGACGGTGATCACCTGTTCGACTATTTCACACGCACGCGTGCGATCCGACGTGGGATCATCGATGCGGGGCAGGACACGGATGCTCCGGATTTTGGGCGGGGAAAGGCAAGCTGATGCGATTGCGGTGGGGCGCTGTTTTGATTGGATGTGGGGCCGCGCTGGCCTCGACGTCTTACGCGTCCCCTCTCGAACGATCTCTTGTCCCGGTGAGCCGTCCTGTTGAGGCTACGCTCGCGCAAGCTGTAGTTGTCAGCGCAGAAACGGTCATTTCAATCCCGAATTTGCGCCCTGAACTTCGCCCCGCTTCGCCACAGGTGTTAGCGGTTGCCGCCCGACCGACTGATCTGCCGTTGCTCGGACCTGACACTTCGTTGATGCCTTACATGCGGCCAAAGTCGTTGGAGCAACAGGTGCTCTTCAAAAAACGGAAACTGCGCAAAGGTTCTGTGTGCGGAGACATCGCCATTCAGGGTAAACCGGTGGGCACGGTGCCGGGCAAGATCAAAGCGTGCGGGATCAAGGACGCGGTGCAAATCACGTCCATTTCAGGTGTGGCACTCAGCCGTCCGTCGACCATGGATTGCGGTACTGCGATTGCCCTGAACAAGTGGGTCGACAAGACGGTGAAACCGACGTTCAAGCGGCGCGGTCCGGTGGTTGAGCTGCAGGTCGCCGCCCACTACGCCTGCCGTTCGCGTAACAACCGCAAGGGCGCCCGGATTTCTGAGCATGGAAAGGGGCGGGCCATCGACATTTCGGGATTCAAGATGGCGGATGGAGAAGTGGTGACCGTCCTGAATGGCTGGCGAAAAAACCCTTCACAAAAGCAGCTGATTAAAGTGTGGCGCGGGGCTTGCGGACCGTTTGGTACCGTTCTGGGGCCGAATTCGGATCGTTACCATCGCGACCATTTCCACCTGGATACCGCGCGGTACCGCAACGGTCCCTATTGCCGTTAACGTAGGATCAGACGAGGCGCCGGACCCAGCGGAAGCGGTCCCAGTGCCACAAGTCCATCGCGGAAATTCAGCTGCATATCCAGTGCGTTAGGGTTGCCGCCCAGCCCTGCCATGAAATTCAACGCACGGGTAACAGGATCAACTGCCTGGTCGGGCAGTGCGCCTGCGGCGTTGGCCATGGCAATCATATCCCTCCAGTTTTCGGCCTTGACGGCAATTTCTCCGGTGGGGATGCCCTGATCGTCGACTTCCAGTTCGCCAGTGGCAAAAAGGCGGAGTTCACCCCATTTGACCTCGGCCAGCCGCAGGTCGATTGCGACCGGTTGGGGCCTGCTTTCCTCTAGCGTGGTTCTGTCCCATGGCTTGTCAAACGTTGCCACCAAGTCCAGCTCAAGCGTTTCGAACGCCTGAGGCAATGATGTGGCCGAGCGCATCAGGTCGCGCAGATCGTCACCCGGGGCAAAGCTATCGGCACGGGCGGCGATGACATAGGCTTCGGGATCAGAGGTCTGTTCCATGACCAGGGCAAGCGTGTCCCCACCAGCCCAGGGAATTTCGTCATTTGTGACGGACCATGTGTCGGCTGTCAGCGCCATTTTTTCCAATGTCAGCGCGACGCCGGGTTGCAATTGCAACTCGGCCTGAAGGTTTTGGGCCTGTATGGTTGCGGTCTGATCAAAATATGATAATCGCTGCGGGGTATCGGCAAATCGCAATACCTGACGACCGGGCCAGATGGCAGGGCTTTGGAATTCGATCCAATCCGCGCTCCAGGCGGTGCCATTGACTGGATCCGCTAGCGCCGGGTTGACAAGCCTTGTCGCGTGATGTGCCGGGTATCCGGCCGTTTTGACGCCGGAAAACTCGGCCTGCCAGCCAAGCTCCTGCTGCTTGTCGAACCAACCGGTGATTGCCGTTCGCAACCCATATCCGGCGATGAACCAGTATGCGCTCCATGCGATGGCTGCAAAAATGAGTACGCGTGTCAGACGGCGCATGGCAAATGGCCCTTTTTCCTGCCTTGGAATTGATGTTTATAGGCGCAAACAGGCAAGGACCAGCAGAATGACGATGTGGGTTTTCGGATATGGATCGCTGCTGTGGAATCCGGGATTCCCGGTCGCGCGCAGCGAGCGGGCCACGCTGCATGGTTATGCCCGTTCCTTTTGCATGAGCTCCATCCATCATCGGGGGACCGAAGAAAAACCCGGACTGGTGCTTGCTTTGGACGAACAATCCGGAGCTTATTGCACCGGGCTGGCTCTGGCCGTTGAAGAAGGCCACGAAGAGCGGACGCTGGACGAACTACGCGAGCGGGAATTGATTTCTTCCGCCTATCTGGAACGGATACTGGACGTGCATCTGGATTGCGGGCAGGTGGTGAACGCCGTCACTTATGTGATCGACCCCCACCATGTTCAGTATTGCGGTGGCATGCCGCTGGAGGAGCAGGCCCAGATCATTGCGCATGCGGTTGGCGGTCGGGGCCCGAATACCGAGTACCTGTACAACACCGCTTCACATCTGGCCGAGATCGGATTGAATGACCCAGATCTTGAGTGGTTGTCGCAACGCGTACGCAAAATCAGCGCATAAACCCTTGGCGTCATCGGCAGGTTTTCGCTAGGCTCTGGCCAGAGCAGAAAAACACCGGGAACCACGCGCATGGCGCAGGCACAGCAGGGCGCGAGACCACATTTCTCGCAACCGATCCGTCAGATCTTGATGATGCTGATCGCAATTGGGTTGTCGGGGGCGGGCGTGTTCCTGGCACTGCCTTATGTGCTGCCGGTCATTCAGGCGAACCTCTATCTGAACGGGTTCATTATTCTGGTCTTCGTCATAGGCGTGCTGGCCTGTTTCCTGCAGGTGACCCAGCTGATCGGCTCGGTCCGCTGGATCGAAGCCTTTGTCGGCGGTGTCGAGCGAGATGACACCAGCCCGCCGCAATTGTTGGCCCCGCTTGCCTCGTTGTTGCGGGCACGGGGCGCGCGATCGCAGATCAGTTCCAGTTCGACCCGATCCATTCTGGATTCCGTGGCCGAGCGGATCGAAGAAGAACGCGAGATCACGCGCTATATTACCAATGTTCTGATCTACCTTGGCCTTTTGGGGACGTTCTTCGGCCTCGCCACGACAGTGCCCGCAATTGTGGATACGATCCGCAGCCTGAACCCGCAGGCCGGCGAGGAAGGTCTGGCGGTCTTCAATCGCCTGATGACCGGTCTTGAATCCCAGTTGCAGGGCATGGGCGTCGCCTTTGGGTCCTCGTTGCTTGGTCTGGCCGGTTCGCTGATCGTTGGTTTGCTGGAACTGTTCGCGGGGCATGGCCAAAACAGATTCTACCGTGAGCTTGAGGAATGGCTGTCCAGCATCACCCGCGTCGGGTTCAGCGGATCAGACGAAGGCAGCGCCGAACTGGCGGTTCTGACGCCTGTACTGGATACAATGGCCGAGCAAATGGATGCCTTGCAGGACATGTTCTCGGCGCAGGAGCGGGACCGCGTCGAAGTTTCCTCCAAACTGGGACAGCTTGTCGACGTGATCAGCGACATGAACCAGCGTCAAGCACAGACCGAGGGTGTTACGGGGGCGCTGGAGCGCGTTGCGCTGGGGCAGGACGCGTTGCTGGACCACATGCGCGAACATGGCGCAGGCGAGGGGATCGATGCTGAAAGCCGAATGCGATTGCGTTCGATGGATGTACAGTTGCTGCGCATCCTAGAAGAAATCTCGGCGGGCCGACAGGACAGCATGAACGAGCTGCGCAAGGATTTTGAACTGTTGGTCAAAGCGCTGACACTGCCCCGCGGTGCGGTTCGAACCCCGCCGGAAGGGGAATAACCGATGGCCCTGTCTCGTCGCACCGGTCAACGTTTCCAGGGCTCGGTCTGGCCTGGTTTCGTGGATGCGATGACGGGTCTGCTGATGGTTCTGACTTTCGTACTGACCATCTTCATGGTGGTGCAGTTTGTTTTGCGCGAAACGATCTCAGGGCAAGAGGACGAATTGACGGCGCTGTCCGATGAGATCGCCGCCCTGGCCGGGGCGCTGGGATTGGAAGAGCGCGAGAACAGCCGCCTGCAAGCGCGTCTTGGGGCGTTAAACACGACCTTGTCCACCGTAGAGGAAGATCTGGCACAGGCGCGGTCCCGTATTACCGACTTCGAGGCGCAAGTTGCCGCCCTGATAGCGGATCAGGAGCGCGCGCAGGGCAATATCGCGGCGCTGGAAAGCCAACGGGACGAGTTGCTGACCGAGCAGGAAGCGTTGAACTTGGCCTTGGTGCAAAGCCGGCAGGAAATTGATGCTCAGGCCGAAGCTGCCCGTTTGGCCGCAGCCCGGCGCGAAGCACTGGAGGCCCTGGTCGCTGACCTGGAAAGTAGCGACGCAGCGCAGACCGCACAAATTGCCGATCTGGAACAGCAGCTATCGGATGAAGAAACAGCCCGACTGGCCGAGGCCGCTGCGGCAGAAGCCCTGCGCACCCGGCTTGAGAACGCAGATGCCGAACTGACCGCAATGACGCTTGCCCTGGAAGCGCAGCGTAAGGAGGCCGAAGAGACCTTGACCCTGCTGGCCGCAGCACAGGCTGCCAAAGCCGAGTTGGAACGGCAATTCGGTGACCTGAAGCCCGAGGAACTCAAAGCGCAGTTGCAGGCCGCGTTGGATGCGCAAAGCGAGGCGCAAGCCGAAGCAGAGACTCAGCGATCTTTGGCCGAAGAACGCGCGGCGCTTTTGGCCGTGGCCCGCGACACGCTTGCGTCCGAGAAAGAAACATCGACCGAGGCACAACGCCAAACGGCTTTGCTGAACCAACAAATGTCGGCCTTGCGCAGCCAGTTGGGGTCATTGCAGGCCTTGCTGGACGATTACGAAGAGCGAAACGAAGCGGCTGAGATCCAAATCCAGACGCTGGGTCAGGACCTGAACGCGGCACTGGCGCGCGCCGCATCCGAAGAACGTCGCCGTCGTTTGCTGGAAGAGGCCGAGCGCATTCGTCTGGAAGCCGAGGCCGAGGCTTTGGCCGGTCAAAACCTGGAACTGACCGCTCAGGCCGAAGACCTGCAACGCTACCGGTCCGAGTTCTTCGGGCGACTAAGGGATGTGCTGGGCGATCAGGAAGGTGTGCGTATTGAAGGAGATCGTTTTGTTTTCTCCTCCGAGGTGCTTTTCGACACCGGGTCGGCAGTTCTTTCGAACGAAGGGCGTCGGGAAGTTGCCAAGGTCGCGGATATCCTTCGGAGCGTGGCTGCGGAAATCCCCGAGGGTCTCAATTGGGTGATCCGGGTCGATGGTCATACAGACAACGTGCCGCTGGCCGGCTCCGGACGCTATCGCGACAATTGGGAGCTTAGTCAGGGGCGGGCGCTGTCGGTTGTGCGATACATGGTTGACGCTTTGGGTATTCCGCCAGACCGACTGGCCGCAAACGGGTTCGGCGAGTTCCAGCCTGTCAATCCTGCGGATACGCCAGAGGCCCGGGCACAGAACCGCAGGATCGAGCTGAAACTAACCGAAAGGTAAATCTGCCTCGTACGGTGGTCAGCGCCGCCCGAAACGAAAGCTGTTATCTGGCGTTCCGACAAAGCAACGGGGCACGACGGGATAGTCCTCGGTCAGAAAGTAGGCATATGTACCCGAGGGGTATTCGGGCGAGGTGGTGAAGGCCCCATTGCATTCGTCCAGATTTCCGTGTCCGGGAACATAGACGAAGTCTTCGTTGAAAGTTCCATCATGTTTGCCGTCTGGTGAACTGCCCCCAGGACGGTTGCCGCTTTTCAACCGGTATGATGACTCCATTTCCGTCACATGCCCGTTCAGCACACCGGTCATTGCGTAAATCGGAAACCCGTCAGCTGCGTATCCGATCAGCGGTGAGTGTCGGTCGGGTGCATAGTCCAGCAACTCAATCAACCCGGTCGGGACACCGTGGTAGTGATACTTTCCATTGGGCTGAACATGCGCAAAATTCTCATCTAACCCAAGAACGATAGCACCACCCAGTGCATTATACGACCAGCCGGAGCGGGGATCGCCATGCCAAAACTCGGCGGCCAATGGATCGAACACAACACCGTTCAAGGATACACCAAAATTCCAGCCAAGATTTAAGGGGGTTATACTACCCTTGGCCTTCGGGCTGGACGGTATCTTTAAGTTCACCATCTGCTCTGATATCCGGTTTGGGTTCCCTCGGTTCGGAAATCGCCCGACAAGGTGATCCGGGATGCCATTGGCCGTTACGCGCAGAGTATTGCGGTACTCGTCGAATTCGGAACGACTGTTCCCCGGATTGACTGTAGCGGGTTGAAGGGTCAGCGGTTTCGTTTCTGTTTCATCATGGTATCGAAACCTGTGTTGCGCGGTCGCTATTGCGGCGATGGTTGAAATGGCGAATGCAACGCTCCAAACGGTGGCGACTTTGGTCATCGAAATCCCTTTCGTTTCAACTGTGACGTTGAAACGCGCGCCGTTCGGGATTCCGTCGAAAATGTTTTCAACTGACTGAAAGCAGTATTTTTCGGGCGATGGAAATCAAGTCACCCGGTTGGAGAGCCAACCGGGCGATCAGTGTTTTTTGCCTGCCAGGACTAGTCCGCTGTCAAAAGCGGTGGCTTGTCACCCGGAATACGCGGCTGATCTGGGCCTAGAATTTCCAGGTTCAGCTCGCCTTTCTTGACCGAAACGCGAACCACGCCGCCTTTGGCCAGTTTGCCGAACAGCAATTCCTCGGCCAGAGGTTTCTTGATGTGTTCCTGAATAACACGGCCAAGCGGACGTGCGCCCATTTTGTCGTCGTAGCCCTTGTCTGCCAGCCATTCGGCAGCTTTCGGGGTCAGATCAATGGTCACACCGCGATCCAGCAATTGCGCCTCAAGCTGCAACACGAATTTCTCGACCACTTGCAAGATGACCTCTTTCGGCAGCGGCGCAAACGAGATTACGGCGTCCAGACGGTTGCGGAATTCCGGCGTGAACATCCGTTCGATCGCAGCGGTATCCTCGCCTTCGCGACGATCGCGTGCAAAACCGATTGCCGCTTTGGCCTGTTCATGCGCACCTGCGTTCGAGGTCATGATCAGCACCACGTTGCGGAAGTTCACAGTACGACCGTTATGATCGGTCAACTCACCGTGGTCCATCACCTGCAACAGGATGTTGAACACATCCGGATGTGCTTTTTCGATCTCATCCAGCAGCAGTACGCAATGCGGATGTTGGTCAACACCATCGGTCAACAGGCCGCCCTGATCGAACCCGACATAGCCCGGAGGCGCGCCGATCAGACGGGAAACGGCGTGTTTCTCCATGTACTCCGACATGTCGAAGCGCAGCAGCTCCACGCCCAGCGTATCTGCCAGCTGTTTCGCCACCTCGGTTTTACCCACACCGGTCGGGCCGGCGAACAGGTAGTTGCCGATGGGCTTTTCAGGTTCGCGCAGGCCGGCACGGGCCAGTTTGATCGCGCTGGACAGCGCCTCGATGGCTTCATCCTGACCAAACACAACCCGCTTGAGCGCAGCTTCGAGGTCTTTCAGAACCTCGGCATCGTCCTTGGTGACGTTTTTCGGCGGAATGCGCGCGATCTTGGCGACGACCGCCTCGATCTCCTTGACGCCGATGGTCTTGCGGCGCTTGCTTTCGGCGACCAAGTGCTGCGCGGCACCGGCCTCGTCGATGACGTCGATGGCTTTGTCCGGCAGTTTGCGGTCGTTAATGTAGCGCGCGGACAGCTCCACGGCCGTCTTGATCGCATCGGCGGTATATTTGATGTCGTGATGCTTTTCGAAATAGGGCTTCAGACCGCGCAGGATTTTCACGCTGTCTTCAACCGAAGGCTCGTTCACGTCGATCTTCTGGAACCGGCGTGACAATGCGCGGTCTTTTTCGAAATGCTGGCGGAACTCCTTGTACGTCGTCGAGCCCATGGTGCGCAGTTTGCCACCTTGCAAGGCCGGTTTCAGCAGGTTCGACGCATCCATCGCGCCGCCAGACGTCGCTCCGGCACCGATTACCGTGTGAATTTCGTCAATGAACAACACCGCATCCGGATGTTCTTCCAATTCGGTCACGACAGCCTTCAGGCGCTCTTCGAAATCACCGCGATAGCGGGTTCCGGCGAGCAGGGCGCCCATGTCCAGAGAGTAAATTGTCGTGTTCGCGAGAACATCGGGTGCTTCACCAGCGACAATCTTGTGCGCCAGCCCTTCGGCGATAGCGGTCTTGCCAACACCGGGATCACCCACCAGCAGCGGGTTGTTCTTGCGGCGGCGGCACAGCACCTGGATGCAGCGTTCGACCTCATCACTGCGGCCGATCAGCGGATCGACGTCGCCCGCCCGAGATTTTGCGTTCAGATCAATGCAGTATTTTCCAAGAGCACTTTCTTTCTGCTCACCTTCGCTGGCCGCTGGCTGGGCCTCATCCTCGACCTGATCGGCACCCGACACCGGGCGGTTCTCGCCATAAGCCGGATCTTTTGCCACCCCATGGGCGATGAAATTCACCGCGTCGTACCGCGTCATGTCCTGTTCCTGCAGGAAATACGCGGCATTGCTTTCGCGCTCGGCAAAAATTGCCACCAGAACATTGGCACCGGTGACTTCGGTCCGGCCCGAGCTTTGGACATGAATCGCAGCGCGCTGGATAACGCGCTGGAAGGCTGCCGTCGGCACAGCCTCGGACCCGTCGATATCTGTCACCAGATTTGACAGGTCTTCATCAATGAATTCGACCAGAGTGCTGCGCAATTCATCAAGATCCACGCTGCACGCCTTCATCACCCGAATGGCATCGGGTTCTTCCAGCAGCGCCAGTAACAGATGTTCCAGCGTTGCGAATTCATGCCGCCGTTCATTCGCAGCCGCCAAGGCCGCGTGAATGGCTTGTTCTAATGTGCTCGAGAATGAAGGCACGCGGGTGCTCCTCTGTCTTGGGTCGAAACGGGGGCAGGCGGCGGCCGGAACCCCATCCCAACCATGTCCTCATACTATTAGAGTTTGGTTGATCGTGGCCCGGCTTCAAGGGTTTTCTTGCTCTTGACAGTCACATTTCCCGTGACCGTGGCCATGAAGAGCGCGAAATAGGCATTAGAAGCGGTCTTTTCTAGCCCGCACCTCTGCAAAAACTGACGCAGGGTCAGCATTCTCCATGCCCAAATTTGCCTGAATCGCGGGGTCAGCTGCCCGCAAAAAAGGGTTTGTGGCCTTTTCCAGTGCCAGTGTCGACGGCACTGTAGGTTCGCCGGCGGCTCTGGCGCGGTCTATGTCGGCCATGCGCTGTTGCAGTGCGGCATTGTCGGGGTCCACGGTAATGGCGAATTTGGCGTTGGATTGTGTATATTCGTGGCCCGAGCACACGATTGTTTCGTCGGGCAGGGCGGCCAGTTTGCCAAGAGATGCCCACATCTGTGGCGCCGTGCCTTCGAAAAGGCGGCCACATCCCAATGCCATCAGGCTGTCCGCGGTGAACACCGCCCCGCTTTTCGGCATGTAAAAGGCAATGTGGCCGACGGTGTGGCCTGAGACATCCATGACCTGAACCGGCTCTCCTCCTACTTCGAAGCTGTCGCCATCGCTTACCTGTTGATCCAGCGGAGGCAGGCGGTAGGCGTCAGCGGCAGCGCCGATGACTTTGGCAGGGTGTTTTTCGAGAATCCCGGCCAGGCCGTCGACGTGGTCCCAGTGGTGATGGGTTAAAAGAACGTGGCTTAGGGTCCAGCCGCGTGCGTCCAACTCGGCCAGGATCGGTGCGGCCTCCGGCGCGTCAATCAGCGCGGTTTCACCGCTGTTGGCATCGTGCGCCAGAAAAGCATAGTTATCGCTAAGGCAGGGGATGGTGACGATCTCAAGAGGCATGGCCTTTTGCCCTTTCGTTGCTAGACTGCGCCCAGCTAAGCCGATTGGTCAGGTGTCCGCAATGCATCTTGATGTGCAGGATCTGAGGAATTTCTACTACCGCAGCACGTTGGGGCGTGCGGCGCAGGCTGCGATCCGCGGGCGGCTGGTCGACCTGTGGCCCGAGGCCAAGGGGCAAACGGTGGTTGGCTTCGGGTTTGCGGTTCCATTGCTGCGGCCCTACCTGGCCGATGCAAGGCGTGTAATCGGCCTGATGCCGGGGCCGCAAGGTGTCATGCCCTGGCCGGCAGGGATGCCTAATGTCTCGGTATTGACGGAAGAGACGCGCTGGCCGATTGAAACGGGTCACGTGGACAAACTGGTCGTGATGCATGGCCTCGAAACGTCGGGACGTCCAAGCGAACTTCTGGATGAATGCTGGCGTGTGCTTGGCCCCGGTGGGCGCGCGCTTTTCGTTGTTCCGAACCGAGCGGGTCTTTGGTCGCGATCTGATCGAACTCCATTTGGATTTGGCCGACCGTACTCGGCATCGCAACTGGAAAGTCAGCTCAAGGCGCATCACTTCATCCCCGAGAACCACTGCTCGGCCCTGTATTTGCCGCCGTCGTTTCGTCGGTTCTGGTTGAAATCGGGTAATCTGATCGAGAAAACCGGACAGCGCCTGCCGACCGTTATGGCAGGTGGAGTGCTGATGGTCGAAGCCACCAAGCACATCCGGCCGCCCAGTGGAAGCGTCACCAAAGACGCTGAACGCCGCCCGATCAAAGCGCTGGATGGCCTGTTGAAACCGGCCTAGCGTTACGGGTCGTATTTCGACCCGTCAAACCGCAAAATTGAGGGAAAAAGGTCACAGGAATCGCAAAAACCTACACTTTCGTAACATTTTTCCTGCCCCGAGGCCGGATAAAAGGGTCGCACCTTGTGTAAGTGTATGAAATATAACATTTTGTGGATAAAGTCGTTCCCGTGATAATATGTTGCTAGCTGGGTTCGGCTCTGCTACATCCCCGGTGATTTTGATCCCCGCCCTTTATGGACGGGGTTTCTTCACGCCCCCGGGGTAGCTGCCGCACGCGAATTCGGGGCCCAAAATATCGGAAGGGTGGACGTGTCCGAACCAGCTTCGATTTCCACAGGCATCGCCGAACGCTATGCCACCGCGATTTTTGAGATCGCCAAAGAGAATAATGACCTCGCAGGTCTGGAAACCGGCATCAATGATCTGGCAGCAGCCTTGGGCGAAAGCGCCGATTTGCGCGACCTGATCGCCTCGCCGCTGATTTCCCGCGCAGAACAAGAAGCCGCGATTACCGCTATTGCTGACAAGATGGGTCTGCATACGATCCTGCGCAATACGTTGGGTCTGATGGCAGAGAAACGCCGCCTGTTTGTTATCCCGCAGCTGGTGCAGGTTCTGCGCAACATGCTGGCGGATGAGCGTGGCGAAGTGACCGCCGATGTCGCCTCGGCCAAGGCACTGACCAAGACGCAAATGGATAAACTGTCCAAGACGCTGTCCGAGCGTGTGGGCAAGACCGTGACAATCAATGCGACCGTTGATGAAAGCCTCATCGGCGGTCTTGTCGTTAAAGTGGGCTCGAAAATGATCGACAGCTCGATCCGTTCGAAGCTCAACTCCCTACAGAATGCAATGAAAGAGGTCGGATAAATGGGAATCCAAGCTGCAGAGATTTCTGCAATCCTGAAGGACCAGATCAAGAATTTTGGTCAGGAAGCCGAAGTGGCCGAGATCGGCCGCGTGCTGAGCGTCGGTGACGGGATTGCCCGTGTATACGGCCTGGACAACGTGCAGGCGGGTGAGATGGTCGAATTCCCCGGCGGCATCATGGGCATGGCGCTGAACCTGGAAAGCGACAACGTTGGTGTCGTTATCTTCGGTTCCGACCGTGACATCAAAGAAGGTGACACCGTCAAGCGTACCAACTCGATCGTGGACGTTCCGATCGGTGACGAGCTGCTGGGTCGCGTTGTTGACGGTCTGGGTAACCCGATTGACGGCAAAGGCCCGATCAACGCAACCAAGCGTGGCGTTGCAGACGTCAAAGCGCCGGGCATCATCCCGCGTAAATCGGTGCACGAGCCGATGGCAACCGGCCTGAAGTCGGTTGACGCGATGATCCCGATCGGCCGTGGCCAGCGGGAACTGATCATTGGTGACCGCCAGACCGGTAAAACCGCTGTGGCACTGGACACCATCCTGAACCAGAAAGTGTACAACGACGCAGCTGGCGACGACGAGTCGAAGAAACTGTACTGCGTTTACGTTGCGGTTGGTCAGAAGCGTTCGACCGTTGCGCAGCTGGTGAAGAAACTGGAAGAGTCCGGCGCGATCGACTACTCGATCGTTGTTGCTGCCACCGCGTCCGACCCGGCGCCGATGCAGTTCCTGGCACCCTACGCCGCGACCGCGATGGCTGAGTACTTCCGCGACAACGGTCGCCACGCGCTGATCATCTATGATGACTTGTCGAAGCAGGCTGTGTCCTATCGTCAGATGTCCCTGCTGCTGCGCCGTCCGCCCGGACGTGAAGCATACCCGGGCGACGTTTTCTATCTTCACTCCCGCCTGCTGGAGCGTTCGGCGAAGCTGAACGAAGACTTCGGCGCCGGTTCGCTGACCGCTCTGCCGGTTATCGAAACTCAGGGTGGTGACGTTTCGGCCTTTATTCCGACCAACGTGATCTCGATCACTGACGGCCAGATCTTCCTGGAAACCGAACTGTTCTATCAGGGCATCCGTCCTGCCGTGAACACCGGTCTGTCGGTTTCGCGTGTGGGCTCGTCGGCTCAGACCAACGCGATGAAATCAGTTGCCGGTCCGGTGAAACTGGAGCTGGCTCAGTACCGCGAAATGGCTGCTTTTGCGCAGTTTGGTTCCGACCTTGACGCCGCAACCCAGCAGCTGCTGAACCGTGGTGCGCGCCTGACTGAGCTGATGAAACAGCCGCAGTATTCGCCGCTGACCAACGCTGAAATCGTCTGCGTCATCTTTGCCGGCACCAACGGCTACCTCGACAAGATCGACGTGTCTGACGTTGGCCGCTATGAGGCTGGCCTGCTGGCGCACCTGCGCGGAAAGCATGCTGACCTGCTTCAGTGGATCACAGACGAAGATCCGAAGATCAAAGGTGAAGCGTCCGACAAGATCAAGGCTGCGATCGACGAATACGCCGCGACCTTCGCTTGATAGGAGGTTCCGATGCCTAGTCTGAAGGACCTTAAAAACAGGATCGAGTCGGTCAAATCGACCCGCAAGATCACCAAGGCCATGCAGATGGTCGCGGCGGCAAAACTGCGCCGCGCCCAGGAATCTGCCGAAGCCTCGCGCCCCTATGCCGAGCAGTTCAATGCTGTGATGGCGGGTCTGGCAGCTTCGGTCGGGGGCAGCGACAGCGCCCCCAAGCTGCTCCGTGGTACGGGCAGTGATGATGTGCATCTGCTGGTTGTCTTGACAGCTGAACGCGGCCTGTGTGGCGGCTTCAACGCGAACATCGCCAAACTGGCCCGTGCCAAGGCTTATGAGCTGACGGCGAAAGGCAAGACGGTCAAGATCCTGACCGTCGGCAAGAAAGGCCGTGACGCACTCAAGCGTGACTACGGCGATCTGTTCGTTGGCCATATCGACCTGAGCGAGGTCAAGCGCGTCGGTTACACCAACGCGCAGGACATCGCGAAGGACATCCTGTCCCGTTTCGACGCGGGTGAATTCGACGTTGCCACGATCTTCTATGCGAAGTTCCAGAACGTCGTGACCCAGATTCCGACGGAACACCAGATCATCCCCGCCTCGTTCGAAGATGAAGCGATGGGTGACGACAGTGGTGCGGTCTTCGACTACGAGCCCAGCGAAGAGGCCATTCTGGCCGACCTGCTGCCCAAGGGGGTTGCGACCGCGATCTTCTCGGCTCTGCTCGAAAACGGAGCGTCTGAACAGGGTGCACGGATGTCCGCGATGGACAACGCGACACGTAACGCGGGTGAGATGATCGACAAGCTGACGATCCAGTTCAACCGTTCGCGTCAGGCCGTGATCACCAACGAGCTGATTGAAATTATTTCCGGCGCCGAAGCGCTGTAAGAAAACCGGAGACGAAACATGGCGAATGCAAAAGGCAAAGTCACACAGATCATCGGGGCCGTCGTTGACGTGCACTTCGAAGATCAGCTGCCTGAAATTCTGAACGCGCTGGAAACCACCAACAACGGCAAGCGCCTGGTGCTGGAAGTTGCCCAGCACCTGGGTGAAAACACCGTCCGCACCATCGCGATGGATGCGACTGAAGGTCTGGTCCGGGGTGAAGAAGTCACCGATACCGGTGGCCCGATCTCGGTTCCGGTTGGGAACGCCACGCTGGGCCGCATCCTGAACGTTGTCGGCGAGCCAATCGACGAAAAAGGTGACGTTGAGGCATCCGAAACCCGTGCCATCCACCAGCCCGCACCAGCGTTCGACGAACAGTCGACCGAGTCGGAAATTCTGGTAACCGGCATCAAGGTTGTTGACCTGCTGGCCCCTTACGCCAAAGGCGGTAAAATCGGCCTGTTCGGCGGCGCCGGCGTTGGCAAGACCGTTCTGATCATGGAACTGATCAACAACATCGCAAAAGTGCACTCGGGCTTCTCGGTGTTCGCGGGCGTTGGCGAACGGACCCGTGAAGGGAACGATCTTTATCACGAGATGATCGAATCGAACGTGATCAAGCCGGACAACCTGTCGGAATCGCAGGTGGCCCTGGTTTACGGTCAGATGAACGAACCTCCGGGTGCGCGTGCCCGCGTTGCTCTGACCGGTCTGACGCTGGCCGAACAGTTCCGCGACCAGTCCGGTACCGACGTTCTGTTCTTCGTCGACAACATCTTCCGCTTCACGCAGGCGGGTTCTGAGGTTTCGGCTCTGCTGGGTCGTATTCCTTCGGCGGTGGGCTATCAGCCGACACTGGCCACCGACATGGGTGCCCTGCAGGAGCGTATCACCTCGACCAAGGCCGGTTCGATCACCTCGGTGCAGGCCATTTATGTTCCTGCGGACGACCTGACCGACCCCGCGCCGGCAACCTCGTTTGCACACCTGGACGCGACCACCGTTCTGAACCGTGCGATTTCGGAAAAAGGTATCTACCCCGCGGTTGACCCGCTCGACTCGACCTCGCGCCTGCTTGACCCGGCCATCGTTGGTGAAGAGCACTACAAGGTTGCGACCGACGTTCAGCAGATACTCCAGCGCTACAAGTCGCTTCAGGACATCATCGCCATCCTCGGCATGGACGAACTGTCGGAAGAGGACAAGCTGACCGTGGCTCGCGCCCGTAAGATCGAACGCTTCCTGTCGCAGCCGTTCGACGTGGCCGAAGTCTTCACCGGTTCGCCCGGCGTTCAGGTCCCTCTGGATGTGACCATCGCGTCGTTCAAGGCCGTTGTGGCCGGCGAATACGATCACCTGCCCGAAGCGGCCTTCCTGATGGTTGGCGGCATCGAAGAAGTGATCGCCAAAGCGGAGAAGATGGCCGCAGAAGCCGCCTAAGGAGTATCCCTGATGGCAAACACGATGCAATTCGACCTCGTCAGCCCCGAGCGGAGCCTCGCTTCGCTCGCGGCTACCGCGGTCCAGATTCCCGGCGCGGACGGGGACATGACGGCAATGCCCGATCATGCCCCCACCATCACCACTCTGCGCCCGGGCATCCTGAAGGTCGAGGCACCCGAAGGGTCCAGCGAATACCTGGTCACCGGCGGATTTGCCCAGATCAACGGCGATGGCCTGTCGGTTCTGGCCGAAAAGGCCATCCCGGTTGCCGAAGTGACCCGGTCGCATCTGGACGACCTGATCGCCGAGGCGCGGGCTTCGCACGAGGCGGCAAAAGCAGGCGATGATCAGACCATCGTCGACGATGCCGCCAAACTGCTGGCTGACATGGAAGCCCTTGGAACGCATATGAGCCTGTAAGGGCTTGTTGCAATTAGATCATTCGGAACGGCCCTGCTTTGCGGGGCCGTTTTTTTGTCGTGATTTTGTCTGCGGTGACCGGTAAGTTGCGGAAATTGATAGATAAAGACCACAGCAATGAAGACATTTCGAACTCATCCCATTGGCGTCGACCAAGGCGAAGCCGTTCTGTTTTCCGAATTCGGTAATGGTGGAGATATGTGGACCGGTGCAGGCCCACGGGAACGCCGCTCTGCAATCCGATTCAGCGAGCCGTTTCGGTCGCCCCCGCTGATTCAGCTAGGTGTGTCTTTGTGGGACGTTGACACCACTTCGGCCTTGCGCGCCGAGGTTCAGGCCGAAAACATCACGCCCGAGGGTTTTGACGCGGTGTTTCGCACCTGGTCAGACACCCGCATTGCACGAATCCGCGTGACCTGGACCGCAATAGGGGAAGTCGCACATGAAGACGATTGGCAGATTTCATAGCCCCGATAGTTGACCGGGGCCAACTGTCGTAAGGCGCTACGCCTCGATCATATCCACGCGCGTTGCGTGGCGGCCGCCTTCGAACTCGGCAGACAGAAACGCATCCACGATATCCAGCGCCTGACCTTCGCCCACGACGCGTGCGCCAATAGACAGCATGTTTGCGTTATTGTGCTGGCGGATCATGCGGGCCGAGAATGCGTCCGAGCAGACGCCGCAGCGGATGCCGGGGACCTTGTTGGCCGCCATCATGATGCCCTGACCAGTGCCGCACAACACGATCCCCAGTTGACAATCGCCCGAAGTAACCGCCTCGGCCGCGGCCTTGCCGTGCAGGGGGTAGTGGGTGCTTTCGGACGTGGTGGGGCCGATATCGACTACTTCCCAGCCCTGGTCGGCAATGTGATTGGCAACGGCCTTGCGCAGCTCGATCGCTGCGTGGTCGCTGGACAGAACGATGCGTTTGTTGGCGGTCATGCTCATGCTTCCCTGCGGGCCTCAGTCCATGTGGTAAAGCGATTCATAGATCGGTGTTAGCGTCTTGTCCTCGAACAGGGACGACACGCTGGTTCCGTTCCAGATGTTCAGGATCGCCTGAGTAAAGATCGGAGCCGTCGGTACGATGCGGATGTTCGAAGCCTTGGCAACTTCGGGTCTGGGTTGGATCGTATCCGTCAAAACCAGAGATTTCATTACTGAGTTTGTCACACGCTCAACCGCAGGGCCGCTCATGACGCCGTGGGTGATGTATGAGTGGACCTCTTTCGCACCGTTATCGATCAGCACTTGCGCCGCCTTGCACAGCGTTCCGGCGGTATCGCACATGTCGTCAACAATCAGGCAAATCTTGTCTTTGACATCGCCAATCACTGTCATCTCGGCCACTTCACCGGCTTTCTCGCGGCGTTTGTCGACGATCGACAGCGGGGCGTTGATCCGCTTCGCCAATTCCCGTGCGCGCGCCACGCCGCCCACGTCCGGAGATACGACCATCAGGTCGTCCATCTGGTTCCTGAACTGCTTCTTCACGTCCAGGGCAAAGATTGGCGAGGCATAGAGGTTGTCCACCGGAATATCGAAAAAGCCCTGAATTTGAGCGGCGTGCAGATCCATGGTCAGAACCCGCTCGATCCCCGCGCCGGTCAGCATGTTCGCCACCAGCTTGGCACTGATTGGCGTGCGCGCCTTGGTACGGCGGTCCTGGCGGGCATATCCGAAATAAGGGATCACGGCAGTGATCCGTTGCGCTGACGACCGCCGCAATGCGTCAGCAATGATCAGCAGTTCCATCAGGTTGTCGTTGGCCGGGTTCGAGGTCGGCTGGACGATGAACATATCCTCGCCGCGCACATTCTCGAAGACCTCGACAAAGATCTCGCCATCGTTGAAGCGTTCGACGCGTGCATCGACCAACCCCTGGTCGACGCCGCGGTGCAGGCTCATGCGGCGCGCAATGGTTTCGGCAAGCGGAAGGTTAGCGTTCCCAGCGATAAGCTTGGGTTCGTGAAGTGTCGGCATCGGCTGAAGGTCCCCGGGCAGCAGTGGCAATGTGACAGATTCGTGATGTTGACACCGCTTAGCATGGCCTTACCGTCCCGCAAAGGTAACGCAGCGGAGAAAGTGAACATGACCCAGATTGACTACTTTTTTGCGACACTCTCGCCCTATTCCTACCTTGCGGGAACACGATTGGAAGAGATTGCCGCAAAACATGGTGCGAGGATCAACTACAAGCCGCTGGATATCATCGCCCTGTTTAGCCGCACCGGGGGAGTGCCACCGAAAGACCGCCATATTTCGCGCATTGAATACCGCGCGCAGGAACTTTTGCGCCAGTCCAGAAATCTGGGCATGGATTTCAACCTGCAGCCTGCGCATTGGCCGACCAACATGGCGCCGTCTTCTTATGCCGTGATTGCGGCCATAAAGGATGGGTCGGGTGATGTAGGTCAACTGTGCCATTCTATCCTGCGCGCGTGCTGGGCCGAAGAAAAGGATATCGCCCAGGACGAGGTGATCCGGGATTGCCTGTCACGGGCTGGATTCGATCCCAACCTGGCAGACAGCGGCCTGCTGGTCGGTGCCGAGACTTATGCTGCAAATCTCGAAGAAGCCGTGGATCGTGGCGTATTTGGCGCGCCGTTCTACATCACGCCGGATGACCAGCGGTTCTGGGGTCAAGACCGTCTGGACGATCTTGACCGGCATTTGACCGAATTGAAAAAGGCGTAACGCGCGATCCCGTCAGAGAAGGGCCAGGAAGCGATCGATCTGGTCGGCGCTGACCGACCAGTCACACACCAGTCGGCAGGCGAGCATCTCATCCTCGTCCTCGCCGTCCAGAGAATCTCCCCACAGGTGATAAACTGCCCCGGCTTCATGCAGGCGTTTGTGCTGGCTGCGAGGAAAACTGGCGAAAATGATATTGGCCTGAGGTTCGTGAAGGAACGAAGCACCTGCGGCACGCAACCCGTCTGCCAGACGCGCACAATTGTCATTCGCCTTACGGGCGGATTTCAACCACAGTTCATCCCGCAGATATGCCGCCATTTGCGCAGAGAGATATCTGTGTTTGGAAAACAGATGCGCTCCGCGCTTGCGGCGCAATTCGAACTCCCACGCTTTGCTTTCGTCGAAGAAAACAACGGCTTCGACACCCATCAGACCGTTTTTTGTGCCACCAAAGCTGACGGCGTCAACACCGGCTTTCCAGGTCATTTCGGCGGGTGAACAATTCAGTGCAACCAGAGCGTTGGTAAAGCGAGCCCCGTCCATATGCACTGGCAGGTCATAGTCTTTAGCAACCCCGCACAGCGCCTGTAGCTCTTCCAGAGAGTACACAGATCCCCGTTCCGTAACTTGCGTGATCGAGACCGGACCGCGCTGCGGGCCGTGGACGCCCCGGGTTTCTTCGCCTTCAATCGACTGACGCAAGGCATCGGGTGTCATCTTGTCGCCGCCCGGCACAAGGGTCAGTTTTGCACCCGTATAGAACTCCGGCGCGTTGCATTCGTCCTCATGGATATGGGCGACAGGCGAGCAGAAAATGGTCTCCCAGGGTTGGGACAGCGTGGCCAGAGCCAGTGAATTCGCCGCCGTGCCGGTGGCCACCAGATAGACGGCTGCACCAGGGGCTTCAAAAATCCCCCGAATCCTGTCACGCACCTCATTCATCAGCGTGTCCGCGCCATAAGCCATCTGGTACCCTTGGTTCGCCTCGGCGAGGGCGGCCAAAACCTCGGGGTGTACGGGTCCGGAATTGTCAGAGGCAAAGTGCATCAGCTCGGCTCCTCGATAATGTAGTCTTCCCACTCTTCAATGGGGGTTTCGAACTCGGAAACGGTGCGGTCTCTGACCGATACACCGGCGGAGTGAACCGTTTCCGGCGTACCAGACAACAAGGGGTGCCAGTCGTAAAGGGGCTTGCCCTCCCATAGCAGACGATAGGCGCAGGTCCCTGGCAGCCAATAGGCGTGATCGTCGATATTGTCAGGCCTCATGACGATGCACTCGGGAACAAACTGGTGCCGGATGTCGTATTGTGTGCAGCGGCAGGTTTCATCGTCCAGCAGGCGGCAGGCCACGCAGGTCAGGGCGACTTCGCCGGTGTCTTCGTCTTCCAGCTTGTTCAGGCAGCACTTTCCGCAACCGTCACACAGCGCCTCCCATTCGCGGGGGTTCATCTTTTGCAGCGGTTTGCGCTCCCAAAAGCGGGGGGCCAGTCCTGTGCGGTCAATCGGGTCGGTGGTCATGAGGCTGCCAGCAATTCACGGGCCTTGTCACAATCCGCTTCCATCTGGGCAACCAGGCCGTCAAGCCCGTCAAACTTCATCTCGGGGCGCAGGTAGTCCACCAGTCCGATCGACAAGGTCGTGCCGTACAGATCGCCGGAGAAATCAAAAAGGAAGGTCTCGATATTCGGAATTTCGCCGTTGAACATTGGTCGCGTCCCAATAGAAGCTGCGCCGTGATAGCTGCCCTGATGCGGACCATCCAGCACGTCCACCAACACCGCATATACTCCGAATCTAGGCGGATGCAGTCCTTCAATCGACATGTTGGCAGTTGGAAAGCCCAGCTCGCGCCCGCGCTGTTCGCCACCCACAACCTCGCCTTCTATACGGTGCCAGTGGCCCAGCATCGCCGCCGCGTCGCGAGGACGACCTTCGGACAATGCACTGCGGATCGCGGTTGAGGATACAACGTTTTCGGATCGCTCCATAAGCGGCGCAATCGTGACTCCAAAACCCATTTCTTCACCAAACCGCTTCATGTCCTGGGCCGTTCCGCTACGGCCCTTGCCAAAACAGAAATCCGCGCCGACCACCACATGAGACAAGCCAAGACCATCGCAGATTACGTTTTGAGCAAATTCCTCGGGTGACAAACCCGCCAGTGCGGAATTAAAGGGAAGTTCATACAGTTTCCGAACGCCCAGCTTCTGCAAGCGGTGTGCCCGCGTGTTGCCGCGCATCAGGCGAAACGGCGGCGAGTTCGGTGCGAAAAACTCACGTGGATGCGGTTCGAAGGTCAGTACACCAAGCGGAGCCTCAGGCGCCGCATTGCGGGCGATGTCGATCACGGATTGATGGCCGACATGAACGCCATCGAAATTGCCGATCGCAACGCTGGCGCCGCGGTCTTCTGGCTCAACAAACTGGAAATCCCGGATGATTTGCATGTGGTTTGCCTAGCGGGACTAGGGACTGGGTTCAAGCACCTGATTCAGATGCCGACGCCGATTGGATCCTGCCGTTTTGTGCAAGAGAGCGCATGGTGGCCAATTGCCTTTCAAAACGTCCTTCAGGTTTGCTGTCAGAGTGGGCACGTGATTGACGCCTTGCTACGGCTTTCAAAGTCAAAGGCGCCAATATAGGCGCCCTTGGTGTCAACAAGTGATGTTGGGTTAGTCGAACTTCCGCGACGGTGCCAGGACCATCGCCTCGCCCACAAGCACCTTCTTTCCTTCGACCGAACAGTGGCAATCCAGCTTTACGCGCCTCTTGGAAAAATCGATGTCGATGACTTTGACCTCGGCGTAAACCATGTCGCCAGGGCGTACCGGGGCCAGGAATTTCAGCGACTGCCCCATATAAACAGTGCCATGCCCGGGCAGTTGCTCTCCGATCACCGCTGAAATCAACCCGGCGGTCAGCATCCCGTGGGCTATGCGCCCTTCAAAGATTGTGTCGCGGGCATAGTCATCGTCCAGATGCACCGGATTGCGATCCGTCGAGACTTGGGCAAACATCTCGATATCTTCGTCGGTCACCACTTTGCGCAGGTGCCGGGTCATGCCCATTTCGATGTCTTCGATACAGATCGTTCCGCGCGGAAGATTGTCCAACATGTTGCCCTCACTCGAGATCGAAAGGGCAACAAAAGACCATCAGTAGCCGCCCTTGAGCAACTTTATTACTTTGCACTTGCAGAAAATCAAGTCTTTTTTGACTACCGCAACCGGCCGATCGAGTAGGTCGGATTGATATTTTCTTTTTCGTTGTGGTCTCTTAAGGCGTGTTCATCCGGATGGTGCGACGTTTTGGTCTCTGCTGCGGCCAAACCACCGGTGATGAACAGAGTATCGATACCTTCACCCATGCCGCCGGCAATATCGGTTTGCGGTCCGTCACCGATGGCCAGAATCTCCGAATCCGGGACGTCGATGCCAAGCGCAAGTAGCCGGCGCCTTGCCAGATCGTAGATCGGCGGATGCGGTTTTCCGAAATAAAGACTCTCACCGCCCATTTCGGTATAGAGCCGCGCCAAAGCACCGGCGCACCACTCACGTGTTTCCCCGCGGTCGACCACAATATCCGGATTGGCGCAAAGCAGTTTCATGCCTTTTTGCTTTGCGTATAGGAAATCGGGCCTGTTCACGGACGGATCCGCCATAGGGTCGAACGGACCGCAGCACACGATACCCTCGGCTTCGCTCAGAGGCACGCGTTCGATTTTCAGCGGATGGTCCAGCAGTTTCAGCGGTTCGAAGAATCCCGCATCGCGCTGCCATTCGCCCATGAAATAGACCTTCTCACCAACTGCGCCGCGGAACAGGGCTGACCGGGCCGAGTCGCCGCTGGAGGCGATGGTGTCGTATGCGTCGGATGGTACGTTGAACTGAACCAGTTGCTCGGCAACCCCTGCGCGCGGCTTGGGGGAATTGGTGACCAAGACCACTGCGCCTCCGTTCTGCCGATAGGCCTGCAATGCCGCCACGGCCTCGGGAAACGCGGTGATGCCGTTGTGGACGCATCCCCAGAGGTCGACGAAAAGCGCCCGGTAACGGTCGGAAATTTCGGCAAGCGAATGAATGATCTGGGTCATTGGGGCCTCTTTTGGCGGGCATTGGCAGTTCAAGCCTATGGCAGAGGTTGTTCCGTTTGACCAGAGGGGGGCTCTGCCCCCGCCGCCCTACGGGCGTCTCCCCCGGGATACTTTTAGCCAGATGAAGCAGGGGATCCGTGCTTCATCTGGCCTCAAATATCCCGGAGCGCGAGGCAGAGCCTCGCAAAAAGAAGGGCGCCCAAGTTGGGCGCCCTGAACGCTGGGATGTCAAACCTTGAGGTTCGGGATGATTTGCTTTTTCCGGCTCATGATACCAGGCAGAACAACGGCGTCACCGTCAACCGAAGCGCCAAAGCTTTTTTCCGCAACGGATTTCACCAGATCATTGGGCACCAGCAAGGTGGCTTCTTCGTTCAGAATATCGACAACGAAAAGAAGAACCTGATCGACGCCATCTTCCTTGGCAACGTCCGCCATCGAGTTCGCCAGGCTGGCCTTGCGATCCAATACAACGCCGGGTGCCGTTGTTTCCAGCACTGAGACGCGGAACTTGGTGCCGTCGACTTCGTACTCCTTGCTGTCCATTCGGATCAGTTCGGCGTCCGAGAATGACGAGACATCAGATTTGGCCGCGAACATGTCTGCCGCATAGGCCGAGATATCCAACTCCAGCTCGGCCGCCAGCTTTTCCGCAACCATACGGTCATGCTCCGTAGTCGTTGGGGACCGGAATTCCAGCGTGTCCGACAGGATGCAGGTCAGGGCGGCACCTTTGATCGCATCGGGCATTTTGGCGGCATCGTCGCCCATCATGTCGACCATGATCGTGGCGGTGCAGGCCAGCGGGCGTACCGTGATGTCGATTGGGCCTTTGGTTTCCAGGCCGCCGACCAGCTTGTGGTGGTCGATTATGGCGCGGATGTCTGCATCGTTGATATTGGCGGGCAACTCGGCAGGATTGTTCGTATCTACGATAACCACCGGTGTATCCGCTGCCAGTACTTCGATAATGCGCGGCTTGGGCAGATCCCAGTTTTCCAGCATGAAAGCGGCTTCGGTGTTGGGCTCGCCCAGCAGCACAGGTTCGGCCTGTACGCCTTTGACTTCGTTCAGATACCAAGACCAAAGGATTGGAGAGCCGGTGGAATCGGTGTCGGGGGACTTGTGGCCAAATACTAGGGTTGTCATGTCAACGTCCTGAGGAATGGAAATTGCGCGCCTTATAGGGCTGCCAGACGGTCTTGTCACCCGGTTGCAGGCGCTCTGCGACCGTTGGTCTTAAGAAACGCTTGTACCGGTCAAAACGCGGCGCGGCTGAGGGAGTAACCGGCTTTTTGTAGCATGTTCAGAAGGCCGTGCTCGTCGCCCAAATGCCCTGCACCAACAGCAATGACGGCGGTTTGATCCTGAATATTCAGAATTGTCTTCATCCAGTTGGTATTTCGCTGCACCAAAAGCTGATCTTCGAAGCTTTCCCACTCTTCTTCGAATTCCTCGGGCGTCAGTCCTGATGCCGCGAGACCCTCCATTTTTGCGAGATGCAGAATCTGCGCATGCTGCTCTTCAATGTAGGCGTTGGCCATCGTGATGAATTGATCGTCCCCGGCATGCAGAGCCCCGGCCAGACGCGTCAGGGATTGGACCTGCTCTTCTATCGGATGGCTGTCGAACATCGCAATCAGATCGGCAATCCGCTCGAGCGAATGCTGCGGCGTACCCAGCGCTTCGGCGATTTCGCTCAGGCGTTTGTCCATGCCGCGATCGAATTCGGGTGTTTCCATGAGGCAAGGTGGAATGCCGAGCATCATGCTCAGGAACCAGGGGCGCATCTTGGCGGCCATCCAGCTGGGAATGCCGCGCTCAGCCAGAGTGACGGACAAGGCAGCCCAATCTTCTTCGGACATCAGGTCGACCAGTGTTGGGCCGGAAGTGATGAGAACCGGGCTGAAATCCTTGGCCAGATCTTGTTCGAATGCGTTCATGTCCGCGTCGGTTACTTCGAAGTAGATGGCATCCGCCTGACTGAGTACCGGTCTCAGCCGTTCGACGATCGCTCCCATCCGTTCATCGTTGGTGTGCAGTGTTCCGATCAGATGCAGAACTGTCCCGTCTTTTTGGGCTATCCAATGATTGCCTTCCGGGAAAAGGGTACTGCTGACTCGTTGTTCCAGTGTGGCTTTGTCTTCGGGACTCATGTCCAGCCTAAGATCACGTCCCTCGCAGGCTGCATGTGCAAAGGCGGGCAGAAGGAAAAATAGAATAAGGCTGAAAATGCGCATAAAGGTCATCCCGGACTTGAGTTCTTCGATTGTTTCATCACTTATTCACGGCACCAAAGCCTGCGCAAGACGGAGTGCCCGGAACATAGCGTCTGGCAATCCACGAGAAACCGCATAGCATGCCTGCATGAACCGCGAGCAGGATCTCTATCCCCCGATCAAAGCGTTGTTGGAACGTCAAGGTTACACCGTCAAGGGTGAGGTTGGTGCAGCCGATATTGTCGCGATCCGCGACGGGCAGGAGCCAGTGATTGTTGAGTTGAAGTTGAGGTTCAGCCTTGCTCTGTTCCATCAGGCCATCGCGCGACTGAAGATCACCGATCAAGTCTATATTGGTGTCAGTAAACCAAAGGGGCGAACGGCTCGCCGCGCCTTGAAAGACAATCTTGCGCTGTGCCGCCGGCTGGGGCTGGGATTGATTACTGTTCGTACCGACGGCGCGGTTGAAGTGCAGTGTGATCCGGGTCCTTATGCGCCGCGAAAAAACAAGGCCAAGGCCACGCAGCTTCTTCGCGAATTCGACCGTCTGGAGGGGGATCCAAACGCAGGCGGCGCCACGCGGCACGGTATCGTTACGGCCTATCGGCAAGACGCGCTGAAATGTGCGGCACACTTGGCCGAGTACGGCGCCACCAAGGGATCGGAAGTAGCTAAGGCGACCGGTGTGGCCGAGGCCACACGTCTGATGAGGGACAATCATTATGGCTGGTTCGACAAGGTTGAAAAAGGCGTCTACATGCTGTCGGATGCCGGCTCCCAGGGCCTGAAACACTGGGCTTACAGTTGGGAACAGGCTGACTGAACTAAATGACAAAAAAAATCGCTCTCAGATTGTTGACTCAGGGTTTCTGACCTCCTAGCTATGCGTCGTTATCACTCGCAAGGGTCGAGTGCTAACGCCTCGCCATTCGGTGAGGGGAGGATAGATAAACTTTGAGCCCAAGGAGCTGCAAAGATGGCATTGAAACCGCTTCATGACCGTGTGCTGGTTCGCCGTGTAGAGAGCGAAGAAAAAACCGCAGGCGGCCTGATCATTCCTGACAGCGCAAAAGAAAAGCCCAGCGAAGGCGAAGTCGTCGCAACCGGCGAAGGCGCGCGCAAGGACAGCGGCGAGTTGATCGCAATGGCTGTGAAGGCTGGCGACAAAATACTGTTCGGCAAATGGTCGGGCACCGAGGTCCAGGTCAACGGCGAAGAACTGCTGATGATGAAAGAAAGCGACATCATGGGGATCATCGAGTAAGCCCATGCGCTTTCTCTGATCTTCATTCTCAATATTTTTCTCAAGGAGAAACGACATGGCTGCAAAGGACGTCAAATTCGACACCGATGCCCGTAACCGCATGCTGGCAGGTGTGAACATCCTGGCAGATGCTGTAAAAGTAACCCTCGGCCCCAAAGGCCGTAACGTGGTTCTGGACAAGTCCTTCGGCGCGCCGCGCATCACCAAAGACGGTGTTTCGGTTGCCAAGGAAGTCGAACTGGAAGACAAGTTCGAAAACATGGGCGCGCAGATGGTGAAAGAAGTCGCCAGCCGCACCAATGACGAAGCCGGCGACGGCACCACCACTGCGACCGTTCTGGCTCAGGCCATCGTCAAGGAAGGTCTGAAGCAGGTTGCGGCGGGCCTGAACCCGATGGACCTGAAGCGCGGCATCGACCTGGCGACCGCCAAAGTCGTCGAGGGCATCAAAGCTGCTTCGCGGGAAGTCAAAGACTCGGCAGAAGTTGCTCAGGTCGGCACCATCTCGGCCAACGGCGAAGCCGAAATCGGCCAGCAGATTGCAGACGCTATGCAGAAAGTTGGCAACGAAGGCGTCATCACCGTCGAAGAAAACAAAGGTCTGGAAACCGAGACCGATGTTGTCGAAGGTATGCAGTTCGACCGTGGCTACCTGTCGCCTTATTTCGTCACCAACGCAGACAAGATGATTGCAGAACTCGACGACTGCATGATCCTGCTGCACGAAAAGAAACTGTCCTCGCTGCAGCCGATGGTTCCGCTGCTGGAACAAGTGATCCAGTCGCAAAAGCCGCTGCTGATCATTGCTGAGGATGTCGAAGGCGAAGCGCTGGCAACTCTGGTTGTCAACAAACTGCGCGGCGGCCTGAAAATTGCTGCTGTCAAAGCACCGGGCTTCGGCGATCGCCGTAAAGCCATGCTGCAGGACATCGCAATCCTGACCGGCGGTCAGGTCATCAGCGAAGATCTGGGCATGAAGCTCGAGTCCGTCACCATGGACATGCTGGGCACCGCCAAGAAAATCGAAATCACCAAAGACGAAACCACCATCGTCGACGGCGCTGGCGAGAAAGCCGAGATCGAAGCACGTGTTGCTCAGATCCGTACTCAGATCGAAGAAACCTCGTCGGATTACGATCGTGAGAAGCTGCAAGAGCGCGTTGCCAAACTGGCAGGCGGTGTTGCCGTTATCCGCGTCGGCGGCATGACCGAAGTTGAAGTGAAAGAGCGTAAGGACCGTGTGGACGATGCTCTGAACGCAACACGCGCTGCCGTGCAGGAAGGTGTTGTTGTGGGCGGCGGTGTTGCTCTGGTTCAGGCCGGCAAAGCGCTGAACGAGCTGAAAGGCGCAAATGCCGATCAGGACGCAGGCATCAACATCGTTCGCAAGGCCATCGAAGCGCCGCTGCGCCAGATTGCCGAAAACGCAGGCGTTGATGGTGCTGTTGTTGCTGGCAAAGTTCGCGAATCTTCGGACGCGTCTTTCGGCTTCAACGCGCAGACCGAAGAATATGGCGACATGTTCTCGTTCGGCGTGATCGACCCGGCCAAAGTTGTCCGGACCGCTCTGGAAGATGCGGCATCGGTTGCTGGTCTGCTGGTCACCACCGAAGCGATGGTTGCAGACAAGCCGCAGAAAGATGCGCCTGCTGCAGGCGGTATGCCCGACATGGGCGGCATGGGCGGCATGATGTAAGCTGCTTAAGCCATAGTGCTTATGGACGGGGTCGCCTTCGGGCGGCCCCGTTTCGTTATGATTAGCCGCTGCGCGGCTAAGCCTCCGGCGGGAGTATTTACAAAAAGATGAAGGGTAGGGGCGTCTGTGCGAAAGTGAGTGTCAAAACCTCGGCCGACGCGCTATGCCATTGATATGCGACTGTTCTTGCTGACTGCCCTGACCATGTGCGCCTTTGCGGCGAATTCGGTCCTGAATCGTCTTGCCATTGACAGTGGTGCCAGCGACCCGGCTGGTTTTGCCGTCGTCCGCGTATTGGCCGGAGCGCTTGTATTGGTCGTTTTGGTTTCGCTGCGACACGGACCTCTGCCACTGTTTGACCTTCGGCGGATTGTGGGTGCAGGTTCTTTGTCGCTTTACATGATTGGGTTTTCCGTTGCGTACCTGACGCTGGATGCCGGTGTAGGAGCTTTGATTCTGTTTGGTGTTGTACAGATCACAATGTTCGCTGCCGCCGCCGCAATGGGGACGACGCCAACCACGAGACAATTATTGGGCGCAGTTATCGCGCTGAGCGGCCTTACTTATGTTCTTTGGCCTTCAGGTGAGGTTCAGGTTGATCTTCCCGGCGCTGCGTTGATGACAGCGGCCGGAATCGGCTGGGCGGCTTATTCGCTGGCAGGACGGTCCGAGCCGGATGCCCTATCGGGTACGGCGGCAAATTTCCTGGCGGCGCTGCCGGTGACGGGATTGGTGCTGCTGGCAACTGGCGGAACGTGGCAGATGACCGCCTTGGGCTATCTACTGGCCGCGCTGTCTGGCGGTGTAACCTCTGGATTGGGCTATGCATTGTGGTATCGCGTATTGCCGCAGCTTGCCCCGGCCATCGCGGCCGTTGTCCAACTCAGCGTCCCGGTGATTGCCATCGCTGGTGGGGTCGTTCTGTTGGGAGAGGTCGCGACAATAAAGCTATTGTTGGGCGCGGCTCTGGTTCTGGGCGGTATCGCGCTCGCGGTAGTGCGTGTCGGCCGCGGTTAGGGGTTCCCTCACTCCGCCCGAGCGCTTATCTGGCGGGCATGAGATTTCTTGTCGCCCTGCTGTTTGTTCTTGCACCGGTCGCAGCTTCCGCGAAATGTGTTGTGCTGTTGCACGGTCTCGCGCGGACTGAAGCATCATTTTCTGTCATGGAGCAGCTGTTTCGAGCGCACGGCTACACCGTGGTTCGACCCGGTTATCCGTCCACGGATCTTCCGATACCGGATCTGGCCGACCAAACCTTGCCCGATGCCTTTGCTGCCTGCGGCGACGATACGGTCAATGTGGTTGCGCATTCCATGGGCGGTATTCTGTTGCGCTATTGGCTGCAGGGCAACGCGCCAGACAACCTGGGCCGCGTTGTCATGTTGGGGCCGCCAAATCAGGGCAGCCAACTTGTGGACGAGCTGGGCGATTGGGAGGTATTCGGCCTGTTGCACGGCCCGGCCGGTTTGGCGCTTGGAACCGGGCCGGAAGGATTGCCGCGCCGATTGCCGCCCGTGGAGTTTGAATTGGGAGTCGTCGCGGGTGAAAACTCACTGAACCCGGTGTTTTCTTCGCTGATTGATGGCCCGGATGACGGAAAGGTCTCAGTCGAGACTACCAAGGTCCAAGGGATGGCGGACCATATCGTTTTGCCGGTGACTCACACGTTCATGATGAACAACCCGCGCGTCATGGCGCAAGCGCTCCATTTCATCGAGTTCGGCAGGTTCGATCCGCAAATCACTTGGCTTGATGGTGTCATGGACATAATAGACGAGATCTGCATCGGGCAGGATTGTTCGGAACCGGAGTCGGAACCCACGCAATGACATCTCTTGAACTGACATTCACGGGCGCGGATGTCCTGCAGCCCGAGGGCAGCGTCGTGCAGGCAGAGCTCAGCATAGGCCAAGGGCTGGTACAATCGGGCACAGTTGGACGGCGCGTCGACCTGACGGGCTATATCGTTCTGCCCGGAATAATTGATCTGCACGGTGACGGGTTTGAACGCCATATTGCACCGCGGCGCGGGGCGATGAAGCAAATGGCCGAGGGTATTCTCTCGGCCGAGGCCGAACTGGCCGCGAATGGTATTACCACCGCTGTACTGGCGCAATTTCACAGCTGGGAAGGTGGGGTTCGCGGCCCAGAGTTCGCGGCGCAGGTCTTTGAGGCCATTGCGACAGTCAAAGATAGCGTGGTGACCGATCTGATCCCGCAACTGCGGTTCGAAACCCACATGCTGGACGACTATGATGATCTACCAAGGCGTGTTGCCGCTTGGCAGGTGCCCTACGTGGTGTTCAACGACCACCTGCCGCACGACCGTCTGGCCGAGGGTCGCAAACCACCGCGCTTGACCGGCCAGGCGCTGAAAGCGGGGCGCAATCCTGAGGTTCATTTTGACCTGCTGATGAACATGCACGAACGAAAGGATGAAGTGCCTGCGGCGCTTGATACACTGTGCGAGGAGCTGCGCAAGCAGGGTGTTCGGATGGGCAGCCATGACGACGCCACAGCCGAAACAAGGGCATGGTGGCGAAAGAGAGGCGTTTCGATCGCGGAATTCCCTGAGACGCTGTTGGCCGCCGAGGCCGCGCGCGCAGCCGGGGACCATATCATCCTCGGATCGCCCAATGTGGTGCGCGGCGGATCCCATAAGGGCAATGCCAGCGCGCTGGATCTGATTGCGATGGGGCTGTGCGACGCGCTGGCCTCGGACTACCACTATCCCAGCCCGCGCCGCGCCGCGCTATTGGCGGCCAGAACTGGTTTGCTCGATCTCGCAGGCGCATGGGCCCTCATTTCCTCTGGTCCCGCAAATGTGTTGGGGTTGAGCGACCGAGGCACCCTCGCACCCGGAAAACGTGCGGATCTGGTGATACTGCATGCCGATACGCACAGGGTCGCGGCAACAATTGCCGCTGGGCGCATCAGCTATATGTCCGGCGATATCGCAACCCGCTTTATCAATTGAGACAAGCGGGCAATACCGGATCGGTCAGCGAACGATCCGGTTGAAATGGCCCATCTTTCGACCTGGCTTGACATCGGCCTTTCCGTACAGGTGCAGGGCGACATCGCGTTCTCGTGCCAGTTCGGGCACGCGGTCCATATCGTGACCGATGAGGTTCTCCATCACCACGTCCGTATGGCGCTGACCGTCCCCCAAGGACCAGCCGGCCACGGCGCGGATGTGTTGTTCGAACTGATCAACCGCGCATCCGTTCTGTGTCCAGTGTCCCGAATTGTGCACCCGCGGAGCGATCTCGTTCACGATCAGACCTTTGGGTGTTACGAACAGCTCCACTCCCATCACGCCAACATAGTCGAGCGCGTTGAGGATGCTGGCCGCCAACAAAACAGCGTCCGTGCGCTGGGCCGGCGACAGACGGGCAGGGACCGTTGTCGTGTGAAGGATACCGTCCCGATGCACGTTCTCGCCGGGATCGAAGCAGGCAACCTGCCCATCGAGCCCGCGGGCGGCGATGACGGACACTTCGTGGGAGAAATTCACGAAACCTTCCAGAATGGACGGTGCACCGGACATCTCCGCAAGGGCGGCTTCGGCATCCTCGGGTGATCCCAGCCGGGCCTGGCCTTTGCCATCATATCCAAAGCGGCGGGTCTTGAGGATGGCGGGGGCACCGATCCGTTCAATGGCTGCGTTAAGATCTTTCAGGTCCGAGATATCGGCAAAGGGCGCGGTGTTCAGACCCAGATCCTGCAGAAAGGTCTTTTCCGTCAAACGATCCTGACTGACCCGCAAAGCTTCTCGACCTGGTCTTATCGGGCGGTGAGCCTCCAGTACATCCAGCGCATCGGTCGGGATGTTCTCGAACTCGTAGGTGATTACATCCACGGCATCGGCAAAAGCTTTCAGCGCTTCGACATCGTCGTAGGCTGCCGTTGTGACACGATCGGCAACCTGACCGGCGGGCGGGTTCGCGCCGGGCTCATAGATATGGCTAACGAATCCCAGTCGTGCTGCGGCCACCGACAGCATTCGGCCCAGCTGGCCTCCGCCCAGAATCCCGATTACTGCGCCGGGGGCGAGCATTTTCGCCATTTTCAATTCTCCAACCGTTTGCCAATTGCGCTGAGCGCCGCGCACAAGGCATCATGCGCGCGCTGGTCATGCAGGGTTTCTGTCATCTGCAGGCTCAGAGTTCCCTCGGTCGCCAATGCATCGCGTTCTTCAGCCAACCGGCCGGCAGTACCTTTATCCATTGCGGCCAAAAAGCCGGATATCAATTGTGTGGTATAGAATTCTGCCCCATCCGCATCGCCGGTCACCTCGCCCAGCCATTCGGACCCGGTGGCCAACAAATCCAGAATACCCGGCACCATGGCACATATAGCGAAATGGGCATTAAACGCGGATTCGTCCGCGACCTTGATCACCGGGTTCTCGGGTTCGAGCAACTCGGCCAGAAGGTGATCATTGCCGTAGGCTGCCATCGGACAGCCGCCTTGCTCCAGAAATCCCAACGGTATGGTCTGCACACACTCCGCCACCGGGGCGCAGAGCGGACGTAACTGCGCCTCGTTCACGCCCGCCATGACCGAAACGATCCGGTGTTCTGCGCGAAAGCTCAGAGGTTCAAGGATTTCGGCCGCCAAGTGCGGGCGCAGACACAGAAAGACGATCTCGGATTGATCCAGAACGCCTTGTGGGTCTGAAACTGTTGCGTCTATTTCGGCTGCCAGCGCGGCGGATACCGAGGCGCTGCGTTCGGTTACGAATATCTCATGCCCTTTGCCCGCCAGGAATCGCGCGATAGGGGCTGCGATATGGCCGGTGCCGACAAAGCCGATCCGGCTCATCCCTGCGGCTCCTCGGGGATCGAGGCGGACAAGGTCGCGCGCCATGTGTCCAACCTCGTGGCCAGCGCGTCATCCTGCAGCGCGAGTATGCCAGCCGCCATGAGACCGGCATTGGCACCGCCTGCCGACCCAATGGCCATGGTCGCCACAGGAAAACCCCTGGGCATCTGAACAATGGAGTAGAGCGAATCGACTCCGGACAATGCCCGTGTCTGTACAGGTACGCCGATCACGGGAACCCGTGTCTTCGATGCCATCATGCCAGGTAAGTGCGCGGCACCGCCGGCTCCGGCAATTATGACCTGCAGTCCTCGTTCAACGGCGGTCTTTCCGTAGTCCCAAAGGCGGTCGGGTGTCCGATGGGCCGAAACGATACGCTTTTCATAGGCAACGCCCAACTCGTCCAGAATGTCTGCGGCTTCTTTCATTGTCGGCCAGTCCGACTGGCTGCCCATGATGATCCCGACTTTGATCTCGCCCATCCGCTCATGCCCCTGCGATCCAGAAAGAGCGCGCACTATAGCCAAATCCGGTTTTGTGGCAATGCGGTATGGGGGTTTTAGGCAATGATATCGGGGGTCAGGCGGTCCTCGATCAGACGAATGATGTCTTTCAGCCGCAGTTTCTGCTTTTTCAACCGTTTGATGGTCAGCTGGTCGGCCGTACCCTTGGCCTCCAATGCCTCGATCGCTTCGTCCAGATCCCGGTGCTGGCGGCGGAAGACCTCCAGCTCAACCCGCAGAACTTCATCGGTTTTCATGGACAGATCGGTGGGCGCGTTCATTGGCGACTCGGCTTGGTTGTGGTGCTTTTCACACAAGATAGTGTGTCAGGGTTTATCCGGCCAGACCTTGTGGACATCCCCATATCTTCCCATATTCTATAGTACGCGGTTGCCGGAACGGGACCGCCCAATACGTCGCTTTTACAATGAAGGACGAAAAAACGTGTCGAAACTAACTCTTGGCTCATACCCGCATCTTTTGGGGTTCGAGCAGTTGGAACGCCTTCTGGAACGGTCCGCAAAGGCCGGAAACGAAGGGTACCCGCCTTATAACATCGAACAGACCTCGGATTATTCCTATCGTATTACTCTGGCCGTGGCCGGTTTTGCGGAAGAAGACCTGTCGATAACCATCGAAGACCGCCAATTGGTGATACGGGGCCGTCAGCGCGACGACAGCGAGGGGCGCATCTACCTGCATCGCGGCATCGCAGCGCGTCAATTCCAGCGCATGTTCGTGCTGGCCGACGGCGTCGAAGTGGGCGAGGCGATTATGGAAAACGGTCTGTTGCACGTGGACCTGACCCGCGCCGTGCCCGAAACCGTGGTGCAAACGATCAACATAAAAAAGGGGTAAGAGCTATGAATACACCGGTTGAGATCAACACCGAAGGCGATCGTATCGTCTATGTCAAAACGGTTGATGTTGCTGATCTGCCTCGGGATCTTCGTGATCAGGCGGGCGATTTGGACCAGCTTTATGCCGTTCACGATTCGGACGGGCAGCAATTGGCGCTTGTGGCAGACCGCAAGCTGGCCTTTGTCCTGGCCCGCCAGCATGACCTGTCCCCGGTGGCCGTTCACTGAACGGCCCCTTATCCATCTGAATTGACGTGGCATTGGCCGCGACTGAGGCAAAAGGCGCGAACTGCCGTGGCGCAGTACCGGAGGGCGTAGATGGGCTGGTTCGATTTCGATTGGGTGGATGCCTTCAGTGACAGCGCCTTTGGCGGCAACGGATGTGCCGTAGTTCATGGCGGGGCAGGGCTGTCGGATGAGGTCTGTCTGGCTTATGTCCGCGAAACCTCGCTGGTTGAGTGCACATTCACGGGCCCTTCAGAAGTGGCCGATATCCATGTCCGCTATTTTCTGGCCAGTCGGGAAATTCCGTTTGCCGGGCATCCGACCATTGCGACCGTTGCTGCCATGCGGTCGCGTGGCCTGTTTTCCGGAAATGCCCTGACATTGGAAACCGGGGCCGGCATCGTTTCGATTCGGTTGGACGGCGACAGTATCGAAATGACTCAGGTCGCCCCGCAATTTGGTCTGCATGTTGCTGCCGGTCTGGTCGCGGCCGCCGTCAACTTACCTGAAGATGCCATCATCTCGCCGCCTCAGATGGTCTCAACGGGGTTACCGTACTGCATTACTGTTCTGCGCGACCATGAAGCCTTGCGCGCCGCGAAGCTGGATGATCGTGCCCTGTGCAAAGTGGCCGAAGCCGGCGGGTATTCCGGGTCCGACATAGCGGAACCCTTTCTGGTCACACTAAAAGGCGCGACCGAAGACGGCGATACATTCTCGCGCCTGTTGATGGCACCGCCCAGCCCGCCCGAAGATCCTTTTACCGGGTCAGCGACCGGAGCGATGGCGGCCTATCTTTGGAAATACGGATTGATGAACAAAGATACATTTGTTGCCGAGCAAGGCCACGACTTGGGTCGCCCAGGTCAGGCCACGGTCACGCGAGTTGGCAACATTGATGACATGTCCGGTATCAAAGTGGCGGGCAAGGGGTTTGTCCTGATGCGCGGGCAGGTCGATCTGCCGGATTAGGCGGATCAAATGAAAAGGCCCCCGGTGTGCCGGAGGCCTTGAAACGTTCCGGCCAGATCAAGATCCGGCGATCAAGCCCATGCTTTCGAGTTTGAGCAGAACCTGGTGGGCGCAATTGTCGACATCGACATTCTCGGTCTCGACACGCAGCTCAGGGCTTTCCGGCACGTCATAGGGGTCGGAAATACCGGTGAACTCTTTGATCTTGCCCTCACGGGCCAGCTTGTACAGACCCTTGCGGTCACGGCGCTCGCATTCTTCGATACTGGTCGACACGTGGACCTCGCAGAATGCACCGAACGCCTCGATCTCTTCGCGAACCGCGCGCCGTGTCGAAGCATAAGGAGCGATCGGAGCGCAGATCGCGATACCGCCGTTCTTGGTGATTTCGGAGGCGACATAACCGATGCGGCGGATGTTGAGATCGCGGTGTTCCTTCGAGAAGCCCAGTTCGGACGACAGGTTCTTCCGCACGATATCGCCATCCAACAGGGTCACAGGGCGGTCGCCGGTTTCCATCAGCTTGACCATCAGCGCGTTGGCGATCGTTGACTTTCCGGAGCCCGAGAATCCGGTGAAGAACACGGTGAAGCCCTGCTGCGAGCGCGGCGGGAAGCGGTTTCGCAGTTCCTGCACAACTTCGGGGAATGAGAACCATTCGGGGATTTCCAGCCCCTCGCGCAGACGGCGGCGCAGTTCGGTGCCCGAGATGTTCAGGATGGTGACATTGTCCTTATCCTTAATCTCGTCATTAGGCTCGTACTGGGCGCGTTCCTGCACATAGACCATGTGTTTGAAATCGACCATCTCGATTCCGATCTCGTCCTGATACTTGCGGAACAGGTCCTGCGCGTCATAGGGGCCGTAGAAATCTTCACCTGCCGAGTTCTTGCCCGGACCTGCATGGTCGCGGCCCACGATGAAATGGGTGCAGCCGTGGTTGGCGCGGATCAGGCCGTGCCAGACCGCCTCGCGCGGGCCAGCCATGCGCATGGCCAGATTGAGCAGCGACATCGAGGTGGTCGAAGCAGGGTACTTGTCCAGCACCGCCTCGTAGCAGCGCACGCGGGTGAAGTGGTCGACATCGCCGGGTTTGGTCAGGCCGACAACCGGATGGATCAGCAAGTTGGCCTGCGCTTCCTTGGCGGCGCGGAAGGTCAGTTCCTGGTGCGCCCGGTGCAGCGGGTTACGGGTCTGGAACGCGACGATGCGGCGCCAGCCCACCTTGCGGAAATAGGCGCGCAGCTCGTTCGGAGTGTCGCGGCGGGCCTTGAAGTCATAGTGCACGGGCGGTTGGATGCCCGTGATCGGTCCGCCCAAATAGACCTTGCCGGCCACGTTGTGTAGGTAGTTCACCGCCGGGTGAGCGATGTCATCCGCGCCAAAGACTTTTTCTGCCTCATTGGCCTTGTCGGGCGTCCAGCGGTCGGTCACAGTCATCGTGCCGAGAATGACGCCTTCCTGATCGCGCAGGGCAATGTCCTGACCCAGTTCGATTTTCTCTGCGAAGTCTTCGCTGACGTCCAGGGTGATCGGCATCGGCCAAAGCGTGCCATCAGCCAGGCGCATATTCTCGACCACATTGTTGTAATCGGCTTCGCTCAGGAACCCTTTGAGCGGGTTGAACCCACCGTTCATCAGCAGTTCCAGATCGCAAATCTGGCGCGGGCTCAGATCCCAACTGGTCAGGTCTGCCGCTTCAACCTTCAGTTTCTGGGCCGATTCATAGGAAACATACAGTTCGGGGATCGGGGCCAGATTGCTTAACATCGTCATCAGAAAACTCTTGTCGCAGTGGTGTTTTGCCCGTGATTCTCAGGCGTTTGCGAGGCATTTGCCCCGACAGCCCGATGAAGTCCACCGGCGTCAATGGAACAAAGGACGATATGCGCTGATTTTTTCCTGATTGGAAGGAATTTCCAGCCGGGCCCCGAAATTGCGACTTTGGTTCTGCGTATCGGCAACAATTCAATCAGGCAGAGTATGTGTGTTCTCGTTCTCGGGCCGATTGATCGAGATCTGACGCACGCGCCACAGGCAGGGCGGGAACAGGATGCGTAACACCCCGCAGCTGAAACAGACGGATCTGATTCGAGTCGACGTCGATGCCCGCTGCCTTCAGCAGAGTCTCGGAAACCAGCAACTCGACGCCTTGTTCTTTGGTTGCGCTTTCCAGGCGGCTGGCAACGTTTACAGCGTCTCCGATTATGGTGCGAGAGGCGTGCCCTGCCGCGCCAATCTCGCCCAGAACGAGGTCGCCCAGATGTAACCCCATACCAACGCGGATTCGCGGGCTGCCTTCGGCCTCCAACTTCTGATTGAAACCGTCCAGCGCATGGCTGATGTGGATCGCTGCATTCAGACCGGCGCGGGCAGAACGGGCTGCATCTGGTTTTTCGAACACGGCCAGCAGGCCATCGCCCATATACTTGTCCACGACGCCGCCCTCCTCGGTGATCGAGGGTACAATCGCGTCGAAAAATCGGTTCAGGAGGAAAACGATGTCATAAGGCAATTGGCCTGTGGTGCGCGCCGTAAACCCGCGCATGTCCAGAAACAGAACGGCCAACTGCCTTTCCTGCCCCTGACTTGCGTGCCCGCGATTGCGACCGCCATCAGGTCGGAAAACGCGAAACACAGTGATCGGTTCGGTCGGGCGTATCTGACAGGCCAACCGTGTGTGCCCGCTTGCGCCTACTGCTGCCAGGCTGCGGGCCTCAACATCGCTGGGTTGCGGCAGGTCATCGGCGCCGTCCTCGACAATGACCCGACAGGTGGTACACCGCCCCTTACCGCCACACAGTGCCGTGTGTGGGATGCCGTTCGCCTGTGAAATCTCCAGCAACGTCAGGCCTTTCTCCGCGACAACCTCAGGGCCGCGGGCATAGGTGACGCGAACTGAATGTCTGCGCCGCCACAGCTTGCGCCCCAGGTAGATCAGACCCGTCGCGCCAAGCATCAATAGAAACACCGCCACCGCATTGTCTTTGATGCTGAACATGGTCTGGAACGCTTGGGGCGAGGGCCAGTTGTAATGCTCGATATACTGCTCACGCAGGAACTCATCCGAGAAGTCGGTCCAGATGCGCCTGCCTTCTGTCAGAAGCCCGGCCAGTGCGAAGGACGGTATGAAAACAGCGATGCCAATCAGATAAGGGAGCGCATTGCGCCACCAACGGGTTAGGCGCAGCCACATGTGAAGCCCTATGCAGCCATGTATCCAGACAATCAGCAGCAGAAGACTTTGCATCCACACCGCCGAACTGGGCCACATCAGGATGATGATATAACCCATCTCGTCATTTACATCATATATCTCGTGTGCAACGCGCGTCTGAATGATGTGCGAGATCAGCTGCAACGGGATCAGGAAACCAAGCACGATCTGCAAGGCAGAGCTGAACGGCATCCGCAGGGTTCTGCGCTGGGCAATGGACACCAGCGCCAGACCAGCGTGCACGAACAGTGCAACATAGAGAAGCACGCTCATGACGTCGTGTCGCGTGACCGCTTTTCGCCCGTCCTGCATGCCGTGAAGGTAGTCGGTGTGAAATAGACCCAGACCGATATTAATGAAGTGAAAGAACGCAAATATGAACAGGATCAGCCCGCTGCCAATCCTGAGCCGGGTTGCCCACCCACCGCGCCAAAGAGCGTTGTCCAATGCGACCACTCGCAATCACCTCGTTTTCGCAAGTGTGGGCGGCGTCCGGGCGGTGGTCAAGTCACGGGTCGATCCCAATTGAGGCGATGTCATGCAAGGTCAAACCGCATAGCTGATTGATCCGGCTCAAGAATGGTCGGAATTGCACCAGTTTCAAACCGGAAGGAAACCGCCGCCCGAACCGGGTTATTCAGTCGTTGTTTACTCTTGCTCCGCCAGGAACCGTTCGGCATCAAGTGCAGCCATGCATCCCATGCCTGCGCTGGTCACAGCCTGACGGTAGACGTGGTCGGTCAGGTCTCCGGCGGCAAAGACGCCGGGAACCGAAGTTTCGGTCGTTCCGGGTTTGGTCACGACGTAGCCACCCATATGAGTCTCGAGCGAGTCCTTGACCAGTTCGTTGGCCGGCGCGTGACCGATGGCGACAAAGACGCCCTTGCACGGGATTTCGGTGATTTCGCCCGTCTTGACGTTCTTGACACGAACACCTTCGACACCAAGCGGCGCATCGGTCCCGATCACCTCGTCCAGCTCATGGAACCAGAGCGGCTCGATCTTTTCGTTTTTGAATAGGCGATCCTGCAATATTTTCTCTGCGCGCAGTTCATCACGGCGGTGGATCAGGGTGACCTTGCTGGCGAAATTGGTCAGAAAAAGGGCTTCTTCGACCGCGGTGTTGCCGCCGCCGATCACCACGATCTCCTGCCCGCGGTAAAAGAAACCGTCGCAAGTTGCACAGGCCGAAACGCCAAAGCCTTTGAATTTTTCTTCCGACGGCAGGCCCAGCCATTTCGCGCGGGCACCGGTCGCAAGTATGACCGCATCGGCGGTATATGTGGTGCCGTTGTCACCTTTGGCTTTGAACGGGCGCTGGTTCAGATCCAGATCGCTAATGATATCGCCAACCACCTCGCACCCCATGGCTTTGACGTGATCTTGCATCCGAACCATCAGGTCGGGGCCCTGAACCTCAGTATCGCCGGGCCAGTTTTCGACCTCGGTCGTGGTTGTCAACTGGCCGCCGGGTTCGATTCCCTGCACCAGGATGGGCTCCAGCATTGCCCGGCTCGCGTAAACGCCGGCGGTATATCCTGCGGGCCCTGATCCGATGATCAAAACCTTGGTGTGTCGTGTGTCGCCCATTGTACCCCCACTCAATCTGCCTCGGTGGACTATTTGTCCGGTGCGCTTCGATATAGCGACCACAGGGCGGGGCTTAAAGCCCCTTCCTTTTGCCAGCCGGATATGCGTTCCTTGCATGGTATTTCCGACTGAAATCCGTTGAGAACTAAGGATATTGCGTATCTGCGAAATATTATTGCGCATTTCCGGTCTGCTGTTATAACAACCGAAAAAATCAGGAGCTTTTTATGGTCACGACTCGGCTGGATGAAATCGACCGCAAGATTCTGGCGGAATTGCAGGCGGACGGTCGCATGACCAATGTGGAACTGGCCAAACGGGTGGGAATCTCGGCTCCGCCCTGCCTTCGACGGGTGCGTACGCTGGAAGAGTCCGGCTATATCCGGGGATACCACGCCGAAGTGAATGCCCGCGAACTGGGTTTCGAGGTGCAGGTCTTCGCCATGGTTGGGCTGGAAAGTCAGGCTGAATCCGAGCTGAGCGCATTTGAAGAGCGGTGCCGCGAATGGCCGCTGGTCCGCGAATGCCACATGTTGAATGGCGAAGTTGACTTCATCCTGAAATGCGTCGCACCGGATCTCAGCAGTTTTCAGCAGTTTCTGACCGGCGAACTACTGACCACGCCGAACGTGGCCAGTGTCAAGACATCTCTGGTTATCCGAGGCGCAAAAGACGAGCCAGGCGTACCATTTGACGTGCTGGAAGACCGGATGAACCGTACGGCCTGACACCTGTTGCAGCGTCACTTGCGCAACAGGGCCGCAAAAACGCGGCAACGGTTAGGGAAAAGCCCCACCATAAAATTATCTGCATGATGCCCCCACACTTGCAGTAATCGTTAATGTACTTACGCGGTAATCGCGTCGATCTCACCATCTCCGGCCCGCGGGAAAAGCAGCGGGCCGAAATCATTCAGTGATTCTATATGAGAGAATAAATTGAGGTAAATAGAACGCAAGGATTGACTGATCATCCGAGCGGCGTTGATGCCGGGATGATACGTTTCGAATTGCAGCCCATCGACCCGAATGACAGAATGGCGTGGAAGGCAGATGTGAAACAATTCGACCGGAGTAGGCGGCAATGTTTCGATCACGCTCATGCCGTCCTGGAATTCGTACACTGGTGTCAACATGGGCTGGCCACCGTTGAGATGACGCATGTGTGCAGGCGTTCCCAGCAGCCGCGCTGCCGGACCGGTGATCACGCCTGACATTGGTTTCTGCATACCGAACGTGTCAGCCATGATCCGTGTCAGGGGTCGTGTACGCCCGCGAGAATCAACGCGCCCGGGAATCAGTGTGACGGAGCCTTTCCAAAGGACCGGTTGCGACGCCCCGTCCTGGGTCAGCACAGTATCCCCCGGCAACAGATCTTCGATGGCCGTCGGTCCCATTTCCGTCTCGACGAGCGAACCGCGTGTGAAGGCGCAGAACGCGTCCTCGAACATCGGCAGGGCCGGCGCGATGTGGCGTGTCTGGGAAACGTCGCCGTTTTCCAACAGCGTGCTGACTTCATAGCGCCGCAGCTGCGCCTTTGGTTTGGATGCAGGTCTGGGTGCGTCCCGTAAAAGGGCCGATGTTTCGACCGCGTTTCTGGCTGCACGCGACAGCGAATTTGGAATAGTCATTTATATTCCGTCCCCTCTAAAACTCCGTTTTGGCGGGGTGAACCCCCGTGCATTCCCACCAAACCGTCTTGTTCTTTGTCTGAATCGAGGGGCTGAAGCAGCACGGTGCCATCAAGGCGAACAGCTGCGACAGAAAATTGTGATCTTCTGGTCAATATTCCGACCCCCCAGACAAACTCATTACTCGCAGGCGAAAATTACCTGCTCACACGCGCTCCGAAAGAAACCGCCGCAGAACCCATCTGCAGCAACACACACCAGGTCGAAGCAACCTCCGATGTGCGGCTTGCCCGTTGGAGCCGGCAGCATGGCTCCGTGGGGTTGGTGTGTCAGCGGCGTGCGGCCAGACGGCGCGCGACTCTGACAGAATGGCTTGAAACCCGCTTCCAGGGCATTTCAGGTTCCTGATCCCGGATGGCCGCAACAACGGCACTGAGAAAGCGCGATTTCGACTTCATATTGGGTCCTGCTCATTTGGGGTTTGAACCCCGGTTTCCGGTTATGACCTTAAAGTGACGCCCATTTGAGGCGCGGATAAGGCTGATCCGGGATGAATTCAGGACAAAATGAAGGTTATTGGTACTCCTTGGTTAACCAGATCAGGCAGGTCAGGGTGAAGTACCGGGTAACTGCCTGAGGACTAGTGAAAACTTGAAACGATTCTGATTCAGATAAACACAATGAATGTGGCAGAATCTGGGCAGAGCTGCCTTAATTCGGGCCAGAATTACAACTTGATGGCGGAAATCAGACGCCCGTAATCAACTTCATTGGAATGGGTGGCGCGACGATAGGAAAAGAACTTGTCCGGATCGGAATACGTGCAGTGCCGGGTCCATTCGGCTTGGCCGACGCCTGCTTCCCGCAGCCGATGCAAACCGAATGCGGGCAGGTCGAATTGCAACCGGTCGCCTTGCCCATTTGCAAAGAATCGGGCGTTTTCCGGTGAATCCGACAGGAAGTCGTCCAAAAACTCCGGGCCGACCTCGTAGGCCCGCTGCGAAATTGTTGGCCCAATCACGGCCACAGTGTTTTGGCGGTTTGCGCCCAGCCCTTCCATCGCGTCAAGCGTCGCCTCAAGCACGCCGTCCAGTGCGCCGCGCCATCCGGCATGAGCAGCCCCGATCACTTTTGCGTCAGGATCGGCAAACAGCACCGGTTGGCAGTCGGCGGTCAGAATTGTCAGGGCCAGCCCCGGTGTCGCTGTGACTACCGCGTCGGCCTTGGGTTTTTCTCCGTTGATAGGTGCATCAATCGTCAGGACAGTCGGCGAATGGACCTGATGCACTCCGACCAGAGCCTCCGGAGCGACGTCCATTGCGTTCGCGACGCGACGACGATTCAATGCAACGGCCTCGGTCAGGTCAGACGACCCGAGCCCGCAGTTCAACCCGGCAAAGATCCCCGAGGAAGCGCCTCCGCGGCGCGTGAAGAACCCATGGCGAACGTGGGACAGAAGATCCGAGGTGAGAATTTCCAGTGTCATCGCTCCAGTCCAGGTGGCGGCGTGGAATATGAAGGGTAGAGACCCAGCACCTTGAACAGGTTTCCCATTTCATCTGGATGCGTCAACCGTCGATGCGCGGCAATCAACGAGTCGAGCGCCGGTCCGCTTTGCGCGGCGGCCAGTGTCTCGGCCCGTGTCGCAATTCCCAGGCGCTCCAGAAACACGCCTTGTGTTGTCAATCGCGTGTGCCCGCAACCCGCCGCATGGACCGCAATGGCCAGCGGCTCAAAGTCAACATGCGCGGTCAAGTCTGCCTGACCGGGCGCGTCCAGTGGGTTTGCAGGCTCGTGCGCGCGCAACGCTTGAAACGTATCACCGAGAGAGCGCCAGTCGCCGTAATCGATGATCAGCGCTGCACCACCTTCTGTCGCGATGCGACTGGCTATTACCGTGAGGATCGGAATCGCCGCGGCGCACAATTCGACCAGATCTCCGTCCTGCGTATCCTTCAGCCGATCCGCCAGAGCGACCTGAGCGGCTTGCGGGCCAAGCCCAAATGTCAGATTTCCTGCTTCAGCCCCGATCAGGCGTTCACGCCAGCCATTTTGGTCCCGAACAAATTGACGGATTGGAAGCGCGTCGAAAAATTCATTGGCGACCAGATACAGGGGCTGATCAGGTAACTCGGTAAGTGAGTCGATCCACCGGGGGGAATATCCCTCCAGTGTTTTGGCTTGGATCTCACGCAGCGCTGGCGAGACCTCGTGCAAGATGATCTGTGCGGCATCGTGAAACCCAGGGATTTTGCGGGTCGCACGCAGGATATCGGCCATAAGTGTCCCACGCCCGGGACCGAGTTCGACCAAAGCGATTTGCTCCGGGTGTCCCTGATCCAGCCATGACTGCGCAAGACTGAGCCCAATCAGTTCGCCGAACATCTGGCTGATCTCGGGTGCCGTGACGAAATCGCCTTGAGCACCCAATGGATCGCGGGTCATGTAATACCCAAACTCGGGATGCAGCAGGCACTCGGTCATAAAGTCCGCTACGCTCATCGGGCCATCCTGTTGGATGCGGGCAAGCAGATGATCCTTGAGGCTCATGTTGCACGCTCCGCTCGCCATACAAACCAAAGGCCAAGGGCAATCATCGGAAGTGACAGCATCTGCCCCATGGTAAGACCATACCCGCCCACATGCCATGCCAGCCCCAACGGGTTGCCGGGGGAAACGAACTGTGCATCTGGTTGCCGGAAGAATTCGACGATGAACCGGGATGCGCCATAGCCGGCAAGAAAGACGCCCATGATCAGGCCCGGCTTGCAAAACGCTTGGCGCCGATAAGCCAACCAAATCAGCAATGCCCCAAGTAGCAGTCCTTCAAGCGCTGCTTCATAGAGTTGCGACGGATGCCGGGCGCACATGCCCGCAACGACACCGGGACAGTCCTGCGCCGCCATTCCGGGAAAGATCACCGCCCAGGGCAATTCGCTTGGGCGACCCCACAGCTCGGCGTTGACGAAATTCGCCAACCGTCCCAGCAACAAACCTGGCGGTACCGTGTAAGCCACCAAATCGCCAAGCGACAGGGCGGATATGCCATGACGCCGCGCAAACAGAAATGAGGCGAGTACCACACCAAGCAATCCGCCATGAAAGGCCATCCCGCCCTGCCAGACTTTCAGAATCTCGAGAGGGTGCGAAAAGTAGTACGATGGTTGATAAAACAGCACAAAGCCCAAACGACCGCCCAGAATGACACCTAAGATGATCCACGTGACCAGATCCTCGAGTTGCTCGGGCTTCATCGGCGGCAAGTCATTCCGCCATAGGGTAGGGCGCCGCAGCGCCATCATCGCCATGCGCCAGGCAATCAGGATGCCCGCGATATAGGCCAAGGCGTACCATCTCAGCGCGAGCTCCATCCCGAACAATGAGATCGAGAACAGCTCGGGCGACAGATCGGGGAAATTCAGAACAGCCTGCATGTGCGTCTCATTGCCCGGGGTTGGCGTGGCAAGTCAACCTTGAGCCCGGGCCATTCTTTACCCATATAGAGACCAATCGCGATATCGGAGTAAAGCCATGCAAACCCGCAACAAGATTCTCGACGACGTTTCCCAGTTGATGACCAACGCCATGGGCGTGGCGCAGGGCGCGCGGGAAGAGGCCGAGAATGCCATGAAGTCGATGATCGACCGCTGGCTTGCTGATCGCGATTTCGTCACGCGCGAAGAATTCGATGCAGTTCGCGCGATGGCCCAGAAAGCACGTGAAGAAAACGCAGCGCTCGAGGAACGGATCGCCGCACTTGAGGCGAAACTGTACAAATAGCACCAGCTTCCCCCGCGTCACCCAGATTGTCAGGACAATTCCATCCACCGTACAATCCTGTGCCGGGTTGTGCGGTGCGCTGTAGTGTGACGCCTCGCAGAATTTAATCAAGACAAAGCTGCATCCCACGCCAATATTTTGATCGCCGTTGCCGGCTGTCCACAACTTATTGCTCTTATCCCCAAGAAATAGGGTTGTCAGAACCCCGCTCGCATCGCACCATATTTAGTACAAGCCTATGGGGGAAGCCCGGCTTGTAGAGCAGGCAACTAGCGCTGGGGCACTGCCAGCCCCGAAATGCTAGAGATGAGTGAGGTGGCATTATGGCCCTTTCCGAGCAGTTTCTCGAAGAAGACCTTCATCCAATCGACATTGTTGAACATCTGGCTGAACACCACGACTGGGATTTTGACCGCATCGGGGATGATCAGATCGCCATGGCTGTTGAAGGCCAGTGGCGCACCTATTCGATCACGCTGGCGTGGTCCAACTATGATGAAACGCTGCGGATGGTTTGCTCGTTCGAAATGGAACCACCAACGGATCGTGATCCCGAGCTTTATGAATTGCTCAACAAGATGAACGATCAGTGCTGGGCTGGCGCGTTCACGTATTGGGCCAACCAGAAGCTGATGGTTTATCGGTATGGTCTTGTGCTTGCAGGTGGCCAGATGGCCAGCCCCGAGCAGATCGATACGATGATCAACGCCGCCGTACTGAGCGCCGAGCGCTACTACCCGGCGATCCAGCTGGTGACCTGGGGGAACCGCTCCCCCGAAGAAGCGATGCAAGTCGCCATTGCAGAGGCTTACGGCCGCGCGTAAAGCTTTGCCCCGAACCGACAAGTAAGGGGAGGGGCAATCATGGACATGTCACGTGTCGCTGAACAGGGGCTTGTGCTTCTGGGATGTGGGAAAATGGGATCCGCCATGCTCGCCGGGTGGCTTGAGCATGGCCTTCCGGCCGCATCCGTCTGGGTTATCGATCCCTATCCTTCAGATTGGCTCAAGGCGCAGGGTGTCAACATCAACACAGCGTTGCCCGAAGCCCCGGCAGTGGTTCTGGTGGCCGTCAAGCCGCAGATGATGGGCGAAGCCTTGCCCTCCATTCAGGCGTTGGGGAAAAGCAGATGCCTGTTCGTTTCGGTTGCAGCCGGCACATCTCTGGCGACATTTGAGGCGGTGCTGGGTGAAGGGACACCCATCGTCCGGGCGATGCCCAACACACCGGCGGCGATCCGGCAAGGCATTACGGCTTTGATCGGAAATTCGCATGTCTCGGAAACCGATCTGGAGCTGGCTGAAAATCTGCTTTCTGCAGTCGGGGAAACCGTTCGGCTGGAAGATGAGGTGCAGATGGACGCGGTGACCGGTCTCAGCGGTTCGGGTCCGGCTTACGTTTTTCACCTGATCGAAACCCTTGCCGCTGCTGGTCAGGCGCAGGGCTTGCCACATGAGCTGGCGATGAAACTGGCCAAGTCCACAGTGGCCGGAGCAGGGGCTTTGGCCATGGCCGCAGAAGAAGACCCGGCGCAGTTGCGTGTCAATGTGACTTCACCCAACGGCACCACGCAGGCAGCGCTTGAGGTTTTGATGCATGAAGAGGAGGGGTTTCCCGATCTTCTGCACCGCGCAGTCAAAGCTGCAACCGACCGATCGAAGGAGCTTTCGCGTGAGTGAGATTTCCTTTGACGATTTCCTGAAGGTCGACATCCGCGTAGGCGAAATCATCCGTGCCGAACCCTTTCCCGAAGCGCGCAAACCCGCGATCAAGATGTGGATCGACTTCGGCGATGAGGTCGGCGAGCGAAAAACGTCGGCTCAGATCACCGCGCATTACGACCCGTCGACGCTGATCGGCAAACAGGTGATGGCGGTGGTCAACTTTCCGCCGCGCCAGATCGGCAAGTTCATGTCCGAGGTTCTGGTCTTGGGTCTCCCGGATGAAAAAGGTGAGATCGTATTGATCGGGCCAGATGGTGAAGTGCCTGTCGGCGGAAGGATGCACTGATGAAAGTGTTGATCACACGCCCGATGCCCGAGGCCGTTGAGACCCGGGCGCGATCCGAATTCGACGTTGAAATGCGCAACAGCACCCTGCCAATGACACACGAAGAAATGGTGCAAGCCCTGACGGAATTTGACGTTGTGGTACCTACCTTGGGCGATCAGTTTTCGGCACAGGTCTTTTCGGAAATGTCAGCGCAGCGCTGCAAACTGCTGGCAAATTTTGGGGTTGGCTACAACCATATCGACGTTGCGGCTGCCCGATCTGCGGGGATCGAGGTCACCAACACGCCCGGCGCGGTAACCGACGCCACGGCAGACATTGCAATGACCCTGCTGCTGGCAACCGCCCGACGCGCCGGCGAAGGGGAACGATTGGTGCGGGCAGGTGAATGGCAGGGGTGGCACCCAACGCAGATGTTGGGTCATCACGTCACCGGAAAGCATGTCGGGATCGTTGGCATGGGCCGCATCGGTCAGGCCATTGCCCGGCGCTGCCATTTCGGCTTCGGGATGCAGGTGTCTTACACTGCGCGCAGCCCGAAGGACCTCAACTTCCCGGCGACTCACGCACCCGATCTTCTGGCTTTGGCATCAAACGTCGATTTCCTTGTGCTGGCTGTGCCGGGCGGAGCAGAAACCCGCCATCTGATCGGCACGCAGGTTTTGACGGCAATGAAGCCCACGGCGCTGTTGATCAACATCGCACGGGGCGAGGTCGTGGACGAAGCCGCCCTGATCTCGGCCCTGCAAGCGCGCCAGATCGCAGGTGCCGGGCTGGACGTGTATGAGTTCGAACCCGCCGTCCCGCAGGCATTGTGTGATATGGAGAATGTAACCCTGCTGCCACATCTCGGGACGGCCACCGAGGAAGTGCGCACCGATATGGGGCAAATGGCGTTGGACAACGTTGCCGCGTATATAGCGGCGCGCCCATTACTCAACCCGGTTTAGGCGCCCACCGCCTCACGCCAGTGCTTTCGGCAGAGCGAGACGTAAGTCTCGTTCCCGCCGATCTGCACCTGAGCCCCAGTGGTGATCGCCTGACCGTTTTCATCCTGACGAATCACCATTGTCGCTTTGCGGCCGCATTTACATATGGTCCGAACTTCCCGCATTTCATCTGCCAGTGCCAGCAATGCCGCCGAGCCCGGAAACAACTTGCCCTGAAAATCCACCCGCAAGCCATAGGCAAGTACCGGGATCTTCAGATCATCCACCGCCCGGGCCAGTTGCCAGACCTGATCTTCGGACAGAAACTGAGCCTCATCGACGAAGACACAGGCTACCGGACTCTGTTTTAACCGTCTCTCGATCATCAAAAATACATTATCTTCCGGGCGGAATGTGTCGGATTCTTCCGAAATGCCGATGCGCGAAGCGATGCGCCCCGTTCCGGCGCGCCCGTCTATGGCGGCGGTCAACAGATAAGTGTCCATGCCACGCTCGCGGTAATTGTGCGAGGCTTGCAGCAAAACGGTCGATTTGCCGGCATTCATGGTGGAATAGTTGAAATACAGCTTGGCCATGACGCGGGTCTAATTCGCGCAGCCCGCGGGGGCAAGTCGTCTATCTATTTGAAAAAGCAACGCCGCCGTTGCGGTCCTCGGGATCGAGCAGATGCTCTTGGGGATGGATATCCCGATATCACAACAGCGGCGCACCGGCCACCATGAGGCCTATAACGGCAGGGCTATAAATGGTGCCCTACTACCACTCTTTACCGGCACGAACGGCCGCCACTCACTCACAAAATCCCTGCATATCTGAGGGATAGTCAATTTATGGCATTTCAATTATGAATCGAATATGGGAAATTTCCCCACCCTTTCCCCCGCATGGACAGGCGGGGTGGGTGTGCAGGTAACAAAGGTAACAAAATGGCGGATATCGGGGCCTATCTGAAAAAGCATACCGAAGCTTTGGTCAAAGACGTCGGAATCGAAGCCGCGTGCGAGATCACCGGCAAATCCAAGGCTACATTGGGTCGATACTATTCCGACAATGCTGAGCATGCGGATCGGTTCATGCCGGTGGACGCAGTAGCGCGGTTGGAGAATGCCTCTTCGTTTCCGCACGTGACATCTGCACTTGCCGATCTTCGAAACATCACGCTGTCGTATGACGGCCGAAATTCCGACAATCCCCGGACCGGGGGCGTCAACTCGGACGTCATCGCGCTGAGCCAACGTTTTGCAATGCTGATGACCGAATATCAGGCCGCGATTGAAGACGGCATAATTACCGTGAACGAGGCCAAACGCTTGTTGAAAGAGACCAGCCTGCTGCAACAGGTGCTGATCGAGATGAAGCTGCACCTGGAAGAAGAGAGTGTGAGCTGAACCCAAACGCGCTCCCTAACGTGGTCAAGCGCGGTCGCGTCAACGGCGTGTCTGGGTATTTCGCAACGCAACACACATTCGAATAGGGTTCGTATTTGTTGAAGTTCCGCTTCGACGTTAGGGCCAAAGTCAGGATCAAGCCGCACGAACGGCCACGATACCCCGGCTTGTTCGCGAAGGTGGTCCTGACGGAAAAGCATGGACGCGCTCTACGCTGAAACCTGCCTTTCGCAATAACTCAATGATCTCGTCCTTGCGAAAGGTGCGATGTCGCCACTGAAACCAAATTATCGCATTGCACCAATGTGGTTTCGAAACAACAAGATACAACCGGCCACCGGGGCTTAACAGATCATGGATGGCCCGCAGCGCAGTCAATGGGTCATCGCAATGTTCGATCACATGGGCGGCCAAAACTACGTCTGAAGGTTTCAGAGCCGCCTCGTTCAGCACGCACTTTTCCAACTGGGGCTCTACACCACGCGCGCGCAATGCGGTCAGGCCGCGTTCGAGCATGGCACCGCTGGGGTCGAGCAAAGTCAACGCACCGGGTGCGCCGAAAGCCGCGACCCATGCTTCCGCGAAAGAACCCGTGCCTGCGCCGACATCGACGACGCTGATCTCAGGCTTTGGGCAATGGGAGGACGCAGAAAGAAATCCGAGATACCCGTCATAATATCCCAACGCCCGCATTTTATCTCTCCACCGGGGCGCGGCGGATTCGTAGCGAGGTGTGGTGTTCGTGGTTGAATTCACCATCAAGAAGACTTGGCACACAAGTTTTCTTAAATCTAGGAGGCGGAGAAAGCTCTCGGCCTCTCCGCCCTACTGGAGAACGTTATTTGCGTCACCCATGCCGCCTCACGATCACCGACCCCACCGAATACCCCGCTCCAAACGAACAGATCAGGCCGATATCTCCATCCGTCAGATCATCGGAATACTTGGAAAAGGCTATAATCGAACCGGCCGAGGACGTATTTGCATAGTCCTGCAGGATGTTGGGCTGCTCTCCGTCTTCCGGTTCGCGTCCAAGGACCTTTTTGCCAATGAAGTCATTCATCGTCTTGTTGGCCTGATGCAGCCACAGGCGTTTCAGGGTCTCGCTGGCGACACCTTCGGCCTCCATGTGGTCAGCGATGTGGCGGCTGACCATGGGTAGAACTTCCTTGAACACTTTCCGACCGTTTTGCATGAATTGCATGTCGCGACGGTCGATCATACCATCCGGACGAGAACGTCGGAGGAACCCGTTGTTGTTCCTGATATTGTTGGAGAACTCGGTGGCACATCGGGTCGAGAGGATCTCGAAATGCGGGCCATTGGCGTTTTCGATGCGCTCGATCAGCGTGGCTGTGGCGACATCACCAAAAATGAAATGGCAATCACGGTCCCGCCATTCCAGGTGGCCCGAGCAAATCTCGGGGTTCACCACCAGCGCCGCCCGGACCGAGCCCGAGCGCACCATATCCGCCGCCGCCTGAATACCGAACGTAGCCGACGAACAGGCGACATTCATATCGAAACCAAAGCCCTTGATTCCCAGCGCCTGTTGAATTTCTATCGCAATAGCGGGATAGGCGCGTTCGTGGTTGGACGCCGCGCAGATGACCAGATCAACGTCCGCAGCCGTTCGCCCGGCCTGTGCCAGCGCCGTTTTACAAGCATCCACCGCCATTTCGGTCATGATTCCGGGTTCGTCATCGCTGCGCTGACGTAAAGAGGGGTGCATGATTTCGGGGTCCAGCACACCGGTCTTGTCCATCACGTAACGGTTTTCAATGCCCGAAGCCTTAAGGATGAATTCCTCCGAGGAATGCTGCATCGGTTCCATCTCTCCGGCGGCGATGGCTTCGGCGTTTTCGGCGTTTTGGCGATCGGCATAGGCGTTGAACGCCTCGACAAGCTCGGCATTCGTGATGATGTTCTGAGGCGTGAAAACTCCGGTACCGGTGATCGCGGGCGTATACATGGTGGGTCCTGAATGTTTTGATCTGCACAAAATGCAGCCGGTACAGCATTTGATCAAGGCATGTTGACCTAAGGGAATATGCGCGTTCGGGTCACATTCGGTGTCAATTCTTGCAGCATTGCGTGCTTTTCCGCCGACGCACCGGGGCAGATCCAACGGATGGGCAACCCGTAATAAGAAAAGCCCCGACGCGTTGGCCGGGGTTTTGTAATCCTAAAGCAGGGCAGGAAGGGTCTTATCCCTGAAGCGACTTTACTTCCACATCCCCTTCGGCTTGCGCCTTAATGGCGAGCGCGGCGGCATGGCTTGCCGCAGCGGTCGTGTAGTAAGGGATTTTGTCGTAGAGCGCGATGGAGCGGATGGACTTGCTGTCCTCGACCGCCTGCGCGCCTTCGGTGGTGTTCATCAACAATTGCACCTGACCGTCCTTCAGCATGTCGACCACGTCCGGGCGACCTTCATAGACCTTGTTGACCACCTCGCACGCGACACCATGTTCCTCGAGCCAGCTTTGCGTGCCGCGGGTGGCGACCAGAGAGAAACCCTGCGCCGCCAAAACCTGCGCTGCCTCGAGCATGGCTGTGCCTTTATCGGCGTCCTTGATCGAGATGAAGGCCCGACCCGAGGACGGCAGCACCATTCCGGCCCCCATTTGCGCTTTGAGGAAAGCGCGAGGGAATTCGCGGTCCCAGCCCATCACCTCGCCGGTCGAGCGCATTTCCGGACCGAGGATCGTGTCGACGCCCGGGAAACGGGCGAAAGGCAGAACCGCCTCTTTCACCGAGAACCAAGGCATGTCCGGATCGGCCAGCGTCATCTGGTCGGCAATCTTGGTGTCTTTGCCCTCCTGATAAGGTGGGCGCATCGGGAAGTCCGACAGTTTTTCCCCCGCCATGACGCGCGCGGCTATGGATGCAATCGCACTGTCGGTGGCCTTGGCCACGAAGGGCACGGTACGGCTGGCACGCGGGTTGACCTCGATCAGGTAGATCTCGTCATCCTTGATCGCGAACTGCACGTTCATCAGGCCGACAACGTTCAGCGCCTTGGCCAGTTTGAATGCCTGATCCTTGATCTCGGCCAGAATTTCTTTCGACAAAGAGTAGGGCGGTAGCGAACAGGCAGAGTCGCCCGAGTGTACGCCAGCTTCTTCGATATGTTGCATGATGCCCGCAACGTGCACATCTGTGCCGTCGCACAGCGCATCCACGTCCAGCTCGACTGCACCGGCCAGATAGCTGTCCAGCAGAACCGGGCTGTCGCCGGAAACCACCACGGCCTCGTTGATGTAGCGTCTGAGCTGATCCATGTCCCGCACGATTTCCATCGCACGGCCGCCCAGCACGTAGGACGGGCGGATCACCAGCGGGAAACCGATATCCTCGGCGATTTCCAATGCTTGCTCGTCGGTGGATGCGATGCCGTTTTTGGGTTGTTTCAGGCCCAACTCGTTAACCAGCGCCTGGAATCTTTCCCGATCCTCAGCCAGGTCGATGGCGTCAGGGGTCGTACCGAGGATCGGGATGCCTTCGGCCTCCAACGCGTTGGCCAGTTTCAGCGGGGTCTGGCCGCCGAACTGAACGATGACGCCGTGCAGCGTGCCGTTTTCCTGTTCCTTCGTCAGGATCTCCATGACGTGCTCAAAAGTCAGCGGCTCGAAATACAGACGATCCGAGGTGTCATAGTCGGTCGAGACCGTCTCGGGGTTGCAGTTGACCATGATGGTTTCATAGCCGGCCTCGGTCAGCGCAAAACAGGCGTGACAGCAGCAATAGTCGAACTCGATCCCCTGACCGATCCTGTTCGGGCCACCACCGAGGATGACGACCTTTTTGCGGTCGCTCGGGCGGGCCTCGCATTCGACCTCACCCATCATCGGGGCTTCGTAAGTCGAATACATATAAGGCGTCTGGGCCTCGAACTCGGCGGCGCAAGTGTCGATCCGTTTGAACACGGCGTTGACTCCTAGGTTGCGGCGGGCGCGGCGGATGTTGTCCTCGTCGCGGCCGGTCAAGTCACCCAAACGCGCGTCGGTGAAGCCCAGCATTTTTAGCTTGCGGATGCCTTCTTCGGTCACTGGCAGGCCGTCTTTCCGTATCTGACGCTCGGCCTCGATGATCTCGCGAATACGGGCCAGGAACCAGGGGTCAAACTTAGTGACGCCGAAGATTTCGTCGTCAGTCAGGCCGTGGCGCATAGCCTGCGCAATGGTGCGCAGACGGTCAGGCGTCTGCTGGCTGATCGCCTTGATTACGGCGGCCTTGTCGTCCGCTTCTTCCCAGACGCCCACGTTCAGCCCGGGAATTTCGATTTCGTCAAACCCTGTCAGGCCCGATTCCATCGAGGCCAGAGCCTTCTGCATCGATTCGTGGATCGTGCGGCCAATGGACATGGCCTCACCCACCGACTTCATTGCGGTGGTCAGGTAGGGTTCGGAACCCGGGAATTTTTCGAACGCGAATTTCGGGATCTTGGTGACGACATAGTCGATGGTCGGCTCGAACGAGGCAGGCGTGACCTTGGTGATGTCGTTGTCCAGCTCGTCCAGCGTGTAGCCCACCGCCAGCTTCGCGGCGATCTTGGCAATTGGGAAACCGGTCGCTTTTGAGGCCAGCGCCGAGGAGCGCGACACGCGCGGGTTCATCTCGATCACGACCATCCGGCCATCGTCCGGGTTAATCGCCCATTGAACGTTAGACCCGCCGGTTTCCACGCCGATCTCACGCAGAACGGCGATCGAACCGTTGCGCATGATCTGGTATTCCTTGTCGGTCAGCGTGAGCGCCGGGGCCACGGTGATCGAGTCGCCCGTATGCACGCCCATTGGGTCGACGTTTTCAATGGAGCAGACGATGATGGCGTTGTCGGCTGTGTCGCGCACCACCTCCATCTCGTATTCTTTCCAACCCAACAGACTTTCGTCGACGAGGATTTGATTGACCGGCGAAGCATCCATGCCCGAGCGGCAAAAATGGATATAATCCTCACGGTTATAAGCCACACCACCGCCAGTGCCGCCCAGGGTGAAGGCCGGGCGGATGATGGCGGGTAGGCCGATATTCTCCAGTTCATCCAGCGCGATCTGCACGCCCGCATCCAGATCGGCCGAGCCGTCTTCCTTGCGGGGCGCGGTCACGATGGTCGCCTTCGGATTCTCAAGGCCCAGCCGGTCCATCGCTTCGCGGAACAGCTTGCGGTCTTCGGCCATCTCGATGGCGTCGCGCTTGGCGCCGATCATCTCGACACCGAACTCCTCCAGCACACCCATCTCTTCCAGCGCCAGTGATGTGTTCAGGCCGGTCTGCCCGCCCATCGTAGGCAGCAGGGCGTCGGGGCGCTCTTTCTCGATGATCTTGGCGACAACTTCGGGCGTGATCGGTTCGATATAGGTGGCATCCGCCAGACCCGGATCGGTCATGATCGTGGCGGGGTTCGAGTTTACCAGAATGACTCGGTACCCTTCCTCGCGCAGCGCCTTGCAGGCCTGAGCGCCCGAGTAGTCGAATTCACACGCCTGACCAATGACAATGGGGCCCGCCCCGATGATCATGATCGACTGAATGTCGGTTCTCTTCGGCATGGCCTTTTCCCTTCGATTGTCCGCGAGTCAGGGCACCGCCCAAGCGCCCAAATTGTCGTGCGTTATAGGGACAGCGCGAAAAGGTTCAAGGGGTATCGGAAACAGAGGCGAAATTGCCGCTTTCCCCCCTTTCCCTCGGCAGACTATTCTCTATATCGCGACGCACGGCAAAAGAGGATGCACTTGCGTATTCGTTTCGATCAGGGACCGGCCGGGCGAGGCACCCGGTTTGAGCACCCGTCTCATGTGATCCGCGCGGACAACGCGGAGGATGTGCCCCAGGCTCTGGCGGCGCTGGATGAGGCGCGCGCGGACGGCGCGTGGCTGGCCGGGTACGCGAGCTATGAGCTGGGATATGTTCTGGAACCGCGCCTGGCGGCCCGGTTACCCGAGGCGCGCAGATTGCCCCTGCTGTGTTTTGGGGTGTTCGATGCGCCCGACCGGGTTGGATTACCCAAACCAACGGGTGAAATCACCGAATTCAGCCCACGTTGGGACGAGGCGCGGTATACGCCAGCCTTCCAATCGGTTCACAATGCTATTGGGGCGGGCGACATCTACCAGGCTAACCTGACCTTTCCGATCGACCTGAAAGTCTCTGGTGACAGCGCCGCGATTTATGCCTCGCTGGCGGCTGGGCAACCTGTGGGGCACGGCGCACTGGTGCAGCAAGACGGGCTGCCGGATCTGCTGAGCCGCTCGCCCGAGCTGTTTTTCCGAACCGATGCAGAGGGACGTATCGAAACGCGTCCGATGAAGGGTACGCAGCCGCGCTGCGAAGACCCGGTCGAAGATGCCCGCCGCCGCGCGTTTCTTTCATCGGACGAAAAAAACCGGGCCGAAAACCTGATGATCGTCGACCTGCTGCGCAACGATATCAGCCGCGTTGCATTGGCGGGGTCAGTCAAGGTGCCCGAACTGTTCAAGGTCGAAACCTATGCCACGGTCCACCAGATGGTTTCACTAGTTCAGGCGCAATTGCATTTGGGCGTGGGGCTATCGGACATTCTGAACGCGTTGTTCCCGTGCGGTTCGATCACAGGCGCCCCCAAGATCCGAGCAATGGAAATCCTGTCGGATCTGGAACCCTGGCCACGGGACATTTACTGCGGAACCATCGGCTGGGCTGCGCCGGATGGGCGATCTGAATTCAACGTGGCCATTCGCACCCTGATGGTCGAAGACGGCACCGCGACGCTGAACGTAGGCGGCGGTCTCGTCTGGGACAGCACCGCTCCGTCTGAATATGAGGAGGCGCTATGGAAAGCCCGCTTCGCCCACCAGCTGAGCCTGATTTCCGCCTGATCGAAACGCTGGCCTTCCGGCCGGGGCAGGGATTTATCCGACGTAACCGCCACCTGGACCGCATGGCCCGGACGGCTGCGACCTTTGGAATTCCCTTTGACATCAAGGCGGCAGTTAAAGCCCTGGAAGCTGTGGCCGGGGGTGTGCCATTGCGCTGCCGTCTGACTTTGGATGCAGCGGGCGGTTTTGAAGTCACGACCGGAGAACTCGCGGCCAATCCAGCAGTATGGAAGCTGGCTGTTTCAGGAAAACGCCTTGCTGCCGCGGACATCTGGTTGCGCCACAAGACAACCCGCCGCGCAGTGTACGACACCGCACGCGCATCCTTACCCCAGGGTGTCGACGAGCTACTGTTTCTGAATGAACGCGAGGAACTGTGCGAAGGCACGATCACCAACCTGTTTCTTGATATGCCCGATGGTCAAGTTTTGACACCGGCGCTGTCCAGCGGGCTGCTTCCCGGTGTCCTGCGCGAAGAATTATTGGATACTAAACAGGTTACCGAGGCCGTGCTGACCTTGACCGACTTGCAGAATGCGCGAACTATCCATCTCGGGAACTCCCTGAGAGGATTGATCCGGGCTGAGTTGGTGACAAGGTGAGCAAACAAAGTGACTGGGCAGAAGCCCCTGATACCCATCTGCGGTTAAAGCTGGAATTCGGCCTGTTCTATGTTGCAGCACCAGTGCTGATCGCAGTGCTATTTCCGCCCGACTGGATGTTTCCTTCGCTGTTTGCCTTCACCGCACTGGGCATCATTTTGCTGCATTGCACACCGGGATTTTCCTGGGCCGAGCTACGCTATGGATGGCGCAGTTGGTCCTGGGTTGAAGTATTTTGCTTCTCAGTCGCGATGGTGGCTGTCTGTTCGGCAATCGTTTTGATCGCACGGCCCGACGCGGCGTTTGGCCTTTTGCTGTATCGGCCCGAATTGCTGGCCTTTATCTGGGTCGGCTATCCGCTGGCCTCTGCCCTGCCGCAAGAGTTGTTGTTCCGGTCGCTCTTTTACCGCCGATACCATGCGATCCTGCCCAACGGACGCGTCGCCTATCTGTTGAATGCGACGCTGTTTTCACTGGCTCACCTGATGTATTGGAGCTGGATCGTCGCGGTCATGACATTTGCGGGCGGGCTGCTGTTTTCTTGGGCCTATCGCAAGCGCGGATCGTTTTTCTTTGCCGTTCTGCTGCACGCCATTGCGGGCAATATCATCTTTGCCGTGGGATTGGGTGTCTATTTCTACTCGGGCAACGTGCAAAGACCGTTTTGACGGCGCAACCTGCCTTGACTTTCCGGACCTGACGCGGTGTACCGGCGCGACGAATTTTGCGCCCGAAGGGATATGATCCATGCACGCCTATCGCAGCCACACCTGCGCCGCTCTGACCGCCGCCAATGTTGGCGAAACCGTACGCCTGTCCGGCTGGGTGCATCGTGTCCGAGATCACGGCGGTGTCCTGTTCATCGACCTGCGCGATCATTTTGGCGTCACGCAGGTTCTGTGCGACGGCGACAGCGCAGCTTTTGCCGAACTGGAAAAAGTGCGCTCCGAGTGGTGCATCCGCATCGATGGCACCGTCAAGGCGCGTGACCCCGAACTGGTGAACGCGAAACTGCCCACCGGCGAGATCGAAGTATATGTGCGCGAGCTGGAGGTGCTGGGTGCCGCCGAGGAACTGCCGCTGATGGTGTTCGGCGATCAGGAGTACCCTGAAGAAACTCGCCTGCGCTATCGTTATCTGGACCTGCGACGCGAGGCGATGCAACGCAACATGACCCTGCGCTCGGACGTGGTGGCCTCGATGCGCCGCCGGATGTGGGATCAGGGGTTCCGCGAATACCAGACGCCGATCATTACTGCGTCCTCGCCCGAAGGCGCGCGCGACTTCCTGGTGCCGTCGCGTCTGCACCCGGGCAAGTTCTATGCACTGCCGCAGGCGCCGCAGCTGTTCAAACAGCTGATCATGGTCTCGGGTTTCGATAGGTACTTCCAGATCGCGCCGTGTTTCCGCGACGAAGACCCACGTGCCGACCGTTCGCCCACCGACTTCTACCAGCTCGACCTCGAGATGTCGTTTGTCGAGCAACAGGACGTGTTCGACACGATTCAACCCATTCTGACCGGCGTGTTCGAAGAGTTCGGCGGTGGTCGAAAGGTTGATCAGGAATGGCCGCAAATTTCCTACAAAGACTCGGCGCTTTGGTACGGCACCGACAAGCCCGACCTGCGCAATCCAATTAAAATGCAAGTGGTCTCCGACCACTTCCGCGATAGTGGCTTCGCAATTTTCGCGAAGCTGCTGGAGCAGGAAGGCACAGAAATCCGCGCCATCCCCGCGCCGACTGGTGGCAGCCGCAAGTTCTGCGACCGCATGAACGCCTTTGCGCAGAAAGAAGGTCTGCCCGGTATGGGCTATATCTTCTGGCGCGATCTGGGCGAAGGGATGGAGGCCGCAGGTCCACTGGCTAAGAACATAGGCCCCGAGCGGACCGAAGCGATCCGTCAGCAACTGGGTTTGGGCGTTGGCGACGCAGCGTTCTTCCTGGGTGGAAAGCCGAAGGCCTTTGAAAAAGTTGCCGGTAAAGCGCGCGACGTGATCGGTGAGGAACTGAACCTGACCGAAAAAGACCGTTTTGCCTTCGCCTGGATCGTGGATTTCCCGATCTATGAACAGGACGAGGAAACCGGCGCGATCGATTTCGAACACAACCCGTTCTCGATGCCGCAGGGCGGGATGGAAGCGCTGAACGGCAATCCTTTGGACGTACGTGGCTATCAGTACGATCTAGCCTGTAACGGTTATGAGCTGGTCTCGGGCGCGATCCGGAACCACAAACCTGAGATCATGCTGAAGGCCTTTGAACTGGCTGGCTATGGCGAGGATGAAGTGAAATCCCGCTTTGGCGCTCTGTTCAATGCGTTCCACTATGGCGCTCCGCCGCACGGGGGCTGCGCTGCGGGTATCGACCGGATCGTTATGCTGCTGGCCGACGAGGCCAACATCCGCGAGGTCATGATGTTCCCGATGAATCAGCGCGCCGAAGACCTCATGATGGATGCGCCGTCCGATCCGACTTCGGATCAGTTGATGGAGCTCGGCCTCCGGATCATCCCGCAGGACTGACCCTTTCCGCCCGCCCCAGAGCGGGCGGTTTGCGTATGGCGGTGCTGGTTCTGAAACGCGTCGCTTCCCGGTTGATTTCTGCACTGAAAACGCAGGCAATTGGCCACTTCCGGAACCGGGGAATCCAACAATCTACCCGAGCGGATTGCCCAGCCGTTGTCGGTTGGCGCGAATGTTGTGAGCTTTTCGTCTGGTTTGACGATGGGCCCAATAACACAACATCGAGGCGGTCACGAAATAGGCTGTCACCATTTCAGATCGCTTCCTGCCGTTCCAGTCGGATTTGAACCAGCCCGGCAACTCGTGCGGCCTGCGCTGTGACCGGAGCGCCGCAAGCCCGCGAGGCCGCCAGTTGTTGAGCGGCTTCCGCCAATACAGTGTCATCGGCATCCCGAGCGACGCTGCTCAGAAACTGTGCAGCGTAATCCAGCGTTTGGTGATCCGTAGGGCCGGTCAGAACATCCGCGATATGAGCCATGTCGTCCTGATAGGCCAGCGGATCAGGGCTTATGGTGTCGTCCCTCACGGCGCTCAACGCGCTCGGGCGTCGGTCTTCGGGCAATAGTTCCAGTATTGTCCTCTGGAAATAGGCCAGAGAAGTCAGTGGTTTGGCCAGAAACCCATCCGCCCCTGCCTGAAGTGCCAGATCTTTTGCCGCATCATCTCCGGACAGGCCCAGAATAACGCCGATCCGAGGTGTGGCGTGGGTCAGATCCGCGATCAAATCCGCCCCGGAGCCGTCGGGCAATCCCATATCCACGATGATGACTGACGGACGATATATCCGCAGATGCCGCCGAGCCGATTTCAAACAGTCGGCCCGCCGAATACGCGCACCACTGTGCAGGCACATCAGGCGGATGGCGTCGCAGGCATAGCGGCTATCCTCGACCACCAGGATGGTCTGTCCCAGCAATGGCCGCAACGCGGTGGCAGAGGGGGCTTCGAAAGGTCCCGAATCGTCCATGGCAGAACTCCTTATCAGCAGATGCCTCACGCTAAGAACTTCTGGCTAATACCGGGTTAACGCGCGTTTTGGCGCACTTGCCCTTTGGCCGCACACCCCCCATAACCGCTGCAACGCAGAACAGAGGAGAGTTCCATGATCGGCCGCCTGAATCATGTCGCCATTGCAGTTCCCGACCTCGAGGCCGCGTCGGCGCAATACCGCACCGCGCTGGGCGCAAAGGTTGGCGCGCCACAGGACGAACCCGATCATGGTGTAACGGTTGTGTTCATCGAACTGCCCAATACAAAGATCGAACTGCTCTATCCGCTGGGTGATGACAGCCCGATCAAAGGGTTTCTGGAAAAGAACCCTTCGGGCGGGATCCATCACGTCTGCTATGAGGTCGAGGACATCATTGCCGCTCGTGACCATCTGAAGGAAACGGGTGCCCGTGTGCTGGGCTCGGGCGAGCCCAAGATCGGGGCGCATGGCAAGCCCGTGCTGTTCCTGCATCCCAAGGATTTCAACGGCTGTCTGGTTGAATTGGAACAGGTCTGAGGCCACCCGATGACAATCACCGCAGCGCTGGTTCTTTTTGCCGTTATCTGGTTTTTGACCTTACTGGTTGTGCTGCCCGTGCGGATCAAGACGCAGGGAGACCTGGGTGAAATCGTACCGGGCACACATGCGGGCGCCCCCGAAATCCATCACATGAAGAAAAAACTGTGGATTACCACCGGGATTTCGGTGGTGTTATGGGCAATCATCGCGGGAATTATCCTGTCGGGCGTGATCTCGGTTCGCGATTTCGACTGGCTCAACCAGTTGGAGCCTCGTGAGTAAGTGTTAGGGTTTTGTACCTGACAGCCCGTGATAGATATGCGTGAAGGTCGCCGCCCCGATGATCGGGATCACGAGGTTGACCAGAGGCACTGAGAGCGGAATGGCCATCAACGTGCCGGCCAGCCAGATTGTCATTGAATGCTTGGCCCGCAGTTTTCGTGCACCTTCTCGACCCACCCGCCGCATGGCGGCAAGGGTGAAGTACTCGCGTCCCAGCAGGAACCCGTTCATGCCCCAGAAGATGAATGGTGCAAGTGGTGTAAAGATCGCGTAGAGGATCAGCGCCAGCAAGTTGGCCGTGATCAGGACGCCAAGAAAGGCAATGGTATCCCTCAGAGCATCGCCAAATGGGATGCCGGGAACCTTGGGTAGATTTGGATAGTGTTTGTCCTCGACGGCCTGCGCGACTTCTTCCAGAAACATGGACGTGATGGCTGATGCAACCGGGACCATCAGGAACACTGGCAAGATCAGCACCAAAACGATGCCCGAGTAATTCAGCACATCGTTCAGCCAAGGCACCGCGCCGACAAAGGGCAACGTGATCTCATTCCCAGACAATGTATTTATGAGCCAGATCGCGCCGGCGCAGGCCGCAATCAACAGCAGGATCGTAAGGCCGACGCCGCGCCACAGGACGCCTCGGAATCTCGGGTCTCCGATCTGACCCAAAGCTGAAAAGAAGGCGTTCAGAATGATCATTCAGAAACCCACTGCGTCAGGGCCTCGACATCTGGTCGAGGCCGTTCCGGCGGGGCGACACTTTCGGTGGCGATGTGGATGAAGCCGGCAACGCGTTCGTTTTCGTCCAATCCCAACGCCTGTCTGCAGAACTCTCTGTCATGCGCCTGCCACCCGGACAGCCAGTTCGCGCCCCATCCCGCCGCCAGCGCTGCGTTGAGCAGACCCAGGCAGACCGCCCCGGCAGAATAGGTTTGCTCGATTGAAGGCACCTTATCCGAAGGTTTCTGAACCTCGACGACGGCCACCGCCAACAGACCCATGTCGAACTGACTTCGTGCCTTGGCAACGTCTTCGGGGCTTTTGCCCATGGCAGCACCGCGCGTTTCCGTCAATTCGGCCAAGCGGTGCATCGCGCCCTTTTCCAGAACGATAAATCGCCAGGGTTCCAGTTTGCCATGATCGGGATTGCGCGCGGCCGCGTTCAGCAAAGGCTTCAGTTCTTCCCGCGTCGGGGCCGGAGCCACCAACGTTTTGGCCGGGCGAGAGCGACGGTTCTGCAGAAATTCGAGCGCGGCGGGAGATTTCAGCGACATATGTTAACTTCCTTTACATGGCCCAGATGTATCTCGGTTGGGCAGGGCCCTGTTTCAAGTGCAAACTGATGGGAAGGATGGAAGATTCTCAACCGGAAAAACAAAAAAAATACGCGTGCCGCCCTGTTCAGGCTGCCACCAGATCTGCGCGACACGTATCACTACCGTCACGGCAATGTGCAGTCCTTTGCCAAAGTCCTGATGCGGACTATCGGTCGCGCGCTGTTGCCCGGACTTGATAGACGCCTTCAGGCAGATCCAGTGCCGCCGCAAGGTCGCGCACCTGTTCCGGTGAAAGGGTAATTTTTTGAACTTTGTCTGTGCGCGGGTCCAACTGTTCCAGCGTGACACATTCGGCAAAGCTGTTGATGACGACATCCTCTTGCAAAGGCTTAGGGCCTTCATCCACCAGAGTAATCACTGTCGAGTCGAATTCATGCTCAATCGAAAACATGTTCGCAGAGTGCAGGGCTGTGACGCCTAATGCAACCCGCGTCGAACCAATTCGATAGTGGTCGAGCCGAATTTGCCGCGTTATGCTTGCCTGCCGGCAGGAGTGACTGAAAGGAAATTGAATGCGCCGCCTTGCCCTGATGCTGGTTCTGTCTCTGGCGGCGTGCGGATACCGTTCGCTTGTTGCCGTGCCGGCCGAAGTTTGGCAGCCAAACACACCCGAATTGCAAGTCATGGCACGCAACTTCGCCGAGGTCAGTCAAAAGGTCGGGGCCGCAGCCCGAACCGAGTGCCTGCGCCACACACGTGACGTCAATTGCGACTTTGGGATTTTGGTCGATCTGAACCCGCGTTCACCCGCAAACGCCATGCAAACGCTGGACGCAGACGGGCGCCCGGTCATTATCTTCTCGCAATCCATGATCCGGTCGGCGCAGAACTCTGACGAGCTGGCCTTTGTCATGGGACACGAAGCGGCGCACCACGTTCTGGGCCATATCCGACGTCAGGCCGAAAACGCCAAGGAAAGTGCCCGAATCTTCGGAGATCTCGCCCGATCGCAAGGTGAAGACGACGCCGGCGTCGAACGGGCACAGGAACTGGGTGCCGAAGTCGGCGTGCAGAGCTATTCCAAGGAATTTGAGCTTGAGGCAGACCGGCTTGGAACAGTAATTACGTATTCGTCCGGGTATAATCCGCTGATTGGTATGAATTTCTTTCGAAAGATTCCCGACCCGGGAGACCGCTTTCTGGCTACTCACCCGCCCAATGCCAAACGGGTTCAGGTTGTGTTGCAATCCGCAGCGGAGCTGGGGTTGACGCAATGACGCGCATGACCTGTCTGGGTGTGGTCCTCAGCGATCGGGGGTCGAAATATGCAGTGACCGGCGCGCGCGTCTCTTGTCGGCAGGACGTGGATGCGGTTCTGGCAGAGCTGAAATCCGACAAGGCCTATGCCAAGGCCACGCATAACACTTGGGCCGCAATTTTGCCGACGGGTGCCCTGAAGGCGGATGATGGCGAAACCGGTGCGGCCATGGTGATCCTGCGGATGATGCAGCGCGCCATGCTCGAAGATCACGTCATTGTGGTAACCCGCTGGTATGGTGGCAAAAAACTGGGTGGCGACCGATTTCGCCGTGTACAAGATGCCACCCGTGCCTATCTGGATCACCTGGAATCCGGGCATTGACATGAGTCAAAGGCGCAGACCTTTCGATGCGGTACCGTTAACGCAGACGCGAAACGGAAAGGAAACCGCATGTCCCGCCGCGAAACGCTGCGACACCATGCCGGGCTGGTGGATCAGATGGCCACGAAGCTGGGCGTAGACTTGGAAGAAGCCGCCATAGGCGGCAGTCTGCGGGTGGATGAAATCTCGGATGCTGTTCTTCAGTGCACCGAGTGTCCCAACCCCGGTCACTGCGAGACTTTTCTGGCGCAATTACACGCCGATCCCGCAGCGCCGGAATACTGCCGTAACAGGGACCTGCTGGCTCGATTAGCGCCATAACAAAGAGGGGCCATCATGCCGCAACTCGGAGAGATCATGACCCACCTTCGTCTGGTTCTGCGGATGGGGAAGGTCACCGGAACCGATATCGTAGCGGCGCACCGTGAAGGCTATCTGAGCCAACAGGATTGGTCCGAGATGGTGCAACATTGTCGTGGGTGTGAATGGGCCAATGCCTGCCCGGACTGGTTGGACGAAAATGAAGCTGCACAAGTCGCGCCATGCACCTGTCCGAACCAATCGCGGTTTGCGGCGCTCAAAGCCAGAAGGACGCAGGTAAGCTAATGCCACAGAATTCGCTGGGGGATATCGAAAAGCACTTTTGGCTGACGCGTTCCGTGGCCCGGTGCATGGGCGTTTCACTGAGCGAGGCGATGGCCGAAGGAAAACTCTCGTCGCACGACTATGCCGAGATGGTAACCAAATGCCGCACCGCGGATTGCAGTGAAAACTGTCAGTTCTGGCTCGCGGCTCAACAGGCCCGCGCCCGAACGGCGCCTGATTTCTGCGCCAACGCGGACGTCCTTAACGACTTGATTTAATCACTGTCAGAGCCCTGTGTGACTGCCGTTGCAAGATGGTGCCGTGCCGGTTTTTTGCAGCCACAGGGATAGGCTTTCTTGCGTTCCTTAGCTGTGTACTTCACGGGTCCGAAATCTGTTCTCTTGTGCGATCCATCGCAAAACGGCTGTTTGTGTGACCTCCCTCAAACGCACCAGAAACGGCTTTTGCCCTCGGGCACCTCCACGGGAAACAGGGACATCCGGGCGATGAACGGAGCGTCGGACATGCGGCTTCTTTGTCAGGTGCTGATGCCGGATTCAATGTTCAGGGCCAAACTTCAAAATGAATAGCCCGCATCGACGTAACTGTCGGCAAGCGTTGTTTTGCCTCTAATCACAAGGTTGTGATTAACCGAGTTGCCAGAGTGCAGTCTTGTCCCTATTCTGACCGTGGCCCCGAAAAGTTGGGCAATATCAGAAAAGTATTAGAGGATTGATGGACATGAAACTGAAATTCGCTGCTATCTGTGCCACGGCCGTTGTTTTGGCCGCCTGCTCGCAGCAGGAAGAACCGACCCCCGTTTACATTCAGCCCGACTATGACAAGTACGGTACGCCCAGCTGCTCGGCCGGGTATGAACTGGCCACGACCGAAGCTGGTCAGACCGTATGTAACCCGGTCACACAATAACCTTTCCGCAGGCGGCCCAATTGCGGGCCGCCTGCAATCAGGCTTTGACAGACCGCCCGCTGGGCGGTTTTTTGTTGTCTCACGGGCGGCACGGTCGCCAAATCCGCTTTTTTGTTTTCGGGGGATTGCGTTGAAAAACTTCTTTGTTCGGCTGAGGGATCGAACCAGGTGGAGCTGGCAGGGATTGGTCGAAACGTTCCGCGATGAATATTCGTTCCGCGTTTGGGCCTGGGCAAACCTGATATCAGCTGGCTTCGCCTTTTGGCTGCCAATTGCTGGCAACATGCGAGCGCTGATCCTTGTGCTTGGGCTATTGGTTTTGGTGGCCGAGCTGTTCAATACCGCCATCGAGCGTGCGGTCGATCACACCTCGACGGATCACCATAAGCTGGCTGGTCAGGCCAAGGACGCGGCAAGCGCCGCAGTGGCCCTCACGGCGGTTGCTGCAGGAGTTTCCTGGGTTGCAGCGCTGGTCAGTCTTGCGTGAATATCCGACCGTAAGCCTCAGCGGCTTGTGGACAATTTTCCCCAGAGGTCGTACTCGCCAGCCTCGTCGACTTCGACCGTTACAATGTCTCCGGGAGATAACGCCTCAAACCCTTCGTCAATAAACAGGTTGCCGTCTATCTCAGGCGCGTCCGCCTTGGTCCGGCATGTCGCGGCCTCATCATCGACGTCGTCAACGATGACCTCCAGTGTTCTACCAACCTTCGCCGCCAGTTTTGCCTCGGAAATGGCTTGCGCCTTTTCCATGAAGCGGTTCCACCGGTCCTGCTTGATCTCGGTGGGGACGTGATTGGGTAAGTCGTTCGATCTGGCCCCATCCACGTTTTCATATTGAAAACACCCGACGCGATCTAACTTTGCCTCGTCCATCCAATCCAGCAGCGTCTGAAACTCGGCCTCAGTTTCGCCGGGGTAGCCAACAATAAAGGTCGATCGGAGTGTGATGTCCGGGCAAACCGACCGCCAGGCCGAAATTTCGTCCAGTGTTTTGGCCGCAGCCGCCGGGCGGGCCATGCGTTTCAGAACGTCTGGATGTGCGTGCTGGAAGGGGATGTCCAGATACGGCAGCACGTTGCAGCCCGCATCCGCCATCAGAGGTATTAGATCGCGTACATGCGGGTAGGGATAGACGTAATGCAAGCGTACCCAGGCATCAAACCGTCCCAGTTCGCGCGCGAGATCAATGATGTGGCTGCGGACTTCCCTGTCTTTCCAGGGGTTCGAATCGTATTTGCGATCCAATCCATAGGCCGAGGTGTCCTGAGAAATCACCAGCAGCTCTCGCACGCCGTTGTCGACAAGTTTTTCGGCCTCGCGCAGCACCGCATGTGCTGGGCGGCTGGCCAGTTTCCCGCGCATATCGGGGATGATGCAGAACTTGCACTTGTGATTGCAGCCCTCTGAAATCTTCAAATAGCTGTAGTGTCGTGGCGTCAGTTTGACACCCGAGGCGGGCAGCAAGTCCACAAACGGATTTGGATCCGGGGGCACGGCAGAATGGACCGCATCCAGAACCTGCTCGTATTGATGCGGGCCTGTGACCGCCAGAATACGCGGGTGATGTTCGCGTATGTAGTCAGGGTCGGCCCCAAGGCACCCCGTCACGATAACCTTGCCGTTTTCAACCAACGCCTCGCCGATGGCGTCCAGGGATTCCGCCTTTGCGCTGTCCAGAAAGCCGCATGTATTCACGATCACGGCATCAGCCCCTGCATAATCGGGCGAAATACCGTACCCTTCCGCGCGAAGGCGCGTCAGAATGCGTTCGCTGTCGACCAGGGCCTTGGGACAGCCAAGCGACACCATGCCCAGCGTCGGCTGGCCGGTGCGCGGAGCATCAGAGATCCGGGCGGCGGGCGCCAGGTCGGGGCGGAGGTTCGGCGGGTTCATACTCATGGCGCGGCATATAGTGGGGAACGCTTCCCCTTGCAAATGTTGTGCGCGCAGGGCTGACTTGCATCAGAGCAGATAAAGAGCAGATAAGCCGAAAAGGCAGGTGGCGGAAAATGAAGTGGCTGATACGTATCCTATTCATTCTGGTAGCGGTCTTCGGGCTGATGGTAGGGGCGCTACTTCTGATGCCAGGCGACAAGCTGGGCGCTATTCTGGCCGAGCAGGTCAAGGCGCAGACTGGCCGTGACCTGACGCTGTCCGGTGACGTCAGCCTGTCATTCTGGCCGGTTCTGGGTATGGAAACCGGTCCAGTCACATTCGGTAACGCGCAATGGGCCGGACCCGACCCAATGCTGAGCGCGAACAGCCTTGCAGTCGGCGTCGATGCCTCGGCCTTGCTGGCTGGCGATCTAAAGATCAGGCGCGTCGTTGCAGACAAACCGGTTCTACGTCTTGAACTGAGCGACGGGCGCGGGAATTGGGAACTGAGCGCGCCAGCCACTCAGGCGCAGCCTTCGAACAGTGGCAGTGTTCCAGAGTCCTCTGGAACGGTCACTCTGGATCGGCTGGAACTTACTGATGCGCGCCTGATCTATGTCGAAAACGGCCAGACAAGACTGGATTTCGCGAATGTCGATCTGGCAGCGCGCTGGCCAGACGTTTCTGCCCCGATGGAGATGGAGGCGAGCATGCCCGTGCAGGGCGGCTCTGTTCGGGTAGATCTGAAAATACCTGATCTGCCGGCATTTTCGAGTGGAGCAGCAACTCCGCTGGAACTGAGCATGATGGCGCCGGGCGGCACATTCGGCTTTTCCGGGCGCGTCAATCTGGCTGGGGAAATGGATGGCAAGACAACGGTCAAAGCCACGAACACCCATAAGATGCTGGCGGCTTTTGGTCAGAGCGGGGTTTCCGTACCCACGGGATTGGGGCGGGTGGCGGACTTGACGGCCCAGATGACCTATACCAGCGATGGCCGGATTTCATTGCGGAGCATGACCGCAGCGCTGGACAACAACAGGCTGACCGGAGAGGCGGATATCGTGATCTCCGACCCGCCACAGATCACGGCACGGCTGAACGCCGGTGATCTGGACCTCACACAGTCTCTTGGAGACAGTGCCGGAGGTACAGGGTCCGGAGGTTCAGCCGCGTCGCAAGGATGGTCCAATACGCCGATCGACGCATCCGCTCTGGCATTGGCCAACGGGACAATCAGGCTGCAGGCCAATTCAATTGCCGCTCCGGATCTGACACTGGGCCCGAGCGATCTGACGCTGATCCTCGACCGGTCCCGCGCAGTTTTGAAGATGCATCCGGCAACGCTGTTTTCCGGGCAACTGAACGGGCAGGTTGTTGCAAATAACCGGAACGGCCTGTCGGTTGGCGGCAGCCTTAAGGCTGATGGCATCGACATCCAGCAGGCGCTGAGTGCCTTGGGTGGTATCGAGCGTCTGTCGGGGACCGGTTCGGGCGCACTGGAGTTTCTGGCGGTCGGGCAGACCGAGGATCAGATCATGAATTCGCTTAGCGGCAAGGGCAATATCAACGTCGGCAAAGGCGTCATCGCGGGGATAGATCTTGATCGCTTGATGGGGCGGGGTAAGGGGTCGGGCGGCACAACCGTGTTCAACAGCCTGACAGCAAGCTTCACGATGGATGGCGGCAACCTGACCAATAACGACCTGCTGATGCAGCTGGACAATTTCCGCGCGGACGGAGCAGGGCGGGTCGGGCTGGGTGCGCGCGATATCGACTATCTGTTCACTCCTGTCGCTCTGCGCGCCAATGCCGGGCAGGGGATTTCCGTTCCTGTGCGTATTCAGGGCCCATGGAGCAACCCTTCGATCAAGCCTGACCTCACCAAGGTTATCGAAGCTGCCGCTGAAGGTAAGATCAAGGGGTTGGAGGATGACGCCAAACAAAAGGTCTTGGACAAAGTTGGGAACGAACTGGACACCACCATAACCGACAGCGAACAGATCGAAGACGCGATCAAGAACAAGCTTGAAGATGAAGCCAGGAAAGGACTGTTGAAACTGCTGGGCGGCGATTGACCGGGGCGGCAACTATTCGGCGCCGCCCCTTGGTCCGAGTTCAGATGGTTTGATCGTATTCACCGACACCGGGTTCGGTGCGGATAACGGCGTCGATCTCACCGAAAATCGCGCGCATTTCGTCTTCGCTTTCGCTGCTTTCACAGACTACGACCAGGTTCGGCGTATTTGACGAGGCCCGCACAAGACCCCAGCTGCCATTGTCCAGGATAACGCGCGCTCCGTTAACCGTCACGACCTCCTTGATCGCGCGACCGGCAAAACTGTCACCCGCATCGGCCTTGGCGACCAGCTTGCCCACAAGTCGTTGCAGAATGTCGTACTTCTCGGTGTCGGCTGCGTAGGGGGACATGGTCGGGGTCGACCACGTCTTGGGCAGCGCCTTGCGCAGATCGGACATGCTGCGGTCCGGGTTGCGGTCCATCAACTTGCAGATCTCAACCGCCACCCGCATGCCGCAGTCGTAGCCGCGCCCGATCGGTTCGGCCAGAAAGTAATGCCCAGACTTCTCGAACCCGGCCAGCGCGTTGATTTCCTTGACCCGGCGCTTCATGTGGCTGTGGCCGGTTTTCCAGTAATCTGCTTTCACGCCAAGGGTCTGCAGTTCGGGGTCACTGGCGAACAAGCCGGTTGATTTCACATCCGCAACAAAGGTTGATCCGGGATGCAGCTTGGCCAGATCGCGGGCCATGATGACACCGACCTTGTCGGCAAAGATCTCTTCGCCCTCGTCATCGACTACGCCGCAGCGATCGCCGTCCCCGTCGAACCCCAGCGCCAGATCGGCGCCGCTGGACTTCACGGTGTCTGCCATGTCATGCAGCATTTCCATCGCTTCGGGGTTCGGGTTGTAGTTGGGGAATGTGTAATCCAGTTCATTGTGGCTGGGTACGACCTCGACGCCCATACGTTCGAAAATTTCGGGCGCAAAGGCGGATGCCGTGCCATTACCGGTGGCACAAACGACCTTGAGCGGACGGGACATTTTGAAGTCACCCACCAAATCGTTGATATAGGCTTCCTTGACACCTTCCACGAACTCGTAAGAACCGCCCTCGCGGGCGACACCCTGACCGTTCAGGACGATGTCGCGCAATTCTGCCATCTCATCGGGGCCGTGGGTCAGAGGGCGGTCAAAGCCCATCTTGACCCCGGTCCAGCCGTTTGGGTTGTGGCTGGCGGTCACCATTGCCACGGCGGGCACGTCCAGATGGAACTGAGCGAAGTAAGCCATCGGGCTAAGCGCCGGACCTATGTCCTTGACCTGAATACCGGCCTGCATCAACCCAACGACCAAGGCGTTCTTGATCGACAGCGAATAGTCGCGGTAGTCGTTTCCGACCGCGATAACAGGAGCGATGCCGCGCTTATGCATCTGAGTTCCCAGACCCAGACCAAGGGCCGTCATGCCCGGCAGGTTGATCTCGTCCGGGTATTTCCACCGCGCGTCATATTCGCGAAAGCCCGTAGGCTTGATCATCGGGTCGCGCAGAAAGCTCCAGGTGTTTGGAGTCACCTCGGGAAGGGGTTTGATCATAACAAGTCTCAATCGTTAAATCTGAATAGGATTTGCTTTGGCCAGCGCATCAAAGCGCATCAATGTGTCGACAAGTTTGGGCATCTGATCAAGGTAGATCATGTTCGGGCCATCACAGGGCGCATTATCCGGGTCCTGATGAGTTTCCATGAATACTGCGGCAGAGCCGACAGCAACTGCTGCGCGCGCCATGACCGGAGCAAATTCGCGTTGGCCGCCCGAAGATCCGCCTTGTCCGCCGGGTTGCTGCACCGAATGAGTGGCATCCATCACCACCGGGTACCCAGTTTGCGCCATTTGCGGCAGCGACCGCATGTCGGCAACCAGAGTGTTGTAGCCAAACGATGTTCCGCGTTCTGTCAACAGAATATTGTGATTTCCGGTGCTTTCGATTTTGGAGACGATGTTGGGCATCTCCCAAGGGGCAAGGAACTGACCTTTTTTAACGTTGATCACGGCGCCGGTTTTCCCAGCCGCTAACAGCATGTCGGTCTGGCGGCACAGGAACGCGGGGATTTGCAGGACGTCCACGGCTTCGGCCGCAATGGCGCATTGCGCTTCGGTATGGACATCGGTCAGCACCGGGATGCCCATCGTTTTGCGGATATCGTCCAGCACCTTCAGGCCGGCATCAATCCCCATGCCGCGTGCGCCGGACAAGGACGTACGGTTTGCTTTGTCATAGGAGGCTTTGAAAACGTACTGCGCGCCAGTGGCCTCGCATACCTCTTTCATGGTGCCGGCAATCATCTGGGCGTGATCGGCTGTCTCAAGCTGGCAAGGGCCGGCGATGATGGTCAGCGGAAGGTCGTTGCCAACGGTCAGGTCGGCGATTTTTACATGTTTCATGAGTCTTACGAGGATACCTGTTCACGAAGGACCGACGCGGTAAGCGAGATCATGAGGTAGATACCAGCAAACAACAGGAAAGCCAAAATCGTATTTTCGAACTTGCGCGGATAGCTGGGTTCCTGACTGGGCACGGGGTTTACCGACACCGTGAGATAGCGCACCTTGCGGTTGGCCTCGGTCCGTGTGGTTTCCATGTGCTGCATAGCGGTTTGAAGCATCAGGTCACGCGCGGCCAGATCCGCCTGCGCCATCTGGATTCGTACACTTAACCGCGCCAGCGAGTTTTCGCCGGCGGAGGCGTCCAGCATCTCGGCGTTCAACTCTTCCAGAACCGCCTCAAGCCGCGCGATGTCGCGGCTGACGCCGTCAACTTTGGCTTGGTTCGGGCGAAGGTTGTCCAGAAGGGCTGCCAGTTCCAGTTTCTTGTCCTGCAATTCGAATTCGAACTGGTCAATGCGGGCGCGCAGGCTGGCAATGACGTTCTGCGGGTCCAGAACCGCACCCTGCAATTGTAGCTCAATCAGGTCTTCCTGTGCCTGCCTGCGTGCTTCCTGCGCGCTTTCGAAACTTTCCAACGCGTCGCGCATCTGATCTTCGCGCTTTTTCTCGGAAAGGGCATTCACCCGGTCCTCAGCATAGGAAATCAGGTTTTCAGAGAACAAAGTCGCCGTTGCCGCATCCGGTGCGGCCACTTCCATTCGGATCACGCCTTCGGTCGGATCATAGCCGATTGTTACCATTTTTTTGTACAGCTTGTACGCGTCTTCAAGGGTCGCATCTGGCGCGAGCCGTTGAACCGGGTCGATCCATTCCTGTTTGAATGCATCCGAGAATCCGGCGTCGCGATCCAGCGACAGCAGCGCCTCTTTCGATTCAAGGAAAGATTGGACCGAAATGGAATCCTGCGTCGTCGCAAACTGAGTCCCGGCCAACAGGCCGCCGATCGAGCCCGGGCCTCCATCCGCCTGAAGGATCAGGAATTCGGAATCGCTGGCATACATCGGGGTTGCCACTCGATAGAAATAGTAACCCACGATCAGCGTTGGCAGAATCACGAACGCCGCCAGCCTTGCAAAGAGGCCGAAAAGCTTGCGCCGCCGCCGTCGGGCGATGTCTTTCTGGATCTGCCCGATTTCGTAATCCCGGCGCTGCGCCGGGCTGAGTTCAGGACCAGGCAGATTTTCAGGCTTTTTCACAACGGTTTGCGGCAGTTGCACTTTTATCGTGTCCTGCGCCTCGGGCGAAGGCTGGTCATTGGCCGCAAGATTCAAAAGGTTCATGCGCTGAAACGGGTCGATCCCATTCTCGCGCAGCAGGCGCACCGCGTCATAATCCGACGTCGCGGCCAATCCGTTTTTTTGGGCCAACCGCCGTGCCACCCGCAGTTGCCGACCGGTCAGCCCCTCGCGCTTGATCTCGTCCAGATTGGTGGACGGTTTCGTATTCTCATCCGCCTCTTGTGCCTGTCCCTGAGTGGCGCGCCGAATCCGTGAAATGGCGTCGGAACGGGCGTCCGCGGTTCCCTTGCCCTGCGGTTTGGGATCCGGATTGTATTTCTTAGCCTTGGGTTTGGTAGTCATATAACTGTTTTGCCTCTTCCAAGGTTTCAAACATATAAAGCTGCCCGTCCACAAGAACGGCGGCCTGTTCGGCGAACTTTTCCAGGACCGAGGGGTTGTGGGAAACAATCACCAAGGTTGTCGTTCGCAGCCTCTCGCGCAGGATGTCGCCAGCCTTTTTGTTGAAGTCCACATCCGTCGTCGCCGGCATCCCTTCGTCAATAAGGTACATGTCGAAGTCCAGCGCCAGCATCAGCGCAAAGGTGAACCGGGCCCGCATGCCGGATGAATAGGTGCCCAACGGTTGGTTGAAATATTCCCCGAGATTGCACAGCCAATTGCAATACGCCTCGACGTAGTCCGGATCCATACCATAGATTTTCGCGATGTATCGGGCGTTTTCCAGTGCTGACAGCCGTTTGGACACCCCACCGGTGAACCCCATGGGGAAAGAAACCCGGCAGTCGCGACGGATTACGCCTTCGTCGGGCTTTTCCAGCCCGGCCATCATATTGATGAGCGTGGTTTTTCCGGTCCCGTTCGGCGCGAGGATACCGATGGATTTGCCCAGTTCGACCCGAAACGACACCTGATCCAGGATCACCTTGCGGCGAGTCCCGGTCCAAAAGGATTTGCTGACGTTTTCGAATTCCAGCATCTGGAGCCTGCTCAGTCCTTCGGCGTGCGTCGGTTTAAATGCATGAGTACTACCGATCCATGTTGGCCACATTATGTCGAATTATGAAACAAATGATCAATGCGTTCAGAGAGGTTATCACGCAATGTGTGATGTTGGAGGCATCAGTCGGGTATTGGACGCTGCACTGTACTTGCATATCTATGCCGGGCCTCTTTGAAGAAAAAGCAGGAATTGATGACCTCACTGTCCCGGGAAATCGAAAATTGCCGACTATGTGCGGGGCGGTTTGCGGAAACCGCAACTGCGCATCAGCCGCGCCCGGTTGTTTGGTTCCGTTCCGGCGCCCGTATCCTGATCGCAGGTCAGGCACCCGGTGCTCGGGTGCACGAGTCGGGCCGTCCTTTTACCGATCCATCGGGGGATCGACTGCGCGAGTGGCTCGGGCTGGACGAGGCGGCGTTCTATGATCGATCAAAGGTCTCAATCGTGCCAATGGCGTTTTGTTTTCCCGGCTACGATGATCGCAATGCGGATCTGCCGCCCCCTCCACTCTGCCGCCGCACTTGGCATGGCCGGGTGATGGCGGAACTGGGTGAGGTGCCGCTGACCGTTCTGGTTGGCGGGCATGCGCATAAGTACCACCTTGGCACAAAATCATCGGTGACCGAAACGGTGCGGAACTGGCGGGACCATGCGCCGCGGGTCTTTGCCTTGCCTCATCCGTCCTGGCGCAATACGGCTTGGTTGAAGAAAAACCCGTGGTTCGAGACCGAATTGGTGCCGGATCTGCGTGCCCGGGTGCAAGAGGTGCTGAATGACTGACGCCACGGCTCTGGACACCGCGCATTCTGTGATGGAGGCCGCCCCGCAGGATGACGCGGCGCGGCTACGGTTTTTCGAGCGCCTGGCCGACAGTGAACTGTTCCTGATGCTGGCTGAAGAAGCGCAGGACGAAAACATCTCGCCGGAACTCTTCGATGTGGCCGATGGCCGTTTCGTGCTGGTCTTTGATCTGGAGGAGCGGTTGGCACAGTTCGCTGGTCGTCCGGTTCCCTACGTGGCGCTATCCGGGCGGGTCTTGTCATCAATGCTGGCCGGGCAGGGGGTCGGGCTGGGGCTGAATCTGGATGTTGCACCGTCCTCGATGCTAATTCCGGCCGAAGCGCTGGGGTGGTTGTCGGACACTTTGCAACATGGTCCAGAAGAAGTTCGGCAACGTCTGGCAGAATTTCTGCCGCCAACTGGTCTGCCTGACACGCTGCTGTCGGCGCTGGACACGAAGCTCGCGACCGCTGCCGGTCTGGCTGCAACTGCATTTCTTGTCGGAACGAAATCTGATGGCAGTGGTCGGGGTCACTTGCTTGGATTCGTAGCTGCGATTGACGCCGCAAAACCGGCGCTGGCGCGGGCTGTGTCCGAGGCCCTGACTTTTTCCGGGATCGACGCTGGCGCATTGGATGTCGGGTTTTTCGAGGCGGATGATCCGACGACGACGGCCTTGGCCAAAGTCGGCTTGCGGTTCGACCTTCCGCAACCGCAGGCGTCGAACGCAGAAAGGGCCGCACCGGGAAGCGATCCGGAACGGCCCCCGATTCTTCGGTAGTCTAAGAGTTAGTCCGCCGGTTCCAGTTTGTCTTGTGTGCGCGTCTCAAAATCGCTCGCGTCATGACGCTCATGCAGTTGCATGTGAGGCTCGCCGAATGACCGGTTGACCATGCGCCCGCGCCGAACCGCCGGGCGCGCATCAACTTCCTTGGCCCAACGCACCACGTTTTTGTAGGATTCCACATCCAGGAATTCAGCTGCATCATAGAGACGACCCAGGACCAACTGACCGTACCAAGGCCAGATTGCCATGTCTGCGATGGAGTATTCATCGCTTGCGATATAGGTTTTCTCCGCCAGTTCACGATCCAGAACGTCCAGTTGGCGTTTGGCCTCCATCGCGAAACGATCGATCGGATATTGCCACTTTTCAGGCGCATAAGCGTAGAAGTGACCAAATCCGCCGCCCAAATAGGGCGCGCTGCCCATCTGCCAGAAAACCCAGTTCATCACCTCCGTCCGCTCGGGGCCGACTTTGGGCAGGAACGCTCCGAACTTCTCGGCCAGATGAAACAGGATCGAAGCGCTTTCGAATACGCGCACCGGCTCCTCGCCTGACCGGTCCCACAGGGCGGGGATCTTGGAGTTGGGGTTGGCACCTACAAATCCTGAACTGAACTGCTCGCCTTCGCCAATATCGATCAGCCAGGCGTTGTACTCGGCTTCCTTGTGCCCAAGTGCCAGCAGTTCTTCCAGCATGACCGTCACTTTTACCCCGTTCGGTGTCGCAAGCGAGTACAGCTGTAAAGGATGCTGTCCGACAGGCAGCTCCTTTTCATGAGTGGCGCCAGCAATGGGCCGGTTGATATTGGCAAAACGCCCGCCGCTTTCGCTGTCCCAGGTCCAGACCTTCGGAGGGGTATAGGTGGATAGTTCGCTCATCTCGTGCCTTTCGTTTCACTGCCGGGCCGCGCGGCAGCTGCATCCACAGCTAATATTGCAAAAGGCAAAGTCCAACCCCGGTCGGGAAACTGTTTTTGTAACAATACCCGGCCGCGGCCTCACGTTTCTTGGTAGTCGGTCACACCGCCGCGAGCGGGACTACGAAGTCATCCAGAATCACTTATTGTCATGCCAGTTCCGCCACGATGGCGCATCAGAAATTGTTGAGACAAAAAAAGGATCGACCACATGAAACGATTTGCCATGACTTTTGCGGCAGCGATGGCGTTTGCCATCCCCGCCTTTGCCGGAGATCAGTATGTCGACGGCACCGGCTTTGCCGTTTCGGGCTATGATGTCGTAGCGTATCGCAGCCTCGACCAAGCTCCTGTCGGTCAGGCACAGCCCGAGGCAGTCCGCGGTCGCTCGGAAATCACAGCGGAATACAACGGCTCGACGTGGGCGTTTGCGACTGAAGAAAATCGCGACAAATTTCTGGAAAACCCGGCATACTATGCGCCGCAATATGACGGCCATTGCGCCTATGGTGTGTCGCGCGGCGGCAAGGTTCCGGCCAACCCCAACCTGTGGCGGATCGTCGATGACAAGCTTTATCTGAACATCACAGATGTAGTGGTCGGTTTCTGGGAAGAGGATGTACCGGGCAATATCAACTTGGCCGAAGGAAACTGGCCCGGGATCGAGGCTGATGCCGCATCGACCAGCGTTATCCCGAAATTCACTTCCGAAGGTCCGGTCACCAACTGATACAGGCAAGAAAAAAGCCCGGCTGATTTCAGCCGGGCTTTATGTGCAGATGGGCACAACCCCCCTTTAACTGGCAAGCCAGTAGTCATCTCTCATCTGCTGGTTCGCATCGAATTTGATCTTTACGCTGCGAGCACCGGGAAATTTTCGAACGCGGATTGTATCCGGAACCACAACTTCGCCTTTCCCCGAATTTTTGGATTGGAAGGTCAGAATTTCCGCCTCGGCCTTGCGCGTGCCTGCCAAAACCGAAGTTGGCAAGGCCACCCGGTTCGGACCTTCACAGACTGGTGTCTTTACAAAATAAGTCAGGTCACGACCGAAACAGCCAATCGCATCCGGGATGTGATCAGCCGCAGGATCAGAAGTTAGGTCGGATGAATCTTCTGGTACTCCACCGGTGTCTGGCGCATGCGACAGAACCCGGTCAGGGCATAAGAGTTCGCGGCACGTCTTAAGAACATCGGCCGACAACTCAACCACGCGCTTGCGCAGTTTCGGGCGGCGTGGCTTCGTTGGTCCCGCGCGATTGTTGCCGGCCAGCCCCTCTTTCCGGAGGAAATCATAAGCCGATTTGGCGCGCGCAAAATCAGCGCAATCACCACCGGTGTGATCGGGGTGGGCGTGAAAGGCCACGTCTCGCCAGGCATCGCGAATTTCATCGGCACTGGCATTTTGGTCTAGACCCAGCTCTTTCAACGCTTCGGCCCGAGCCTTTATCTTACTTACTGGCTCCATACTCACAGAACTCGTTAACAACTACACTCACACCACTTTGTGAATGGCTGCATTTTTGTCAAATTTATCGGGGTATTAGCGTGAATTGGGTCAACAGTTTGGTCGAGCATTTCGAAATTGTTGCCCGAAACTGTCGACCTGATTTCATCTGAATCAAATGCGAAAAATGGCGATTGGGCCAACATTCATTGGCCCAATCACAGACTTCAGTACGCGAAATCAAGCCACGTTCTGCAGTTCCGCGCGCGGAGTGATTCCCAAGGCGAAACACACGTCTCGGGTAAGCTCGGGGCGATTGAGCGTGTAGAAATGCAGTTTGTCGACGCCGCCTTCAATCAGGTCCGAACAAAGTTCGGTACACAGCGCCGTGGCCAGCAGATCCTCGCGATCATCGCGCACAGCTTTTTCAAAGGCCTGATCGATCCAGGGCGGAATACGGGTACCACAACGCTCTGCAAATTTGCGGGCGCCTTTCCAGTTTTCGATCGGCAGGATGCCCGGAACGATGGGTTTGTCGATCCCGGCCTTGGCACAGGCATCGCGGAACCGAAAAAACGTCTCGGCCTCGAAGAAGAACTGTGTCAGTGCCTCGTCCGCGCCGGCATCCAGTTTTGCCTTCAACCAGTCAACATCGGTACGCGCGTTTTGCGCCTCGGGGTGAATATCGGGGTAAGCGCCAACCCGGATGCTGAACATTTCGGTTTCGGCCAATGCAGAAATCAACTCGACAGAATTCGCAAATCCATCCGGATGTGGCACAAACCGATCCTGACCCGAAGGCGGATCACCACGCAGGGCGACAATATCCTGAACTCCGGCGCGCGCGAATGTGTCGGCGATTTCCAGCGTTTCCTGACGCGAGGCGTCGACGCAGGTAAGATGTGCCGCGACAGGCAATCCCGAGGATTTGTGAAGTGTGGCAACGGCGTCTCGCGTCAATTCACGCGTCGTGCCCCCAGCACCGTAGGTTACGGAAACAAACCGGGGCTCTAACGGAGCAAGCGTTTGAACGGTGTCCCAAAGGCGGAATGACGCCTCCAGCGACTTGGGCGGGAAGAACTCGAAGGAAATTTCGGGCGTAGTCATCGGAGCCTCATCAACAGCAGAACTATCCCCTTGTGACATCCAATGCATTGTGAGACAAACTCATATTATTCAAGAACAACATGAGTTGCGTGAGATATGCATATCGAATTCCGCCACCTTCGCACAATCAAGGCCATACACGAATGCGGCGGGTTGGCCCGTGCGGCGGATCAACTAAACATAACGCAATCGGCATTAAGTCATCAGATCAAAGGGTTGGAAGATCAGGCCGGTGTCGAACTGTTCCTGCGTCGTTCGAAACCGATGAAATTATCCGCTGCCGGGTTGCGCTTGCTGCGATTGGCCGAACAGATTCTGCCTCAGGTCGAGGCGATGCAGGATGAGTTTTCGTCACTCCGAGATGGCCGCACAGGGCGGATGCATATCGCGATCGAATGTCACGCCTGCTTTGAGTGGTTGTTTCCAGTGTTGGAGGCATTCCGCAAATCCTGGCCCGACGTGGATGTGGACATTCGACCCGGCCTCGCGTTCGACGCTTTGCCTGCGTTGCAAAAAGAAGAAGTTGATCTGGTCGTGTCATCGGACCCGGAAGATCTGCCTGGTGTCGAGTTTGTCGAACTCTTCGATTACAACGCGGTGTTTGTGGCTGCATCTTCTCATCCCCTTGCGAAAAAAGCCTACATCGAAGCCGAGGATTTTCGCGGTCAGACATTGATCACCTATCCGGTGGAGCGCACCCGACTGGATGTATTCAGCCAGCTTCTGATCCCCGCGCGCGTTGAACCCGCGACGATCCGTCAGGTCGAGTTGACCGCTGTGATCCTGCTGCTTGTCGCCTCGAACAGAGGGGTTTCGGTGCTGCCGGACTGGGTTGTGCGTGAAGTCAAATACAACTCGGACTATGTCACGCGCCCGCTCACGAAAGAAGGGATCACACGCAGGCTCTACGCCGCTGTTCGGTCCGAAGACCTGGAAAAACCCTTTGTGCAGGAACTGGTGAAACTGGCCCGGACCGAGGCGCGAAAGCTGCAGGCGCAATAAGCGCAAAACGCGGGTCTGCTATGCGCATCATTCCTCTTGGCAAGGGCGCATTGCCCCAGTATACGCGCGGTTTGACCGGACAGGAGCCTTTTGAAAATGGTTGGCAGTGCAAATCTCAACATCATGATGAAAGCCGCGCGCAAAGCGGGGCGGTCTTTGGTCAAGGATTTTCGTGAAGTCGAGAACCTGCAGGTGTCGATGAAAGGCGCCGGAGACTTTGTGTCCAAGGCTGATATCGCGGCCGAAAACATCTTGAAAGAGGAACTGCTGGGTGCCCGTCCGACCTATGGCTGGCTGGGCGAAGAAGGCGGTGGTCAGGACGGAGAAGATCCGACCCGTCGCTGGATTGTCGATCCGCTGGACGGCACCACGAACTTTCTGCATGGCTTGCCCCATTGGGCAGTCTCCATCGCGCTGGAGCACAAGGGCAAGATTGTCGCCGGAGTGATCTATGACGCGGCCAAGGACGAAATGTTCTTTGCCGAAAAAGGCGAGGGCGCGTGGATGAATGACACCCGTATCCGCGTTTCGGGTCGTCACCGCATGATCGAGTCGGTCTTTGCAACCGGCGTGCCTTTTGGTGGCCGTTCCGACTTGCCTGCCACGCTGCAGGATCTGGCGCGCCTGATGCCCACATGCGCCGGTGTGCGTCGCTGGGGAGCTGCGGCGCTGGACATGGCCTACGTGGCCGCAGGCCGATATGAAGGATTCTGGGAACGCAGGTTGCATGCCTGGGATCTGGCCGCTGGAATAATCATCGTCACAGAAGCAGGCGGTTTCGTTCAGGCCATCAACCCCGAAGGCAGCGTACTGGAAGACGGTGAGGTGATCTGCGCCAACGAACCGATTTTCGACAATTTCGCCAAGGTCATCCGGGGCTAAGCTTCGGAAGCAAGAAGCGAACAGGCGCGCCCCGACGGGGCGCGCTTGTTCGTTTTAGAGGGTGGTGCGCTGTGCCAGTCCGGCCTCGTCCGCCAGCCTCGCGGCTACGGAGGCCACCGCCAGGTCCTGAAGCCCCACGCCGGTTCCGTCGAACAATGTGATCTCAGTCTCACTGGTGCGACCGGCATGATCACCATTGATGACAGCGCCGATCTGAGTGATTTCGTCTTCTGAGAGATCGCCCGAGCCAACGGCGTGTTGCGCTTCGCCTATGGTGACGGATTGCGCCACTTCGTCGGTGAAAACAGAAGCATTGGCGACAAGTGCGGGGTCGACTTCCATCTTGCCTTTGGTGTCCGTGCCCATGCAGGCCAGGTGCGTGCCGGGTTTGATCCAGTCTTTCATCAAGAGAGGTTCGAACGCCGAGGTGATCGTAATGATCACGTCGGCCTGCGCACCCAGTTCCTGCTGGCTGACGGCTTCGAATTCCAAGCCGATCTCTTCGGCGACTGCCGCCAGACGCGGCAGCATATCCGGATGCGGGTTCCAGGCCACGACCTTTTCAAACGCGCGCTGCTCGGCTGCGGCGCGCAGTTGGAACGTGGACTGATGTCCTGCGCCAACCATGCCCAGAACTTTGGCGTCCGCGCGGGCCAGATGCGCGATCGAGACCGCCGAGGAGGCCGCCGTGCGCACGGCTGTCAGGTAATTGCCGCCGACCAGAGCGGACAATCGCCCCGTGTCGGGATCAAACAGAAACACCGTGGACTGATGGTTTGTCAGCCCTTTGTCGGCGTTTCCGGGCCAGTACCCCCCTGACTTCACGCCCAGAACCTGACCGTCGCGGTCAAAGCCGGATTTGAAACCATAGAGAGCATCGGCATAACCCAACGCTTCGCGGACAACCGGGAAGTTCCAGGCACCTCCGCTGGCCATAGCACCAAAGACCGATTGCACGGCTTCAAAGGCCTGTTCGCGGCCGACCAGCTTCTGGCAGAGGTCTTCGCCTACAATCAGCAGGCCATCTTGCGTATTCATGGCATCCCTCATCGTTCAGTAAGCCTTTCCGCGGGCCGAGACGGGCCACAAGGCTTCGACTTTGCCGTTTCGTACACCCACGTACCAATCATGGACGTTGCAGGTGGGATCACAATGACCCGGCACCAGTCGCAGTTTGTCATTTACCTTGAGCACACCATTCGGGTCACCGATCACGCCATGCTCGTCGGAACATTTGAGGTATTCCACGTCGTCGCGCCCAAAGATAAACGGCAGCCCGCTATCGACCGACTGAGCCTTGAGGCCCGCATCGCAAATGGCCTTGTCGGGTTTGGCGTGGCTCATGACGCTGGTCAGGATGAACAGTGCATTCTCCCATTCTCCCTGATCGATCCGATTGCCATCTTTGTCCAGAATGCGACCATAATCGGCATCCATGAACGCGTAGGAACCGCACTGCAACTCGTTGTAAACGCCTGAATTGCTTTCGAAGTAGTAAGACCCTGTTCCACCGCCCGAAACCAGCTCGCACGAGATACCCTCGGCCTCCAGGCCGTCAACAGCGTCTTTGACCATCGCAATCGCTGCATCCAGTTTTTCTTTACGCGCGTCGTAAGTATCCAGATGCTGCATAGCGCCCTGATATGCCTGAATTCCAGTGAATTTCAGATTGGGCGCAGCTTCGACGGCCTTGGCGATTGCAACCACATCCGGGGTCGTTGTTACGCCACAACGACCTGCGCCGCAGTCAATCTCAACGAAAACTTCCAGCTCGGTTCCGTGGTTCTGGGCCGCTGCTGACAGGTCCGCGACGTTATCGATGTCATCGACGCAAACGATCGTGCGGGCACCCAGCTTGGGAAGGCGCGCAAGACGGTCGATCTTGGCGGGGTCGCGCACCTGGTTCGAGACAAGAATATCCTTGATGCCACCACGGGCGAACACTTCGGCCTCGGATACCTTCTGACAGCACACTCCGACGGCGCCGCCCAGTTCCTCCTGCAGCTTGGCCACATCAACCGATTTGTGCATCTTGCCGTGAACGCGGTGACGCATTCCGTGTTCTTTGGCATAGTCGCCCATCTTCTTGATGTTCCGCTCCAGCGCGTCCAGATCGAGGATCAGGCAGGGCGTCTGAATGTCGGCCTCATCCATGCCGACAGCGGCAGGGATGTCGAAGCCAACCTCAAGCTGATCAATGTTCACAGGTTTGTTCATCTTCTTCCTCCTTACCCTTTCAGCCAGGGCAGTTTATCCAGATCCACATTGCCGCCGGTGACGATCACGCCGACGCGCTTGCCCCGAAACATGTCGGGGTTCTTCAGAATGGTGGCCAGCGGTACCGCCGAAGATGGCTCCATCACCACCCGCAAGTACTTCCAGGTCAGTTTCATCGCTTCGATGATCTCGGCGTCGGACGCCGTGAAGATATCGGTCACGTGGTTCGAAACGAAATGCCAGGTGTTTTCCTTAAGCGGAACCAACAGACCGTCGGCAATCGTCTTGGGCGCATCATCCGCGATGATATGGCCTGCCTTGAACGAGCGGTAGGCATCGTCAGCCTGTTCCGGCTCTGCCGCAAAAATCGCGGTTTGCGGTGCCAGATTGGAAACCGTCAGGCATGTGCCGGACACCATGCCACCACCGCCGATGGGTGCGATAACTGCGTCCACGCCCTCGGTCTGCTCCAGCAGCTCTGCCGAGCACGTGGCCTGACCTGCGATCACGCGCGGATCATTGTAGGGATGCACGAACTCGCCCCCCGTGCGTGCCTGTACTTCGGCAAATGTCGCCTCTCGGGATGACGTTGACGGCTCGCATTCTGTAATCGTTCCGCCATAGCGGCGCACGGCGTCCTTTTTGGCTTGCGGTGCCGTACGCGGCATGACCACGTTGCATGGAATGCCGCGTCGGCCCGCTGCGTAGGACAGAGACAGCGCATGGTTACCGCTGGAATGCGTGCAGACACCTTTTTCCATCATATCTTCGGGCAGTCCGAACACCGCGTTGCAGGCTCCGCGCACCTTGAAGGCACCGGCCTCCTGAAAGTTCTCGCATTTGAAGAACAACTGCGCGCCGGTCAGATCGTTGAGGTAATCAGACGTCATCACCGGCGTTCGGCGAATATATGGTTTTATCCGTTCATGCGCCGTGCGCATGTCGTCAATTGTCAGGTCAGCAGCAGCAATTTGATCCAACATCCATGCCCTCCTTACGCCGCAGCCTGTGCGTGGCCGGACGGCCCCGTGCGAAAAAAGTCCTGTGCGGCCGCAACACCGCTGCCCAGCGTGATGGGATAGTTCTGATCAGCCATCGCCATTTCGATGGTTGCCAGCCCGGACAGAACCATCACGTCTGTCAGACTGCCCAGATGGCCGATGCGGAACGCTTTGCCATTCAACTGCCCCAGTCCGATCCCGAACGAGACGCCGTAAGCATTGAACGCGTGATCGGTCAGGGCGTTGCTGTCGAACCCTTCAGGCACGTAAATGGCGCTGACGGTGTCCGAATAAAGGTCCGGCGATTGCGCGACCAGTTTCAGGCCCCAGGCATCCACCGCGCGGCGCACCCCTTCGGCGAGGCGGAAATGACGTGCATAGACGTTATCAAGGCCTTCTTCGAACAGCATTTTCAGGCTTTCCCGCATGCCGTAAATCAGTTGCAGGGGAGGGGTGTAAGGGAAACCTCCGGAAGCATTGGCCGCCATCATGTCCTTAAAATCAAAGAATGTGCGGGACAGTTTTGCCGTTTCCACGGCTTCCAACGCTTTGGGGCTGACGCACAAAATCGCCATACCGGTCGCCAGCATGAACCCTTTTTGCGAACCTGAAACGGCGATGTCGACGCCCCAGCGATCAAACTCAAACGGCATTGAAGCCAGAGAGCTGACGCAATCCACGAACATCATCGCCGGGTGATCCGAGGCGTCCATCGCCTGCCGAACGGCACCAATATCCGAACGCACACCCGTGGCCGTTTCGTTATGCGTAACCAGAACGGCGCGAATTGCGTGGGTCTTGTCTGCGGACAGGACCTCCTGAAACTTGTCAGCTGGCGCTCCGCTGCCCCATGGGCAGTCAATGATCTGTACGTCCAGCCCGTGCCGCTGGCAAAGATCAATCCAGCGATGGCTGAATACGCCATAGCGGCCCACCAATACCTTGTCGCCGGGGCTGAGCGTATTGGTGATAGCTGCCTCCCATCCGCCGGTTCCGCTGGCGGGGAAGGTCACGATCTGGCCGTCGGTCGTGCCGAACACCTTTTTGGTGTCTTCAAGGACTGGTGCAAAGGTTTCGACAAAGTCCGGGGCGCGGTGATCTTGCGTCTGCACCTGCATGGCAAGGCGCAGTCGGTCGGGAATGTTTGTAGGGCCTGGAATAAAGACCGGGTTTTGGTTTGACATCATCATGTCCTCCGCTTTGGACACAAGTGTCGCTTGTCTTTCGTAATTGTGCAATTTTCTTGAAAAATATTTTCATTTATGGAATAAAATATCTAACACGCTGAAAAGCATACAATTTTAGTTTCTCAATTTAGCGATCGGGAGATGCCAGTCTTTTGACCTTGGCATCGTACCGGCCGAATGCGTAAGGGAGTATCAGCCTTGGAGACCCAGAAGAGACCGCGCGGCAGACCCAAATCGATGTTTAAGGAAAGCTCCGCCGGGACCATGCAATCACTGGACCGGGCGTTGGGCGTTCTAACGTCAATTGCCCGGCTCAAAAAGGCAACGCTCAGCGACCTGGCACGTGAGATCGGTGTGCCAACGGCCACCACGCACCGCATTCTCGTGACGTTGCAAAAGCACGGGTTTGTCGCATTTGATGAAGAACGGCAGGAGTGGTTGATCGGGATCGAGGCGTACCGGACCGGTGCAACCTTCCTGAGACGCAGTAGCGTACTTGAGATCGGCAGGCCAATTCTGCGCAGGTTGATGCAGGACAGCGGCGAGACTGCCAATCTGGCCGTACCGGACGGGGCGGAAGTTGTTTTTGTCGGTCAGGTCGAAACCCTCAACCCGATCCGCGCATTTTTTCCGCCGGGCGCAAGGACGCCGATGTATGCCTCGGGTACAGGCAAAGCGATTCTGGCCGCGATGAGCGAGGTGGCGTTGACCAAGGTCCTGCAGGGAACGGACCCGATTGCCTTTACCGAGCACACGCGACTGCCGGACTCGGGGTTGTTGGACGATCTATCGGAAACCCGAGCGCGCGGATGGTCTCATGACCGGGAAGAACGGTACGAGGGCATGTCATGTATCGGTGCCGCGATATTCAACAGTCGGGGCGAGCCCTGCGCCGGCATTTCGGTGTCGGGCCCGACCGTTCGGTTCAATGCGGCGCGGGCACCGGAGCTGGCCGATTTGGTCACGCAAGCCGCGCAAGAGATCACGCATTTAAGTGGGGGCCAAAACCCGTCTTAAATGGACTACCGGCGGGGTATTTTGGGAATTCGCGACGCCGAAAGTTTGTATTTATGCTCCGGATGCGGTGGGTGACCATGGGTGCGATTCCAGTATCCTGTCCCGCCGCGTTTCAGCCAAAGCGGGATGCAAAGGATCAGCCCAACCACAAACCCGCCTGTATGCGCCCAATAGGCAACACCGCCTTCGTCCGGGCTGCTGGCCAGACTGCCAAGGAACTGGAACCCAAGCCAAACGCCCAACATGACAAAAGCCGGTATCGTGAAGATACGAATATAGACGATCAAAATCAGCAGGATGTCTACACGGGCGCGCGGGAATAACAGCAAGTACCCACCCATGACGCCAGCGATTGCACCCGACGCGCCAATGGTCGGAACAACGGAGTCCGGAGCTGTCACGACATGGATCAACCCCGCGCCGACACCGGCAATAATATAGAACAGCAAAAAGGGCAGGTGGCCCATCTCGTCTTCCAGATTGTCGCCGAAGATCCACAGGAACAGCATGTTTCCGGCCAGATGCATCCAGCCGCCATGAAGGAACATCGACGTGACCAGTGTCTCGAACGCGACTCCGTCGGCGATCCGCGCAGGAATGATCGCATAGTCGAAATACAGGCGATTAATCAGGCGCGCCTCGTCCATGATCCCTACATAACTGAGGAAGATCAGGATATTGGCCGCCATCAGCGTATAGACGACAAAGGGTGTGCGCCCCGAAGGGTTATGGTCACGGATCGGAAACATGGCGTGACGCTGGGCCTTTACCGGCCCAGCGTCAAGGTTCGGTTATGCCGCACCACCCAAAAGGGCCGCGTTGCCACCTGCCGCCGTGGTGTCAACGCAGACGTGACGCTCTCCCAAAACACGTGCACGGTCCGGCTTGCCGGGGATCAGTGGGAGAATTGGGCCATCTCGGCGGGCCAGATGCCGTTCGATCTCGCGGGCCGTGCCTTCGTCACCCCACCACAGCACACCTGCGATATCAGTCAGGTTTTCCAGCCGATGCAGGTCCACGGCGCCGGTTGCGCAGATTGCGGTTCCGCCCAGGGCATTGACAGCGTCCGCCTGCGCTTTTGCGGCGTCCGCTCCGGGGCCCATGCACAAAAGCGGAGGCCGGGGAAACTCACTCAGACGATTTGATTCACCGGTCGGTCCGGGCAGAGTTTGAGTCCGTACCGCGACGGCCTGGCCTTTAGCCACGGGAAGCGACGGCATCGTGTCGGTCCATTCAGCCGAGGTCGTCTGCCGATCGGGTGCGCAGAACCGGGCCATGTAGTTCGGCCCGCCTGCTTTGGGTCCCGTACCCGACAGCCCCTCGCCCCCGAACGGTTGCGAACCAACGATTGCCCCGATCTGATTGCGATTGACGTAGATGTTGCCCGCGTGGATCGCTTCGGTCACGTGTTGAACCCGATCGTCGATCCGAGTGTGCAGGCCAAAGGTCAACCCATAACCGGTGGCATTGATATCGGCGATGACATGGTCGATATCCTGCGCCCTGAACCGAGCGACATGCAGGACCGGGCCGAACACTTCACGCTCCAGCGCAGCGATTCCGGGAATTTCGATTAGCGTTGGCGCAACAAATGTTCCTTCAGGCGGCAAGGACAGTTCCTTGAGCACTCGACCATCGGCGCGTGCCCGGGCAACGTGTTCCGCAATACCCTGGCGTGCCTGCTCATCGATGACCGGCCCGCAATCGGTTGAGATCAGCCAAGGGTCGCCAATCTGAAACGCATCCATTGCACCTTTCAGCATCGTCAGAAGATCGTCTGCGATGTCTTCCTGCACATACAAGCAGCGCAAAGCCGAACACCGCTGGCCAGCGGATTGAAACGCGCTTTCCATGATGGACTGAACAGCTTGTTCCGGCAGCGCGGTGCTGTCCACGATCATCGCATTCAAACCACCTGTTTCCGCAATCAACGGGGTGCCGGGACGAAGGTTTTCGGCCATTGCTGCGCGGATTTTCAATGCAGTCGCGGTCGATCCGGTAAACGCCACTCCGTTAACGCGGGAATCCGAGGTCAGCGCTGCGCCCACCATCGGGCCTCCGGGCAACAGTTGCAGGGCGTCTCGTGGCACACCGGCTTGGTGAAGCAGCTGCACTGCCCGATGTGCGATCAGCGGGGTTTGCGGCGCTGGTTTGGCCAGCACGGCGTTTCCGGTCGCCAAGGCCGCCGATATCTGACCGGTGAAGATCGCCAGCGGAAAATTCCATGGGCTGATGCAGGTAAACACGCCAGCAGGTTTTGCGTCGGGAATATTGGCGGCGTAGTAGCGCAGGAAATCGACGGCCTCGCGCAGTTCGGCAACCGCGTCGGGCAGGGATTTTCCCGCCTCCCGCGCCAAAAGAGCGAAAAGTTCGCCGAAATGTGCCTCGTAGAGATCGGCCGCAGCGTTCAGAATACGCGCTCGATCGGGGGCCGAGGCGTGCCATGGGTTTGCAGTCGCCAAGGCCAGTTCGACATCTTCCTCGCTGGCCGCTGCGACAGAGCCGGGATGGTCCTGGGGTTGCGCGGGATTGATCACAGGTTGGTCTTTTTCCGGTTTGGCGGTTTCCGACAGAAGCGGTTGCGCGTACCAGTGATGCGCCCTGAACTGATCCCGAGCAGCCTCGATGCTATCAAGCGTTGGCGTGTGATGCAGATCGAAGCCTTTGGAATTCGGCCGCTCGGGTTTGAATAGTTCGGGGCCGGTCGGCAGCGGCGTCACCGGCTTTTGCACCATGTCGAACGGGTCTGCCGCGACGACCTCGGGCGGGACGTCCTCGTCGACGATCTGGTTGACAAAAGACGAGTTTGCACCGTTTTCCAGCAAGCGCCGGACCAGATAGGCCAGCAAGTCACGATGCGCACCGACGGGCGCATAGATACGGCAGCGGGTGTTCTGCTTACCCTTGACGATTTGATGCAGGGTTTCGCCCATCCCATGCAGGCGCTGGAACTCGAACGGCTGATCATCAGCCATATGCAGGATTGCGCTGACGGTATGAGCGTTGTGTGTGGCGAATTGTGGATAGATACGATCCGTCATCGCCAGCAATTTGCGGGCATTTGCGATGTATGACACATCCGTTGCGGCCTTTTGGGTGAAGACCGGGAAACCGTCGACCCCCTCGACCTGAGCGCGCTTGATCTCGGTATCCCAATAAGCGCCTTTGACCAGCCGAACCATGAGTTTGCGGTCATGTCGCTGGGCCATGTCATACAGCGTGTCCAACACCAGCCCGGCCCGTGGGCCATAGGCCTGAACCACGATGCCGAACCCGTCCCATCCGGCCAGCGCAGGTTCTGCCATCACGGCCTCGATGACCTGAAGGGACAGCGACAGACGGTCGGCTTCCTCAGCATCCACGTTCAACCCCATGCCAGCGGATTTTGCCAGCAGGGCCAAGGCACGCAGACGCGGGACCAGTTCATCCATCACGCGCCCTTCCTGCGCCAGTTCATAGCGCGGGTGCAGTGCAGACAGTTTGACCGATATCCCCGGGTTCGCGCGGATATCATCATGCGTGCAAGCTTCGGCAATAGCGGCAATGGCGCGCGAATAGGACAGGTGATACCGCGCGGCGTCAGCCTCGGTGCGGGCCGCTTCGCCGAGCATGTCATAGGAATAGGTGTAGCCCTTGGCCTCCATGCCTTTGGCCCGAGACATCGCCGATTGGATGGTTTCGCCCAGCACGAACTGGCGGCCCATCTCTTTCATGGCGCGTCCCACTGCTGTGCGGATCACCGGCTCACCCAGCCTTTTGATCGCCCCGCGCAGCGCCCCCACGGGCGAGGATTTGTCTTCGTCCAGAACGCGCCCGGTCAACATCAGTGCCCATGTCGAGGCATTGACCAGAGAGGAGGAAGACTGACCCAAATGCTTGCCCCAGTCCGAAGGGGCGATCTTGTCCTCGATCAGCGCGTCTATGGTGTCAGCGTCCGGCACGCGCAGCAGCGCTTCGGCCAGGCACATCAGGGCCACGCCTTCATCAGTGGACAGACCATATTCGGCCAGAAACACCTCCATCAGGCCCGGTGAGGTGCTGGACCGGATGTCGCGCACCAACTGGGCCGCCGCATCGCAGATGGACTGGCGGTCATCGGTTGCCAATGAGGCTTGGGCAACCAGTTCTTCCAGTGCAACAGATTGATCGGCGTAGGTCTGATTGTCGATTAAGGTGCGCAAGGTATGAGTCATGTATCCTCCGGGCTTTTGGGGAGTATACATGTGATTTTTCAGGACAATCGTTCGTTTTTCAGTATTCTGCAGATCAATGTGCTGAAATTCACGGTGTTTGAGATGCAAAAGGACTTTCCCGGACTGGATCGGTTTGACCAGGCCTTGTTGACGATTCTGGCCGAGGATGGCCGGATTTCCGTGGCGGATCTGGCCCGGCGGATCGGTTTGTCGAAATCGCCAACTCAGGCGCGGCTGAAACGGCTCGAGGCCGAAGGGGTCATTACCGGCTATCGCGCAATGCTGGATCCGATCCGTCTGGGGCTGGATCACGTTGCTTTTGTCGAAGTTCGGTTGTCCGACACGCGCGAAAAGGCGCTGGGTGAGTTCAACGCCGCCGTACGTCGCATCGCCGAGATCGAACAGGCGCACATGATCGCGTCCAATTTTGACTATCTCTTGAAGGTGCGCACCGGTTCGATGTCGGAATACCGCGCTGTTCTGGCTGAGAAAATCTCTTCACTGCCGCATGTGGCAAACACCTCGACCTTTGTTGCCATGGAGGCGGTCAAAGAGACGGGAGTGTCAGGCAGTATCGAGGGCATGGGTTGACCAAATCCGCCTTTGGGCCACCATAGGAATATGAAACTCTGCGCTGCGTCCATAGTCCTGTTCCTGGCAACCTCGGTTACTGCATATTCCGAAGAATGCCCGATGCCGCCGGATCATACGGCAGGCGTCGATGCGCTCATCGCGCAGATTCAAAACGCCGAGAATGAACGTGCGGCCCGGGAATTGTCAAACCAGCTTTGGGAGCTTTGGACGGACGCACCGGATGAAAGCGCTCAGGCCGTATTGGATCGAGGCATGACACGGCGAAATGCCTGGGACCTGTTGGGTGCGATCGAAGATTTTGACAGGCTCATCGCCTATTGCCCGTCATATGCCGAAGGGTACAACCAACGCGCCTTTGCGAATTACCTTAGGCAGAATTTTCAAGCTGCACTGATCGATCTGGACAAGGCAATAGAACTGTCGCCCAACCATGTCGCAGCCATAAGTGGTCGAGCACTTACACTTTTGGGGCTGCAACGGATAGATGAGGCAAGAGAGGCGTTGTCGCAGGCGTTGGAACTGAATCCCTGGCTGTCCGAACGTCATTTGATGGCGCCGGGCGGACCACTGGAGCCGCCCGGCGAAGACATTTGAACCCTGAAAAGGAGTGCCCCAGAGACTTGGGTACCGGGGCTTTCAGTTACTAAACCTGTTTAGCCGACCAGACCGTTATCTGCTCGTTTGATCGCAATCACGGACGACCGTGGCGTGCCGCCATCTGGCCAGTTGCTGCCGGGATGCTGGATGCCGACAAACATGGTGCGCAAGTCGGTGGACCAGGCAAGACCGGTGACTTCGCAGCCGTTTGGTCCAGTCATGAAACGCGCGATCTCACCGGTGATCGGGTCGCCAACCAGCATCTGGTTGTTGCCGTTACCAGCGAAGTCTTCCTCGTTGTCGTCGTTGCCGTCCGTCTGAATCCAGACCAGACCAGTCGAGTCGATGGCCATGCCGTCAGGTGAGTTGAACAGGTTGCCTTCGTTCACATTCGGCGAACCGGCGCGGTCGTCCGAGTGCACGGTCGGGTTTCCAGCCATGACATACAGATCCCAATCGAAGGCTTCGGCGGCATGATCTTCATCCGCCGGACGCCAGCGCACGATCTGACCGTACTTGTTCTCGTTGCGCGGGTTCGGGCCATTGGCCGAGGTATCGTCACCACCGGCATTCGGCTTGACGCCACGGTTCTTGTTGTTGGTCAGGCAGCAATAGGCCTCGACCGCAACAGGGCTGGAGGCCACCCATTCCGGACGGTCCATGGTGGTGCCGCCCACGGCCGAAGCCGCCATGCGCGTGAATATCAGGATCTCGGCCGCGTCCATACCCGTGGAGTCCGGCGTCAAGGGTAGCCATTGACCGGTCAGATCGTCGTTGAACTTGGCGACAAACAGCGTGCCGTCGTTCAGAAGGCTCTCGGTCTCGGCGCCTGGCTGATAGGTGCCATTTGAAACGAACTTGTACAGGTACTCGCCGCGTTCATCGTCACCCATATAAACGACGACACGACCATCCTTGGCCAGAGTTACCTCGGCGTTCTCGTGCTTGAAACGGCCCAGGCCTGTGTGCTTGACCGGCGTGCTGTCCGGCTTGGTCGGATCAATCTCAACGATCCAGCCAGCGCGGTGAGGCTCGTTCGGGTTCTTTGACGTGTCAAAGCGCGGGTCGAACAGCTCGTAGTGGTTCCAGCTTTCGGCCTTGATGCCATACCGCTTCATGCCGTCCGCGACCTTCTGATCATAGCTGGCATTCTCGTTCGAGGAACCGAAGTAGCCATTGAAGTTTTCTTCACATGTCAGGTAGGTGCCCCACGGTGTCTTTCCGGAACCGCAGTTGTTCAGGGTGCCCAGTGAAGCCGTGCCGGTCGGGTCGGCCTCGGTTTTCAGCAGGTCGTGACCAGCTGCCGGGCCAACGATCTTCATCGGGGTGTTGTGGTGGATACGGCGATTGAAGGGGCTGTCCTTGACGACCGACCAGCCGTCGGGGCCTTCCTTGATCTCCATTACGGTGACGCCCTGTATGTTCTGGAACTTCAGAACTTCATCGGCGTTGGCCGGAACGCCTTCCTGCGCGGCAGGCAGGTTAATCTTGCGGTTGGGGTATTCGTGGTTGATTGCGATCAGCTCGTGGCCCTGGAACGAGAAGGTCTCCATTCCGTCGGTGTTTTCACCAAAAATCTTGTCCGAATTCTCGACCGGGCCGCCATCGGTGACGTCGTAGCCGTCCGCTTCCGAGAACAGCGGGTCACCCCATCGCATCAGCATCTTCCACGCGTAACCTTCAGGCACATGTACGGTGCCATCGGTTTGCGCCGGAATCGGTGTGAAAGCAAAGCGCGAGGCTTCGACGGCCTGTGCCGAAGTCGACCCCATCAGACCCGCGCCCATGGCAGCCGCGCCCGAGCCGAAGGCCAATACGCCGCCCAGGAAACCACGGCGGGAAATGGCGCTTTCGACCACACGGTCAAAGTCGTTTTCTTCAGGGCGGGGGAAGTGCAGCTCGTCCCAATCGTCGGCGGACAGGGTGGTAGGATCGACGTCTTTCATGGATGGCTCCTGGCTGTCTGAATTAAGATTCGTTCAGCGGGTGTAGAGCGTCCACATGACAGGAAAATAACATCCAAAGTAAAGTTTTTTTCCGTCGATCGCGCGCGCAGAAAATCGCCGGTTGGGCAGGGCATCTGACTGTCCGCCGGCCGGAGGTACGCTTGAGCCGTCCGTCTCGTGCAGGGTCAGCAAATCGAAATCAGGCTGCTTTTGCTTTGCTTCTGCAATAACAGGAAGCGTGGATTGAGACTGTCGCCCGTGCGGCCGCTTTGTCCAGTTGCAGCTTGATGTGGCGCGCTTCTTTCTCCTCTCCGCGTCGGACCAGACATTCGTGCAGACCGTGCAGGCTCCAGATATTTCCGGGGTGCTGGCAGGCGCGGGCGAGAGTGTTGTCCAGCCCCAGATCGGCCCGGTAGACCGCCTCTGCCTCCTCGAACCGCTGATCTTCCATCAGGAGGGCGCCAAGCGCATGTCGAGTAGGCTGCATCCAGCCCCAGGGCTCGTCGTAGACCAGACAATCGTCGAGCTCGACCGAACGCCGCAGATGTGCAAGCCCGCCTTCGCGGTCACCGGACTTGAAAGCAATCTCGCCATCCATCATGGCCTCGCCGATCATCAGCACATCCTCGGCGGTGTTGTTGAAGACCAGACGGCTTTCCGGCACCGCCTTGCGGGCCTGAACGGCCAGCGCTTGCGCCTGTTGCGCGTCGTTCAGGCGCCCCAGATTGGCCAGAGCCACGGCACGGGCCTGATGAATAGCGGCGGTGGTGTAACTATAGAGTTCGGCATCCTGCGGCATGGGTTCATCCAAAATCTCCTGCCACATGCCAAAGCGGACCATGACATGGATTTTCTTGCCGTAGAAGGATTCGAACAGGTCCGGGAAGTACCGGATCACGTTGTCGGGCAGCATGCGCATCAGTTCTTCCGAAGCGGCCAGGGCCTTTTCCGGCTGTCCAAGGAACATGGCACCATAGGCTTCAAAATGAACATTGTGAACGCGATAGACGGTGTAAAAGTTCTCGCCACCCGCCATGGCCTCGTATTTCTTGTCCACCTGCGCGGCGCGGTGGTTGCGCCAGACGACGTTCTGATAGTCACCGCACAGCACATCGATATGCGTGGCCATGTGAACCAGGTGACCGCTATCTGGAACCAGATCGACCAACCGATCCCCGTGGCGCAGTGCCTTTTCAGGTGTCGGCGACATCTCCATCAGATGGATATACATGTGTAACAATCCCGGATGGTCCCAAGCGCCGGGCAGGGTGTCGAATGCCCGTTCCAAAACTTCTTGCGCCTCAACGGTTGAGGCACCCTCTGCGGGAGCGCCTTGTTTAAGATCCCAAAGTTGCCATGGCGTGCGATTCATCAAAGCCTCGGCAAAGAGACAGGCGACGTCCAGATCGTCGGGGTGATCCGCATAAACGTTGCGCATCGAATCGGAAAATGCGTCGTTCCACGGGCCGTAATCCTCGATTTCAGGGTCCGTCGGGAATCGGTTTGACAGTGCATCAATCAGCGCGGCTTCCAGAGGTGTAACGGCTTCGCGCAGCGCCATCGCATCCTGAATGGCCCGATGGGCTCGCTTCAGGGTATCGGTCTTTTCGTCCGGTTCGAAGAACTCCCATGGTTTGTTGTAATTTGGACCGATTGCATGGGCCACGCCCCAATGTGCCAAGCCACATTGCGGGTCGCGTACGACCGCCTGCTCGAAACTTGCCGCCGCGGCTTCGTGATTGTATCCGTATAGCCAGATAAGCCCCTGATTGAAGATCTCCTGTGCCACAGGTGACGACGTCGTGATTTGACGGCCATATGTACCCAGATCGAATTCGGTCATCTTTGAAATCCCCCGTGAGAAAACCGCCCGCGTTCCTCAATAGCCCCGGGCTTGCCGGAATTCGGCCAGTCTCAAAATAACACAAAATTCTGAGCCGCGCTTTTTGGGATCAGGCGAGAAGGATCGGAAAAGCGGGCCTGGGCGCGATTTCGCCGCTTGACGCCCGCAGGCGCATGGACTACTCAGCCCAGACCTGAGCGGGTATAGCTTAATGGTAAAGCCCCTGCCTTCCAAGCAGGCTATGTCGGTTCGATTCCGTCTACCCGCTCCAGTTCATCCCCACAGTTTCTGCGTCAAATGGCCCTTTTGGCACGCCAAATTGCGTTGTGCTGCTTGACCCCGGTTGCCACTGCGGCCAAGAAGCGTTCACTCAGGACCGTTCAGGAAACAAGGGCCCGACATGGCGAGAAAGACCGCTGCCAGTCCAGCAAACACACCTGCACCGGGAGCCAGCGAAGAAAGAGCGGGCTCAAAAAAGCTTGGGGTGCTGGCATCGCTCTGGCCCTTCATGAAGCCATACAAACTGCTGATGTTCGGCGCGACGCTTGCATTGATTCTAACTGCCAGCATGACCCTGACATTGCCACTGGCAGTGCGCCGCGTGGTCGACAACTTTCGCATTCAGGACGGCGAACTGCTGGACTGGTATTTTCTGGCAGCGCTTGGCATCGCTGCAATTCTGGCCGTCGGTACAGGTATTCGTTACGCGTTGGTGACCCGCTTGGGCGAACGTGTGGTGGCCGATATCCGCAAGGCGGTGTTCAACCGAGTAATCGGCATGAGCCCGGAATTCTACGAGCGTATCATGACCGGCGAGGTGCTGAGCCGGATCACCACGGATACAACACTGATCCAGTCGGTGCTGGGGTCTTCGGTTTCGATTGCATTGCGGAATATGCTGATGTTCGTCGGCGGGCTGGTCCTTATGCTGCTGACCTCGGCCAAGCTGACCGGACTTGTTCTGCTGCTGATCCCGGTTGTGATTGTGCCGATTCTGGTATTGGGCCGCCGTTTGCGCGTGATCAGCCGTGAAAATCAGGACTGGATCGCAGCCTCATCCGGGAATGCTGGTGAAGCGCTGGGCGCGGTGCAGACCGTGCAAGCCTTCACACATGAAAACGCCAGCCGAAAGCAGTTCGGCGAGGTAACCGAGACATCCTATGTGGTGTCGTTGCGGCGCATCCAGACCCGGGCCGTGCTGACGGTGATTGTAATCTTTTTGGTCTTTTCCGGCATCGTTGGTGTGCTGTGGATGGGGGCGAATGACGTACGCAACGGCGTCATGACCGAAGGTGTTCTCATCCAGTTCGTGATCTATTCGATCATCATGGCCGGGTCGGTAGCAGCCCTGTCCGAGATCTGGAGCGAGCTCCAGCGTGCCGCAGGCGCAACGGAACGGCTTATCGAACTATTAAACGCCGAGGATACCGTGACCGATCCAAAGCGGGCACAAGCGTTGCCGCAGCCCGTGCGCGGTGAGATCCAGTTCGACGAGGTTACATTCCGCTATCCTGCCCGCCCGGACGTTGTGGCGCTGGACCACCTCTCGCTCAAAGTCGAACCGGGTGAGACCATCGCATTCGTGGGGCCGTCAGGCGCCGGCAAGACGACTGTGATTCAGATGATCCAGCGTTTCTATGACCCGGATGCCGGACAGGTGAGCCTGGATGGCGTTGATCTGAAGAAACTGGACCGCTCGGACTTCCGACAGCATATGGCACTGGTGCCGCAGGACCCTGTGATCTTCGCAGCCTCGGCCCGCGAAAACATCCGCTTTGGGCGTCTGGACGCCAGCGATGCCGAGGTTGAGGCTGCAGCGCGAGCCGCCGCGGCGCATGACTTCATTATGGCTCTGCCGGAAGGCTATGACAGTTTTGTGGGCGAGCGTGGCGTGATGCTGTCGGGTGGTCAAAAACAGCGCATCGCGATTGCACGCGCTATTCTGCGCGACGCGCCGGTTCTGCTGCTGGACGAGGCAACGTCGGCGCTGGACGCCGAAAGCGAGCGCGCTGTGCAGGGGGCCGTTGACAAGATGCGCGCCGGGCGCACGACGCTGATCGTGGCGCATAGATTGGCGACGGTGAAAAAGGCCGACCGCATCGTAGTGATGGAGAATGGGCGTATCGTCGCCCAGGGTACGCATGACGACCTGGTGTCTCAGGACGGTCTTTATGCCCGTCTGGCGCGCCTGCAATTTACTGACGGTGTTGCCGCGGAATAAAGTGACGCCCCGGCACATCGCATTGGGCCGTAGCGTCATTCTACATTTTCTCTGACCCGAAAGCTAAGCCCTTGCTTGCACGAGGTTGCTTTTGCTTCCATCTTGGGGGCGAGCAAAAGCCCGTGCAGGACATGGGAAAAATCAGGGGAGGAGCCACATGGCCTTTGTGGGATTGGAAGATAAGGCGCGTATCGAACAGGAGATGCCGTGGGAGGACCGGGACGTACCTGTGACTTTCCACCAACTGCTGTCGCGCACGGCGGGCAAGTTCCCGAACCACAATGCCATCAGTTTCCAGCTTTTGTCGGGGCCGACGGACAAAGCAGAGACGCTGACCTGGTCCCAGTTGCTGAGCAAGGTAAATCAGGCGGCGAACCTGTTCCGGTCTCTGGGGATTGGAGAAAAGGATGTTGTGGCCTACGTCCTGCCCAACTGCAACGAAACACTGGTTACCATGATGGGTGGTGCGGTGGCTGGTATCGTCAATCCGATCAATCCGTTGCTCGAGCCGGAACAGATCGCGGCCATCCTGCGCGAAACCAAGGCCAAAGTCGTTGTCACGCTGAAGTCCTTCCCGAAAACGGATGTGGCCCAAAAGGTCGAAGAGGCCGTGCGCCACGCGCCCAATGTCAACACGATCCTGGAAATCGACCTGAACCGATATCTGACGCCGCCCAAGTCATGGCTGGTGCCGCTGCTGCGCCCCAAGATGGGCGACAAGGAGCATCTGGCGCATGCAGATTACAAAAGTTTCAACAAGGAACTGGCCAAACAGCCTACGACGCTGACCTTCGATGACAGTAACGAAGACCGTGTGGCCTGCTATTTCCATACCGGCGGGACCACCGGGATGCCGAAAGTGGCGCAGCACAAATATTCCGGGCTGATCTATAACGGATGGCTGGGCAACACGCTGCTGTTTGATGAAAATGACGTCATCATGTGCCCGCTGCCCATGTTTCATGTCTTTGCGGTGCACGTGATTGTGATGGCTGCGGTGTCGTCCGGTGCGCACGTGATTTTCCCGACGCCTGCCGGCTATCGTGGAGACGGTGTGTTTGACAATTTCTGGAAGCTGATCGAACGCTGGAAAGTTTCCTTCATCATCACGGTACCGACGGCGATTTCCGCCAAGATGCAGCGCCCGGTGGATGCTGATATCTCGACAGTGAAAACCGCGTTTTCCGGCTCGGCTCCGTTGCCGGTTGAACTGTTTCGCAGGTTCGAGGAGGCCACCGGGGTCACAATCGTCGAAGGTTATGGCTTGACCGAAGCAACCTGTCTGGTCTCGTGCAACCCGGTGGATGGCGAAAAGAAAATCGGCTCGATTGGTATTCCGTTCCCGTACACGGATGTCAAAATCCTCAAAGACGGAGCCGACGGGCCGGTAGAGTGCGAAAAGGACGAAATCGGCGAAATCTGCATTTCGAACCCGGGCGTCTTTGCGGGCAACACTTATACCGAAGCGGATAAGAACGTGAATCTGTACCACTTCGACAAGTATCTGCGGACGGGCGACCTCGGGCGTTTTGACGAGGATGGCTACCTCTGGATCACAGGCCGTGCCAAGGATCTGATTATTCGCGGTGGTCACAATATCGACCCGGCCGAGATCGAAGAGGCGTTGCTTGGGCACGAGGCTGTCGCCTTTGCGGGCGCAATCGGCCAGCCCGATGCGCATTCGGGCGAGGTGCCTTGCGCCTTTGTCGAATTGGTCGAAGGAGCTTCGACCACAGAAAAAGAGCTGATGGAGTATTGCAAGGTCCACGTTCACGAACGGGCGGCACAACCCAAGCACATGACGATCCTTCCCGAACTGCCGAAGACCGCGGTCGGCAAGGTTTTCAAGCCCGAACTGCGCAAACAGGCAATCACACGCATCTACAACGGGGCGCTGGAGACGGCCGGAGTAACGGCCCGCGTCGTGTCCGTGATTGATGACAAGAAACGCGGACTTGTCGCGCAGCTTGACGCGAACGGTTCCTCCGAAGACGATGTCTCGAAGGTGTTGGGTGCATTTACCCGGCCTTGGGAGTGGTCTGAATAATCCGGAGGGACAATGGACTATGAACGTCTGATTGATGAGGAAACCTGGGCGTTCATAAGACGCACTGCCGAAAGCTATCCTGATGATGCGGTGGATCTGACGATCGTTGATCAGCGCCGGGTCTATGACAATATGTGCGAGGATTTCCGACAACCTCGCCCACGTGGCGTCGAAACAGAGGACAGGTCTGCCGACGGTGTGCCTGTCCGCGTCTATTCTGCCGGGGATCCCACTCGTTCTGTCGTCTATTTCCATGGTGGCGGCTTTGTCGTCGGCGGGTTGAACAGTCACGACGATGTCTGCGCCGAGCTTTGTGCACAAACCGGGTATCGGGTGGTGGCCGTTGACTATCGCCTGTGTCCGGAACACCCGCACCCGGCGCAGTTCGACGACAGTTGGACCGCAACCAACTGGGTCGTTCAGCATTTCGAAGATCCCATCGTATTGGCTGGCGACAGCGCCGGGGGCAATCTGGCGGCCGCCGTCGCGCAACACTCCCGAGGCCGGTTGGATAATGTCCTGGGTCAGGTACTGATCTACCCAGGTCTTGGCGGGGACACATCACAGGGTTCTTACGTCGAGCATGCGCATGCCCCGTTACTGACGCTGGATGAAATTCTCTTTTACGAGAAGATTCGCTGCGGCGGTACCGTGCCGCAAGACGATCCCACATTCGCACCGCTTAAAGATTCCGGTTTCTCGGGCTTGCCGCCGACGGTGGTGTTTACGGCCGATTGCGATCCCCTGCGCGATGACGGGCCGGCCTATTGTGAGAAAATCACTGCGGCGGGAGGGCAGGCGCATTGGATTAACGAGCCGGGTTTGGTTCACGGCTACTTGCGGGCCCGCACTACAGTGAAACGGGCCGCCGATAGTTTCGAACGAATTTCTGTCGCAATCGAGGCGCTGGGGCAGTGCATCTGGTCCTACGATTGAAGAGCTGAATCAGCGCAGGAACGGATCGGCCTTCATCGTATCGGCAATTGGTGCGCCCATAAGGGTCAGGATCGTGGGCGCCAGTTGCAGTTGGTCAATCACGGTATCTGCGTCCGGGCCTTGAGCGTCACCAAAATAGTATAGCGCGGTCTCCTGTTGCAGGGGGCCACGTCCGCCGTGGTGCCCGCGTTCATCCTGACCATGATCGGCGGTTACAATCACCTCGTACCCCAAATCCCGCCAGCGCGGAATAAACGGGGCCAGCATTTCATCCATGACGAAGCATGCATGGTCCATTTCCTCGCAATCGTGAAAAAAGCGGTGCCCCATACTGTCCAGCGTGCAGGTATGCAGAATACCGTAGTCGAGCCCGAACCGCAGGCACAGATTGGTCAAAGTACCAAACAGGTCGACGTCGCTGGGCGTCATCTGGTTGTCCTTGCCGTAACCGGTCATGCTGTGAAACCGGCCATGGTTGATTGTCTTGTTTTCCGGCTCGTCATATTCGATGTCGCGCACATAGTCGAACGGGTGACGGTTGAAGAACTGTGACCAATAGCTGTGCGTGACGGCTCCGGTCACGCCACCGGCTTCGCGAACCTGGCTGAAGACGTCCTTGTGGCTCAGACGGAAGACGTTGCCGTTTCCCGTGCAACCATGTTCCTGCGGAGTGACACCGGTGTGGATCGACGCGTAGCAGCTGGCTGAGGACGAGGGCAGAACGGCCCGTAGTTTCCAGACCTGCGCTTCACCGCTGTCGACCCAGCCTTCGAGATTGCCGAACAGGCGGCGAAAGTTGCGCCACGGGACACCGTCCAGAATGATGAGTAACAACTTGCGGTCCATGTTGCGGCCCTTTTGACAGTATTTGTTTTTTTGGAGATCCTAATGGATTCGCATTCTCTGGGTCGCCAGTTCGCGCCCCCAATAGCAAAATCCCGACGCTTGTCATTGCGACAAACGCCGGGGAGTTCAAAGTTTCATTGCGTTGTTACAATGAGGGGCGGGATCAGTTACCCGCGCTTTCCATTTTGCGATGCGCTACAACCTCTTCCAACCAGCCCAGATGCATTTCCGGAACCGAACTGAGTAGCAGGTCGGTATAGTCGTCAAACGGCGGGCTCAGAACCTGAGACTTGGAGCCATAGCGAACCACGCGACCCTGATACATCACAGCTATCGAGTCAGAGATCGCCTTGACCGTCGCCAGATCGTGGGTGATGAACAGATAGGCCACATCCTCGATCTTCTGCAAGTCCAGCAGCAGCTTGAGAATTCCGTCTGCGACCAGCGGATCGAGCGCCGAGGTAACCTCGTCACAGATGATCATCTTGGGCTTGGCTGCCAGCGACCGGGCGATACAGACGCGCTGCTTCTGGCCACCTGACAGTTCCGCCGGATAGCGATCGATGAACTTTTCGCCCAGTTCGATCTCGTCCAGCAGTTCGATGATCCGCTTGCGCTTTTCGGCGCCACGCATGTTGAAATAAAACTCCAACGGCCGCCCGATGATTGTTCCAACTGTCTGACGTGGGTTCATCGCAACGTCAGCCATCTGGTAGATCATCTGCAACTCGCGCAGGTCCTCGCGGGTACGTCCCGCCAGATCGGGTGAGAGCTTGCGACCTGCAAAATTGATCTCGCCATCGCGTGGCGGCAGCAGACCAGTGATTACCCGGGCAAGGGTGGATTTACCCGAGCCGGACTCACCAACAACCGCCAGCGTCTGCCCCGGATGAAGCTCGACATTGACGTTGTGCAGCACGTCGAAATTCAGACCCTTGTAGCGCGCGGTGATGCCATCGACCGTCAGCACCGGTTCAGGTGTGGGCTTTTTTTCTTCATGCTCGATCGAGCGCACCGAGACAAGGGCCTGGGTGTATTCTTCCTGCGGGTTGTTGATGATCTGGTCGGTGTGGCCGTATTCGACCGTGTTGCCCATCCGCAGAACCATTATGTCGTCGCTAACCTGCGCCACGACAGCAAGGTCGTGAGTGATGTAGAGCGCGGCAACTCCCGTATCGGCAATGGCTTCCTTGATCGCCATCAACACGTCGATCTGCGTGGTCACATCCAAAGCGGTGGTGGGCTCGTCGAACACCACCAGATCCGGTTCGGGACACAGTGCCAGCGCGGTCATGCAACGCTGCAACTGACCACCCGACACCTGGTGCGGATAGCGTTCACCGATGTTGTCCGGATCAGGCAGACCCAGTTTGGCGAACAGCTCCCGCGCACGCCCTTCGGCTTGCTTGCGCGAGAATTTCTTGTGCTCGACCGCAGCCTCGACAACCTGATCCATGATTTTCTTGGCCGGGTTGAAGGACGCCGCCGCAGATTGCGAGACATAGGTCACCTCGCCACCGCGCAGGTTGCGAATATCACCCAAAGACGACTTCAGGATGTCGCGTCCGTTTACCCAAACCTCGCCACCGGTGATCTGCACGCCGCCACGACCATATGCCATTGAGGCCAGACCAATAGTGGATTTACCAGCCCCTGACTCTCCGATCAGGCCAAGCACTTTACCGCGCTCGAGGTCAAAATTGACCCCGTGCACGATTTCTATGTCATGGGGCTTCTCACCCGGCGGGTAGACAGTCGCGCCGATTTTGAGGTCGCGGACCTTGAGAAGGGTATCACTCATCCCCGGCCTCCTTTCAGCGATGTGGTACGGTTCAGGACCCAGTCAGCGACAAGGTTGACCGAGATGGCCAGCGTCGCGATAGCTACGGCGGGGTACAGGGCCGCGCCGATGCCATAGACGATGCCGTCCTTGTTTTCCTTCACGATGCCACCCCAGTCCGCCAGCGGCGGCTGAACGCCAAGGCCGAGGAATGACAGGGTCGAGACAAACAGAACCATGAAGATGAAGCGCAGGCCCAGTTCTGCCACCAGTGGCGACAGAGCGTTGGGCAGGATTTCCCGGAAGATGATCCAGCTTTGGCCTTCACCGCGCAGCTTGGCGGCTTCGACATAGTCCATTACTGCGATATCCACCGCGACGGCGCGGGCCAGTCGATAGACCCGTGTCGCGTCGAGCAGACCCATGACGATGATCAGAACCGGGATGGTAACTGGCACCATGGCCAGAACAACCAGTGCGGTAATCAGCGACGGGATCGACATGACCAGATCCACGGTCCGCGACATGACCTGGTCTGCCCAGCCTCCCAATACGGCCGCCAGAAAGCCGAGGATCGAACCGGTTACAAAGCTGAGGATCGTCGCGGCGGTGGCGATGAAGATGGTCGTGCGCCCGCCATAGATCATCCGGCTCAGCAGGTCGCGTCCGATGTTATCCGTGCCCAGCCAGAATTGAGAACTGGATGGTTCCCAGACGTCACCGACGACCTCGGCCATTCCGTAAGGGGCTAGCAGAGGCGCGAAAACAGCGATGACGAAATACAGGGCTGTGAAGGCCAGCCCGATCATTGCAGAGATTGGGATATTCTTCATTTCGGATGCCTCAGCCTTGGGTTGGCCAGAATGGCAACGATGTCTGCAATCATGTTCAGTCCGATATAGATGGCGGCAAAGATGACGCCACAGGCCAGAACCACGGGAACGTCACGCTTGGTCACATGGTCCACAAGGTATTGCCCCATGCCGGGGTAGACGAACACCACCTCGACCACGACGACGCCGACCACCAGATAGGCAAGGTTCAGCATGACGACGTTGACGATCGGTGCGATCGCATTCGGGAAGGCGTGGCGGTAGATGACCTTGAAATTGCTGAGGCCCTTGAGTTCAGCCGTTTCGACATAGGCCGACTGCATCACGTTCAGGATCGCCGCACGGGTCATCCGCATCATGTGCGCAAGCACAACCATGGTCAGAACGATTACGGGCAGAGCGATTGCATTCAGCTTTTGCCCAAACGACATGCTGTCGTTGATCATGGCCAGGGGCGAGAACATGCCCAGCTTCACCGCGATGAAGTAGACCAGAACATAGCCGATCAGGAATTCGGGGATCGAGATCGTCGTGAGTGTGACCGCCGAAATCAACTTGTCAGGCCAGCGGTTGCGGTAGCGCACGGCCAGCAGACCAAGGAATATGGCCAATGGAACCGACACGATGGCGGCCCAGAATGCCAGGAAAAGGGTATTGCCCAGACGGCTGCCAACCGATTCGGCAATGTCCAGTTTGTTGGTGAGGGATTGGCCCAGATCACCCTGAAAAATTCCGCCCAGCCATTCAAAGTAGCGCGTCAGAGCGGGACGATTGAGGCCCATTTCCTCGCGCAGGTTTGCCAGGGATTCGGGCGTTGCGGACTGGCCCAGGACGGCTTGCGCTGCGTCTCCGGGAAGGGCTTCGGTCAGGCCAAAAATCAGGGCCGAAGCGCCAAACAGAAGAAGGAGTCCCAGCGCAACGCGCTGGGAAACCAATTTGACAATGGGATGCATAAATCAGTGACCCGTATCAGACGAACCACATCTTGCGGGAAATGTTGCCATTCATCATCTCCTGCGTCGGGTCAGTTTCCCAACCGTCCAGCTGATTGCTGATACCTTCGACAAAGTCGTTGAACATCGGACAAATCAGGCCGCCTTCGTCACGGACCATCCGGCCCATCTGGCTGTAGATGCTCTTACGCTTCTCCGGGTCCAGTTCGGCACGCGCCGCAAACAGCAGGTCGTCGAACGCCTGTACCTTGAAGCGCGTGTCGTTCCAATCGGCTGTCGACAAGTAGGCGGTCGCGTACATCTGGTCTTGTACGGGACGGCCACCCCAGTACGACGCACAGAAGGGCTGAACGTTCCAGACTTCGGACCAGTAACCGTCATTTGGCTCACGCTTGATTTCCAACGGGATACCTGCCTGAGCGGCTGTCTGCTGAAACAAGGCGGCCGCATCGACCGCGCCGGGGAAGGCGCCATCCGCGGTGCGCAATATGATCGGCGAACCGTCATGACCCGATTTCTTGTAATGCTCGGCTGCCTTCTCAATACTGAACTCACGCTGTTCGATGGTTTCATCAAACAATGGGTAAGCCGCATTGATGGGCATATCATTTCCGATTGAACCATAGCCGCGCAGGACTTTGTCTACGAGCTCCTCGCGGTTGATCGCGTATTTCAGCGCCGTGCGAAGCTCATTGTTGTCGAACGGTGCAGTATCACAGTGCATGATGAAGACGTAATGGCCGCGACCAGCGGTCGAGTGTACCGTCAAGTTCGGTGCGCGACCCAACAGGTCCGCAACTTTGGGTTCAACGCGGTTGATTGCGTGAACCTGCCCGGACTGAAGCGCAGCTGTACGTGCAGTCGCATCGTTGATGACGACGACTTCGACGCTGTCAAAGTTACCATAATCGCTGTTCCAGTGATTTTCGAACTTCGTAAACAGGTGACGCACACCCGGCTCGTCGACCTCCAGTTTGTAAGGACCCGTACCTATACCCGCTCCGGGGTTTTCCATACCACCGTCAGGCTGAATAATCAGGTGATAGTCGGCCAGAAGATACGGCAAGTCGGCGTTTGGTTCCGTAAGTGTGACCTGGAAATTGTCACCATCAGCCTTCATGGACTCGATGCCCTTCATGATGCCGAGGGCGCCGGACTTGGATTCTTCGTTCGAATGGCGCTCCATGGTTTTCAGCACGTCTTCGCTGGTCATGGTTTTGCCATTGTGGAACTCGACGCCCTTGCGCAGCTTGAAGGTCCACACTTTGGCGTCCGAACTGCCCTCGACACTTTCGGCCAAACGGGGTTCGATCGTTCCGTCAGGTGCGACCTCGACAAGCTGGTCGCCGAATTGTTTTCCGTTTTGGAACGGCACTGAACTGGAATAAGTCGCCGGATCAAGCGAGTTCGTAGATTCGCCGCCCTGCAGGCCAAATTTCAGGTCGCCACCCTTTTTCGGGCCAGCAGCCCGTGCCGCATCTGCAAACATGGTGCTTGCCATTGCTGCCGAGACGCCCAAAGCCGCCGCTTTCCCCATGAACTCGCGACGGGTCAGTTTGCCGGCCGTCACTTGTTTGGTCATGTGAGTGAGTTGTTCGTTCATCCAGAATCTCCCAGTTGGTTGGATCAGCCCTTTGCGGGCTTTTTGTTGACGCATGAGTCAACGTTGGCGCATTTCCTCCCACCGAGCAATACCTATTGTCCGGTTTCGGGGCGTACAAAGTTTACATCTGATTGCGTGGTACGGTGTCATCGAGTTCTTTGGCGAATACCAAGACATCATTTTCAAACGCTTTTATGCTGGCCTCCAGAATAAAGTTCTCGGTGTCCGAGGTCATTTCACATCGGGTTTCCGTACGCAGATGAAGGCCCGGACGTTCCAGTTCCTGCGTCCACTCGCAAACGCCACGGGCGGACAGGGCGTCATCGGGGTGAATCGACCACGTTTCCCGTGCTGTGCCACCTGTGATCAACCCATGCTGGCTATCTTTCACCTTCCCGAAATCGTCTTCAATAATCAGATGAACGGTTCCGGTATTCATGTCGGTTTCAAGGCGGCGGGCATTCGACCCCTCGCGCAGAGTGGTAACCTGACGCGGCTTTTCCGCGTCGGGCGGGGCAAAGCTGCACTCGTCGCCTGTTGCCGGTGCCCGGGTAGGAACAGAGATTGTTCCGGAAGTCAGATGCAATTCGGCCGTTTCCGGGGACGGCCAGATCAAAGGCCAATAGGTGCTGGAAATGGCGACGCGTAGGCGATGCCCCTTGGGAACCCTGTAGGCGATGTGGTCCAGATCCAGCTCGACATCGTAAACCTCGCCCGCGCGCAGAGGCGAGGGCTCGGCATGGCTGTTGCGGTGGCTGAGGTTCAGCACCCCGTAGGTAATTCTGGTCGTGGCACCATCGGGGTGGACGTGATTCAGGCGGGCGGCCATTTGTGCCTGCGGTTTGTCAGAGCTGAGCTTCAGACGAATGCGCGGAGCACCTACAATATCCAGATCGGTCTTTAGCGGGGCACTATCGAAACAAGCCGACAGGGCATCATCTGCGCGCTGGTCACCGGGCATGTCGGGACCCAGCCAAATGGCGCAATATTCGCCGCCTTCCAGCCCGCAATGATGCGGTGATCGGATTCGGGCATCCAACGGCCCTGAAATCCCCAGCCCCCCATCGCCCAGCGAAAGATCCAGTGTGTTAAGATGAGAAGTCGCACCTGCGGCTTGGCTTATCCAGCGCCCGGGACGTTCGGTGTACCACCGCGCGGGGCGAACACCATCCATCAGGTAGGCGCGATAGTCAGGGTCATCCTCAATGCCCGTGTCGTGACCCTTGAGCCAATGATCCCACCATCTCAGCGCTTCTTGAAGAAAGCCGATCCGAGGTTCCGGCACCGCGAAATGGGGATACTTGTGAACCCACGGGCCAACGATACCTTTGACAGGCGCGTTCAGTTCCTCGACCAGCCAAGGGACAGTGTTCTTGTACGCGTCACCCCAGCCGCCGATTGCAAGCGTCGCGGCCTGAATTGCCCCGAAATCCTCGCAAACCGAACCATGCTGCCAATAAGTGTCGCGCGTCTGGTGCCGAAGCCAGATCGATGGAAGGAAAGGCTCGTTTTCAAGCCGGTCGATCCACAGCTCGCGCCAGTTCGGGCGAAGCTCGGGGTCCGGTGCACGCGAGGAATAGGACAACATCGTCGCGCCCCAGCCGAGGTTTTCATTCAGCAGGCAACCGCCCTTGTAATGAATGTCATCAGCGTATCGATCTGCGGTCGAACACAAGGTGACTATAGCCTTGAGCGGATCTGGTCTCATTGCGGCGACCTGAAGGGCGTTGAAACCGCCCCAACTGACCCCCATCATACCGACCGTGCCACTGCACCAGGGCTGGTCAGCCAGCCAATGGATCACTTCGACCGCGTCATCAAGCTCCTGCTGCGTGTATTCATCTTCCATCAGCCCTTCGCTGTCACCGTTGCCGCGCATGTCCACGCGAATGCAGGCATAGCCGCGTTTGGCGAACCAGGGATGCGTCAGCGCGTCCCGGGCGGTGGTCCCATCGCGCTTGCGATAGGGCAGGTATTCAAGGATAGCCGGAACCGGTGATTTCTCGGCATCTACGGGTCGCCAGACCCGTGCGGACAAGCGGCAACCATCGGACAACCGTATACCGAGGTCAGGAAATTCTTCGATGTCGCAGAGGGAATTGTGAGCGGGCGTCATCCGATCAGTTTCAAGCTGTTCGCTATGTTCTTGAAGGGCAAAAACGTCAATCTAACACCTCATTGCGACAATCAGATCCATGACGTTTGTGCCGGTCGGGCCGGTGACGAGCAGCGCCCCCGCCTTGTCAAGGAAGGAGCCGCTGTCCGCTCTGTCCAAGGCGCCTGCGGCTTCTTCTTTCCAGGTATGGCCATCCACGACCGCACCAGCCGCGTCGGTCGGGCCGTCTGTTCCGTCCGTTCCGCCGACCACCAGGGTAAGACCGTCACAGCCTGCAATTTCCCGAGCCAGCGCCAAGGCCAATGCCTGATTGCGGCCACCCCAGCCGGGATTTTCGGGCAGGACGACTGTGGGTTCTCCGCCAAACACCATGACGCCGTTTTCCATTGCTCTCAGGCGGGGACCAAGCTTTGCTGCAACCCGAAGAAAGTCGTCATGCAGGCATTCTTCATTTGCCAGCACGTCCAGCCCGGCCGCGTGCACGGCAGCCTCGGCCGCAGTCCGGGCGTGGGCGTTGGACGCAATAATCTTTGTGGTGGCCTGAAAGCCATAGTGTTCGGGCAGGGCTCCTATCCCCGATCCGATGACACCAAGCGAGTCGCCGGGAACGTCTGAGATCGCCAGAACGGTGACTTGCTGACCCGTGAAGTGCGACAGCAAACCACCGCCCTTGATACGGGACAGCTTGCGCCGTTCGGCATTCATGGCCTTGATATCAAGGCCTTCGGACAAAAGCCGGCGATTGAGGTTTTCCAGATCGGCCAGTGTCCTGCCCGGCATCAGATCTTCGGCCAGCGAGGAAGCACCGCCTGAGACCAGCAACAGCAGGTGAGTGTCTTGCCCCATCTCCTCAACCGCCTTGCGCAGGGCTACACCGCCTTTCAGGCTGCGCTGGTCGGGGACTGGGTGCGAAGCCTCGATCACGTCGACATCAGCGGGCAGGTCGCGCCCGTGACCATCCTTTGTAACGACAAGGGTCGGAACTGCTTTGAACTGATCCAAAGCCGCGCGGGCCATAGCGGCCGCGGCCTTGCCAACTGCGAGAATGCGGTCGGGTCTTGAGACGTCGGGCAGTGCCGCCCTTGTGGCAGAATACCCGCCCACGGCATCGACACCCGCCTGCCAGATCTTGATTGCCAACTCTGCTTGGTTCACTGATTTTCAACCCAAATTGTAACCGGGCCGTCATTGACGAGTTCAACAGCCATATCGGCCCCGAACTGACCTGTTTCGACCGCGATTCCTTGTGCCTGTAACTGCTGCGCAAAATACTCGTACAGATGTTCGCCCTGTTCCGGTGCGGCGGCATTCGAAAACCCAGGCCGGTTACCGCGTGACGTGTCCGCCGCCAGCGTGAACTGGCTTACGACAAGGGCCGATCCCCCGATATCCAGAATGGACCGGTTCATCTTGCCGGCGTCGTCCTTGAATATCCGAAGCTTGGCGATTTTTGCTGCCAGGTTAGAGGCCTGTTCCTCACTGTCGCCTTGCATAGCGCACACAAGGATCGTCAGCCCGGGGCCGGTCTGCCCGATGACAGATCCGTCGACCGAAACCTGTGCTCGTGACACTCTTTGTAGCAGGGCGCGCAATTCATTCTCCCGTCTTGCACATCGGCAGGTTCATTCGTGCCAAAATACCACTTCATCCAACCCTGCGCGTTCCGTGCGAAAGGCGTTTGCTGGGTGTTCGCTGTCCGGGTATCCGAACGAAACTGCGCATAAGATCATCCTGTCTTCCGGAACCTGAAAATAGCGTCGCAGGAAAGGACTGTAAGATGCCACGGCCGCTTGTGGAATGCTCGCAATCCCTAGCGCCTGGGCCGCCAGCGTAAAGGCTGTAACGAAGCCGCCGCAATCCATTGCGCCATACGGGCCGAGCTCAGCGGGGCTGGAGATAATCGCGCAATGCGGGGCACCGAACAGAGAAAAATTCTCCATCATCTGCTGCGCCGAGGCGGCGCGGTCACCCTTTTCGATCCCCACCGCCTCGTACAACGCCCATCCGCATGCGCGGCGGCGATCCTGATAGACGCCACTGTACGAGCTGGGGAATGGTAGGTCCGGAGCTGGGGTGCCGGTTTTTGCTTCTTGACACAGCGCCTCACGAAACCGATCGGTTTCGGCGCCGCTTGTCACATGGACGTGCCAGGGTTGCGCGTTGCACCAGCTTGGAACACGGGTCGCACTGATCAGAATCTGCTCGATCACAGCTTTAGGAACGGGATCGGGCAAAAAAGCGCGGCACGAGTGTCGGTTCTCGAGCAGGTTGTTCAGAACATCCAATGTCAACTCGGCCTCCCCCCAAACGAAGCGCAGGATGACGTCAGATTCCCCGAGTTTCAAGGCCCGACGCAACGGGTTTACCGAAACACATGAGGGCGGAACTATTGCTGCCCAGTCGCGACCAAATAGCCGACACCTGCGGCAACCAACAAGCCCAGAACTACGGCGATGGTGATCTTGATGGCTGACCAGGGGCGCTCTCCCTGAACACGTCCTGTCCGTCCGTTCACAACAAAGCGATAGGTTTCGCAGCGGTATTTGTAGGCCGCCAACCAAACCGGCAGCAGAACGTGTTTGAAGGTCACGTCTCGGATGTCCGTGTCGATATTGTGGATGCGCTGACGGTCGCCTCCGATATCAAAACGTACATCGCGCTCGATGACCCGGGCCATGTGACTACGAGCTTCTGTATAGCCATCCTGCAATTCAACGGTGTAGGCCTCGGCCCGAAAGCCTGCCAGGTATTCGGGCTGATAGGGCTCCAGCGCGGGCAGGTCCCAGGGCTCCAACGCATCGGTATAGGATTTCGGTAGCGACCGAGAGGCCAGCACCAGCACGTCGTCGAAGAAACGCGCAACGCGTCCGGATTTTGGAGACCAGCGCACTTTGGCGACTTGTTGCTGAACCCGTTTGCCATCACGCATAACGGTTCGCGTCTCGTAATAAACGACGCCTCGTTCACCCCTGTAGCTGGATTTGGTATTGGCGTCGAAAGTCCAGTAGGGGACATAAATTCCCTGCATTTTTCGCCCCTTGCGGGCGTAGTCTTTCAAACCGTTCGGCGCAAACCACAACCGACCAAGCCAGTCCCCCATCGCCTTGTGCGCTGCCCGTTCGTCCAAGACAAAGGGTAAAACGCCACGCGGCTTGATATGCCGGCTGACGCCTGTGTCGGTCACTACCGGAGTGGCGCAAAACGGGCATTCAGCGGCGTGCGTGTTTGGATCAAACTCGACCTGAGCGGCACAGTTCGGGCAGGAGAGAACGCGCGTTTCCTCGATTTCGGCTTCAGGCAGTTTGTCGGCGATGGCCGCATCAAAATCCAGTTCCTTCAGGCTGGCGCCACCCCATGGGCCGGCCCCGATCGCCTCGGAATGGCCGCAGTGATCGCAGGTCAATGTGCCATCGCCAGGATTGAACCTATAGTCCGCGCCGCACTGATTGCAGGGAAACCGGTGTTCGTTGGATACTGGCGATGGATTGGATGTCGTGGGCATGAATTTGACCAGGGCTTTTACCTTCGGGCGGTCAGGCGCATCCGTTCCAGCGCGCCATCGCCTTTGACACATTGGTGCCAGATCGCTGCCAGGGCATGACCCAAGGCTACAAGCAACAGGGCATTTGCCGCGATTTCATGCAACTCTCCTGCCGCTTTGATACCTCCATACCACACCAGAGCACCTGTTGCGGGTACGGCAATCATCACAGCATACAACAGGTGGTGGCCCCATTCTGCCGCCCGATTCATCAGATCCGAGTTTCCCGGCAACGGGCCCGGCGTGCCCTGTCGCCACCGCATGAGCAGTCGGATCACAACCAACACGAATACGGCGCTGCCGATCCAGACATGCGGTGTGTTGCCCTCGAAACCCGTCGCGCCGCTTTCAAATCGGGCTCGCAATACCCGGCCCATATTGTCGCCGGTAAACCATGCGATCAGGATCAAAAGAGCAGTCAACCAGTGCAGGATGATCTGTGATTTGGAATAGCTGGCGGAAATCTTCATTGTCTGAGTCTTTCAATTGGTTGTCAGGTCTTACTTTAACGTCAGAAATCAAGCTTTCCGTCGGCGTCATGCGCCCGGAGGCGGCGGCGGCAGGATCGTGAACAACTGAGCCAGCTCCTGCACGTCGCCCGCCTTTTTCCAGCCATCCTGACCAGCGGTCCAGACAAAGGTGTCACGTGTGATTTCGCCGTCCGTCGCCATGCGTCCCATCTTGGCTTTCGAGAATGGCCCGCTTGTCTTTCCGTCCACGGCGATGTGCCAGACATGCTCGACGGGCGGCGGTGGTGGCGGTGCCATATGCGCTGTTGGTTGCGGTGCAGCGGGTGCGGAACTGCCCCAGGGACCGGACGGTTGACCCGCTGCCATGTTTGACATCTGCTGAGCCATCGCCATGCCCATTCCCATGCCAAGACCGGCGCCCATGCCACCGCCCTGGCCCGGATTGTTCGCGGCGGCTGTCATCGCTTCGGCCGCCGAATACTGTGTGAACTTTCCCAAATCTCCGGCCAACCCCATTGAGGTCCGCTTGTCCAGCGCAGCTTCAACTGCTGGCGGCAGCGATATGTTTTCAATGTAGAATTCGGGCATTTCCAACCCGTATCCATCCAGAACCGGAGAGACTTCTGCGGCGATCAGCTTGCCCAGATCGGCGGTGTTTGCGGCCATGTCCAGAACCGGAATGCCTGACCCGGCGATGACGCGGCTGAATTCCTGCACGATGATATTGCGGATCTGAAAACTGATTTCGTCCATGGTGAATTCACCATCGGTTCCGACGATTTCGACGAGGAACCTGGCCGGGTCCTTGACCCGCACAGTATAGGTGCCAAACGCACGAATGCGGGTGGGGCCAAACTCGGGGTCACGCAACATGATGGGGTTCTTGGTTCCCCATTTCAGATCGTTGAACCGGGTGGTGTTGACAAAGTAAATCTCGGACTTGAAAGGCGATTGAAAGCCATGATCCCAATGCTGAAGGGTCGTCAGGATCGGCATGTTATTGGTCTCGAGCATATAGAGACCCGGCGTGAAAACATCCGCCAGCTGGCCCTCGTGCACGAACACAGCGGCCTGACCTTCGCGCACGGTCAGCTTGGCGCCATATTTGATTTCATGTCCTTCGCGCTCGAACCGCCAGACCATGGTGTCGCGGGTGTCATCCACCCAGTGAATGACGTCTATGAATTCTCCGGTCAGAAAATCGAAAATTCCCATTTGGGTTCTCCTGTCCTAGGGGGTCAGAGCGACTGACCCATCAATTCGCGTGCAATGATCCGCACCACAGGGCGGGCCTCGTCGACGGCTACGCCGGGTTCAAGGCGCGGATCATAAAGCATTGTCAGCAACTTCTCGTCGTGGCTTGTCAGCAAGGCGAACTCGTCATCATCGTTGAAAATCGACGGTCGCGCGTTTGGGCTGTCATTGGACAGGCCCAACCCCTGAGCGATCTCTTCGTGAATGCAACTGCGTCGGACCAGATCCGGCAACTCGGCCCTGATCAGCGTCACGGCACGCACATATTTGTGCGGCGACGTTCGCGTCGCCGAGGCAAACACAAAACAATCGAAATTGGCGCGCGGATTAGCAACCAGATCCAAAGACGCCTGACTGATATTCGGAATCAATTGCCTGAGGCGCGTGACCACGTAACTGCTGTCGTCCTTGCCGGCAAAGAAGACATGGAAGTTTGCCTTGCGGTTTACGGTCGAAATGGAATGTCCCGTCAGTTTCGCCAAACGTTTGACATAGGCATCAACCTGCGCTGCATCCTGCGTGCGGACTTCTGGTGCTACCGACGGGCCAAACTCTGTCTGGACACGCACAGGCCCGGACCAGCGGCTAAGCTGACCGTCGGTCTGACGCGATCCGATTGAAATCGCGTGATCCGGATATTCGCTGTAAAAAGCGATGGTTTCGAAATTGCGCGCCAGATCGTCGGCATCATAAGGCGTGTCCGGCCCACCTCCATCGGTGCGCAACAGTCCCCTGGTAAGCAGGTCGCGCTCGACCCGGGCGTAGAAGCGGGCCAGATCCTGGCTGGCTGCCGATGGCGGGACATACGCATTTGCAGCAGGTTCCGGCTGTACAGGAGGCGGCGGCAGAGAGACCGAGCTCGTCAAAGCCTCATCACAATTGGCAAGCGCCAGCAGGGATGCCAACGCTAACGCAGGTTTCACATAATCTACTGGCCGCACGCCCGATCCAGCCTTAGCCCGGAACTGCAGTGCCGGCGTTATCGCCGGTTCCGTCGCGCCGGGCCTTTGCAGCAGCCAGAGTGTCCCGCAGCTCGGCCTCCATCTTTTTCAGGTCTTCCTCGGCGGCGGCGCGTTTGGCCTTGCCTTCGTCCGCAATGGCCAGACTTTCGTTGATTGTACCGATCAGGTCTGCATTGGCCTTTTTGACGGCTTCGATGTCAAAGACGCCACGCTCCATTTCTTCGCGGATCATCTTGTTCGACTGCCGCAGGTTTTCCGCGTTCGACGTCAGCAATTCGTTGGTCAGATCATTGGCCCCGCGCACAGCCGCCGCCGCCTCGGCACTGCGTTGGATGGTGACGGCCTGTGCCAGCTGGGTTTCCCAGAGCGGTACCGTATTGACCAGGGTCGAGTTGATCTTGGTCACCAGCGATTTGTCATTTTCCTGTACCAGACGGATCGAGGGCAGCGATTGCATCGTCACTTGGCGTGTGAGTTTAAGGTCGTGAACCCGGCGCTCCAGATCGTCGCGCGCGGCGCGCAGGTCGCGCAGCTCTTGCGCTTTCATCACCTGTTCTTCTTCTGGGGCAGCTTCAACCGCCGCCTCTTTTTCCGGGATATCGTGGCTGTCCAGTTCGGTCAGCTTTTCCTCACCCGCCGCGATATAGAGGGCCAGTTCGTCGTAAAACTCCAACGTCTTTTCATAGAGCAGATCGAGCGACTTGATGTCTTTCAACAGCGTGTGCTCGTGCCCAAGAAGATCGTCGGTGATGCGGTCGATCTGGCTTTGCACTTCTTCGTATTGCGCGGTGAATTTGGCGAAAGGCGCCGCTTTGCCCAGCAGCTTCTCCCACCAACTGCGTTCGCGACGCACGTCCAGCTCACTGACTGAGAAACCGCGGATTGTCGTCACGATGTTGCGCAGGCTGTCGCCCGCCGGTCCAACATCCTTGTTGCGTACATCGGCCAACATGGCCTGGCTGATCTCTTGCAGTTCAGCCTGCGCGGACGAACCAAAAGACACGATCGAGTTGGTGTTTCCCATATCGATTTCACCCATCCGCTTGCGGATTTCGGCGCCCACCGGTTCGTCCGCCTCCTCCAGCGCAACGACCTCGGCATGGGGTTCGGGCAGGGTGACGGCGGTGACTTCCTGCACCAGAGTTTCGGCCTCGACCGCTTTGTTCTTTATGGTATCGGACATGGGGATAATCCTCGCTCAAAAATGGCCGGTCAGTCCAACCGGACGCCCTCGCGCTGCAGCCGGTCGCGCAGCACGTCAATTTCAACTGTCAAATCGCTGCGGTCATCCAGCAGCATCTTCCGGGTGCGTGCAGCAAAATTCTGTTCAAGATCATCCAGCAGTGCGGAGAAATCTGCCAGAGCCTGCGCATCGCGCGTGCGTGCGTAAACATCGGCGAACTTGATTGTCGCATCGCGCGCGCCTTGCAAATAGACCGTCAGGTACTTTCTGGCACCAGCCAGATCACGCGGATCCTCTTCGACCGTACGGAACAGATCGCGAGCAGTGTCCTGAAACCGTTCGACCCGCGCTTCGATCTTGCGGTTTCCGGCGCGTTTGATGGCGTCTGTCATTTCGGACAGATGCGTTTCCGCATCCTCGACAACGCGGGCGACACGATCTTGCTGAAAGGTATCAATGCCATCCATTCCCTTGTCTTTCATCGGGTCGAACCCGAAGGCTGTGGAATGCAGAACTGTTGCCGCCAAACCGAACAATACAGGTGCCAAAAGACTGGCCTGTGCGGCGGTTTCGGCATCCAGGTATTCAGACCGATACGATGCCAGCGCGGCCCCCAGGCCCGTCAGGACACTGGCGAAAATCTTGCGCGGAATGGCCGGTCGGCGGGCGGTACGGCGCGCGTTATAGGCGGCCTCGGCGCGCAGCCCTTCGCGCAGCAGGAACGCGGCAGCTGTCAAAAGTCCAGCCGCCACAAGACCGATTGTCATACCGACAGCGCCGTCGTTCAGGGACAAAAAGATCAGTGGAACCGCTGGCAGGAACAGGACATTGGCCCGCGCACCGGCCGGTTCAACCCGGGCACCGTCGAACTGACCGCGACGTGTTTGATCCTCGGGGTCGGAACCGCCTTCCGGGCTGTACTTTCCGCCATAGCTTTTGGCCATCGCCCTACAGACCTCCAAGCAGGCCGGTGCAGACACCGAACAGCAGAATCAACAGCGCTGCATAGGCCAGATTTTGGATTCCTGAGCCGGACATGTATTCCCCCACTGAGCCTTTCACGAAAAATGTAGGGGATGTAAGGTCATCGCGCTAGGGGGAAGGTAAGGTAACTTGCGTCACTTGCGGGGTTTCTTGCCGACGGAAGGCCGTTTCCGCTGCGGGCGAGCTGGACGCTTGGCAACGGCCTCTGGTTTGGTATCCCCGTCCAGCCCCAATTGGTCGCGCAATACGCGGCGGCGGATTTCTTCGACCTCGCCGGGTTTCAGGTTGCCCAGTTGGAACGGGCCGTAGGAGACGCGCAGCAGGCGGTTCACCACGAAGCCGATATCTTCGATTGCACGTCGAATTTCGCGGTTCTTGCCTTCGCGCAGCCCGATCGTCAGCCATGCATTGGCACCTTGTTGGCGATCCAGCGTCACGGTCATGGGCTGGAATCGCTCGCCTTCGACGGTCAGGCCTTTGCGCAGTGGTTCAAATTCTTCGTCTTTGGGGCGGCCATTGACACGCACCCGGTACTTTCGCAGCCAGCCTGTCGAAGGCAATTCCAGCTTGCGCTTGATGCCGCCGTCATTTGTCAGCAACAACAACCCTTCAGAGTTCAGGTCCAGCCGTCCAACGCTCATGACGCGGGGCATGTCATCCGGTAACTTGTCGAAAATCGTCTCGCGCCCTTTTTCGTCCCGCGCGGTTGTCACCAGCCCGGCAGGCTTGTGGTACAGCCACAGCCGAGATGGCTCGGGTTCGGAAACCGGTTTACCATCCACTGTGATCTTGTCTTTTGCGGTCACATTCAGGGCGGGGCTTTGGATCGCTTTGCCGTTCACGGTCACGCGACCGGCTTCGATCATGCGTTCTGCCTCGCGGCGCGAGGCGACACCGGCACGGGCCAGCACTTTGGCGATCCGGTCGCCTGGGGGAGGGGTGTTGCTCATTCCCCGGCCATAACCCATCTGCGCGGCTTGCGAAAGGCAGGTTTCTGGGGCAGTCAGAGGCATGACATTCAGATCGCACATGCAGCAAGCACTGGACGAGGCACGCGCGGCGGCGGACCGGGGCGAAGTGCCGGTGGGCGCAGTAATCGTTGCGCCCGATGGCCGCGTCGTTGCATCGGCAGGGAACCGGACGCGCGAACTGAACGATCCCACGGCTCATGCAGAAATTCTTGCGTTGCGCGCGGCCTGCGCCGCGGCGGGGTCCGAGCGGTTGCCGGGGTATGATCTTTATGTGACACTCGAACCCTGCGCCATGTGTGCGGCGGCCATGGCCGCGGCGCGGATCGGGCGAATTTACTATGGCGCGTCCGATCCGAAGTCAGGGGGGGTGGCCCATGGGGCGCGGGTGTTTTCCCACCCACAGGCCCACCATGTTCCGGAAGTCTACGATGGTATTGCGACCGATGACTGCGCCGAACTGCTTCGGGTGTTCTTTGCCGCGCAGCGTAAGGCCGACGCCAAAGAGTAGCCAGAAGGGTCAGACCTGTTTGACAACCATTGCGCGGGGAATGGCGGCCAAGGGCTGGCCACCGTGCGGTGTCACGACAAAGCTTTCGGTTATTGCAAGCCCCCAATCGGCGGTCCAAAGCCCCGGCATCAGGTGAAAAGTCATGTTTTGCTGCAACTCCGTCGTGTCGCCGGGGCGCAGGCTCATGGTGCGCTCACCCCAATCCGGAGGATAGCTGAGACCGATAGGATAGCCGGTTCGATTGGCTTTGGTGTAACCTGCTTTGGCAAAGCTATCATAGACACGCTGCGCGACCTCTTCGCAGGTGGTGCCCGGGCGTGCGACCTGCAGGGCGTCGTCGATGGCGGTCAGAACTGCATCTTCGGCCCGCTGGATAGCTGCAGGAGGATCGCCCAGAAAGAGGCTGCGGCTGGCTGGGCAGTGATAACGACGGAAACAGCCGGAAATCTCGAAATAGGTTGCCTCACCGAGTGTCAATGGCCTGTCGTTCCAGGTGATGTGCGAGGCAGAAGCTTCGACACCGGACGGCGCGATTGGCACGATCGCCGGATAGTCACCCGCCAGACCGGGCAGCCCAGCGATACCGGCGGCTTGAACCTCGGCTACTAGCTGGTTCTTGGGCAAGCCTTCCCGAAAGGTCTCGCGCAGGACCGCGTGCATATGCGCCGTCAAGCGCCCGGCCTTGCGCATCATGTCGATTTCGGTGTCGCTTTTGACCGCGCGCTGCCAGTTAACCAACCCGGTGGCATCGCACAGGGCCCGCGCCCCAAAAGCAGTTTCGAGGATCCGGTGGCTGGCGGCCGAGTAGTAGTAATTGTCCATCTCGACGCCCAACCCGGTTGTCCAGCCGCGATCCCGCAACAGGTCGACCAGGGACTCGATCGGGTGGTGATCCGGGTGCTGCACATGTTCTTCAGGCCAGTCATGCAGGTCTTGCGGTTGCAGCCACGTGGTCAGCTGTGCCCCGGCCTTATCCTGCGTGCGGCCCCACCACAGCGGAGCGCCCGCACGGTGCAGGATTACCATCTGAGGGACGTAAAAGCTCCACCCGTCGTAGCCGGTCAGCCAGGCCATGTTGGAGGGGTCGGTGACCAGTAGTGTTTCCACGCCTTGTCGATCCATTGCTGCCCGAGTGGCTGCAAGGCGCGCGGCATATTCCTGCGGGCTGAAATCGGACGCGGGCATCAGAGGGTTATGCTTTTCATGACTTCAGGTTCGATCACCTCGACGCCAGGCAGCTCGCCGGCCAACGCCTTGGCCGATTGTTCGAGGATCGGGAAAGTCTGGTAGTGGCAGGGAATGATGGTCTTGAAGTTGAAATAGCGCTTGGCCGCATAGGCCGCGCCCTTCATGTCCATGGTGAAGTGGCCTCCAGCTGACAGGATGCCGATGTCGGGTTTGTAGTAATCCCCCATCCACTCCATATCCGCCATGATGTCGGTATCCCCCGAGACATAGACCACGCGCCCTTCGGCCCCGATCATGAAGCCGACCTCAGTCCCGCCTGTTCGCAGCCCGTCCGGCGTTGAGAACGTTGAACTGTGAGAGGCGGGCACCATGCTGACCTTCACACCATTCAGGTTAACCGTACCGCCTTTGTTGAAGCCGACGGTTTCGATGCCTTCGGCTTCGGCCCAGTATCCCATCAGGTCGTATTGCCCGACGACCGGAATGCTAAGATGCTTGGCAAGCGGCAACACATCGACCACGTGGTCGAAGTGGGTGTGGGTCAGCAGAATATGCGTCGCGCCATCGACTGCGGCATCGTGTTGGGTCTCGGGCAGGACCGGGTTGCCGGTGAGCCACGGATCGATCAGCAGAACCTGGCCTTCGGTTTCAATGCGAAAGCTGCCATGCCCCAGCCAGATGATATTCATGAAAAAATCCTCCCGAGATACTATTGGATGCAGCCTAGCATCCGGTATGTAAAAATCTATGGACTGGACACAGCAAATTGACAGCTATTGCGAGCGGTTGTCGCCCGCCTATTGGGCCGAGCCGATCAATGCTGTGACAAACGCCGCTTTTCTTGTAGCCGCGTTGATCATGTGGCGCAGGTTGCAGGGGCAAAAGGCGCCATTGGCGAGCCTGCTGGTGGTACTTTTGGCGATTATCGGTGTGGGCAGTTATCTGTTTCACACACATGCTCAGATCTGGGCCGCGATCGCAGATACCACGCCAATACTGTCTTTCATTCTGGTCTATATCTTTGCCGTGAACCGCGATGTGTGGGGTTTGGGGCCGTGGCAATCGCTGGGCCTGACCTTGTTGTTCTTTCCTTACGCGGCGCTGACAGTCCCGGTCTTTCGACTGATTCCCGGCTTGGGCAGCACAGCAGGTTATGCGCCGGTTCCTTTGCTGATCCTCATTTACGCATTTTTGCTTCGGGCGCACGCACCGCGAATTGCAGGTGGGTTGGCCGTCGGCGCGTTGATTTTGATCGCCTCGATCACCTTCCGGGCGCTGGACATGCCGGTTTGCGGGCAATTTCCCTTGGGGACACATTTCATGTGGCACATTCTGAACGCTGTGATGTTGGGCTGGATGATCGAGGTCTACCGAAGGACCCTCATCAATCCACGTGCCTAATCCGGCAGTTTTTGGGCGATATAAAATCCATAGCTGACAAAAGCCGCGTTCCGCTCATAAAGATCGATCTCGGCCTGCTCCGCCTCGACCAGCGCGCGGGCTTGCTCTGACTGTTCATGCTGCTCGAGAAACGCACTGAACCTGAGCTGCAGGGGACGGTAATACATATCCAGCCAGCAGTCCGTCGGCAGCGGAAAGTAACCCAGCAGGGCGTAACCATTTGCCTCTAGCTGCGCGATCTTTTCGGAGGCAAGGCCAACTTCGGCGTATTCGCCAGCCCAATGCTGCGTCAGTTCATCCGGTCGGTCCTGCGTCAGCCACGTCAATTCCGATACGGCAAGAATGCCATCCGGCTTCAGGAACCGGCGCCATTCTCGAATGCCTGTCTCAAAGCCGATGTTATAGATAGCGCCCTCGGACCAAATTACGTCCAGTTTCGCATCCTGAAATGGCAACGCTTCCATCGACACGGGCAAGGTCCGGATGCGCCGCGCCACGTCTACAGACGCAGCCCGGATCTCAAGCTCTGTCAAAAACTCGGGCAGTAAATCCACCGCCACGATCTCGGCGTCGAGATCCTGTGCCAGAATCAGGCTCGCTGCCCCTGTGCCGCAGCCAATATCGGCGATACGTAAGCCCTTTCGGTGCGTAAGCCCTGCCAGGTCCATTGCGCGCCGCGTCGTGGCAGGGCTGCCGGGGCCCTGGCGATCTCCATCTTTGTGCAAGTCCAGCAAAAGCCGCAGATCGTCCATCAGATCACCTCTTGGGACATAAAAAGCCCGGCTCAGGACTGAAAAGCCGCCGCCAAAGGTTCCGGCAGTTCGAATTCCTTCAGAACACGCGTCCGGCCTTTTGCCGACATTTTCACGGCCGTCTTTTCAACAATACGCTGAATCTTCTCGTCGGTGTGTTTTGCGGCGAAGGGTTGGAAATACCATTTCAGGAACACGAAACAGATCACATCCTCCAGCGCCTGAACGTCAGCATCTCGCTTGATCCCTTGCTTGCGCAGCATGCGTCCGACTGCATCGACCTGGTCATCGTCATATCCCGCCTGTTTCATCAGACCCATGACAACGTCCGCGTGATAGACGCCTTGTGCTTTGCGCCAGGCCAGATACCCCGCGCGCCCTTCCGGGTATTCGGTACGTTTCAACTTCCAACGCTCGACATGTTGACCGCGCGCGGCGATTTGCAGCTGTTCTGAGGCATCGGGGAACAAACGGTTCAGTTCGGCGCTCATCCTTTGGCCGTACAGCAAGGCCTCTGGCTGCCCGTCTTCGTGATTGGGGTCTTGTGCGTTGGCCGCGTCAATTGCGTCCAAAACCGTTTGCATCTGCGCGCTCATGTCCTGCTCCGTTGTCTGGCCCGCTTGACGCGGGAATGGTGCGGACATCCTAACGGCTTGCAATGGCAGGTGCATCACTCAATTGTGAAATTTCCGGGTCGGGGAGGGGGAACCCGACCCGGATAAGGGACAAGATTACTTGTCCAGGGGGGATCGGTTTTTCGTTACCGACTCAGGGGATTGGTCAGGAAACGTAAGATCCGGGATCAGGGTGCTGGTTGTGCCAATGGCAAGGGCCGGGGTGCTCAGGGCAACGACGGACAGAGTAAGGGCTGTGATGAAGGTTTTCATGGTCACTCTCCGGTATGCGTTGTTTCGCACAATACGAAATGAACAGTTCAGTTTAGATTTTCAAGGGCAAAAGTGAACTAATCTGTTTATTTTCTCGACGGGCCGGAATTCAGGCCAACTTTGACGTTTCCGGAAGGGGTATTGCTGGACAGTTGCGCAGTGGTCTTGCGGCTGTTGCGGCAGACGGGTAAATGCCCCCTAACGTTTATGAGGGAAGCCGATGTCGATTGACCAAAGCACCGCCGCCAAGGTGGCCAAACTGGCCCGGATCAAGGTCGAGGATGACGCGCTGCCGGCGCTGGCGTCCGAGTTCAACACCATTCTTGGGTTCATCGAGCAACTGAACGAAGTCGACGTCGAAGGGGTCGAGCCGATGGTTTCGGTCGAGCCGATGCGCCTGAAGCGCCGGCAGGACGTGGTCACGGACGGCAACCAACAGGACAAGGTCCTGGCCAATGCGCCCGACGCCCGCGAAGGGTTTTTCGCTGTCCCCAAAGTGGTGGAGTAAGACATGAGCGATCTGAACAAACTGGGCTTGGCCGAGGCCCGCGACGCGCTGCGAGCGGGTGATGTGACCTCGGTCGAATTGACCGAATCTCTCCTTAAAGCCATTGATGAGGCCGACGCGCTGAACGCCTTTGTCCACAAGACGCCCGAGATCGCGCTCGAACGCGCGAAAGCTGCGGACGAGCGGATCAAGGGCGGCGACGCGCCGTCGATGTGTGGTCTGCCGATCGGCATCAAGGATCTGTTCTGCACCAAGGGCGTGCCCTCGCAGGCGGCCTCGAAGATTCTGGAAGGCTTCAAGCCGGAATACGAATCCACCGTGTCGCAGCAACTGGCCGATGCAGGCGCCGTAATGTTGGGCAAGCTGAACATGGACGAATTCGCCATGGGCTCGTCCAATGAAACTTCGGTCTACGGCAATGCGGTCAGCCCGTGGCGGCGCGGCAATGACGACGCGCAATTGACGCCGGGCGGTTCGTCTGGTGGTTCGGCTTCGGCAGTGGCGGCCGATCTCTGCCTGGCCGCAACCGGGACCGATACCGGCGGCTCGATCCGGCAGCCCGCCGCGTTCACAGGCATCACTGGCATCAAGCCGACCTACGGCCGTTGTTCGCGCTGGGGCATCGTCGCGTTTGCGTCCTCGCTGGATCAGGCCGGACCGATGACCAAGAACGTCCGCGATGCGGCAATCATGCTGGAGGCGATGTGCGGTCACGACCCCAAGGATTCGACCAGCACCGAGCTGGCCGTGCCGAATTTCGAGGCGATGCTGACCGGTGACATCAAGGGCAAGAAGATCGGTATCCCGAAAGAGTACCGTATGGACGGCATGCCCGCCGAAATTGAAAAGCTGTGGGCGGATGGCGCCGATATGCTGAAAGCTGCGGGCGCCGAGATTGTCGATATCTCACTGCCGCACACCAAATACGCGTTGCCCGCATACTACGTGATTGCTCCGGCCGAGGCGTCCTCGAACCTCGCTCGCTATGATGGCGTCCGCTATGGCCGCCGCGCGCATCTGGCGCAGGGTGACGGCATCACCGAGATGTACGAGAAAACTCGCGCTGAAGGTTTCGGCCACGAAGTACAGCGTCGTGTGATGATTGGCACCTATGTGCTGTCGGCGGGATTCTACGACGCATACTACAACCGCGCACGCCGCGTTCGAACCCTGATCAAGAAGGATTTCGAGGATGTCTTCGCCGCGGGTGTCGACGCAATTCTGACCCCGGCAACCCCTTCAGCAGCCTTCGGTCTGGGTGAGATGACCGAGGCGGATCCGGTTCAGATGTACCTGAACGATGTGTTCACCGTTACCGTCAATCTGGCGGGTCTGCCCGGCATTTCGGTTCCTGCGGGACTGGACACTCACGGTCTGCCGCTGGGTCTGCAATTGATTGGCCGCCCATGGGATGAAGGCGATCTGCTCAACACCGCCTATGTGCTGGAAAGCGCGGCCGGGTTTGTGGCCAAGCCGGGGAAATGGTGGTAAGCCTCAGACAGGCAAGACACAGCAAGACGGAGCAGCCAAATGCGCAGATTGCTTCTGATCCCCGCCCTCGGGTTGATCGCGGCATGTGATACGGTGACGCCCGTATCGAGCACCGGCTTTAACACACCCGAGTATCAGGCTCAGCGTGAGGCGCAACTGACCGGGCAGGGCTTGGCGGGTAACCCGTTGGCACCGCCACCCGTAATCTCCGAGGAGCCGCTCTCGGCGCAGGGATCGACCGGAGCGATAACACCCTACGGTACGGACGACGCCAGCGATATCGCCGATCAAACAGCTGCTGCGCTGGCCAGCACGTCAGGTGAACCTGTGCTGGTGCCGAACAATACCGATATTTCGGATGAACAGGACTTCGAGGCGGTGTCGAACAGGCGCACGATCGAATCCGACGCGGCCCGCATTGAACAAAACCGCCAGACCTACGAGGTCGTTGCGCCTACCGCGGTTCCGCAACGGGGGACAGACGGCCAGCCCAATATCGTTCAATATGCCCTGAGCACCTCGAACCCGGTCGGTACGCAACTCTACAGCCGCGCTGGTTTCAACCTGCAAGCCAAAGCGCAACGAAACTGCGCCCGTTTTGCCTCACCCGATCAGGCGCAGATCGAGTTTCTGGCCAATGGCGGTCCGCAGCGCGACCGAAAAGGGCTTGATCCGGACGGTGACGGTTATGCCTGCGGATGGGATCCCAGCCCGTTCCGAAGCGCCGTCAGCAACTGACGCTTTGGACCCAATCTGGCATCCTTCCCCAAATTTCGGCCCGCGCCGGGGCGGGCTGACTCCGTCTCTGATCGTTTTGCACTACACGGCCATGGACAACGCTGCCGAAGCTCTGGATCGCTTGTGCGACCCTGCGTCTGAAGTGTCTGCCCATTTCTTGATCGGTGCCGACGGTACCTTATGGCAATTGGTTCAGGAAAAGGATCGCGCCTGGCACGCAGGGGCCGGGGAGTGGCAAAGCCAATCCGACATCAACTCGCGCTCAATCGGAATTGAGTTGGACAACCGCGGCGACCATCCATTTCCCGCCCCTCAGATGGCGGTGCTGGAAACTCTGCTTCGCGAGGTCATGGCACGCTGGTCCATACCGGCAGCCGGCATCATCGGGCATTCCGACATGGCGCCGGCCCGCAAACTCGACCCCGGCCCCCGGTTTGACTGGCAAAGGCTGGAACGGCAGGGCCTCGCCAATCCACGCAACGCAGGTGTCGGAAATGAAACCCCAAGCCCGGATCAGTTTCGCGTTCTGGCGCATCAGGCAGGTTTCACCGCAGAGGTTGATGACGCCACCCTCCTGGCCGCCATTCGCCTGCGCTATCGCCCTTGGGCAACCGGCCCGCTCAACGATGCGGATATTGCCGTCCTGACGCCCCCAACCGCACCAAGCTGATCCGTTCTTCATCTGGCCGAAAATATCCCGGGGTTGAATTGACCGCAGGCCAAGAAGGGGCTGGCCCCTTCCACTCCATCTGCTCTTGACGCCACCCAAACCAGGGCATACCCACGACCCCGCGCGGAGGGCCGGATGGCCGCTGGGGCGTAAGCCCGAGAGGAAAGTCCGGACTCCACAAGGCAACGGTGCCGGGTAACGCCCGGGCGGGGAAACCCGACGGATAGCGCCACAGAAATCAGACCGCCCAGGACCTCGGTCCCGGGTAAGGGTGAAACGGTGGGGTAAGAGCCCACCGCGTCTCTGGCAACAGGGGCGGCACGGCAAGCCCCACCGGGAGCAATGCCGAATAGGGTCCCCGCGCGGGCAGGTCGGTGTCAGCCGAAACCGCCGCTAGGCGCGCCTTGGCCGAGAGGGACCGGGTTGGCAGCTTGAGCCGCGCAGCAATGCACGGCCTAGAGGAATGGTCATCGAAGGGGGCAACCCCGGAACAGGATCCGGCTTACAGGCCCTTCGCGCGTTTTCCGATCATCCACCGGGTGGCGTATAGGCCCCGGTCAGTTTGGCTGCCTTCTTGGAAATTTTGACAAAGTCTTTTGCCGTCCAGGCACGCACCGTCTCAACTTTGGACACCGCGCCCGAGGCGGCGACGGCCATGCCGATTGCAACGGCATCCGTTCCGTCCGGGGCCTCGCTGATGACAACGACATCATTGTCGCCCGTCGTCATGTAAAACGCCAAAAGCTTGCCACCGACCTTCTTCAGCAGGTCCTTGACGGGACCGGTGCGATCCGCGGGTTTTTTCAGCATTCCCTTGATGCCGGCTTGCGAATAGGACGCGTAGGTAATGAAAAGGGGCATGTGTACCTCCTGTTAATCAAGTTGATGCAGGACCCGTAATTTGGCCGGTCCTTTGGCCAGAATGTGCGTTTCAGCCCGCAAGAAACCAAGGAGTTGCGATCAGCCAAACGCCCATGACGATCAACGCTATACCGGTTAGGGGAACAAGCCAGGTCGCCCGCGGAAGCAGTTTTTCCACAGCGACGTAGATTGCGATACCCGCGATCCAATACAGGTTCATAATGCCGCCCACGAACAGCAGCAGCATCAGAGCCCAACAGCACCCCAGGCAGTAGATCCCGTGTGAGGCCCCGACACGAAAGGCTCCCATCGGTCCCGGGAAGTTGTGTTCTGAAAGAAAATGTGCGGGGCTTCGGCAGTGTCTCAGGCAGGCGGATTTGAGGTTGGTCAACTGATAAACCCCGGCTGCCAACAATACAGTGCCCGCAAACTCCTGTGACCGGATTGTCATCATGGGGCCGTCCGAAAGGCCGGACTGTTCCAACCCCCATTGCGCGACCGTCGCAATGGCGCTGAACGCAGCCCATGCAACCAGGTAGCCGGACAGAAAAAGCAGACTGTAGAATGCTGCGCGATCCCTCTCGGGGCCCATCCGTTTGAGCGCAACATAAAGCAAAACTGTTGGCGCTGCGCTTGGCGTCATCATGGCGATCATCATGATCCACCACATCAGGAAGATCAGGACGGCAAAACCTGCCCCCCACAGGGCGCTATCCCCCATTTGCATGGGGTCACCGATTGGGCCGGCCATCCGGGTCATTTCGACCGCCGACATGTTCATTCCAATACCGGCGATCGTGTACCAGGACGCGGCAAGAACGATCAAAAAAACGCTGCCCAGGACAATGGCGCCGTCCTGACGCATCAGCCGCTCGACCGCCCCCAGGCGCGGAGGGGCAGGGTGATTGGTCATCAGATCACCCCGGTCAAGCGCCGAGGACGCCGTGGCCGGAAATATTCAGATGGGCCAGATGCGCGTGCGTCGCGTCAAAGGTCAGGCTGATTGCGCCGCCCGTGGTTTTGGCGGTGCCCGAGGCTGCCTCGGCGTGGCGATATTCAAATCCGTTGGGCAACTGTATCGAGGCCCTGTGCGCGGCACCGGAAACGATGTGCGGAATTGGGCTGACCTCTACGTCAAATATGCCTTGGGCCCTGGCGCTCCCGGTACGGTCTTCCCGGCTCCAGTTCAGTTCGATGGGCACGTAAAGTGTTTCGTGCTTGGTGGGGGCCATGGCGCTGTAAACGTACCACATGGTCGCCATCTCATCGGTGTCTTCGCCGGACATGATGGCCTGCAGGGCGGCTCGTTGATCTGGTGTGGCGCTGTCATCGATGATCAGCTGCATCTCGCCGTTGCCCTCGTGAATTGGACCCGGCCAGTAGTAAACGCCTGCAGCGCGCAATCCGGAAAGGTCGGTGTCGCCGTAGTTCCCGCTTTCAATGTCGAAAACTACAACCGCTTCGCAGTTGCCATGCGTCGGCAGCACGCTGAACTGGCATGGGCATCCGAAGTTGCAATTGCAATTGGCAAGTTCTTCGCCTTGAATCGTCCATTCTGTCATGAGATCCCCCCGGAAATATCGTGCAGTAAAAACCTGCCGACAGGGTGTCGCCTGTTTCCGGTGCCTCGACGATCCAACCTTGCGTTGGTTGTTTGTTTTTTGGAACAAATACGCAAATATCACGGAATCGTGATGTTTTCAAATGATGCCTTTGATCTGCAACTTTGCGCCGGTTTTCACGTCGCGATTTGTTTTCCGGCCCAAAATCCGAAATTTGGAATATGGTGCGGAAATGCACGCCGCGTGTCAGCGACAGTTCCAATGGCGCGCTCGGAATTTGATAGGTCTCTATATTTTCAACTGCAAACTACTCGACGAAAGCACGACTCGTTAAAAGGGAGAATTGTCATGAGTTTCATGAAGGCGCTGGCCTCGGTTGCCGTTGGATTTGCCGCGGCAAAGGGGATGGAGAAATACAAGCAAATGGGTGGAATGGCCGGGTTGCAGGACATGATGTCCGGGGCAGGTGGGGGATTTGGCGTCGATCAGCTTGGCAAGCTGGCTGAACAGTTCGGCATGCCGGGCGGTGCAGGCGGCTTGCAGGAAATGATCGGCAAGCTGGGTATGGCCAACCCGACTGGCGCGGCCGGCCTCGGCGGATTGATGAACGCCATGCAAGGGGCCGCGAAAACCGGCAGCCAGCAGACCGCAGAAATGATGGAGACAGTATTCAAAGGCACTCCGGGCGGCGCGGCGATGGAAGAGCAGGCCAAGCTGATGTTGCGGGCGATGATCCAGGCGGCCAAGGCTGACGGAGAGCTGGACGCGCAAGAAAAGCAAACGATTCTTGCAGAGCTGGGCGACGACATCAGTGATGAGGAACGAACCTTCGTGCAGGAACAACTGGAAGCACCGATGAACGTTCTGGGGTTGGCGGCAGACTGCGCGGCACCACTCAAAACGCAGGTCTATGCCACGTCGCTGGCGGCGATTCGTCTGGATAATGAACGCGAGGCGTCCTATTTGCGGCAGCTGGCCTCGGCCCTAGGGCTGACGGACGCCCAACGAAATCAGATCCATACTTATATGGGTGCACCGGCCTTACCCGCCTGAGCGGGGTATCAATCGTCGGTCGTCATGGGTGCGAATGCCCTTGACATGGGCTGTGCAGAGCGTAAAAGCGCACGCTCATAGGAATTCAACCGAAGGGCCCCTGCCTTTTCGGACGCAGGAGATAACCATGGCGAAGCCGACGACAATCAAGATCCGTCTGAACTCGACCGCGGGCACGGGCCACTTCTATGTGACCAAGAAAAACGCTCGCACCATGACCGAGAAAATGACCATTCGTAAGTACGATCCGGTCGTTCGGAAGCATGTCGAGTACAAGGAAGGCAAGATCAAGTAATCTGCCGTCCAGCTTGGACAGTTTCAAAAGGGCTCTGCCACGCGCAGGGTCCTTTTTTGTTTGCCCGCAAGGTGCATGGTCTGTTGAACGTGCAATTTCACGGTAGTCCAGCCGTTGCAGAGGCGCATCAGGCGTTCGGGTATTCTGAATCAGGGCGGCTTGCTTTTTCGTGCAGCGTACCGCTACGCTTCAGCTAACCGTTCCAAAATGTTGACCGTCATGAAAAAAATCATATTGCCCGCACTGGCCGTACTGACGCTTACCGCCTGTGAAGATCCGTTCAACCGCGAAGGTGTAGGATTCACCGGAATTGACGGTGAACCCCGCACGATTTCCGACGTTCCCGGCGCCGCAGCCTTTCTTCCCGAGGCCACGAATGTACCCGCGGAACTTGCTGAGCTTTCGACCATTCGGGTAACATCCGACAAGGTAGAGGCAGAGAAACTGGCCGGCGTCGCCATTGATAACGGTGGCCGCTCTGGCGCGAACGCGGTGGAACTGACAGGCAGCGATACCACGCTGTATCTGAGCACCGTCGATGTGAACGGGACCCTTTACGGTGTTCTGCGCACCGTGAACAACAGCACAAGGGTTGATACTTCGATCGGTTCGATCTTTGGCCAGGAAACCGAGCGTTTCACCGGCTGTCTGCCTGCAGGGGATGTTTATGGCAAAGGCTCGTCCGAGCGCAGCTCGGGTTTTGCGGTGCCGCTGAACTGCAGCTGACGAAAACAATCAGACCCGGACATTCACCCCCGCCAGATTGGTGGGGGTTCTCCGTTTAGACGTGTAGTGGCTGACCAGGTATGCCCTTTACGGTCTGCTTGCCAACCTGCCGGCGACAGTGATTGCAGCCATTCCGAAGCAAAACAAAAAAGGGCGGGTCGCGCAGGACCCGCCCTTTAAAGAAATGGTATTGTGCTCCGATTATTCGCGGCTGCCCAGCAGTTGCAGCAGGAACATGAACATGTTGATGAAGTCGAGGTACAGGTTCAGTGCGCCCATGATGGCGGCTTTGCCCAACCACTCTTTATCGCCCGAATGGGCCATCTGCAGGTATGTGTTCTTGATGTTCTGCGTGTCGTAAGCCGTCAGGCCAGCAAAGATCAGTACGCCCAGAATCGACACCGCGAACATGATCGCCGGTGATTGCAGGAACAGGTTGATGATCATTGCAACGATCAGACCGATCACGCCCATCATCAGGAAGGTACCCATGCCGGACAGGTCTTTCTTGGTCACGTAGCCATACAGCGACAGACCTGCGAAGGCGATTGATGTAACCAGAAAGACCTGAGCGATGGAGATGCCGGTGAAGGCAACGAAGATCCAGCTCAGGGACAAGCCCATGATCGCCGCAAAGGCATAGAAGAACAGTTGCGCTCCGGCCGCCGATAGGCGGTTGATGGCTGCGCCAAAGGCGAAGACCATGATCAGCGGTGCGAACATCACGATCCAGCCCAGAATGTTCGGGCTCAGCGTGATCGGGTCGCGGAATACCGACAGCAATTGCGGGCTGGTGCCAACGGCCCAGGCCACCGCAAAGGTGATCAGCATACCTACGGACATCGTGCCGTAGACTTTGTTCATATGGGCGCGAAGGCCCTCATCAATCTCGGCAGCGCGCGCACCGGCCGCCGTCCGGATCGTGTCGAATTGTGCCATAAAGGATCTCCCTTCAAATTTCTGTGCTCAGCCCGCGATTGCAGGCCGGCTTCCCAGCAAATATCGGAGAGAGTGGCCTGTGTTTCAAGAGTTTTAGGCCCAATTCTCAGCAAAACTGTCAACAAATCTGGCGGCTTGCCCGATCAAGCCGCCAATTCGGTGCTCAACTTCAATTAATACAGGTGTTTACACCAGTAATCCGGCGCATCCCAGATCGGGCGATCAGCCTCGGCGCGCGCTTCGGCGCGGGTTACCCCGATATCCTCGAGCGCTCGGTCGTCGAGCCTCGCCAACGCGCGACGCTGCTTGGCCAGGCTCAGCAGACGCCAAAGTTTGCTGCCTTGACCGGATCGTGTCAGTCCAAGTGGTTTTTTGATCGCAATTTGGGTCATGGCTTTTGCCCTTTCGTCGTTATGTGATGAAGTTTGCGGTATGGATCAAACTTCTTGATCTATATGGCGTACCGTGACATATTTTAAAAATGAATGTTTATGAAGAGTCCCATAAGGAATCTTGAAGATGCGAAATTTGGATATAACCACCCTGCGGTCTTTTGTTGCCGTTGCTGATCATGGTGGGGTTACGCGCGCCGCCGGGTTTCTGCATCTGACGCAATCTGCGGTTTCGATGCAGCTCAAACGGTTAGAGGAGTTGCTGGACCTGGACTTGCTGGACCGCAGCGGACGGACAATCGCCCTGACCGCGTCCGGTGAACAGTTGCTGGCCTATGCCCGGCGGATGATCGCATTGAACGACGAGGTGATTTCCAAGCTGACAGACCAAGCTTTTGAAGGTGAGGTCGTACTGGGCGTGCCCCACGACATCGTCTATCCGGCGATCCCACGCGTGTTGCAGCGGTTCAATGCGGATTTCCCACGTGTCCGGGTGCAATTGGTGTCCTCATACTCTCTGCAATTGAAAGACATGTTTCAACGCGGCGAATGTGACTTGATTCTCACGACCGAGGCATCAGGCGCAGAAGGTGCGGAGACCATCGCGGAATTACCGCTGAGGTGGATTGGTGCTCCGGGTGGGTCCGCATGGCGGAAGCGTCCCATCCCACTGGCACTGGGGCGTCGGTGCCTGTTCCGGCCGCAGGTGATTGCCGCGCTGGATGAGGTCGGCATTCCTTGGGAATTGTCGGTTGAAACCGAAAACGACCGAACGATCGAGGCAACGGTCAGCGCCGATCTGGCTGTTCACGCCATGTTGGACGGCACCGAGGCCGCGCATCTGGAACAAATCGACTCGGGCGGGGCGTTGCCAGAGCTGCCCGGTCACAAGATCAATTTGTACGGGGGCGATCGGGCCCGCGATTCTGTGGTGGATGCGTTGGCTGCTTTGGTCCGGCAGAATTTTCACATGCTGGGACGCACGCCACTCAAGGCCGTCGTCGGGTAAATCGGTTAGGGCGTAATGACGATCTTTCCGGTCGACTTGCGCTCTTTCAGCAATTGCATGCCGTGCGCGACGTCGCGCAAAGGCAGAACGTGGCTGATATGCGGTTTGATCCGACCCTCGGCGTGCCAGCGAAACAGGGTGGCAAAGCTTTCGTGAATTACGTCGGGGCGGAATTTCAGGTAGCCTCCGAAATAGACGCCAATCACGGTCAGGTTCTTGACCAGCAGATGGTTCGCGGGAATCTGCGGTACGTCCCCGCCAGCGAAACCTATGGGCAGCAGACGTCCCTCGGGGTTTGTGGCGCGGAAGGCCGCTTTGAAGACGTCCCCGCCGATCGCATCATAGACCACATCGGCCCCGCCCAGTGCGAGAACCCGTTCGCGCAAATCCTCGTCCGCATCCACCAGGTGGTCGGCACCCGCGTTTTGAGCAATGGCCAGTTTCTCGGACCCTCGCGCCTGGGCGATGACCGTGGCCCCCATCAATTTGCCCAGTTCAACCGCTGTAAGGCCAACGCCACCGGCAGCGCCTGTCACCAGCAGGGTTTCCCCAGGTTGCAACCGCGCCCGATGATGCAGTGAAACGTGGCCGGTGCCGTAGGCAATCAACATCGCAGCGGCGTCTTCAAAGCTGATTGAAGCGGGTAGGGGAATGACCCGGTCAGCGTCAAAGACACCAAATTCGGCCAGCCCACCCTGCCCCGAAAAAACCGCTACTCGGTCTCCACGCTTCAGGCCAGAGACGTTTTTGCCGATCTCATCGATGATTCCCGCGATTTCCATACCCAGTGTAAATGGGGCATCGGGAGTTTCCTGATACGTACCCTTTTGCATCAGCAAATCCGCAAAATTCAGGCCGCAAGCCCGGATATCCACGCGGACCTGCCCATCGGCCGGCGTTGGTACTTCTGCGTCGCAAAGCTCGGCTCTGGAGCCGCTGGATTTTACTCGATATGCCTGCATGTCAGCCCTCCGGTTTCGGCGCATTGATGGGCGCGGGCGAGCTGTTGTCAATTCCAAAGGCAAGCCGCGAATGATGATTTCGAGACGGCCTGCCCCGGCTGCGACATTGGGTCCTATCAGCCGGGTGCCAAAAGGGTACAACCGTAAACAACTATTCGTGGTTGTGAATTCAACCTGCTTGAAAAAAAATTCGAATGCGGCAATATTGGTTGGGTAGTGCCGGTCTGGGGGCCTGTTCCGGATTAGGGAGTTCTTAAGCAGCAACCCGCTAGTTTTGCGGTGATGGCTGCTGTCGTTTTATCCCGGTCGGTTGTTTGTGTAACAGAGGAGAATACCAATGACCCATCACGTCGATGTCCATGTGGGCAAGCGCGTCCGACATCGCCGCTGGCTGATTGGCATGACCCAGCAGCAGCTGGCGCAGCAAGTTGGTATAAAATTTCAACAGATTCAAAAGTATGAAACGGGTGCCAACCGGATAAGTGCTTCGCGTCTTTGGGACATTGCCGAGGCGTTGGAGGTTCCCGTCAGCTTTTTCTTTGAGGGGCTTGAAGAGGTTCAAAAGGACGAATCCGAAAAGAGTTCGGTGCCGGCCGATCTGATGGGGGACAAAGAGGCGCTTGATCTGGTGCGGTCCTATTATTCGATCCCGGAAAACCAGCGTCGTCGTCTTTTTGAATTGGCGCGTGTTCTGAGTGACGTTGCCTGAGACGATCATCTTGACTTTGGGGTTGCGCCATCGCACGGGTAGCGCATGCGAAACTCTCCTCTCAGCGATCTAGAGATTGCCGAAGAAATGGCCGACGCAGCGCGTGCGGCCATTCTTCCGTTTTTCCGCCAGTCCGACCTGAAAACCGACAATAAACTGGACGCGGGGTTCGATCCCGTCACCGTTGCCGACCGCGAGGCAGAACAGGCGATGCGTGCCGTTCTGGCCATGCACCGGCCCGAAGATGGGATTCTGGGCGAAGAATTTGGTCAAAGCGCGGGCACCAGCGGGCGGACCTGGGTGCTTGATCCGATTGACGGAACGCGTGGTTTCATCAGCGGCACACCAACCTGGGGTGTCCTGATTGCCCTAAGCGCCGAGGACGGCCCTTTTTTGGGCGTGATCGACCAACCTTATATCGGAGAACGGTTCATAGGCGGTGAGGGGCAGGCATTCGTTCATGGACCGACCGGCAAGACCGACCTGAAAACCCGCGCGACCGGTTCGTTGGATCAGGCAATTGTCTTCACTACTTTCCCGGAAGTCGGCACAGCGGCAGAGGGCGAGGCGTTTCGGGCCGTGTCCCGTCGCGCCAAACTCACCCGATACGGTATGGATTGTTATGCTTACGCTTTGCTGGCCGCGGGGCAGGTTGATCTGGTGATCGAAGCGGGTTTGAACGCTTATGACATCCAGGCACCGATCGCATTGATTCAGGCCGCAGGCGGGGTCGTCACCGACTGGCAAGGTCATCCTGCGCATGACGGCGGTCGGGTGCTGGCCGCGGCCAATCCCGAGATACATGCCGCAGCCTTGGAGGTTTTGCGCGCCTATTGAACCCGGTTGCCGCGTCTTGCGGCCCGGGTTATCATCGCTACGGCTGGTTCTTGAGCCCGTTTTCCACCAGCCGACACTCCTTTGCATGAGGCGGGCAAATGCAGGAGTGCGCGATATGCCGGAAATTTTGATCCAAAACGCCGATTCGGTCCTGACAATGGACGAAACCCGCCGGGAATTGACCGGTGCCGATCTGTTGATACGTGACGGTCAGATTGTCCAAATAGGCCACGGGTTGGCGACAACCGGAGAGGTGCATGGCGCCAAAGGCTGCGTCGTCACGCCCGGATTGGTCAATACCCATCACCATCTCTATCAGACGTTGACCCGTGCGGTTCCTGGCGGACAGGATGCGCTTTTGTTTGGCTGGCTGAAAACGCTGTACCCGATCTGGGCCCGGTTCGGCCCGGAAGAGATGTTCGTGTCCGCGCAGATCGGATTGGCCGAGCTGGCATTGTCCGGATGCACGCTCAGTTCCGATCACCTGTACCTGTATCCCAACGGCGCGCGTCTGGAAGATACGATTTCGGCGGCGGCAGAGTTGGGTTTGCGGTTCCACCCCACACGAGGCGCGATGAGTATCGGTGAAAGCGATGGAGGGTTGCCGCCGGACGGGTTGGTCGAAACCGAGCGTTCTATCCTCGAAGATATGATCCGGGTTGTGGATGCCTTTCATGATCCATCTGAGGGCGCCATGTGCCGGGTGGGTCTGGCGCCATGCTCTCCGTTTTCGGTAAGTCGAGAGCTAATGCGGGATGCTGCCCTGCTGGCGCTGGACAAGGGTGTGATGTTGCACACGCATTTGGCCGAAAATGATGAGGATATAGCCTATTCTCAAGCGCAATTCGGATGTCGTCCCGGACAGTATGCCGAGGATCTGGGGTGGACCGGGTCCGACGTCTGGCACGCCCATTGTGTGAAGTTAGACAGTGGCGAGATCGACCTTTTCGCCCGCACCGGTACGGGTGTGGCCCATTGCCCTTGCTCGAATTGTCGGTTGGGGTCGGGTATCGCTCCGGTCCGGGCGATGCGGGACAAGGGCGTTAAGGTTGGATTGGGTGCAGACGGATCGGCCAGCAACGACAATGGCAGCCTGTTTGTCGAGGCGCGCCAGACCATGTTGTTACAGCGCGTCATCAACGGTGCCGACGCAATGTCCGCCCGTGAGGCGCTTGAGATCGCGACCCGAGGCGGGGCCGACGTCTTGAACCGGCCGGATTGTGGGCGCCTGATACCGGGAAAACGCGCTGACATCGCGATCTGGGACGCCGGCAGCATCGAAAGTGCCGGCAGCTGGGACCCGGCCGCACTGTTGCTGGCCGGTCCACCAAAGGTCAAACATCTGTTTGTCGAGGGTCGGCAAATCGTCCGCGATGGTCAGATTACCACACTGGATTTGCCCCGTGTGATCGAACGGCAAAACAAGTTGGTTCGCGCCTTGCAGGGGTGAGGTTTAGTGTGTCGCGGGCTTTCCCGCGATCCACACATCGGCGACGGCGCGGTCGTCGCCCATCATGATAGTGGGGAAAATGGCCTCCCACAGATCGTCTGCATTGGCTTCGCGCTGCGCTATGGCCGGGGTTGAGGCGAGGTCCAGAACAACAAGATCGGCCTCCATTCCCGGTGCGACGTTGCCGATGCTGTCGTCCATCCGCAGCGTTCGGGCTGATCCAACGGTCCCGAGCCACAGCAGTTGCGCTGGATGCAGAGGACGGCCGCGCAACTGGCCGATTTCATAGGCCGCCGCCATGGTCCGCAACATCGAAAAGCTTGAACCGCCGCCTGTATCTGTGGCCAAACCGACCCGATGCCCATCGCGGATGAGCCCGTTCATGTCGAACAGACCAGAACCGATAAAGGTGTTCGATGTCGGACAGTGAATAAGCGCGGCGTCCACTTCGCGCAGCCGGTCGCGTTCCCTGGGTTCCAGATGGATGACATGGCCGTACAGACCCCGTCCTCCCAACAGGCCAAACTTCTCATAAGTCTCAAGGTAATCCCGTGCATCTGGAAACAGGGACTTGACCCACTCAATTTCGTCGGTTTGCTCACTCAGGTGAGTTTGCATCAGGCAGTCCGGGTTTTCAGCCCACAACGCGCCCATGGCTTCAAGCTGTTCGGGCGTTGACGTGGGCGAGAACCGCGGTGTGATCGCATAAGAGATTCGACCCACCCCATGCCATTTCTCCAACAATGCTTTGGATTGATCATATCCCGTCTGGGCCGTGTCCCGCAGCCCTTCGGGCGCATTGCGGTCCATGCAGGTTTTTCCCGCTACCACACGCTGCCCGCGTTCCTGCGCCGCTTGGAAAAAAGCGTCTACGCTTTCGGGGTGAATGGTGCAGAAACTGCACATGGTCGTGGTACCATGGGCCGCGGTGAGGTCCAGGTAGCGGTTGGCAATCTCGGACGCGTATTCCGGCGCGTCGAACTTCATCTCCTCGGGAAATGTATAAGTGTTCAGCCAGTCAATCAGGCGCTTTCCCCAACTGGCGATCATGGCGGTCTGCGGATAGTGAACATGCGGGTCGATGAAACCAGCCATGATCAGTTGATCGCCATAGTTTTTCACCTGCGCTTCGGGATGCGCGGCAGACAGGTCCGCTGCCGAGCCCACAGCAGAAATATGTGCATCCTCGATAAGGACCGCTTCGCTGATCTTGGTGGCTTCGATCGGTTCACCATCGAATGGTGAGCCGGTGAAAATCAGCACGCGTCCTTTCAACAGCGTCTTTTGCGCCATGAGTTCTGTTCTCCGCCCTTTTTGAACCGCCCATCAGCATAAGGGGGCGAAAGATGCGGGTAAATCGGAGCATTGTCATTGTTTTCCGGTAGCTGCTTCTTCTATTTAAGGGCCAATCGCCGAAAAAAGGGGGCAGCGCATGACGACAGGCAATGACGAGGTCAAACCCGACCAGCCCCATGACGAGGACGCCTATGCGTTGGACCGCCGGACGGTTGCGGCAATTCTCTACGCGGTGGACGTGGATGATCGCGACAAGCTGATCGAGTTGATGGAGCCACTGCACCCGGCTGACATCGCTGACCTTCTTGAACAGATCAATCCCTATGACCGGGCGCGCCTGATCCGCCTGTATGACAAGGAATTCGACGGCGACATCCTGTCGGAGCTGGACGAGGCAGTACGGGAAGAAGTGATCGGCGTACTGAAGCCGGACGTTCTGGCCGAAGCGGTCCGCGACATGGAAAGCGACGATGTCGTCGACCTGCTGGAGGATCTGGAGGAACCACAGCAGGAAACCATTCTGGGCGCACTGGAGGATTCCGAGCGTATTGCCGCTGAACAGGCGCTGTCATACCCGGAAAACTCGGCCGGTCGTCTGATGCAGCGCGAAGTGGTCATGGCACCGGACCACTGGACCGTCGGTCAGGCCATCGACTTCATGCGCGCCAATGATGACCTGCCCGAGCAGTTCTATTACGTCATTCTGGTCGACCCGCGGCTGAAACCCGTGGCGCAGGTGACGCTGGGCAAGCTGATGGCGACGCGGCGCGAAGTTTTGCTGAGGGATATCACCGATGAGGAACTGCACATCATTCCGGTCGATCAGGACGAAGAAGATGTGGCCTATGCCTTCAACCAGTACCACCTGATCTCGGCCCCGGTGGTGGATGCAGACGGGCGGTTGGTCGGTGTCATCACCATCGATGACGCGATGGTCGTTCTGGATGAAGAGTATGAAGAAGACATGCTGCGCCTGGCAGGTGTCAGCGACGAAAGCTCGATCTCGGACAGTGTGGCCGCCACCAGTAAGCGGCGCCTGCCATGGCTGGCAGTGAACCTGTGTACGGCCATCTGTGCCTCGTTGGTGATCTCGCAATTCGAGGCGGCGATCGATCAGCTGGTGGCGCTGGCTATTCTGATGCCGATAGTCGCCTCAATGGGGGGGAATGCCGGAACGCAATCCCTGACTGTGGCCGTGCGCGCGCTGGCGACACGCGACCTAACGGGCTCGAACGTGGCGCGGGTGATCCGGCGCGAGTTGCTGGTCGGCCTGCTCAACGGGCTGTGTTTCGCGATCGTGTTGGGGACCGTGGGGATGATGTGGTTCGACTCTCCGATGCTCGGTGTCGTGATCGGTTCAGCCTTGGTCGTGAATATGATCATCGCCGGCTTCGTGGGTACGGTAGTACCGGTGGTGCTGGATCGTCTGGGTGTGGACCCGGCGCTGGCATCGGGAACTTTCGTGACAACCACGACGGATGTCATGGGGTTCTTCATATTCCTTGGCCTTGCCAGCGTGGTGCTTTTGTGACCGAAACAACTGATCTGACCGAAATCAAAGCTGTCGCGCGAAAGGCTGCTTTTGCCCGCCGCAAAGCTGCATTCGATGCGCGCCTGCCTGGCGCTGCAGGGCGGTTGTCCGAAGTTCTGGCTGGTCACAGGGGCGTGCCCCTGTCCGGCTACATGCCCATCCGCACGGAAATCGACCCACTGCCGGCGATGGCCGAGGCCTCGGCCTATGGTCCTGTCGGAGTGCCGGTGATTCAGGCCGCCGGGCAGCCGCTCCGGTTTTCCCGCTGGACCCCCGAAGGCGCGCTGAAAGACGGGCCGTTTGGGGCCAGGGTGCCGGAAATTGACGACTATTTCGATCCTGAAATCCTGATCGTCCCACTGGTTGCTTTCGACGCGCAGGGCGGCAGGTTGGGATATGGCGGCGGGTTCTACGACCGCACGCTGCAAGGATTGCGCGCCAAGCGCCCGACGCTTGCCATCGGATTTGCCTTTGACGCTCAGGAGGCCGAAGGACTGCCGTTGGAGCCGACGGATCAGCCTTTGGATATGGTCATTACCGAAAGCCGGGTGCTGACGTTCCGGTCGTGACCGTCAGCCCGTGTGATTCTCGCGGAAGTAGTCCCAGGCATCGACCTCGCGCCCGTCTGACAGAATGCACACGCCTGTCTGGCCATCTGCACCGTCTCGGATCTCGTAACGATGGCCGCTGTCTGCGCAAAATGTAGCCGCCGGGTTAGCCAGTTGAGCCGTATCGCCCGAAGACGGGGCTTGCTCGCAGGCGGCAAGCGTCACGACAGCGAAAGTTGTCAGAAAAAAACGGTGCATCAAATTCCTCCGTGAGAAATCGTTTCAACAGGTTATGTCCGCAGCTTAACCGCTTGTGCTTGTCCGACACCACACTTAGGACAGATTGAATGAGAATACTTTTTCTGGGTGATGTCATGGGGCGCGCAGGTCGCGCCGCGATACAGCAACATCTGCCGCGTTTGCGCGAAGAATGGCGGCTGGATTTCGTTGTGGTCAATGGCGAGAACGCCTCGAACGGGATGGGTCTGAGCGGGGACCATGCCAAGCTGCTGCTGGAGGCCGGGGCCGACTGCCTGACTCTGGGCGATCACGCGTTCGACCAGAAGGATATGCTGCAATTCATCGAGAATGAACCGCGCATCATTCGCCCGGTGAATTATGCAAAAGGTGCGCCGGGTCGGGGGTATCGCCTGTATACGGCGCCCGGCGGTCGCAAGGTGCTGGTGGTTCAGGTGTTGGGACAGGTGTTCATGAAACGCCCATTCGACGATCCGTTCTCGGCTGTCGAACCCATCCTGAAATCGCATCCGCGTGGCGGTCAGGCGCAAGCCGTAATTGTCGATATGCATTGCGAGGCAACGTCGGAAAAGATGGCGATGGGCCATTATTGCGACAAGCGCGTCAGCCTGGTGGTTGGTACGCACACCCACGTACCGACAGCGGACGCGCAAATTTTACCAGGTGGCACCGCTTACCTGACCGATGCGGGCATGTGCGGCGATTACGATTCGGTCATCGGCATGGACAAGGTGGAGCCGATGCGCCGCTTTATCACCGGCATGCCCAAGACACGGTTCACGCCCGCCGCCGGCGAGGCGACACTGAGCGGTGTATTCATTGAAACGGACGACCGGGACGGGCAGGCCAAGTCCGTTCACATGGTCCGCGTGGGTGGTCGGCTGCAACAGGCAGGCCCCTGAAGTGCACGTCAGGCTTGCTCTGCCCCTGTCAATGCGAGAAACTGCCCGTCAGGCGCGTTGGCCAGGTTAGGGTTCGGACAGAATACCACGAATGCAATTCCTTCAACTGACAGATATGGGCAGTGCAATTCTGGCGCTGGTAATCGTTGCGGGCATGTTCGTCATGTTCCTGCGCGAAGTTTACCCGACCGAAGTGGTGGCAATAGGGGGCGTCGCCCTGATGCTGGTGACGGGTATTTTGCCATATCAGAAGGCTCTGGCCGTGTTGTCCAACCCTGCACCTTGGACCATCGGCGCCATGTTCATCATTATGGGCGCATTGGTTCGCACCGGTGCGCTGGACGCGTTCACCTCGACGGCGCAGAAACAGGCTCAGGTCAACCCACGTATCGCCATTGGCCTGTTGATGGCATTCGTTATCCTGGCTTCGGCGGTGGTGTCGAATACACCCGTCGTCGTTGTGATGATCCCCGTCTTTGTTCAGATTGCACGCACTCTCGGCGTGCCGGCGTCCAAGTTGCTGATTCCGCTCAGCTATGCCGCCATCTTAGGTGGAACGCTTACGCTGATCGGGACCTCGACCAACCTGCTGGTCGACGGTGTGGCGCGGGCGCAGGGCATGAAGGCCTTTACGATTTTTGAGGTCACACCTCTGGGAATCGCGCTGGTGATCTATGGAATGATCTACCTGCGCTTTGTCGCACACCGCCTTTTGCCGGATCGGGACAGCATGGCCTCTATGCTCAGCGACCGATCCAAGATGAAGTTCTTTACCGAGGCTGTGATCCCACCCGACAGCAACCTGATCGGGCGCGAGGTGACTGGGGTTCAACTTTTCAAGCGACCCGGTGTGCGTCTGATCGACGTGATCCGGGGCGATGAATCGCTGCGGCGGAACCTGAAAGGCGTTACGCTGAACGTCGGAGACCGGGTTGTTCTGAGAACCGAGATGACCGAGTTGCTGAGCCTTCAGAGCAACCGGGAACTGAAACGCGTCGATCAGGTCTCGGCGGTCGAAACAAAGACCGTCGAGGTCCTGATTACTCCCGGTTGCCGTATGGTCGGACGAACCTTGGGCGCGATGCGGTTGCGTCGCCGCTATGGTGTCTATGTGCTGGCAGTGCATCGTCGGAACCAGAATATCGGACGGCAACTGGACGATCTGGTGGTTCGGGTTGGCGATACTCTGCTGCTCGAAGGTTCGCCCGCCGACATCCAGAAGCTGGCCGCTGATATGGATATGGTGGATGTCACACAACCTTCGGCCCGCGCCTTCAGGCGCAGCCACGCGCCGATCGCCATCGGTGCGCTTACCGGCATCGTCGTTCTGGCCGCGCTGGGCGTGGCGCCGATCCTTTTGCTGTCGATCCTTGCGGTTGCCGTGGTACTGCTGACCCGCTGCATTGACGCTGATGAGGCTTTTTCCTTTGTCGAGGGCCGCCTGCTGGCGCTGATCTTTTCGATGCTCGCCATCGGGGCGGCGCTGGATGCCTCGGGCGCGGTATCTCTGATTGTCGAAGCCGTGGCGCCCGGGTTGGGAATGCTGCCTCCGTTCCTGATCATCTGGGCGGTTTATTTGCTGACGTCAGTGTTGACCGAGCTGGTTTCGAACAACGCCGTGGCCGTCGTGGTTACGCCTATTGCTATCGGGTTGGCGCAGGCGGTCGGCATAGATTCACGCCCGCTTGTGGTGGCGGTGATGGTCGCGGCTTCGGCCTCTTTCGCCACACCCATCGGGTATCAGACCAACATGATGGTCTATGGTCCGGGCGGGTACAGGTTCACCGACTTTCTGCGGGTCGGCGTGCCGCTGAACCTGACCGTTGGGCTACTGGCGTCGCTGCTGATCCCCCTCATCTGGCCTTTGTAGAACCGGCGCAGAACCGCCGAAAAAGTGGCAATGGTCTTGTAAACGCTTATCCAGAACCGATCTTTTCTTCAAAGCTCTTGAAAGAAGGACGGGACGATGTCTTTTCCAAGGATCGGTACGGCCATTGTGGCCGGCGCAATTATTTTGACCCTTCTGGGCAGTATCAGCTCGGCCGGAACCGTGACTGGAACTGCGACGTACCGGGAACGGATTGCGCTTCCGCCCGAAGCAACGCTGTATGTAGAGCTGCAGGACATCTCTCGCGCCGATGCTGCCGCGGTGACCTTGGCCGCTCAGCGCTATGCGCTGAACGCAGTGCCTGCTGAGTTTAAGCTGACATATGACGAGGATCTGATTCAGGACGGAATGATCTATGTGGTCCAAGGGTCGATCTACGACGGGGACAGGTTGTTGTTCACTACGGACACCGCCTATCCAGTGTTGACCAATGGCGAGGGCAACTCATCAGATCTCGTGTTGGTTCAAGCGGGAAGTCAGGGCGCCGCGATGCTCGAGAATACGAAATGGATCGCCATCGGGTTGAATGGCGAAGCGCTCGACAGTGAACGCCGCCCTGAGATTGCATTCGAAACCGGCGGGGCGTTTGGTGGCAGCGGCGGCTGCAATCGGTTTACCGGTCAGGCAGAGATTTCAGGCAACAGTCTGGATTTCCCGGATAATATCGCCGCGACCCTGATGGCGTGCACTCCGGAACTGGAAGAGATCGAGCGCGCGTTTTTTGATGCGTTGCAGGGCGTTGCGACCTATGCGGTCGCTGGCGACAGCCTGGTGATGCTGGACAGCGCGGGTGAACCGACGTTGAAATTCGTCCGCGCGCAATAGAGCAGGGCCGTCAGGCGATCGCCCGAGACCGTCCCGCATTGCGCCCGGAGAATATGCATCCGCCCAGAAACGTGCCTTCCAGAGCGTTGTAGCCGTGATAACCACCACCGCCGAAACCCGCGACTTCTCCGGCGGCAAACAAGCCCGGAACAACCTGCCCGTCCGATCCGATCATCTGACTGTCCAAATTGGTTTGAAGGCCGCCCAAAGTCTTGCGAGTCAAGACGTGCAGCTTGACCGCGATCAGCGGCCCGTTTGAGGGATCCAGGAACTTGTGCGGCTTGGCGGTACGGATCAGTTTGTCCCCGCGATAGTTGCGCGCAGCAAGGATGGCCATCATCTGCGCGTCTTTCGAAAATGGATTGTCCACTTGCGAATCCCGCGCTTCGATCTGGGCGCGCAGGTGCGCCTCGTTTATCAACCCGTCGCCAAGATGGTTCATGCCGTTGACCAACTCGGTCAACGTATTGGCAACTACGAAATCCTCACCTTTTTCCTTGAAGGCCTCAACCGGAGCTGTTGCATTTGCGCCCGAGAGAATACGTTGGCGGATCACTTCTTTCCAGCTGCCCGACGTGAAATCGGGGTTCTGTTCGGAACCCGAGAGCGCAAACTCCTTCTTGATCACTTTCTGCGTCAGGACGAACCAGCTGTATTCATACCCGGTTTTCAGAATTTCGCGCAGCGTACCCAGCGTGTCAAACCCCGGCAGGCAGGGCGGTGCCAGCCTGTTGCCTTCCGCATCGAACCACATCGAACTGGGCCCCGGAAGAATGCGAATGCCATGCGAAGGCCAGATCGGGTCCCAATTCCGCACGCCCTCGGTGTAGTGCCACATCCGGTCGCCGTTGATCACATGTCCGCCAGCCTTTTCGCTGATCGGGATCATTCGGCCGTCGACGTGGAACGGGACGCCCGCAACCATGTCCTGCGGCGGTTCTCCCAGCCGGTCGCGCGGCCAGTTCTTGCGAACCATTTCGAAATTGCCGCCGATGCCGCCAGATGTAACGATGACAGAAGGTGCATAGACCTCAAACTCGCCAACCTCATCCCGGTTGGTCTTTCCACCGCGCTGAGCCGTGTCTTCGGCCAAAACTTCTCCTGACACACCTTTGGCGCTGCCGTTTTGCATGATGATGTGGCTTACCTGATGGCGGAATTTCAGTTCAATCAGACCGGCACTGATGTGCTCACGGACTCGGCGGATGAAATGCTCCAACACACCCGGTCCGGTGCCCCAGGTGATGTGAAACCGCGGCACCGAGTTGCCGTGACCGTCCGCAAAAGATCCGCCCCGCTCGGCCCAGCCAACAACCGGGAACCAACGCAGACCCATGCCGTGCAGCCAGGGGCGCATCTCACCAGCGGCGAATTCAACGTAGGACTCGGCCCACTTGCGGGGCCACACGTCTTCGTCCCGGTGAAACTGCGCGCTGCCCATCCAGTCACGCAGGGCGAGTTCGTGGCTGTCGCGGATGCCCATCCGGCGTTGCTCGGGCGTGTCGACCATGAACAGCCCGCCGAGGCTCCAGAACGCTTGCCCGCCCAGAAAGTGTTCCGGCTCCTGATCCAGAACGATCACCTTTTTGCCGCGATCACCCAACTCGGCAGCGGTGGCCAGGCCAGCAAGTCCGCACCCGACGACGATTGCATCAGCAGTGTTGTTGGTCATGTGGCGTCCTTTCAGCGGGAACGGAACCAGACGATAAACGGAACGACGACAGCGTACATCGTAATGCCATACACGGCGGCGGGCAGCGCCAGTGGGCTAAACCCGCTTTCTGTGCCGGTGATCAATGCGGCCAGCGTGATGCCCATCGTCGAGTTCTGGATGCCGGTTTCGATCGAGATCGTTTTACTCTCGTCCCATGACAGATTTGCGGCGCGTGCCAGACCCAACCCCATCAGCAACAAAGCCACATTCAATGAAATCAAGCCAGTGCCCATCACGGCAAGATTGTCGGTAAACAGTTGCCAGTTCCCGGCCAATGCAGCCAGCACGATCAGAACGAACAATACAGTGGCGGCTTTCGACAAGGGGTCGTCAATTCGATCAGCGAACCCGCGCGCGAAACGGCGAATGCAGACACCAGTGGCAACGGGCAGAGTTGTGATCAGAAAAAGGGCAATGGCCAGACCGCTGATGGAGACTTTCGGCGCTGCTTCACCCATGAAGTATGATATGGACCAAGCCGCAAGGATCGGAACGGTCAGGATAGACAGCAGGCTGATGACAGCCGTCAGACTGACAGACAAGGCCACATCGGCTTTGGCCAGCTTGGACAGAATGTTGCTGGTCACGCCACCGGGGCAAAAGCTGAGCAGCATGAAACCAACGGCGATCTCTGGCGGCAGGGCCAACAGCATGACCGTGACGAAGGCCGCGACAGGAAGTATCAGCACCTGGCAAAAAGCGCCGATGGCAAAGGCATGGCGACGGGCCAGGACGCGCCTGAAGTCAGCTACCTCAAGCCCGATCCCCAGCGATAACATGATGATGGCCAGCGACAGTGGCAGGCCTACATTGATAAGCAGATCCAAGAACAACTCCTCCCAAAGCCGTTCGGATCAACCTATGCGAGGGGCAACGGATCAGGCAACCTCGCCGTTGGGTCACCCGTATCGCTGGACGAACCGCCGCAGGATTTCACCGGGTTGCGTGACGTCGGCCGCGTGGCAGATCTCGATCAATCGCTGGGCATTCTCGGGCGGGAAGTATCCGTGATCCTTGTAGATGTTGATGCGTTGCTCGAAATCCCGCGCGTCCGCTTCCGGGTGGAACTGCGTCGCGTAGACATTCTGACCCCAGCGGATCATCTGAATCGGACAAGGCGCCGAGGCCACCAGATGCACGCAGCCATCGGGCAGTTTCTGCACGGCCTCCTTGTGCCCCACAAATGCGTCGAATTCGGAGTGCAGGCCCGCGGTCAGCGGATCCCGTGAGCCGTCTTCGGTCAGGTAGCAGGTCGAAGGCCCGACCGGTTCTCCATACTGATCCTTGCTGACCTCTCCGCCCAGATGCGCCGCCAGGATCCCCAACCCATAACAGCACCCCATAAAGGGATGATCCTGCGCGGTGATCTGAGGCATCAGCCCCATGATGGCAGCTTCGATCCGCGCATCCAAAGACGATTTCGTTGCCGGATCGTCACTGACACAACCCGGACCCCCGCCAACAATGACACCAGCATAATCCGTGACATCCAGCCCCTCAGGCAGATCCTCGCAATCCAGCCGAATGCGGTGGGCATGCTCGGGCGACAGGTCGCTGCGGTTCAGGATCGATGCGAATTCGGCGTCCGACGCATCGGTTTCCGGGCGCAACTGCAGGATCAAAAAGCGTTTCATGCGATGCCTTTACCCGTCAAAGCGGCCAGAAGACAAGGATCGCGGGAATGGAAACGGCAATGATCAGAACTTCAAGCGGCAGACCCATACGCCAGTAGTCCCCAAACCGGTAACCACCGGGACCCAGCACAAGCGTATTGTTCTTATGCCCGATGGGTGTGAGGAACGCGGCAGAGGCGGCGACGGCCACGGTCATCAGGAACGGATCAGGCGAGACTTCGAGCGTGCGTGCCATCTGTATGCCGACCGGTGCCGCGACAATGGCCGTGGCCGTGTTGTTCAGCACATCCGACAAGGTCATCGTGACAACCATCAGAACGGTCAGGATTGCCCAGGCCGGCAGGCCGTTGGTCAGTTGAATCAACCCGTTGGCAATCAGTTCCGTACCGCCCGAAGTTTCCAGCGCGCTGCCCAGAGGAATCATCGAGCCCAACAGCACGACGACCGGCCATTCGATATGGTTGTAGATATCGGCAATGGGCAGGATTTTGGTCAGTACATATGCGACGACAACCAGGCCAAGTGCAATCGGCAGGTAGATCAGTCCGACGCTTGCCGCCAGAACGGCAGCGGCAAACAGACCAATGGCCAGCCACGCCTTGTCGTTCGCGGTTACACTCAACCCGCGTTCTGCCAGCGGCAGACATCGCAGCCATTCGGTGACGTCCGGCCCCCGGTCGCGCGGGCAAAGCAGCAGCAGAATATCGCCAGGCTCGACCTCGGTCTTGCGCACTTGCTGGGTAATTCTTCGACCTTGGCGGGATATTCCCATAAGAACGGTGCTCTGCCGCCAGGCAAGGCCAATTCCTTGTGCGGTGCGGCCATTGATGCGGGCGCTTTCGGGAACCACGACCTCGATCACTTCCAGCCCTTCACCGGCAGCGGTCAGCAGTTCCTGACGGCGTGTGTCGGAAAAATCCAGGTTCAGGGCCGCGCGAAACTCGTCCAACGCTTCGGGGCGCGCTTCCAGCACCAGCGCATCGCCTTCGTGAAGCGTCGCGTGCGCCGATCGGCCATAGCGTCGCTTCCCGTCCCGGATCAGTCCGATGATGGCCACGTCCGATTTCTCGGCCGCCTCGTACAACTCGCTGACGCGCTTGCCGATATGGGCCGAGTCCGCCGGAATGGTCAGCTCGGCAATGTACTCGGCCAAAGCCTCCGATGTTTCTTCCTGCGGCCCTCGGTTGGGGATCAGCCGCCAGCCGATCAGTGCAACAAAAGCAAGGCCGGCGATCGCAGCCAGGCCACCGACGGGGGCGAAATCGAACATGCGAAACGGCTCGCCCAGTGTTTCGGCCCGGATCGAGGCAATGATGATATTGGGTGGCGTCCCGATCAGCGTTGCCATGCCGCCAAGAATGGTGGCAAAACTCAGCGGCATCAGGCTCAATCCGACCGAACGCCCGGCTTTTCGCGCGGTCTGGATGTCCACTGGCATCAGCAGTGCCAATGCCGCCACGTTGTTCATGAAAGCCGACAGTATCGCCCCGATCCCGCCCATCAACGCGATGTGGGCACCCAGGCCGCGCGATGCATCGACCAGCGTGCGTGTGATCAGGAACACGGCGCCCGACCGGACCAGACCGGCCGATACGACCAGAACCAGCGCGACGATGATGGTCGCGGGATGGCCAAACCCGGCAAAGGCATTGTCAACGGGCACAACACCGAGAACAACGCCAATCAACAGTGCGGTAAACGCCACGAGATCATAGCGAAACCGGCCCCATAGAAGCATTCCGAAAACAGCAATGAAAAGCGCGAAAAGAACAATCTGGTCTGTCGTCATGCCGCCACCATACCTGCCGTCAGGGCCTTCGCAAGTCGCTCTCTTGATCCCATGCCCCGCAAACGTCTATATGAGCGCCAAATACGCAATCACTATCACGAGGACGCACCATGGCAGGCCACTCTAAATGGGCCAACATCCAGCACCGCAAGGGACGTCAGGACGCCGCGCGGTCCAAGCTGTTTTCAAAATTGTCGAAAGAGATCACCGTGGCCGCCAAGATGGGCGACCCCGATCCCGACAAGAACCCGCGCCTGCGTCTTGCGGTGAAAGAAGCCAAGTCGAACTCGGTCCCTAAGGACGTAATCGACCGTGCGATCAAGAAATCGGTTGCCGGTGAAGGGGATGATTACGAAGAAATCCGCTATGAAGGTTATGGCCCCAATGGCGTTGCCGTGATTGTCGAAACGATGACCGACAACCGCAACCGAACGGCTTCGACCGTGCGCTCGACATTTTCCAAGAACGGCGGCAATCTGGGTGAGACCGGCTCGGTCGGGTTCATGTTCGAACGCAAGGGCGAGGTGGTTTATCCCGCGTCCGCCGGCGATGCAGACACCATCTTTGAAGCCGCAATCGAGGCGGGCGCGGAAGACGTCGAAAGCTCGGAAGACGGCCATATCATTTGGTGTGCCGATACTGACCTGAACGATGTTTCCAACGCCTTGGAGGCAGCATTGGGGGAAACCGAATCCACCAAACTGGTCTGGAAACCTACAACCACGACCGAGCTGGGACTGGAAGACATGCAGCGCCTGATGAAGCTGGTCGATGCTTTGGAGGACGATGACGACGTTCAGCGCGTCACAACAAATTTTGAAGCCACTGATGAGGTCATGGCGCAGCTCTGATTGGCGATGTCGTTCTATTTCGAAACCCGGCCCCAAACGGCCGGGTTTTTTCGTTTCCTGGGGTACTTCAACGAGTTCTTGGCCGGAGCTGCGCAAGTAAATACACTCGCGGCAAGCGCTGGATATGCCGCTGCAGGCGATAATGTTCGCGCCTTGTGGTGTCGCACAACGTGGACGGCCGGAGAATGGCAAGCAAGACTTCTGATCCCGCAAAGCGGAATGTGCCGGTACTCGCTGGGCAGAGCATCCTGTCGCAGGTGGCCTGGACGCTGGGCAGCCCCTCGGTCGTCCTGCCATTTTTAGCGGTGTCGCTTGAGATGCCGATGTTTTTGGCTGGCGCATTGGTTTCGGTTCGCATGGTGGGCAGCATGCTTTCGGACGTTTTTTTTGCGCGTCCAATTGCAGCGTTGCAGCAAAAGAAACGCGGCATAGCAATAACCGAATTGGGGATCGGTGCGTGCCTGTTGTTGGCCCTGCTTGCCGCATGGACAGGCAGCATCCTTTTGACTGCGACCGCATTTGTCGGAGCGTTTTTCACGATCGGGATGATCGAAGAGACTCAGGCACTGATGTTGTCTGACCTGCGCGGCGATCATCTGAAATCCAAATCCCGCATGCTGATCCGCTATCTGCAACTGGGCGCGGGCGGACTGTTTGCAATTGGTCTTGTGTTGTTCATCCATGAGATCACAAAGGAGCGCCCACCGTTTTCCCGCCATTCAGCAGTTATCGCCGCTTCGGTGACCTTTTTCTTGTTTTCCGCCTTGTGCATTCTGGCAATGACTGAAGTTGCGTCGAAAAAAGCGGTTGATGGGCAGGCAAAACACGGCCCTCGTCAAACGCTGCGCCAGATAATTTCCGGTATCCGGAGCATGTTCGATCAGGCATGGTTTCGCCGCTATCTGATTATGCGCCTGCCCTTGGTGGTGGTGTCGCTGTCGGTACCATTCTTTGCCCTCATCGCGGCAGAGGCGCATCATCACTCGGCCAAGGGGCTGACGGCACTGATCGTTTCTTCGGCGTCCGGTTATCTGGTTTCGGCTCCGCTGTGGCAACTTGTGAACATGAAATCACATCGGGCGGTCATGGTTTCGGGAACGCTGATGGTGGCCGTGACCGGGATTGTCTTGCTGTTGTTCCACTACATGCACTTTGACCACGGCGTTCATTTGCACGCGATCGCCCTGTTCGTCGTCTCGGTCGCGGTGACAGGAATCAGCAGTGCCAAGGGATTGTATTATCTGGATGTCGCTCCCAAGGAGCAACGCGTTCAAGGGGCCGCCGCTATCAAGGCAATCTGCCGGCTTGCAGGGGTTATCTTATCAACCATCCTGGCGGCTGTGGCACATATTCACGAGGTCGCGGCAGCAATCGTGTTCATTGTCATCGTCAGCCTCTGGTCGGCCTATTTCTGCTACCGCATCGTGACCCCGGATGACAGCAAGCCCGTCCGGGCGTAAACCTGATCCTCAGGATGGAGGCATCAAATTGCGCGCCGCCGTATTTCGTACGGCGCGTGTCAGAGGGGCCAGGGCAGGGGCCAGAATACGCCCCACCTGCCAGCTGAGCGCCACGTCCAGCGGAGCATTGGGCACAATTGCGCAAAGGCGTCCGTCATCCAATGCGGATCGCACAAGGCTCTCGGGATTCATACCCCAGCCCAGTCCGGCCACGGCGGCATCCACAAACCCGTTCGAAGATGGCAGAAAATGGGAGGGTGGAGTGATCCGGCTGCCGGTATGGTTCAAAATCCAGGCCTTTTGCAGGTTGTCCTTTCGGTTGAAGGTCAGACAGGGCGCAGTTTGCAGTGAGCTTGTTGTTACACCTTCTGCAAACCATTTTTTCACGAATGCCGGGCTGGCTGTCGGCAAATACCGCAAAGTCCCCAAGGCATTGGCATCGCAACCCGTAACGGGCTGTCCACCCACCGTGACTGCCGCGCTCACTTCGCCGCGCTTGAGCCAGTCAGCAGAGTGATCCTGATCGTCGATCACGAGATCAAAAAGCATGTCTTCAACCTGAGACATGGCTTCGATGAACCATGTTGCCAGGCTGTCAGCGGGGATTGCCACTCTGACCCGAGGCGGGCCGGTATCCCGGCCCATGCCCAGTTCTCGGGTTAGCTGCGCTTCAAGCAACCCGATTTCCGCCGCGTATTGCGCGATCCGCAACCCCGATGGTGTCCCGGTGCAAGGGGTGCCACGCTGGATCAGCGAAACACCAATGCGATCTTCTAATGCTTTGATTCTTTGGGAAATGGCGGACGGCGTCACGGATAATTCCGCAGCCGCCGCCTCAAAGCTGCCATGACGCAGGATAGCCGACAGTGCGGACAAGTGATGTGGATCCAGTTGCATAAGCAAGTCTTAATCAGGATGAGTATCTTTAATTGGTTTGAATCATCGGTGCTGTGTAGTCAACCAGTCAGCAGCCGGAGGTTCCATGTCCACGTCGCTCATTGCCGGATTCGCCCTTGGGTTCAGCCTGATCCTCGCCATTGGCGCTCAGAATGCTTTTGTCCTGCGGCAGGGCCTGCGACGCGAACACGTCTTTGCCTTGTGCTTCACCTGTGCGATGTCAGACGCAATCCTGATCGGGGCCGGCGTGGCCGGGTTCGGCACTTTGGCGCAGGCCGTTCCATGGTTTGAATCGGTCATGCGCTATGGCGGTGCGCTTTTTCTGACTTGGTACGGTTTACGAAGCTTTTGGTCGGCCTGGCAGGGTGGGGCCGTAATGGAAGTTGGGGCCAACCGCATCACCACGCGACGAACGGCCCTGCTGACAGTGCTGGCGTTTACGTGGCTCAACCCGCATGTCTATCTGGATACCGTTGTGCTGATTGGATCCATATCAGCTCAGTACGAGGACCGAGTAGGTTTTGCCATCGGCGCCATGTCTTCAAGCTTTGTGTTCTTCTTTTCGTTGGGGTATGGCGCCCGCATTCTGACGCCACTTTTCACACGTCCTCGCGCGTGGCAGTTTCTGGATGTTCTGATCGGTATCGTCATGTTGGGAATTGCTGCGAAACTTGTTGCCATGTGAAGGGTTGTGGCCCGGCCGTTTTCGGTGTTCAACCAAGGCCATGACATCTCCTCCTGCCCCGTCTCGCCATGTTGCCGGAATGCTTTGGATGCTTGCTGCCGGGCTGTCCTTTGTCGGGATGAACGCATTGGTGAAATCGCTGGGTTCGACAATGAACCCTATACAGGCAGCGTTCCTGCGGTACGTGCTTGGCCTGGTTTTCCTGCTTCCGGCTCTGCGAACGATTTGGTCAACGCACCTGACGGCGCGCGATCTGAAACTGTTCGGGGTACGAGGCATCATCCACGCCGTGGCCGTTATGCTTTGGTTCTACGCAATGACCACCATTCCACTGGCCGAGGTTACTGCAATGAACTACCTGACACCGATCTATGTCACCATCGGTGCAGCGCTTTTTCTGGGTGAAAAGCTGGCCTTTCGCAGGATTGCAGCCATTGGTGTAGCGCTGATCGGTGTGACCATTGTTCTGCGCCCCGGATTTCGTGAGGTGTCGCCCGGGCACCTTGCGATGCTGGGAACAACTCTGGCGCTGGGTGGGTCTTACCTGTTGGCCAAGGTGCTCGTGCAGCATATTCCACCATCCGTGGTCGTGGCCCATCTTTCGATCTGGGTAACAATCGCCTTGATCCCCTTTGCCGTCGCTGTGTGGGAGCCACCAACCCTGCGAGACATTTTTGTTCTGTTCCTGATTGCAAGCTTTGCAACAGCTGGACATTATTTCATGACACTTGCCCTTCAGGCGGCTCCTGTGGCGGTGACCCAGCCGGTGACGTTCCTGCAACTGATCTGGGCCACATTGCTCGGGGCGCTGGTGTTTCACGAGGGCGTAGACATCTGGGTTGTCGGCGGCGGGACACTCATATTGGCTGCGGTCAGCTTTATCTCTTGGCGCGAGGCGGTGCTGAACCGGAAACCGGTAACTCCACCCGATGTTGGTACGAAATTCTAGAGACGTGGGGTGCCGCATGCGGTTATTGATTGACGGGTCAATAAAAACCCCCTAGCGTTTGGCTACTAGGCCTGAGCCAGGGGTGTATCAATGCCAAAACTCGGAATGGAACCGATCCGCCGTGACGCAATCATCAAAGCGACGATTGCCGAACTGGGCGTTCAGAAATCACTGGACGTAACAGTCAGTCAGATCGCCAAGCGGGCAGGGATGTCGAGCGCGTTGGCCCACCACTATTTCGGCGGCAAAGAGCAGATATTTCTGGCTGCCATGCGGCGCATCCTGTCAGATTTCGGTGCCGAGGCCCGGAACGAACTGAAAAATGCCAAGCCGAACGAGCGTGCGCAGGCCATCATCCGGGCATGTTTCGCACCTTCGTGCTTTACGCCGGATGTGATTGCCGCGTGGATGACCTTTTATGTGCTGGCGCAGACCAATGACGATGCCCTGCGCCTGTGGCAGATCTATCAGGCGCGGATACGGTCGAACCTGATTTTCGCCCTGCGCCCGCTAATGAACGATCCGGTCGAGGCAGCCGAGAACATGATTGCCTTGATTGACGGCCTTTATATCCGCGCCGCGCTCAGCGCGCCGGAAGAGCCGCAGCTGGCTGTTACGCATGCTCAGCGCGTCCTCAATACCCTGCTTGAGGCTGAAAAATGACAAAACCCAATATTTTGATCCTGATGGTGGATCAACTCAACGGAACCCTCTTTCCGGATGGTCCCGCGGACTGGCTGCACGCTCCGAACCTGAAAAAGCTGGCATCCCGGTCGACGCGGTTTGCCAATACTTACACAGCATCGCCGCTATGCGCCCCCGGTCGGGCCAGTTTCATGTCCGGGCAGTTGCCGTCCCGTACAGGGGTCTACGACAATGCAGCCGAGTTCCGCAGTGATATCCCGACCTATGCCCACCATCTGCGCCGTGCGGGTTACTACACCTGCCTGTCCGGCAAGATGCATTTCGTCGGCCCCGATCAGATGCACGGGTTCGAAGACCGCCTGACTACTGATATCTACCCTGCCGATTTCGGCTGGACTCCGGATTACCGCAAACCGGGCGAACGGATTGACTGGTGGTATCACAACATGGGCTCGGTCACCGGGGCGGGCGTGGCCGAAATCTCGAACCAGATGGAATACGACGACGAGGTTGCCTACAACGCCAAGGCCAAGCTTTACGATTTGGCCCGTGGTAAGGACGAGCGTCCCTGGTGCGTGACCGTCAGTTTTACCCATCCGCACGATCCCTATGTAGCGCGCCGGAAGTACTGGGATTTGTACGAGGACTGTGAGCACCTTCTGCCCGAAGTTGCCGATCTGGGCTATGACAATCAGGACCCGCATTCCAAGCGGATATTTGACGCCAACGACTGGCGCAGCTTTGACATCACCGAAGAAGATATCCGCAAGTCTCGCCGCGCCTATTTCGCCAATATTTCTTACCTGGACGACAAGATCGGCGAAATCATGGAAGTTCTGGATACCACACGGCAGGACGCCATCGTCATGTTCGTGTCTGACCATGGCGACATGCTGGGCGAACGCGGGCTGTGGTTCAAGATGAACTTCTACGAAGGTTCGGCACGTGTGCCCTTGATGATCTCCGCACCCGATATGCCTGCCGGTCGTATCGATACACCGGTCTCGACAATCGACGTCACGCCGACCCTTGGGGCGTTGGCCGGTGTTGATATGGCAGAGATTGCACCGTGGACCGATGGTGAAGACCTCGTGCCGCTTGCCAAAGGGACCGAACGCACAGCGCCGGTGAAGATGGAATATGCGGCCGAGGCGTCCTATGCGCCGCTGGTGTCGCTGCGCTATGGCAAATGGAAATACAACCGCTGCACGCTGGACCCCGACCAGTTGTATGATCTTGAGGCTGATCCCCACGAATTGAACAACCTTGCGGACGATCCGGAACATGCAGGCACGTTGCAGACGCTTCAGGCAAAGTCCAAAGCGCGCTGGGATCTGGATCAGTTCGACGCCGATGTGCGCGCCAGTCAGGCTCGCCGCTGGGTCGTTTATGAAGCGCTGCGGCAGGGCGGCTACTATCCGTGGGATTACCAGCCGCTGCAGAAGGCGTCTGAACGCTACATGCGCAACCACATGGATCTGAATGTCGTAGAGGAAAACGCTCGTTTCCCGCGCGGGGAATGACCTTTTCATCGTTTTGAAATACTCCCGCCGAGTGTCTTCCGAATTGGCGCGGCGGGGCAAGGAGTCGTGAATATGGAAGCAGATTTCGTCATCGTTGGCGCAGGATCCGCGGGCTGTGCGATGGCATACCGGCTTAGCGAGGCCGGCGCCTCGGTTCTGGTGATCGAACACGGTGGCACAGATGCCGGGCCGTTCATCCAGATGCCGGCGGCGCTCAGCTATCCGATGAATATGTCGCGCTATGACTGGGGTTACCAGTCAGAACCTGAACCGCACCTGAACAACCGGCGGTTGGCCTGCCCTCGCGGCAAGGTGATCGGTGGATCGTCTTCGATCAATGGCATGGTCTATGTGCGCGGCCATGCCCGGGATTTTGATACATGGGCCGAACTGGGGGCCGATGGCTGGTCCTTTGCGGATGTGCTTCCTTACTATAAGCGCATGGAAACCTGGCATGACGGGGGTCATGGCGGCGATCACAGATGGCGAGGCACGGATGGGCCGCTGCACGTCTCACGCGGACCCCGTGAAAATCCACTGTTCAAAGCCTTTGTGGATGCTGGCCAGCAGGCAGGCTACGAAGTCACCGGGGACTACAACGGAGAGAAGCAGGAAGGCTTTGGGCCGATGGAGCAGACCGTTTGGAAGGGACGGCGCTGGTCGGCAGCGAACGCGTATCTGAGGCCTGCTCTGAAGCGCGAAAACTGCGATATTGTCCGTGGTCTCGCCTCGCGCGTTGTCATGGAAAACGGACGCGCGAGCGGGGTCGAACTGGTCCGCGGCGGCAAGAAAGAGATCATCCGCGCGCGGCGCGAGGTGGTTCTGGCTGCGTCATCGATCAACTCGCCCAAGTTGCTGATGCTGTCCGGGATTGGCCGGGCCTCTCATTTGGCCGAGCACGGCATTGAAGTCGTGGCGGATCGTCCGGGCGTGGGTGCGAATCTGCAGGACCATCTAGAGCTGTATATACAGCAGGCTTCGCTGCAGCCGATCACGCTCTACAAGCATTGGAACCTGATCAGCAAAGGCCTGATCGGTGCGCAATGGCTGTTTACGAAAACCGGGCTAGGCGCGTCGAACCAGTTCGAAAGCGCGGCGTTCATCCGGTCAAAGCCTGGCGTGGAATATCCTGATATCCAATACCATTTCCTTCCGATGGCTGTGCGTTACGATGGAAAGGCCGCCGCCGAGGGGCACGGTTTCCAGGCGCATGTGGGGCCGATGCGGTCGCCCTCGCGCGGAGCGGTGACGCTGCGGTCGAACAGGCCGGAAGACGCGCCCGTTATCCGATTCAATTACATGAGCCACGAAGAAGACTGGGAGGACTTCCGTACCTGTATCCGGTTGACCCGTGAGATATTTGGGCAGGACGCGTTCAAACCTTACGCCGGCAAGGAAATCCAACCGGGTGCGCATGTCCAGACGGATGGAGAGTTGAACAGTTTCATCGCCGAGCACGCGGAAAGCGCCTATCACCCCTGCGGAACTTGTCGGATGGGGCGTGCTGACGACAAAAACGCCGTTGTAGATCCCGAGGGGCGCGTGATTGGCGTGGATGGGCTGCGTGTCGCTGACAGCTCGATCTTTCCGCAGATCACAAATGGCAACCTGAACGCTCCTTCGATCATGGTCGGCGAAAAAGTATCGGATCACATGCTGGGCAGAAATCCCTTGCCGAAAGCCAACGATCGCCCCTGGATTCATCCCGGTTGGGCGACGGCGCAGCGATGAGATATCCCACAAAAGACTGAATGGCGTGGGTTGTTTTTGATCCGCGTCAATGTGGTGTCTGGCAGGTATCCTTAGCATCGGGACGTAACGCCAATTAGAGGAGCGAACAGGATGTCCCACACCCCGCATGAACTGGCCGAAGAATTCCCCGACAAGGTCGAAATGATGAGCCAGCTCAAGCAGACGGACGCGCATTTCGCGCGGCTGGCGGATGAGTATCACGAGGTCAACCGCGAGGTTCACAGGGCCGAAACCAATGTTGCCCCGATGGAGGAGCTGGCCGAAGTTGAACTGCGCAAGAAACGCGCGGCACTCAAGGACGAGATCTGGGCGATCCTGTCCAAGACCTGAAATATGAGTGGGGGCTCCGCCCCCGCCGCAACCTCGCCGTTTCGGGGAATTTAAGCCCGAGGACAGTCAGGTCACTTCGTAGGGCAGGGTACCCCGTCTATGCGCGTCAATCGTCAGGCGTCGTTCAAGCGGTGGGACTGAGCGCTGATGACATGTCTGGCGTTCGCAAATCCGGCAAGAGATGCCGATCGGTTCAAAGGCGCTGGCGTTGTTGATGTCCAGATTGTCGGCATAGACCAGCGCCTCGGCGTGACGGACCTCGCATCCCAAGGCGATAGCATATCGACGGACCGGCGCGCCGAAGGAGCCGCCGGATTTCGAAACATCCCGCGCCAGAGAGATATAGCGAACACCGTCCGGGGTTTCCGCCAGTTGGCGCAGAAAGTGCCCCGGTGTTTCGAACGCGCGGTGGACGTTCCATAGCGGACATGCTCCGCCAAAGCGAGCGAATTGCAATCGGGTGGCGGAGTGGCGCTTGGTAATCGTTCCGGCCTGATCGACGCGCACGAAAAAGAATGGTATGCCCTTGGCCCCCGGACGCTGCAGCGTAGACAGGCGATGTGCCACTTGTTCAATCGAGGCCCCGAAACGGTTGCTGAGCAGTTCCAGATCATGCCGGTCCTCTTGCGCCGCGGCCAGAAACGGGCCGTAAGGCATCAGCGAGGCGCCGGCGAAATAGTTGGCCAACCCGATTTTCGCGATGGCGCGGGCTTCGTCACTTTGAAAGCGGGCGAAATCCAGGGTGGCCTCAAGCAGCTTGTCCTGGCTGATCAGGGCTACTTGAAGCAAAAGCTGAAACACCTGCGTCTGCGGCGCGGCGCGGGAAGACAGACGCAGAGTTTTTTCTGCCGCGTCATAACTGCGCAGCGTTTCGGTATCGGCAAATGTGACCTGAATTCCTCGTTCCGTCAGGCTACCGAGGGCCGCCTGTCGGATACCGCCCGGTGCTTCGGCGCGCGATGCGAACCGTTCGGCAGCCCGATCCACCGCATCAATATAGTTGTCGCAGTAGTGGAAGAAATCGCGCACCTCTTCCCAGGGGCTCGCCTGGGTGCGCGCGTCCTCGCGTCCCAGAGCCTCGTCCAGCGACGCCAGTCGCTCATGGGTTTGACGATACGTGCGATGTAGTTCGATAAACGCGCGCGCCAGTGCCGGAGCGTTCGAGGCGGTCAATCGCAGATCGGCCAATGGTGGCATGGTGTCGGCAAAAACGGGGTCGGCCAACACCTCTCGCATATCCGAAACCAGCCGCTCACTATCGCCGGTACTGAGTTCGGTCACATCCATGCCGAACTCCTGCGCCAGCGCCAGAACAACCGTGGTCGAGATTGGCCGGTTGTTGTTCTCCATCTGGTTCAGATAGGGCAGCGAGACACCTAGTTTGGTGGCGAATTCCTTCTGTGTCAGGGTCAGGCGCGTGCGCATTTCGCGCAGTTTCGCACCGGCGTATAGTTTCTGAGTGGCCATGGCGTGCCTTTGCAGATTTCCTGAATGCGCAGGCTAACTTTGCAAATTCACGGGCGCAAGCCGTTAGAGGCCCAGCTGCCGTTCGCGCCATATCACGCTGGTAATTGCAAATATGGCCAGAACCGATGTCGCCAGCATCAGCCACAGCAAGGGCATGGCCCCCGTCTCGTGCGTCAGGAGGGCACCGGCCAGGGCGCTCAGGGCGGCGCCGCCGCCAAGCATGATCGCGCCGCTCAGCCCCGAGGCGGTGGCGGCCAGACGCGGGCGGACAGACAGCGCGCCGGCGGTGGCGTTCGGGATAGACATGCCGTTCCCAAGGCCAACAAAGGTCATCAGGCCGAAAAAGCTGATGGCCGTACCCAATCCCAACAGAAACAATGCCGCGGACAGCGCTACGCCAATTGCATTCAACCAGCAGCCCCAGCGCACCATTCTGTTGACGCCGTAACGTATCGAATAGCGTCCGCTGATGAAATTGCCGAAAAAGTAACCCAGCGCTGGGGCGCCGAAATATACTCCGACCTCAGAAGCAGTCATGCCGAAAACTTCGGTCCCGATGAATGGTGCACCCCCGAGATAGGCGAAGAAAGCGCCGGAAGACAGCGCCGAGGACAGCGAATAGCCCCAGAATCGAGGCGAGGTCAGCAGCTCGGGGTATTCGCGAAACTGCTGCAAAAGCGTCTTTCCGCTCGCGGCGGCTGTTTCCCCGAAATCGCGATAGGTCAGTAGCAACGTCAGCGCTGCCAGACCGAAGGGCATCCAGAAGTTGGCCTTCCAGCCAAAGGCCTCCTCAAGCAACCCGCCGATTGCAGGGCCAATCATCGGCACGACTGCCATGCCCATGGTTACATACCCGATCATCGACGCCGCCTGATCCTGTTCATACATGTCGCGGACGGCGGCACGGCTGAGTACCATACCCACAACAACCACAGCCTGAAACATTCTGAATGCCAGAAACGTCTCGACATTCGGCGCGTAAATACAACCCAGCGTGGCCAGCAGAAACAATGCCAGCCCCCACAGCAGAACCGGCCTGCGCCCGGCCTTGTCCGCAATGGGGCCGATCAGAATCTGCAGGACTGCGTTGACCAACAGGTACAACGCAATGGACAGCTGCATGATCTTGTAGTCGGTTTGAAAATAGGCGGCCATGAAAGGCAGGCTGGGCAGGAACAGATTCATGCTGAGTGCCGACAAACCGGACAACAAAACAAGTGTTGCAAGTGTCGGGGGTGTTCGGCTCACAGTGGACGTTCTGAACTGCATGGTTCACCATTAGTGCCTCATTCCGGGAAACGCCATCCGGCATTTGAGGTGTCGCGCGAATTAACAAATTTGCAATTATCTGCACTTTGATTGCCAAAGGTTTGCAAATTTGCCGAAAACTTCTTTGGTCACAGGTCGCGCATCGGTATTGTCCCGGAAAATCGCATAGGGGAATACCGGCATGAAAGACATCCTTTCCGAGCTTGAAGACCGCCGCAACAATGCACGTCTCGGGGGCGGGCAAAAGCGGATCGACGCGCAGCACGCGCGAGGAAAACTGACTGCACGCGAACGGATCGAGCTGCTGGTGGACGAAGGCAGCTTTGAAGAATTCGACATGTTCGTCAGCCATCGCTGCACCGATTTTGGTATGGAAAAACAAAAGACTGCCGGCGACGGGGTCGTGACCGGATGGGGTACGATCAATGGCCGGATGGTCTATGTGTTCAGTCAGGATTTCACGGTATTCGGTGGTTCTCTTTCGGAAACACATGCGCAGAAGATCTGCAAGATCATGGACATGGCTGTGCAGAATGGCGCCCCCGTGATCGGTATCAACGACTCGGGCGGGGCGCGAATCCAGGAAGGTGTTGCATCGCTGGCGGGGTATGCGGAAGTTTTTCAACGCAACATCATGGCGTCGGGCGTCGTGCCTCAGATCAGTGTGATCATGGGCCCGTGTGCCGGCGGTGCGGTATATAGCCCGGCGATGACAGACTTTATCTTTATGGTCAAAGATACCTCGTACATGTTCGTGACAGGTCCGGACGTCGTCAAGACCGTCACCAACGAGGTCGTAACGGCCGAAGAACTGGGTGGGGCGTCGACCCATACCAAGAAGTCTTCGGTTGCCGACGGCGCGTTCGAAAACGATATCGAGGCATTGGCAGAGGTTCGGCGCCTGGTCGATTTCTTGCCACTCAACAACCGCGAAAAGCCGCCCGTACGTCCGTTCTTCGATAGCCCCGAACGGGTTGAGGGTTCGCTCGACACGCTGATCCCCGACAATCCGAACACGCCCTACGACATGAAGGAACTTATCACCAAGGTGGCGGACGAGGGCGACTTTTACGAAATCCAGGAAGACTACGCCAAGAATATCATCACCGGCTTCATCCGTCTGGAGGGGCAGACTGTTGGCGTGGTAGCCAATCAGCCGATGGTTCTGGCCGGGTGTCTGGACATCGACAGTTCCCGCAAGGCGGCACGGTTCGTACGGTTCTGTGACTGTTTCGAAATTCCGATCCTGACCTTCGTGGATGTTCCGGGCTTCTTGCCCGGTACTTCGCAAGAATATGGTGGCGTGATCAAGCACGGCGCCAAGCTGCTGTTCGCATACGGCGAGGCGACAGTGCCGAAGGTCACCGTAATCACCCGCAAGGCGTATGGCGGGGCTTATGACGTCATGGCGTCCAAGCACCTGCGCGGCGATTTCAATTATGCCTGGCCCACGGCCGAGATTGCGGTGATGGGCGCCAAGGGTGCCACCGAAATCATCCACCGGGCGGATCTGGGCGACTCGGACAAGATCGCCAAGCATACTCAGGACTACGAAGACCGGTTTGCCAATCCCTTCGTCGCCGCCGAGCGTGGCTTCATCGACGAGGTGATCATGCCGCAGTCCACCCGCCGCCGCGTGTCCAAGGCGTTTGCCAGCTTGCGCAACAAGCAGCTGAAGAACCCCTGGAAGAAACACGACAATATCCCGTTGTGAGGTAAGCGGCGGAGCAATGCGCCCGCCGCGATCAAAGAAATCCAAGCGAAACAGCGACGTACAGCCTCTAAGTAATGCAAGCAAACAGAGATAGCATAGCGCAGGTCCAAAGCCTGATGCGCGCAACTCCGAATGGAGGTTGTCGCCCGCGGCGGTTCCGGGGCTGCGCCTTTGTTTGGTCCGTCGTAACGTTGCTGTCGGCACCGGTGGCGTGGGGTGAATCGTTGCTTCCGGTTCCGTCCGGACAACCTGTCGAACTCAACAACGTTTTGCTGGACACAAATCCGGGCGAGCTTTGGGTTCGGTTCAGGTTTGTCGCGCCGAAAATCGGCTCGACCGCCGGGCACATCACCTATGATGTCGCGGTGGTCGACATGGCGCACTTGTGCGAGGCTTTGGCGGTGCCTTACGTGGCGAAGCACGAATTGGAACCGGCCCGCGTCGTAATCTCGTTCTCGGATCGCGCACTGGATTTCGGCGAAACGGACCTTGCCGCCACCCAGTTTTTCGAAGCCTACCGCCTGGAAGAGTCCCGGTGTATCTGGGAGGGGCTCTGACCATGAATACCAGAATTCATGACCTCAGCGAGCCTTATCCCCATGTCGCACCTTCGGAGGTTTGCATGACTTTTCCATCCCGGTCCATACACCGGTTTCCTTGTCTTCTCAGCAATAAGAGCGAGGAGATTAAAGCATGTTGAAACATCGCGGTTTCCCCGGCCGTTTGCCCGGTACGGATTTCCAGTTCACCATTCGACGCGCCAACCCAAAGGGCGCGACACCGCTGACCCGGCGCGAACGATTCAGGGACCGCAAACCGGCTGACCGCAGGGCTGATGCCGCCTTTATGCGTGCCTTGGTAGAACATTTTTGGGATCAGCCATTCGAGCGCGGAAACCTGGATGCCGGGCGCTTGAGCTGGCTGTTCGGGCGTGAGGTTGTCGCGGCGGAGGATCCCTTTGATCCTGCCAGCTATGATGCTTTGCTGGTCATTGATCTGGAAGCTGTGCGCCAGTCCTTTCCCGACATTCTGGACGGGGCAGGTTGATCGTGACTGGTGTGATGCAAAATATGGCGCAGCGCGGCGAAGGCTGTGTGACCCCGCCCTGGATTGGGCGAGGCCATGTTGATGCGTCAGAAGTTCAGTTGCGCGGCAACCTGAACGCGGTTCCCGTCGAAAGTACGGCCAGTGTTGACGTCGTTCCGCTCGCCATAGATGTATTCGGCACTCAATGTCAGGTTGTCAGTCGCCTTGTAAAAGGCGTTGACGTGGATCGTTTCCAGTTCGGTGAACGAAAGCGTTCCGGTCGAGGTCGGCAGATCGTAGTCCTCCTGACCGTAGCTGATGCCAACATTCCATTTCGGGGTGATATCCTGTCGGAACTCGACGGTGTAGCCGTCGACATCGTTGGCTTGGCCGTTGACGATCGGAGCACCCAGGCCGATCAGGTAGGGTCCAAGGGCCTCGCCGTTGACATAGTTGACCTGAAACAAGCCGCCGTTCCATGGGCGGATCGATCCGGACAAAGTAAAGCCGGTCTGGTCGACCTCGACATTGCCGGACTGCGCCTTGCCGTACAGGGCCGAAGCCCGTGCGAGGTAGGTTCCGTCATTGTATTCGACAGAACCGGTCAGGACCGGATCATTGGAATTGGAGCCGCCAACGTTTTCTTCAGCCGAGACGGCGAAGGTCGTGTTATCCGCAAAGTTATTCGTGTAACGCACTTGTGGAACACGAGCGAAGGGGATCCCGACGGGGCCATTGAATTCGACCGTGGTCGGGTACGAATTGAGCGGCATGAAATTGGTCCATGTCTGACCGATCAGCCAGGCGTCTCCGATTGTGATATTGGCGTGGCGCAGGCGCAGTTCAGCTGTTCCGTTCGACGCGAAAAGGTCCAGTTCCAATTGACTTCCGATGTCTCCGATCGCCGAGGGAGTGTTGGTTCTGAGGCCAATCCGCGACTGCCGGACCGTGGCCCCGAAAGTTCCGTCGGTTGCCGCCGAGGGCTCGCCGATTACGTTCACGAAGGCCGTGTCGCCCTGATCGTATTCAAAGTCGTAGAAGAAGTCGGCTTTGACGTATCCGTAGACGTCAAGTGTGGTGTTGCCGATCTGCAAATCACCGGTCCTCGAGCCGGGATTGGCGGTCTCCAGAGCTTCGACCCGGGCGCGCAGCGCGTCCAGTTCGGCCTGTGTCTGAGCATCTTGCGCAAAGGTTTGCGTACCGGTCACGCAAAGTGTGCTGGCAGCAAGCAGGCAAGTTGTTTTACCCTTTATTTTCATGGGATTAAGTCCTTGTGTGCGAGTGTGCGACGCCACAGTTTCACGCATGCAAGGTTGATGGAAATCACTAAAGCTGGAGAAAACAACCGCGTATTCTCAAGCAATCGTGACGGGAATTGCAGCGGTATTCACTCGCGTGTGATCCGCGTTCCTAAGCGCCCATATGCACGCAACAATTTTCATCGTATCCAACACATTTGTTGTGAGGGGATTTGGCGCCAGGCTGGGCTCTCACAGTCGTTTTGTAACGACAATGTGACGTGCGAAACGGGTGTGAAAACGAATGTCTCATGCCGAGACGTCGGCGCAAATCTGCGCGAGATTTTGCCCGATTGGCGGGTTTCAGCCGGAAATCAAAAAGGAAGAAATGCCAGGTTGGCGGCCGAAAATGAACTGTGCAAGGTGGTCGGGCCGTGCGGCTCTACTTTGCCTGCGTCGCACAAGCACCTACTATTCCGTACCCCTTCCTTCCGCGGACAGGCTTGTGAACCCCACAATCACCTGTCCGCGTTTTTCTTTGCGCAGGGTTCCAGGCAGGGTTCCAGGGTGCGGAGGCAAAAACTTGCGCAATTCATGAAATTCCGCGCATTGTTATTGCATAACAACGCCTGTTTCCCACATCTGCCATCAAAGACTTCAAGAAACCTAAAGGGGCAGAAGAAATGCGATTCTCACGACTGTGCTATGTATTGGCGGCCTGCGCAGGGCTTGCGGCTTGCGGCGACACTACAGGCGAGCAAGCGGTGCTTGGCGGCGGTGCCGGGGCAATCGGCGCAGCGGTCCTTAACGCCGACCCGTTGTTCGGAGCGGCGGTCGGGGCCGCAGGCAACGTCTTGTACTGCAAGACGCAGAACAACTGTAACTAACAACACTTCTTCGGGGCTTGCACGGCCCCGACAGTCATCGCGCATCACGCCGTTGCAGGGCTCGCACCCTGCAGCGGCGTTTTTGCGTTTTCGGAACACCAAGACAAAGGACGTTTCATGTTCAACAAGATCCTGATCGCCAACCGGGGCGAAATCGCCTGCCGCGTCATCAAGACCGCGCGCAAGATGGGAATCGGCACGGTTGCCATTTACTCGGATGCGGACAAGAACGCGCTGCATGTCTCAATGGCGGATGAGGCAGTTCATATAGGCCCACCGCCGGCCAACCAGTCCTATATCGTGATCGACAAGGTCATGGACGCCATACGTCAAAGCGGTGCCCAGGCGGTTCACCCGGGCTATGGCTTCTTGTCTGAAAACTCCAAATTCGCTGAAGCGCTCGAAGCCGAAGGTGTCGCCTTTGTCGGCCCTCCCAAAGGCGCAATCGAGGCTATGGGTGACAAGATCACCTCGAAGAAAATTGCTCAGGACGCGGGGGTTTCGACCGTGCCCGGCTACATGGGGCTGATCGAAGACGCGGATGAGGCGGTGAAGATCTCAAACGACATTGGTTATCCGGTGATGATCAAGGCCAGCGCCGGGGGCGGTGGCAAAGGGATGCGGATCGCGTGGAATGATGAAGAGGCGCGCGAGGGCTTCCAGTCATCCAAAAACGAGGCCGCCAACTCGTTCGGTGACGATCGGATTTTCATCGAAAAATTCGTGACCCAGCCTCGCCACATCGAAATTCAGGTGCTCTGTGACAGCCATGGCAACGGCATCTATCTGGGTGAGCGCGAATGCTCGATCCAACGCCGGAACCAGAAAGTGGTGGAGGAAGCTCCATCGCCTTTCCTTGATCCTGAGACTCGCAGGGCAATGGGTGAACAGGCGGTCGCACTGGCCAAGGCTGTGGACTACGCAAGCGCGGGGACGGTCGAGTTCATCGTCGATGGCGAAAAGAACTTTTACTTCCTTGAAATGAACACACGTCTACAAGTGGAGCACCCTGTGACCGAGCTGATCACCGGTGTTGATCTTGTAGAACAGATGATCCGTGTGGCGGCGGGCGAGAAACTGTCGATCACGCAGGACGACGTGACCCTGACCGGATGGGCCATTGAAAACCGCCTTTATGCCGAGGACCCGTATCGCAACTTCCTGCCGTCGATCGGGCGCTTGACCCGCTATCGCCCGCCGCAGGAAACCGCCGCTGGCCCGTTGCTGGTGAATGGAAAATGGCAGGGTGACGCGCCCGAAGGCGACACGGCCGTGCGCAATGATACCGGCGTCTATGAGGGCGGCGAGATCAGCATGTATTACGATCCGATGATCGCCAAGCTCTGCACCTGGGCCCCGACGCGGGCGCAGGCGATCGAGGCCATGCGTGTCGCATTGGACAGTTTCGAGGTTGAGGGCATTGGCCACAACCTGCCTTTCCTGTCGGCCGTGATGGACCATCCCAAATTCGTCAGCGGCGACATGACCACGGCCTTCATTGCCGAGGAATACCCGGATGGTTTTGAAGGTGTCGAGCTGCCCGAAGACGATCTGCGACGCATTGCGGCTTCTTGCGCGGCGATGCACCGGGTCGCGGAAATCCGCCGCACCCGCGTATCTGGCCGGATGGACAACCACGAACGCAAGGTCGGGAAACGCTGGGTCGTTTCGTTGCAGGGTCAGGAATATGCCGTGCAGGTCAATGCCGACAGGGAAGGTGCGACCGTGAAGTTCGAGGACGGATCCGCGCTGCGTGTCGCTTCGGATTGGACTCCGGGCGATCAACTGGCGGTGCTGGATGTCGATGGCCATACGCTGGTTCTGAAAGTCGGCAAGGTCTCGGGCGGCTTCCGCATCCGGAACCGCGGCGCGGACCTGAAGGTGCATGTGCGCCGCCCACGCGCGGCGGAACTGGCCAAGCTGATGCCCGAGAAACTACCGCCAGATACCTCAAAGATGCTGTTGTGCCCGATGCCCGGCCTGATCGTGAAAGTCGATGTCGAAGTCGGTCAGGAGGTGCAGGAAGGTCAGGCGCTTTGCACGGTTGAGGCGATGAAAATGGAAAACATCCTGCGCGCCGAAAAGAAGGGCACCGTATCCAAGATCAACGCGGGTCCCGGCGACAGTCTGGCCGTGGACGATGTGATCATGGAATTTGAGTGATCACGCCATGCGCGCGACTGTGCCACATATCCCAAAGTTACCGGCGCTTTGCGCCGGGGCCAGCCTGTGTGGCAGTCTGGAAGAGTTCGGTCAGCCGCCTTCGCGCCGCTCGCGGATTTCGCGCTGGCGCAGCGGCGTCTTGTCGATGGACCGACCGATCTCACGCACGCTCCAGGGACTGGGCTTGCGCAGCTTGACCACGCCGTCTTTATCGACGAACACCATCTGGAACCCACGCGGGCGCAACTGTGACCGGATCGCCGACCGGGCCGCCGGGTCCGTGTCGGTCAACACGATCACATCCCGGTCGCGCATCGCTTCTTCGCCCTCAAGCAGCATGTCGATTTGTTGCTGGAAACGCGGATCTGCCGGCGTGTCCGCGAATACGACAATGGGCCGATTGACCCAGAGAAATTCGCTCAGATCGCTGTCGCCAGTCGGACGAACGAATGCGTCATCCGTAGGTGCAGACCCGTCTGCGGCGAATGCCGCCAGCGGGATTAGTGCCGAGAAAACAAGGGCAAGCGTGCGTGTCATAGGGCCTCCTGTCCTGTTGAATATAGCCGCTGTGCGGACGAATGCGACCGGCGAATTGCAGACAGCGCTCAAAAATTCGCGCTTTGACCGTCGGAAAGAGGCGGCGCCGAACAACTCTGCGCGCGGGCAACAGCCTGCCGCGACCCGAATTGACGAGAGGAAATCGAAATGACCAACACGAAGGACTGGCAGGCGCTGGCTGAAAAAGAGCTGCGCGGACGGCCGTTGGACGATCTGACCAAAGAGACGCTGGAAGGTATCAACGTCAAACCGCTTTATACGCAGGAAGATACCGCTGATTTGCCCCATATGGGGTCGCTTCCCGGATTCGGGCCGTTTACGCGCGGTGTCAAGGCAACAATGTATGCGGGCCGCCCCTGGACCATCCGTCAATACGCCGGGTTTTCGACAGCTGAGGAGTCGAACGCTTTCTATCGTCGCAACCTGGCTGCCGGCCAGCAGGGCGTGTCGGTTGCCTTCGATCTGGCGACGCATCGGGGTTATGACAGTGACCATCCGCGCGTCGTTGGAGACGTGGGCAAGGCAGGCGTCGCTATCGACAGCGTCGAGGATATGAAGATTCTGTTCGACGGCATCCCGCTGGACAAGGTTTCTGTCTCGATGACCATGAACGGTGCGGTGATCCCGATCCTGGCGAATTTCATTGTAGCGGGCGAAGAGCAGGGCCACGACAAATCAGCCCTGTCTGGCACCATTCAGAACGACATTCTGAAAGAGTTCATGGTGCGCAACACCTACATCTACCCGCCTGAACCGTCGATGAAGATCATCTCGGACATCATAGAATACACTTCGAACGAGATGCCGAAATTCAACTCGATCTCGATCTCGGGCTATCACATGCAGGAGGCCGGGGCCAATCTCGTTCAGGAACTGGCCTATACGCTGGCGGATGGCCGCGAATATGTCCGCGCCGCGACGCAGGCCGGGATGGATGTGGACAAGTTTGCTGGCCGGCTGTCCTTCTTCTTTGCCATCGGCATGAATTTCTTCATGGAGATTGCCAAGCTGCGTGCGGCGCGCACGCTGTGGCACCGTGTGATGACAGAGTTCGGGGCAAAATCCGAACGTTCCAAGATGCTGCGCACCCACTGCCAGACCTCGGGCGTCAGCTTGCAGGAGCAGGACCCCTACAACAACGTGATCCGCACTGCCTATGAGGCGATGAGCGCGGTACTGGGCGGAACACAATCGCTGCATACAAACGCTCTGGACGAGGCGATTGCGCTGCCCACCGATTTCTCGGCCCGCATCGCACGGAACACGCAGTTGGTGCTGCAGGAAGAAACGGGCGTGACCGACGTGGTCGATCCGTTGGCCGGGTCTTACTATGTCGAAAGCCTGACCAACGAACTGGTCGAAAAGGCCTGGGCCTTGATGGAAGAAGTCGAGGAGATGGGCGGTATGACCAAAGCCGTCACCTCTGGCATGCCCAAGCTGCGGATCGAGGAAAGCGCGGCCCGCCGTCAGGCGATGATCGACCGGGGAGACGAGGTGATCGTCGGGGTCAACAAGTATCGCAAGGAACAGGAAGATCCGATCGACATATTGGACGTTGATAACGTTGCCGTTCGCGAAGCTCAGGTCGCACGTTTGGAACGTATTCGGTCGACCCGCGACGAAGCCGCCTGCCAGCAAGCCTTGGACGCCCTGACCGTTACCGCCCGCGAAGGAGGCAATTTGCTGGCCGCTGCCGTCGAAGCCGCCCGCGCCCGCGCATCCGTAGGAGAGATCAGCATGGCCATGGAAAAAGAATTCGGTCGTCATCGCGCCGAAGTTAAGACGCTGGCTGGCGTTTACGGCGCAGCCTACGAGGGCGACGAAGGTTTCGCCGCGATCCAGAAATCCATCGAGGATTTTGCCGAGGCTGAAGGGCGCCGCCCCCGTCTTCTGGTCGTCAAGATGGGGCAGGACGGTCACGACCGGGGCGCCAAGGTGATTGCGACGGCCTTTGCCGACATCGGTTTTGACGTGGACGTTGGGCCTTTGTTCCAGACCCCGGCCGAAGCGGCGCAAGACGCAGTGGATAACGACGTGCACGTGGTTGGGATCTCCTCTCAGGCTGCGGGTCACAAGACATTGGCGCCTCAACTGGTCGAGGAGCTGAAAAAAGCCGGTGCCGAGGATATCATCGTGATCTGCGGCGGCGTCATCCCGCAACAGGATTACCAGTTCCTGTATGACCACGGCGTCAAGGCGATTTTCGGACCGGGAACAAATATACCTGAGGCGGCGCAGGATATCTTGCGTCTGATCGGTGAAGCGCGCGAATAGTGCTTTCAGGCAACGACCGCAGGAACGAGATTTTTTACTGAAAAATCTTGTGGTACAAAGCCTTCGACGACGACTCTGCCATCGAAAGCAGCGCGTTTTCGCGCTGCTTTTTCTTGGATGATTTGAAGGGGTACGCCATGATATTGGACCATATTGCCGTTTCCGGTGAATCGTTGGAAGCCGCAACCGCCCATGTCGAGCATGCTCTCGGCGTTGAACTGCAGCAAGGCGGCAAGCACGCGAAATTTGGCACCCATAATCGTTTGCTAGGGCTGGATAACGGTCTGTATCTGGAAGCGATCGCAATTGATCCGGATGCACCTGTGCCTGACCAGCCACGATGGTTCGATCTGGACCGGTTCCAAGGGGACGCGCGCCTGACCAACTGGATTTGTCGGGTGACGGATATAGAAACCGTTACAATGCCTGGTGGTCCCGTTACACCAATTGATCTGGATCGGGGCGCGTTGCGATGGCGGATGGCAGTACCTCCGTCCGGGCGGTTGCCTTTCGACAATCTCTATCCGGCTCTCATCCAGTGGCAGGGGGATCTGCATCCTGCTCAGATGCTGCAGGCCAGCGGGTGCAGATTGCGACGATTGGTGGTGTATCATCCCGATGCATTGGATCTTGCGCGTCTGTTGGGGCCATTGGATCTGGTCGAATTCGACTCTGGCCCTGCGGCGATGCAGGCCGAGTTTGACACACCGCACGGGCCCCGTGTGCTGGAATGATCATTCGTCCGGCCCGGGCCGCCGATGCAGATGCGATTGCCGCGATCACCAACGCGATCATTCGGGACACACTGGTTACGTTCACGACCGAAACACGCAACCGGGACAGCATTGCTGCCGATATCGCTTCACGACCTGAACAGTATCTGGTGGCACAGTTGGACAAACAGGTCGTTGGTTTTGCCACGTACAACCAGTTCCGTGGGGGTCCGGGATACGCTCATACCTGCGAACATACGATCCAGTTGGCGCCCGAGGCACGCGGCCAGGGTGTCGGTCGTGCTTTGATGGCCGCTCTGGAAGAGGCGGCCCGCCTGAACGGAGTGCATGTTCTGGTGGCAGGCATATCGTCGGCCAACCCGAACGCAGTGGCTTTTCACGCTGCCATTGGTTTTGACGAGGTTGGGCGGATGCCAGAGGTGGGCCGAAAACGAGGGCGCTGGCTGGATTTGGTATTAATGCAAAAAATACTGGCCCCGCTGTGATCTGTCGCACCTGACAGTCGCATCGGTGCGCGCTACTGTGCGCCCATGTCGATTTGGACCCGCATATCCGACGCGCTGAGCGCGCTTGCCAAGGGCGAAAGCCTGACAGCAGTTTTTGAGAAACTTCGCACGCCGCCGGAGCGTTCGGTGGCCTTTGCCATCGCGGTGATCGCACTGGGCGCCAAGATGGCCAAGGCCGACGGGCAGGTAACACGCGACGAAGTGACGGCGTTTCGCGAGGTGTTTCAGATCGCGCGCGAAGATGAAGAGGGGGCGGCGCGTGTTTTTGACATGGCCCGCACGGATGTCGCGGGGTATCAGGATTACGCCCGCAAGATCGCAAAGATGTTTGGCGAGGACAGCACCACCCTGTGCGACCTGATGGAAGGGCTGTTTCATATTGCCATGGCGGATGGGTTCTACCATCCGAACGAAAACGAGTTTCTGGAGGAGGTCAGTCGCATTTTTGGCCAATCCGAAGCTCAATTCATGGCCCTGCGCGCGCGGTTTGTTCCGGACGCGCCAAATGACCCTTACACTGTGCTCGGCGTGCCCCGGGATATGCCTATGTCCGATATCCGCAAAGTCTGGCGCCAGCTTGTTCGCGATACACATCCGGACGCGATGATGGCCCGCGGTGTGCCGGAAGAAGCGGTGCGTCTGGCGGAAAAGAAGATGATCGACATCAATCGCGCCTGGGACGAAATCAACGGGGCAACGGTCTGAGCCGATGCGGCTGGCGACCTATAATATCGAATGGTTTGCCAATCTGTTTGATCGAAATGATGCGTTGATCTTGGATGACAGTTGGTCGGGTCGTCATGACATAACGAAAGCCCGGCAGGTCGAAGCCATCGCCAAGGTTCTGACGGCATTGGACGCCGATGCGATCCTGATTGTCGAGGCACCCAATACAGGAAAGTCCCAAAACACAGTCCGTGCACTTCAACAGTTTGCCGAGGCTTTCGGCCTCAGGACAACGCGCGCTGTTATGGGGTTTCCCAATGACACACATCAGGAACTGGGGCTGCTTTTCGACCCAGATATCCTGCGCGTTCGGCATGACCCGGTCGGAGAGCCTACGACCGAAGCCGGCAGTACCAATACACCGCGATTTGATGGGGTTTTCAGAATAGACCTGGATGTGGACGCCACGGAAGATCTTGTCAGATTTTCCAAACCTCCGATGGAGTTGGCCGTCGAATTGGCAACCGGCGCATCTTTTCGCCTGATCGGCGCGCATTTGAAGTCCAAGGCCCCCCACGGCGCAGAAACCAGAGACGAAGCGATCCGCATCTCGATTGCCAATCGCCGTAAGCAATTGGCTCAGGCGATATGGCTGGCCCGTCGGGTCGAGGCTCATCTTGCCGATGACGAGCCCACTATCCTGCTGGGTGATCTCAACGACGGTCCCGGTCTGGATGAATTCGAGCACTTGTTTGGGCGTTCCTCGGTCGAAATATTGTTGGAGGCCGGTCTCTATGATCCACATGCTGCTCGGGCATATGGGCGGCGCCCCGGCTCGGTCCCTTCCACGGCGCGTTTTGCGCGACCGGACGAAGGCCGTTTCCTTGAGGCACTGTTGGACTACATAATGATCAGCAATGACTTGCGTGACCTGAACCCGGAATGGCGTATCTGGCACCCGTTTCGGGATGCCGCCTGTTGGTCCAACCCGGAGCTCAGGGATGCCTTGCTGACAGCTTCAGATCATTTTCCGGTTACGCTGGATATCAACCTGTAACCTTTCAACCTGAATAAGCATCACCTATATTTTTTGCCATGCAACGTATCGCGATGATCTGCGCGGTCTGTACGGCCATGGCTATTCCAGCCCATGCCCAGGAAGAAGGCGGTCAGTCTCTGATGGAACAGGGTGCCGAGCTGTTTCTGGAAGGCCTGCGCAAGGAAATGGAACCGGCCCTGGACGAATTGCTGGGGCTTGCGGATCAGTTCGGCCCGGCAGTTCAGTCCTTTATTCAAGAGATGGGCCCCGCCTTGGCAGAGCTGGCGGCGCAGATCGATGATTGGAGTGTCTATGAGATGCCCGAATTGCTGCCCAATGGCGACATTATCATCAGGAAAAAGCCACAACGAGATGAGCCGCAGGATATTGAGCCCGAGATTGCGCCGTCTGAAGGTTTGACCGAAATTTGATCAACCAGGATCAGCCTCGCAACTTCACTCGGCTCTCCGAATTCAGGGCATCAGCAAGTGAATTGAACCGGGCTTCAGCCACTTCGTTGAAAAGTGGTGCGGCTTCTTTTGGCAGGATCAACTCCAGCTCACGTTTTTTGGGGAAGTAACGTAATTCACCCATTGCTGCGTCCTTCTGCATCCAGAGCATGGCACCAAAACGCATGGCTTTGCCAAGAATCTCGGCTTGCTTCTGGCCTGCTTCATCAAGCAGCTCGTACAGCGGCGCAAACCGATTGCCTTCACGTTTGTTGCGGTACCGGTGTTGCAGGGCCAGGCCGATGAAGACCCGTTCGGAATGCTTCAGGCCACTCATGTTTGCGCGCGTTACAGTTTCGAAACAGACCTCGGCGCGATAATCAGGGTGCGCACGCCAGCTGACATCATGCAACAGGCAGGCAGCCTTCACCAACCGCACTTTTTGGGGTGGCGCTGAACGGAAAAGGGGCATGACGAAATCGAAAAGATGTTTGCCGAATCCGGGCAGTCGCGCGTCCTTGGCCTCGGAAAAGCGGCTGGCCTCGATCAGTGGGTCCCGGTCGCGCACATGCTGCGGCATTTGCTGATACAGCAACCCTTCGCGAATACCGTAACTTGAGATCGCGATGTCCTTGGGTTTGAACGTTCGGATCAATCGCGCAAGAACATCCATTGCAAACGGTATCAACGCCATGCGCGAACTGGAAACTCCGGCTTTGCTGCGCAGCTTGTCCGGATCGTTCTTTTCAATGAACTTGATGGTTTCGCGAACCTGTTTATGGGTCATGCGGTATTCGTGCAGCACGTTTAGCGGATAGCCGCGACGCAACATATCCAGCCGTGCAAATGCGCGCCAACTGCCTCCGACCAGAAACAGGCGATCTCTCTGTGGACCCATCCGGTCGCGCATCTCTTCCAGCGTTTGTTTGATATGCGCCTTGCGGGCCCGGCGACCGCCCTTGATGTCGCGCAGTTTCAGCGGGCCCAATGGTGATGTCATTCTACGGCCTACCTCGCCGCCTCCGATCTCGGCCAGCTCGACCGACGAACCGCCGATATCACAGATCAAGCCATAGGCACCTGGCCAGCCAAGTAGGACCCCCTGGGCAGACAAACGCGCCTCTTCCTCGCCGTCGACAACCTTGATCGCCAGACCAGTCTTTTCTTTCACTTCTTCGCAGAAGTCAGGCCCGTCTTCGGCTTCGCGTACGGCCGCAGTTGCGACCGCGTGCAGGGCAGGTAGCCCAAGATCGTTGGCTAGGAATTGAAACCTTTGCAGGGCTGCCAGCGCCCGAATGCGTCCACGCGGGTTAAGTCGCCCCGTTTCCGATAGGCCAGCCCCCAATTCACACATGACCTTTTCATTATAAAAGTAGGCCGGAGATCGCGCCGCCCCGTCGAAGATGACCATCCTGACCGAGTTCGATCCCACATCCACGACACCCACTTTTGACAACGCTCTGGCGTCGGGATCGTCAAAGAGAGGCGTTCCAAACGGGCCGTAGTCGGGGGTTTCAGTCACAGTCTGTTTCATGGATTCCCCAGAAGTTCCGGCCACAGGATGCGAAATCGTTGATGCCCGGTCAATCGTCGGTGGTGAGCTTATTGGCCGCAGTATTCAAAACACGCACTGCCAGCGCCCTGGTAATTTCCCGTTTCTCCCTGAGCGCCAAATCGTCTAGTTGGTCAACCACGCCAGCCGCGTTTTCAAAACTGCGATCCATATGTTTGACGAGATACGAGATGACATCAGGGCCGGGGTTCAACTGCCGGTCTGTAAACAACTTGGCCAGCACTGCCCCTAACAATGCGTCGTCCGGGCTTTCCAGCGCAACATGATGCGCGCCCTCGACGCGGCTTTGCAGATCGGCAAGCGGCAAGTTCCACAACTTCGGGGTTTCTCGCCCGGTCATCAGCAGGGTGTGGCCTTCGGCGAGGGCGAGGTTGTGCAGGTGAAACAGTGTCTTTTGTTGCTCGAGGTCCGATGCGATCAGCGGCACGTCTTCGACAGCGACGGGCGCGCGGGCCAGATCCGGAACATTTTCGTACCGTAATGCAGAAGCCGATAGGATTCGCGCGCCGGTTTCGCCGGCCCAGACATGCGCCAGATGGCTCTTGCCTGATCCCGCAGGGCCGCTCAGCACCAGCTTATTTCCAGGCCAGGATGTGGCCGAAATCATGGCAACAGCCAGTGCGTTGGCAGGCGAGACAAAGAAATCCTCGCGCCCCAGCGCCGTTTTGGAGGGCAAATCGAAACTCAGCTGAGTGGCCATCTCTTAGTCTTCCTGCTCCAGCCCTTCGTGACCGGTATAGAGCCGGCTGTGCAGGTATTTGTCAGTTGCAAACCGCGCCAGCACGCCCAGGGCCGCCGCGACAGGAACAGCAACCAGCATTCCGACAAACCCAAACAACGCACCGAATACCGACAAGGCCAACAGCAGCCAGACGGGATGCAGGCCCACAGAACTGCCAACCAGTTTCGGCGTCAGAAAATTGCCTTCGGTCACCTGCCCAAGCGCAAAGATCCCCGCAACCAGACCGATATGAGCCCAGTCCCCCCAGAACTGAAACAGGGCCAGACCAATCGCCAACGTGCCGCCGATCAGGGCGCCTAAATACGGTATGAACGTGACCAGACCTGCGATGAAACCGACAATCAGGCCGAACTGCAATCCAACGACCATCAAGGCGATGGCGTAATAGGTGCCAAGGATCAGACAAACCGTACCCATGCCGCGCACGAAGGATGCAAGGGCCGCGTCAATCTCACTCGCCAGCCGCTTGATGGTGGGGGCATGGTCGCGCGGCAACAGCTCGCCAATGCGGGCGATCATTCGATCCCAGTCCATCAGCAGGTACACAGCAACCACCGGGACGATCACCAGCAGCACGACCACATTGATGGCCGATCCCAGTGAAGCCAGAACGGTTTGCAATACATCTCCGGTTTTGGATTTCAGCGTCTCACCGAATGAGACCAGCATCTGGTGCGTGTTGGATTCGCTGTCCAGAAGCGACGGGAACTGTTTTTCAATAAAGGCACGTAATTGCTTGAAAAGGCTGGGAAGAGTGTCCACCAGATCCAGAAGCTGCGTAATCAGCGCAGGCACGACCATCAGGATCATCAGGACAAAGCCAAGCACACCAACCACCGTGATGATCCCGGTTGCCGCTATTCGGGACAGGCCCAGTTTTTCCAGCCGGTCCGCTACCGGGTCAAGGAAATAGGCAATCGCGCCACCGATGACGAAAGGAAGCAGGACGTCGCCCAGAAGGTACAAAACCAGTACGAACACCGCCGTTGCGATGCCCCAATACCTGAGTTGATCCTTAACCGGCAAAGCCATGGCGCATCCTTCTTAGCGGCGCATTGCCATGTTCTTGGCGTATGAATGCCTGCGATGCAAGTGGTTCATAGCTCAGCCGGTTTTGCTGGTCAGTCGTGAAGCGTTCCCAGTTCGGGCGTATCCCTGTCGGCGGTTTCGTCGGGCCAGTTGGTCCTCCAGATCTCGGCCGACCAGTGGCCGCAATGCACCGCGGGACGGTCAAAGCCGGGAAGCGGCGTTAGCAGCGGTTTCACGGTGACATCGTGGCGCGGCACCGCAAAATAGGGGAACGAATAACGTTCTCGCCCTGATCTGTTGACCACTCGATGTGGTGTGGATTTCAACCGGCCGCCCGACCAGAGTTCGAGCATATCGCCGATATTGACCACAAATCCACCCTCGGGGCAGTCCGGAGTGACCCAGCCGCCCCCGCGGGTCTGAACCTCCAGTCCGCCGACCGGATCCGGTGCGATGATGGTCAGGGCGTCGGTATCTTTATGCGGGTGGATGCCGTAACCGCCCTCATCAGGTGCCTGAGGCGGGTAGTGTAGCAGGGTCATATTAGTCATTGGGTCGCTGAACGCCTGGCGCAATGCCCCGGGTCCAAGTTCCAACCCTGTTTCAAGCGCACCCAGCAGCTTGTCCGTAACACCGTCCAGTGCTTGCCAATACTCAAGGATAGTGTCCCGGGCCTGCGGAACTTCCTGTGGCCAGTGGTTGGGGCCATACAGCGGGCATTCCACACGGATGGCGGCGTCCTCGGCGGTTTCGCGATGCAGTTTGTAGCCTTCGTACTTGTCGGCTTTGCCGGACCCGTCATTAGGGGTGAAGAAACCCATCGGGATATAGCCGCGATAATTGTCCCGCGTAATTGCCTGATCCCATTTCCTTTTCTCCGGAATAGCGAAAATTTCACGGACGCAAGCGCGCACGCTACCTATTGTCTCTTGCGAAATCCCAGTGCCCGTAATCGACAAAAAGCCGATTCCAGTGCAAGCGTCGAGAATCTGCCGAACCGTCCTTGCGAAATGCGGATGGGTTGAGTCGCCGAGCGGTGAGATATCAATGGTCGGAATACTGTCCATCAGTGGATCCTGACCCCTTGGCGCTGCAATTCTGAGTGGACTGTCGCCAGGTTCAGGCAATCCAGCTCCTGATTGGTTTTGAGCGACAATGCTGCGGCAATACCCGCGCCCTGACCCATAACCGCGCAGCAGGCCATGTTGCGTGTCGCGGCATGCGCGACCTTGTCCGCGCCATGCGACCGTCCAGCAACAAGCAGACCCTTGATCCCTTTTGGCAGCATCGAGCGGTACGGAACTTGCATGTACCGCCCAGTCGTCGGCAGGATCAGAATGCCGTAACCGTCGATGAACTCAGGATAGATACCGATTGTATCTTCGAACCGCCCCTGATGGCGTGCGTCGTCTTCGGTCATGTTGTAGACCGCGTTGATCTTGCGCGTGTCGCGAATGCCGATGGTCATCCCGAAGTTACGCAACCTTGCGTTTTCGCACCCGGGCATGAAACGCCGCAGCGCCTCGATGGCCAGCATGGTCTGGCGGCGGCCTTCGATCTCTCCCTTGGTCAGGCTGTCCGGGTCGGTGCCGTCTATTTCTGCCAGATGGATCAGGTTCATGTAGGTCAGTTCACCCGTGTCGTGCATTGCGCCCCAGGTGCCGGCGATGGTGTTCAGATGCGCAGGGATGAGCCCCTCTTCGATGGCATGCTGGAACGGCTTCTTGACGAAGGGCGAGAACATGTCGTCCTCTTTTCCGCTTGTTTCGATGTTCCATTCACCGCCGCCGCCCCAGTCCTTGTAGGTTTGCGGATCAGATTTGATGCCCTCCATGAAGGCACGCTTGTCGACACCCGCCAGATGGAACATGACCGAGGCGGCCATCATATCCTCTCGCGGGGTCTTATGAGTTGGTGCGCCTGCGCGATGGGCCACATCGGCGTCACCAGTGGCGTCGATAATCACTTTGGCCAGGATTGCTTCGCGTCCGGCCTTGGATTCGGTAATGATCCCGGTGATACGGTCGCCCTCCATGATCGGAGCCACGAACTGCCGGTGCAACATTGGGTGCGCGCCAGCCTCTTCAACCAGTTTGTCCGCGACCAGTTTGAATCCTTCACTGTCCAGTTCATAGCTGAGCGACTGGCTTTCCGGCACGGCCGCGCCCATTTCCTTGGCACGCGTTTCGAACTCCATGCCGATGCCGCCAGCCTCGACGGTCTGTTCGTGGCGGTACCACGCGAAGCCCTCGACCCCGACGGCGGTGATATTACCTCCCATGCAGCCAAAGCGATCGACCAGAGAAACTTCGGCCCCTGCGCGCGCTGCGGCCAAGGCGGCAGCCAGCCCTGCGGGACCTGATCCGACAACTAGAACGTCCGTCTTGTGGATAACGGGAATCTGCCGGGCGGGTTCCTGAATCGTCTGCATTGGAGCCTCATGAGTTTTACATTTCTGTCACACTTGAGGTTCCTGACTGACTGGTCAATCCAAAAACCGACTGACCTGAGGTCGCAATTTCGCCAATGCCCGATTGCCCCCGGCGAGGCTTTGTCATAAGCAGCTTTGAAGTCGAATTCTCACCTTTGAAGGTCATACAATGCGCCTCAGCCGTTACTTTCTGCCCGTTCTCAAGGAAAACCCCTCCGAGGCCCAGATCGTCAGCCACCGGTTGATGCTGCGCGCTGGTATGATCAAGCAGGCCGCGGCCGGAATTTATTCGTGGTTGCCACTGGGCTTCAAGGTTCTGCGCAAGCTGGAAAATATCGTCCATGAAGAGCAGGCGCGGGCAGGTCATATTCCGATACAGATGCCGATCCTGCAATCAGCGGATCTGTGGCGCGAATCCGGTCGCTATGACGATTACGGCCAGGAAATGCTGCGGATGCAGGATCGCCACGGGCGCGACATGCTGTATACGCCGACCGCCGAAGAACTGGTGACCGATATCTTCCGCGGTCACGTCAACAGCTACAAAGATCTGCCGCTGACGCTGTATCAAATCCAGTGGAAGTTCCGCGACGAAATCCGTCCCCGCTTTGGTGTGATGCGGGGTCGCGAGTTCTATATGAAAGACGGCTACAATTTCGACCTGACGAAAGAGGACGCGCTGCACGCCTATAACCGGCACCTTGTCAGTTACCTGCGCACCTATGAGCGGATGGGTTTGCAAGCCATTCCGATGCGCGCCGATTCCGGCCCCATCGGTGGTGACGATACGCATGAATTCCTCGTGCTGGCTGATACAGGTGAGTCTGAGGTCTTCTATGACAGCGCCGTCACCGATCTGACCTTTGGCGACCGTGAAATCGACTATGACAACCGTGAACAGTGCCAGGCGATCCTTGAGGAGTTTACCTCGAAATACGCCCGCACGGACGAAACCCATGACGAGGCGCTGTTCAACCAAATCCCTGAAGAACGCCGCCGCGTGGCGCGCGGGATCGAAGTTGGTCAGATTTTCTACTTTGGCACCAAGTATTCCGAACCCTTGGGGGCCACGGTTCAGGGACCCGACGGTAAACCCGTCCCGGTTCACATGGGTAGCCATGGTATCGGTGTCAGCCGCCTGATCGGTGCAATCATCGAGGCCAGCCATGACGACAAGGGCATCATCTGGCCCGAAGGCGTGACGCCGTTCCACTGTGGCATCGTCAATCTGAAGCAAGGCGATGAAGAGGCAGACGCGGCTTGTGAGAAAATCTACGCGGCGCTTACCGCTCTGGGGCTTGAACCGCTATATGATGATCGCAACGAACGGGCAGGGGGCAAGTTTGCCACCATGGATCTGATCGGTTTGCCGTGGCGTATCACTGTCGGGCCGCGTGGTTTGAAGAATGGCGTAGTTGAACTGACCAGCCGTCGAACCGGAAAGAGTGAAGAACTGAGCCCCGAAGCTGCCGTCAGCAAGATCGCCAAGATCTACGAACAGATCGCCTGACAGGACGGGCCGTTTCGTTACGCTTCAAGACGCACCCTGTGTTGGCCGAACGGCCAGCACATCGCCGTCGGCCTGACTGCCTCGGGCCACGACGATCGGGCGGCCCATGCGTCGCACCAGCTCCCGAAAGTCCAGGCCCAGAAACCGCAGCCCGCAGATCCGCTGGTCCGTCGTGCGGTCGGTAATGCACAGCCGGCCTTTGCGGAAGGCGAGACGATAGCCTTTTTCTTTCAGAATGTCCGTCAGGTTGCCCCAGTTTGCGGCTCCGGTGAATAACGGGCGGATAGAAGCGCGTAACAGTGCTGCGCTTTCGCAATCCAGGTCTGTTGATGCCGTGCGGGTCAAATTCGACCCAACTGTTTCAAAGTCACTATCAAAATTCATGAGCGTACCCCCGCTCTAAAATCGTTACCCCCAACAACAGGGTGTCAAAGTTTCTTAAATTAAGCAAAAAGCGAAAGAAAATTGCTTAGTATATGTTGCATTTTGAATTCAGTTTTGGATGCAATAATCACATTGACTTCATAACCGAAACAATACCGCGATGTCTGTGAAGCGCGTCACAACTGCCGGTTTAATCAGATCAAAGCGTGTCTATTTTTGGAGGATCGCCTAACAGGAGCGCCGTGCAGTGATTCGCAAGTGTCACGCTTAAGCATCAGAATTTCGCAACGTGAGGCCAGGGTCATGAGCGCGTTCGGTAAGCAGACAAAGCTGTTTTGCAGACCGCCGCCGACCAATCGGTCTGACCTGCATTGCCCCCCATAACCGACTTGACCATCCGCCCAAATGCCTAAAGGGTCGCGGCAAAACAATTGTCGGAGCAGGAATGGCCAGTACACCCCCGCCTTTCGCCCCATTTGAATGGAAAATTGCATGGCGATACCTGCGTGCACGTCGCGCCGAAGGGGGCGTCAACGTGATGACATGGATATCCCTGATCGGGATCACGCTTGCAGTGTTTGCTTTGATTGCAACCCTCGCGGTGAGGTCAGGTTTTCGGTCGGAGTTTGTCGGCACAATTCTGGGCGCGAATGCACATGTCACTGTTTACTCGACAGGCGAGATTGATGGGCAAGGTCATGTCGACCGCACCATTGCCAACTATGATGAAATGGCCGCTCGCATCGCTCAGGTGCCGGGAGTGGAACGGGCTGCTCCACTCGTCAAGGGTCAGGTACTGCTAACCAACCGGGATCGCAGCTCCGGGGTCGAAGTGTTCGGGATTCGGCCGGATGACCTGTTCAGCCTGCCGGGAATTGCCGAAAGCGATCAGGCATATGGTGATCTGACCCGCTTTGACGAGGGTATTGCCATCGGCTCGGGCGTGGCGCGGGCTATTGGGGCAAATGTGGGGGATACGGTCAAGGTAACCTCACCCAACGGCGTCAAGACAGCCTTTGGAACTTCGCCGCGGGTCAACGCTTATGAAGTCGTCTATGTCTTTTCCGCCGGTCGTTATGACATCGATCGCACCCGTGTCTACATGCCGTTTGACGAGGCGCAGAGTTTCTTCAACCGCGAAGGCGTTGCCGACGAGATCGAGGTGATGGTTGCACAGCCCGAAGACTTGAACCCGATTCTGGTTCCGATCCTTGAAGCTGCCGGTGATAGGCCGCAATTGTGGACATGGCAGGATGCATCGGGCGGGTTTCTTCGCGCGCTCGAGGTTGAGGACAACGTGATGTTCATTATCCTGTCGATCCTGGTTCTGATCGCGGCGATGAACATCGTTTCGGGCCTGATCATGCTGGTGAAGAACAAGGGCCGCGATATCGGGATCCTGCGCACCATCGGGCTGAGCGAGGGGTCGGTGCTGCGCGTGTTTTTTATCTGCGGGGCCTTCACCGGGATCATCGGCACCGCGATGGGCGTCATCCTGGGGTGTCTCTTTGCGATATACATCGACCCGATCTTTTCGTTTGTGAACTACGCCATGGGCGGAGGGGTGTGGGATCCATCCATCCGCGGTATCTACGCGTTGCCCGCGGAACTGCACCTGTCTGATGTGCTCAAGGCCATTGGTCTGTCTTTGGGGCTTTCTTTTCTGGTCACATATTTCCCGGCCCGCCGCGCGGCGCGGCTGAACCCGGTCGAGGCGCTGCGCTATGAGTGATGTAACTTTGCGGCTGAACGGCCTGACTAAGACCTACTTGCAAGGCACGCCGGGCGAGCTGCAGGTATTGCGCGGTGCCGATCTTGAGTTGCGCGCGGGCGAGGCGGTGGCGCTGGTGGCACCTTCTGGTGCAGGTAAATCCACACTGTTGCATATCGCGGGACTGCTGGACACTCCCGACACCGGCACGATCGAGGTTGCCGGGCAAGCCGCATCGGGCAAAGGGGATCGCACGCGTACGGCGATCCGGCGGCGCGATGTTGGATTTGTCTACCAGTTCCACCACTTGCTTCCGGAATTCACCGCGCTGGAAAATATCGTGTTGCCGCAACTCGCCAATGGTGCCTCCGAACGGGTCGCGCGGGAACGGGGGATGGTACTGCTGGATCGCGTCGGTGTCGCCGCCCGGTCTGATCATCGCCCTGCCGCCCTTTCGGGCGGCGAGCAGCAGCGGGTTGCCTTCTGTAGAGCTCTGGCCAACGAGCCGCGTGTTCTGCTGGCGGATGAGCCGACAGGTAATCTTGACCCCGAAACCTCGGATCAGGTGTTTGCCGCGCTGATGTCGCTTGTGCGTGAAGCCGGATTGTCAGCGCTGATCGCAACGCACAATCTGGACCTTGCGGCCCGTATGGATCGCATGGTGCGTTTGGACGCGGGCGTTCTCAGGCCAGCTGAGTAATTGCAACGCCGATGGCCATGACCGTGATACCTGCGGCCCGTGTCAATGTGAGCGGCGTGATCTGAGCGCCAAATAGGCCGAAATGGTCAATCGCGGCGGTGCTGATCAGCTGACCCAGCAATACAAAGAATACGGCATTTCCCACCCCAAAATGGGGTGCCACATGGGTAATGGAGAGCACGTAGAAGGCAATCAGCACGCCGGCAAGAAACAGGTGTTTAGGGGCACTGGCTGCTTTGGCAAAAGCCTGACCGCCCGGCAACACCATCAAGGCAAGCGCGGAAGCCGCGAACGCAATGCCAAACAAGATAACCGCCGCAGTGTTCGGCGACCCGATCAGCTTGCCAAGGGCTGCGTTCAGCGCTGCGAGAACCGGTATGCCAACTCCGGCCGCCAGCATGATCGCCGCGTATTGTGTCATGATAAGCCCTTCCAAGCTGAAACTGTTGATCTGGATCATTGCCTTCAGCAGGGCTTCGGGCAAGCCTGTAAATGTCTGATTGCAGTGGAGGAAGCGATGATCAGGTGGTACTTCAAGACGTGTATGGCGGCTGCGCTTGCGGCGATCCCCCAGTACGCTGCGGCGCAGGATGCCGAAACGGGTGCTGAGTTGTATCAACACTACTGCGCGACCTGCCATGGGCTGGATGCGACCGGGCACGGTCCGATGGCCGGGGTACTGATTATTCAGCCAACCAACCTGAAAACCCTCGCTGACGAGGATGGCGTCTTTCCAACAGCTCGGGTTGTGGCGCGTATCGACGGGCGTGACCCTCTGGTCAGCCACGGCAGTCCGATGCCGGTCTACGGTCCGTATTTCGAAGGACAGGATACCGCGATCAAAACCCCAGACGGGCAACCGATTCTAACAAGCAAACCTATTGTCGATTTGGTTGCGTATCTGAAAACACTGCAGGGCAACTGACGCTTCAACCGCATATCCCCTGTAGCTCGGCCCCGGCCCACGGCAGCAGCACGTCGCGTTCGCGTCGCGCGCCCGGCAGCTTCGACACGTCGAAGTGGGGGCTCAGCATTTTGTGCAGTCGTTTGGTGCGTGGTGCATCAGGATCCAGCGCACGGCAGCACACGTATTCTTCGACGATCGACCCCTGCTGTTCATACCCATAGGCCAGAAAATCGGGCGAGGTATCCAGATCGAACAGGTAAGGGTCGCTTTGTCTTCCATGTTCTGCGGCTGCGCGCAGGGGGTGGTACCCGGTCGTTTTACGGTTTTGCCATTGCCAGACATGTGTCAGTTCATGAGCCAGCAACATCGCGGCGATCAGGTTCATCTGATCCGGGTATTCGGTCATGTAGTCGTCCAGATACCAGTCCCTTGTGAAATACACGCGGTTGAACAGCGCGACGGCTGCCGGCTTTCCGGTTACGGTTTCCTCTTTCGCCGGCGGCAGGATTCGTTCCCGGCAAGCAAGGCGGGGGCGCACCTTTCGAGTATAGGTAATTGCGGTCACCGGCGCGCCTTCGACCAGTCGCACCCGGTCGAGATTCAGCGTTTCACCATGAATATTACCGGCAAAGGCGCGTTCTTGCTCGGTCAGGGGACGACCGCAGGCTGAAATCAGGAACACGATGCATATCAGCAGGGGACGAACCATGGGTATGAGCCTAATGCGTCCAATCCGCTCTGCAAGCCGTTTTCAAAGGCTCATCGCCAGAACTCGGCTGATCTCGGTCAAGGAGCGCCCGGATTGTTCCATCCAGATGTTGAAAGCGTCCTGAACTGCTGTCATCGCTTTCTTCGACGTTGCGGGTTTGTCGATCACGCCTTCGGCGATCAGGCGGGCCGTGACATCTCGTGACAGGATGAAACTGTCACGCCCGGCAAACCGCATCGCGTACTGCGCAGACGCGCCGCCCAGCCGCGAGCCGCGCTTTGCCAGCATCGCAAGCAAACCGATGTAATCGGACGACGGCCACCCCCCAAGCACCTGTCCGGCACCACCTTCGTTCCGCAGTTCCAGCAGAAAGGCAGCGTTGTCGCGAACCGATGCGATCTTGGTGCCGTTTCGCACGATCCTTGTATCCTGAAGCAAGGCGTCGAATTTTTCGTCGTCCATGAACGCGCAACGCCCCACGTCAAAGCCGTCGAAAGCGGATTCGAACCCCTCCCATTTTGCTTCGATGACTTTCCAGTTAAAGCCGGCCTGAAAGACGGTCTTGCTGATCGTCGATAACCAACGGTCGTCAGATATCTCGGCCAGCTCTGCTTTGGATTTCGGTTTGACCAGTTTGCCTTCCAGAGCGTCCGACCCACCGTGGCGGTCCGCAGCCAAAGTATGGATTTCGTCGAAATGGCGCATGTCGGACCTCCTGTTTACCGGGAAGTGTTGCCCGTTTGTTCCGTTCTGGCAAGTGGGAATTTCAGGCGTCTGAGGCCGCCGGCGAAGTCGCAAATTCGCGATCGATGGTCGATCTGTGATTTTTGTAATTGACTAGTCAATCAATTTCCCGCAGCCTGCGACGAGAAACAAGCCAGATGCGCGCAAAGTGGTGCAGACGGGATGGGGAGGGTGACGATGGTTCTTCGGTCGGACAAAACGACCAAGCGGCCAACTGTTCTCTTTTCTTTTCCGACAGAATTTGTGCATGCTGCGACATGGTTTTGTAGTCGGAGAACACCTTGGTCGGGTTTTGCCTGTCACAAGGGGTCTTAAAGGAAAACAGGGAGTTAAACTGATGAAAAAACTAGGTGTAAGCCTTCTGGCGATGACCGTTGCCGGTGCTGCCAGCGCCGCCGACATGGGCGCTGTGGACGAGCCAATAAAACTGGCGATCAACGAATGGACCGGGCAGCACGTTACGACACATGTTGCCGGAGAGATGCTGAAAGCTGCGGGTTACAACGTCGAATACGTGACGGCCGGCATGATGAACCAGTTCCAGGCGTTGGCGGACGGCGACATCGACGCAACGCTGGAAATCTGGTCTTCGAACGTATCTGACGAATATGCCAAGAAAGTTGCCGAAGGCACTGTCGTCGAAATCGGTGATCTGGGGCTGGATGCCAAGGAAGGTATCGCATACCCGGCGCACGTTGCAGATCTGTGCCCTGGCTTGCCCGCGTGGGAAGCTCTGAAAGATTGTGCGCAGGTCTTCGCAACGGCTGAAACGTTGCCCGGCGGGCGCCTGGTTGACTATCCGGCGGATTGGGGCACACCGGGAGCTGATCGCATGGTCGGTCTCGAGCTGCCGTTCAAAGCCGTTCCGGCAGGTTCCGAAGGTGCATTGATCGCAGAACTTCGCGCTTCGACCGAGCGTAAATCACCGCTGCTGATCACTTTCTGGCAGCCGCACTGGGCGATGTCGGCCTATGACGTGCAATTCGTCGATCTGCCGGCAGGAGAAGAAGCTTGCTTTACCGATCCGGCATGGGGCCCAAACCCCAACGCGGTCAACGATTGCGACTTCTCTCCGTCCCGTATTTTCAAGGCCGGTTGGAGCGGGCTGGAGGAAAAGTGGCCTGCCGCCTACGAGATTCTGTCCAACTATCAGCTGGCTGTTGAAGACCAGCAGCCGATGATGGGCGCAATCGACGTGGATGGTGGTTCCGTTGAAGAAGTTGTTGCCGCCTGGATGACGGAAAACGAAGGTAAGTGGCGTCCGGTTGTCGACGCTGCAACACAGTGAGCTGACATAAGTGACTGAAGCGACTACGCCAGCCATCGCCTGCCAGAATCTCTGGCAGGTCTTTGGCCCCGGCGCTGACAAAGCCCTGACCGACGCGCTGTCTCGGTCAGGGAATGATGCCGACAAAGCCGCCGCTGACTTGCGCGACAACGGGTTCATTCCAGCCGTTCAGGATGCCAATTTTGAAGTCAGGGATGGCGAGTTGTTCGTCATCATGGGCTTGTCCGGGTCGGGCAAATCCACGCTGATCCGCTGTATTTCGCAACTTTTGCCGGGTACGGGCGGTGAGATTCGCGTCGATGGCGACAACGTCATTGGTGCCTCAAAGAAAAAGCTGACCGAACTGCGCCGCAAAAAGCTGGGGATGGTGTTTCAGCATTTCGGCTTGTTCCCGCATATGACAGTGGCCGAAAACGTAGCCTATCCGCTGCGTGTCCAAGGTGTCGGTCGCAAAGAGCGGCTTGCCCGCGCGCAAGAGGTTATTTCGCTGGTGGGTCTTGAGGGCCGCGAAGACAGTTTTCCCCGCCAGCTATCCGGTGGCCAGCGTCAGCGAGTAGGGATCGCGCGGTCTTTGGCCGTGAATCCCGATATCTGGTTTCTGGACGAGCCGTTCTCGGCGCTCGACCCGCTGATCCGCCGCCAGTTGCAGGACGAATTCCTGCGTATTCAGGCGACGCTGAAGAAATCCATCGTGTTTATTACCCACGATATCGCCGAGGCGCTGAAACTGGCAGACCGTATCGCCATTATGCGCGATGGCAAGATCGTTCAGATCGGTACGCCATCGGATATCGTGCTGCGCCCGGTCGACGACTATGTGCGAGAGTTTTCCAAGGACGTCGCAAAAGGCCAGCACGCCAAGGTCGCCTCGGTCCTGCATCACGGAGAAAGCGACTATGGCCCCGATGATCCCGGTCTGACGACGTCGATGACGCTGGACGCTGCTTTGGCGCATTGCATGGAACTTTATGAACCGGTGCCTGTACGGGACGAAAACGGCGCCATCGTTGGCACGGTCCACCCGTCCGATCTGGCGGCGGCCTTGCAGGTGGATGAAGCATGACCGCCCTTACTGATGTTTCGGTGCACAGGCATGCTCGAATGACGGCAGGAGCGCAGGCGGCTCTGATCACGCTGGTCGTTGGCGCGCTGTGCCTCGCGCTTGAGGGCGTCGCTCCGTGGCTGATCAAATGGCCTGCTTCTTTGGAGTTGCCCGCAACGGAATGGGTGGGTTCGTTTCTGGCCTGGTTCCTGAACGGTATCAAACCCGCCGCGCGACTGTTCTCGGATTTGATGGCATACCCGATGGACTGGGCCAATTTCGTGCTTGGCAATACACCCTGGCCGATCCTGATCGGCCTTGTTACAGCGCTGGGTTGGTATCTGGGCGGGCTACCGATGGCGGCGCTGGGTTTCTTCGGGCTCTGCTTTGTACTGGCCTCAGGCTATTGGGCCGAGAGCATGAATACGCTGGCCCTAGTCGCGGTATCTGTCCCTGTGGCGCTGATCGTCGGCGGTGCAATCGGTATCCTCGCCAACGAAGTCCCTCGGGTGAAATCGGTGGTACAGGCCGTCTTGGATGTCATGCAGACGGTTCCGACATTTGCCTATCTGACCCCGTTGTTGCTGCTGTTTGGATTTGGTCCCGTTGTGGGACTGATCGCTTCGGCTATTTATGCAGCCCCTCCGATGGCCCGCAACGTAATGCTGGGCCTCGAGCGGGTGGAGCCGGAAATCAAAGAGGCCGCCATTATGTCCGGCGGCAATCGGTTTCAACAGTTGTTTCAGGTCGAGATCCCCTCGGCCGCAACCCAGATCATGGTCGGCGTAAACCAATGCCTTATGGCAGCCTTGTCCATGGTCATCATCGCGGCCGTCATCGGCGGTTTCAATGACATCGGCTGGGAAGTCCTGCTGACCATGCGCAAGGCCCAGTTTGGGGAATCGCTGCTGGCCGGTCTGGTGATCGTGGTCTTTGCCGTCGTTATCGACCGCATGAGCGGGACCTTGGCCACCGAACGCAAGCGATACGACCAACGTGTCGTTTGGGCGGTACTGGGCTTCACTGTTCTGCTCACGGTCGCATTCTGGGCCTGGCTTCCGAACCCGTCTGAGCTGACCCTGCTGGACCCTCTTGCCGGCGCTGTTGATAGCGGCCTGACGGCGTTTACGCAAAGCAACGGCCCGTGGCTGGATGCGCTCAAGAACAACTCGATGTTTTATGTGCTACTCCCGTTGCGGATCGGCCTTGATCAGGCGGTGCTGCCGTTCACCTGGGGCTTTGCCTGGACACCAACGATGAGCTACGGCCTATTTGCCTTTGGTGCGGTGATCGCACTGGTGATGGCATGGCGCGGGCATCTGACCGGCGGGCTGGTGGTTCTGATCCTGATCGGAATGTTGGAAACGGGCATTGCCAACCTGCCGTGGCCCTTCGTATTGACCGGCGCCGCTGCTCTGGGCTGGGTCGCAGGCGGCTGGCGACTTGCGGCGATGTCGGTTGGGTTGCTGTGCACTATTCTCGTTTCGGGGCTGTGGGAGCGGGCATTGTTGTCGCTGTACCTCAGCGGTGCGGCGGTGTTTTCGTGTGCCGTGCTTGGTGGCCTGATCGGTCTGGCAAGTGCGGTTTGGGGACCGGTGTGGAATGTGGTTCGCCCGATCTGCGACATGTTGCAGACCATACCCTTGTTCGTGTTCCTGATTCCCGTGTTGATGGTGTTCCAGATCGGCGAGTTTTCGGCATTTCTGGCGATTTGTGCCTACGCGATCGTACCGATGATCCGCTACACCCGGCACGGTCTGGTGAACACGCCGGACGAGATGATGGAGGCCGCGATTTCCAGCGGCGCGACCGAGTGGCAGATCCTGCGTGACGTGCGTGCGCCTTACGCGGCGCCAACCATCCTGCTGGGTTTGAACCAGACCATCCTCTATGCCTTCGCCATGCTGGTCATTGCGGCGCTGATCGGCACGACCGGACTGGGTCAGTCAATCTATCTGGCACTGGGGCAGGCGGATGTGGGGCTCGGCATCTCCGCCGGTGCAGCCATGGCAATTCTTGCCCTGATCGCCGACCGAATGGTGCAGGGTTTCGCCGAGGAACGCCGGAAAGCGCTCGGCCTTTAAATCATGGCAGGGGCGGTGCGACCGCCCCTTTGCCCGGCTTGATTTCGGACAAGGACCAGAAGCAAACCGAGGTCTAAACCGGCGACAGTAAGTTCGGAGGCAACCATGGCCGGTTGGGGCATATTCTTCGCGGCTCTCATGACCTTTTTGCTCAGCCACGCCATTCCGGCACGTCCGGCTGTGCGGGGGTGGCTGATAGGTGTGTTTGGGCGGACTGGCTACTTTGCCGCCTATTCGGTCCTTTCTCTGCTCGTGCTGGCCTGGTTGATCCTTGCCGCCGCCAATGCGCCCTACGTCGAGGTGATCCCGCCCTATGCCGCATTGCGTTGGGCGCCGATCCTGATCATGCCTGTGGTGTGCTGGCTGGCAGTCGCCGGTCTGACCATACAAAATCCGTTTTCCTTCGGAGGCCTTGGAAGTGCATCATTTGACCCCGATCACCCCGGAATACTGCGCACGACCCGTCATCCAATCCTTGTGGCGCTAATGCTGTGGGCGATTGCGCATCTGCTGGCGAATGGCAGCCTGTCTCATGTGATCCTGTTTGGGTTGTTTGCCGGATTCGCGGGGCTAGGCATGGTCCTGGTTGATCGCCGCAAGGCACGGGATATGGGAGCTGATTGGTCCCGTCTGTCCAGAAACACCGCGCGCCTGTCGCTGCGCGCGCCCCGGCCATGGCCGCGCCTTTGGGTCTGGCTGGTCGCCGCCGCAGCATATGCGGCCCTCATCCACCTGCACGCATCCGTGATCGGCCTCTCAGCGCTGCCATAATGGTGCGGAGTGGTCGCGGAGCCCGTTGCGTGCTATCTGAAACGAAACACTGGAATTCTCTGAGGGTTTGAAGAATGAACCTGGCCTATGTCACTACTACCGATCGCGGAGCAACGGACCGATTGCTAAGCGCGGTTGCCGAACGCCTGCTGGCGAAGGGCGCCCGGTTGTCCGGCGTTGTGCAGACCAACACTGAATGCGCCGACAACACGAAATGCGATATGGATCTGCGGGTCCTGCCCGATGGCGACACGATCAGAATCTCGCAATCTCTGGGGGCAGAATCGCGCGGCTGTCGTCTGGACCCCGCGGCGTTGGAACAGGCGGTGGGCTATGTGACGGCATCGCTAAGTGAAGCGCCGCAACTTCTGATCGTCAACAAGTTCGGCAAACATGAAGCCGACGGTCGGGGCTTCCGTCCTGTGATTGGCGAGGCTTTGGCGCTGGATATCCCGGTACTGGTCGGCGTGAACAGTCTGAACGAGGATAAATTTCAGGACTTTACGGACGGAGCAGCGGAAGCTTTGGAACCGGATGTAGACGCGATTGTCGCGTGGTTCGACCGGATCGATGCGCTGCGCACCGCTGCAGAGTGACCCGCAGCCCCCCTAGCCGAAACGCGTAGCGGGTGCGCTGATTCAGTGCACCTCATTAGGAGTTTCACCCTTTCCGAGCTTCACGCGCGTGTGGATGCATCACGCATGGATGCTCTGTGTCGCCGTTCAAAGAAGGAGTGCTGTATGGAGGTTGGAGAATGGTGGGCGACCCTGGAATCGAACCAGGCGTGCGTCTCCGCGAGGGAGTTACAGTCCCCTGCCACACCTTGCGGCCTGTCGCCCACTGTCAGGCGTTGCACCTGACGTGGAGGCGTGATTACTAGCGCGCCTAAGGAGCGTCAACAGGAAAATTCCGCTTTGACGCAGGAAACGTATTCGTCGGCCCGGAGGCCCATGACATGAAGAAACCCAAATGGGTCGTCGAGAAGGAACAGGCGCGCAAAGCGGCGGCCTCGGAAACTGTTTGGCTGTTTGGATTGCACGCCGTGCGCGATGCGTTGATGAACCCGGACCGTAAGAAAATCCGCCTGATCGTGACCCGGAATGCGAGTGATAAACTGGCCGACGCGATAGAGTTTGCGGGGATCGACGCCGAGATGGTGGACCCGCGCAAATTTACCGCTCCTATCGATCCGGGTTCGGTCCATCAGGGTGCAGCGCTCGAAGTCAAGCCGCTGGACTGGGGTGGACTTGCGGAAAACTGTATCGGGCGCGAAAACCCACGCGTGCTGCTTCTGGACCGGGTGACTGATCCTCATAACGTCGGGGCGATCTTGCGCTCGGCCGAGGTGCTGGGGGCCAGTGCCGTAATCGGGACGCGACACCATTCCGCCCCGGAAACCGGCGCACTGGCCAAGACCGCCAGCGGGGCACTGGAAAGGCAGCCTTATCTGCGGGTCCGCAATCTGGCCGATGCAATCATCGAATTGCAGGGCATGGGCTTCCTGGTGCTCGGCCTGGACGGTGAGGCGGAGGAGACGATAGAAACGGCTCTTGAAGGGCGGCGAGACCGACCCGTGGCGTTGGTGCTGGGTGCCGAGGGGCCGGGACTGCGCCAAAAGACCAAAGAGACCGTGGATCAACTGGTTAAGATTGACGCGGCGGGTGGATTTGGGTCACTGAATGTCTCAAATGCGGCCGCGATTGCCCTATATGCATCGGGACGCAGATAGCAGGAGGTTCCAATTTCCACGCCGCCCAAAATCGCAACGTGCTGCTATTGCGGCACACGCGCAGCACTGGTTCTGAAAGGCAAGCAGCAGCACGAGCTGAGCTGCTCGAGCTGTGGTGCGCCACTGCATAACCTTAAGATGATGCCCAAGGCCAAGTTGGCAGAACGCAAACCAAAGCAGCCCTCAAAATACGAAAAAAGATACGACAGGCCGAAAAAGAAGAAGAAAAAGGGCCTTTTCTCGCGCGTACTTGATGAAGCCTGGGACGCGATCGAGGACGTATTCGACTGATCCGACTGGGTCTTGGCACGGTTGTTCACATCAACGTCATCGGGGGTTTCTACTGGTGCATGAAACATGCATGTTTAAACCTTCAAATTGATACTGAATGAATCGCTCATGTTGTCCAGACGCACATTTCTTTCTGCCCTGACATGTTCCGCTTTGGCGCCAATGGTCCGGGCGCAGACCATGCCGATGTTTTACGCGGCCGGCGGTGTGGCTGTGTCCGGCTATGATACCGTTTCATATTTCAGAACCACTGGCCCTGTAGCCGGGCGGCCTGAGATAGCCCTGATGTGGAAAGGGGCGACCTGGAAGTTCGTGTCCGAGGAAAACCGCGACCGGTTCGAGCGCAATCCACGCGCCTTTGCCCCTCAGTACGGCGGGTATTGCTCGTATGCCATGGCGAAGGGCAAACTCATCAGTTCGGACCCGCTGGCCTGGAGGATCGTCGACGGCAAGCTGTATCTGACGCACTCCCCAGCAATCGAACAGATTTGGCAGCGAAATGTGGGTAAGTTCATCCGTCAGGCTGACAAGAACTGGCCGGGCATTCTGTATCAATGATCGGCGGGTTTCCGCTTTTCGTGATATGTCATCACAAAAATGCGCTCCCCCTCTTTTTTTTACCGAACTCGTGCTTAAATGTCACAGTGACCGCGGAACGGAACTGCCGCGGGTCATTTCACTGTCCCTCGTTCCAACAACTGGCGCCCAGGAACTCCTGGGCGCTTTTTTCTTTTAGCCGGTACGGTTAGGGTGCCGACATGCCTGATTATTCCGACAAATACCTGAAATCCATTTTGCAGCGCACAAAGGTTGTTGCCGTTGTAGGTGTGTCCCTGAATCCGGTGCGGCCCAGTTATTACGTCGCGCGGTACCTGTCGCTCAAAGGGTATTCAGTGATCCCGGTAAACCCCGGGCATGCAGGCAAGGTTCTTTTCGGGAAAACGGTGCGCGGGTCCCTATCGGATATTACAGAAACTGTTGATATGGTGGATATTTTCCGGCGCTCTGAAGCCGTGCCGCCAATTGTTGATGAGGCGTTGGAGGTATTTCCTGACTTAAAAACGATCTGGATGCAAATCGGCGTCGAAAATCAAAAGGCGGCTGAGAAAGCGCAAGCGCGCAGCATCGATGTGATCATGAACCGCTGCCCCAAGATCGAATACCAACGCCTGTTTGGCGAATTGCGAATGGGTGGCTTTGCTACTGGTGTGATATCGTCGAAGCTCTGAGACCTTAGCCGCCTGGCAGCGGCTTCAGGCGTGCCACTTGTTCCTTGCGGCGCTTTTCCAACACAACCTCGCGTGGAACCCATTCATAGCGCGTATCCTCGGACAGCGGAGCCCAGAACAGGACGCCTCCGTAACGCCAGGGGTCCAGAACCACCCCGTCATACATGGTTTCTCCCCGGCGGCTGATAATGGCAGTGCTGTGATCGATTCGGAACGGATTGTCCGCATTGGCGATTGCGCGATGTAGCGTCAGGGTTTGAAAATTCTCCTGTTTCAGCCTCCGCTCGATATCTTCGGCCCAGTGCCAACAGAGGCCGCGGGGGCGCAATCCCTTGTTAACCTTGGCATTGTGGATCAATGGTGGGTCGGTAATCTGGTATTCCTGCACCAGCTGCGCAGTATAGGAATAAGCAATGCTGGCGGCACGATCCGCTTCTTCCGGATCGATGTCCGGCCCCAGGCCTTGGATTTGGGTTGAAAGCCGTTGAACATCATCGCTGCCGGCTGGGGGCGGGGTGGAACAGGCGCCAAGTGCTACAAGGGCAAACAGCGCCAGTGCATATGCCAAAGGTCTGATCATTCCTGCACCCTCAGATTGTCGCGCCAGCGCGCGTCAGCCCGAGTATAAAGACCGAGGCCTGACACCGGAACCCGCCGGGTCAATTGTCTGGACGAGTGGCCTTTTCCGCGATGCCGCTGACGCCCTGACGTCGCGCCAGTTCCTGCAAAACGGCATCCAGAGATACGTCGCGTGCGGCCAGCATGACCAGCAGATGATAGAGGACATCAGCCGCCTCGGCAGTCAGTTTATCAGAGTCACCCTTGACGGCTTCGATGATGGCTTCGATTGCCTCTTCCCCGAATTTCTCGGCGCATTTCTCGGGTCCCTTGGCCAGCAGTTTGGCGGTCCAACTCGACTCCGGGTCCGCGCCTTTGCGGGTTTCGATGGTCGCTGCGAGGTCGTGAAGAATGTTCATGTCAGCCTCATCGGGATGCCTGCGGCGGCCATGTGCTCCTTGGCCTCGCGGATCGTGTATTCGCCAAAATGAAAAATCGAGGCCGCCAGAACTGCACTGGCTCCACCTTCGGTAACACCTTCGACCAGGTGGTCAAGATTACCCACACCGCCTGACGCGATCACCGGTACATCCACCGCGTCCGAGATGGCGCGGGTGATAGGCAGGTTGAACCCGGCCTTGGTGCCATCGCGATCCATCGAAGTCAGCAGGATTTCACCTGCGCCTTTGGCGACGACGGTCCGGGCATATTCAACCGCGTCGATGCCGGTGGGTTTGCGCCCGCCATGGGTGAAAATCTCCCACTTGCCGGGGCTGACGGTCTTGGCGTCAATCGCGCAGACGATGCACTGGCTGCCGAACTGATCCGCGGCCTCGGCTACGACGTCCGGGTTCGCTACGGCAGCAGAGTTAAAGCTGACCTTGTCCGCACCCGCCAGCAGCAGCGCGCGAACGTCATCCTTGGTCCGAACGCCGCCGCCGACCGTCAGCGGTACAAAGCACTGTTCGGCCGTGCGTTGCACCACATCGAACATGGTGCCCCGGTTTTCGTGGGTGGCGTGGATGTCCAGAAAGCAGATTTCGTCCGCGCCCGCGGCGTCATAGGCCTTGGCCGATTCCACCGGGTCGCCTGCGTCGCGCAGACCCACGAAGTTCACACCTTTGACCACGCGGCCATCAGCGACATCCAGGCAGGGAATGATCCGGGTTTTCAACATGGCGCATCCTTTGTTGCCGCACCTCTACCGGCAAACCCCCGCCGATGCCAGAGTTGTGATTGTCACTCGCACGAAAGCCGTGAAAAATGGCCACTAATTCATCAGGAGATCAATGTGATGCGTAAACTCTTTTTGACGACCACATTTATTTTTGGAAGCGCTGCCACAGCGATGGCCGACGACATAATCAAGGTAAATACCGCCAAATCGGTGTCCGATGCGATGGATGCCCTCGAAGCCGCCGTGGGTAATGCCGGGGCGACCGTTTTTGCGCGCGTAGATCACGCTGCAGGTGCCGAAAAGGTAGGTATGACGATCCCGGCCAATCAAGTTCTGATCTTTGGCAATCCTGCGCTGGGCACACCAGCGATGCAAATCGACCCACGCGCCGGGCTGTTCCTGCCTCTGAAAGTGCAGGCTTACGAGGATGAAAACGGTCAGGTCTGGCTAGCCTATGAAGACCCACAAGAGACCATGGACGAACTTGATGCGGTCGAAAACTCGCCTGTGATCGAAAAAATGCGCGGCGCGCTGGCCAAACTGACCTCGGCCGCCGCGCAGTAACTCAGTTCAGGGCGCGAATGGCTTCGGCCAGGTCAATCGCGCCATCATAAAGCGCGCGGCCTGATATCGCGCCGTTCAGTTCTACTCCGCAGTCGCGCAGGGCGATCAGGTCGTCCAATGAACTGACGCCGCCTGAGGCGATAACGGGGATGGATACAGCCCGTGCAAGCGCTGCGGTGGCCTCGACATTCGGGCCCTGCATTGCGCCGTCGCGATTGATGTCGGTGTAGATGATCGCGGCCACGCCGGCGTCCTCAAAACGACGTGCCAGATCGGTGACCTGAACGTTGGTTTCTTCGGCCCAGCCCTTGGTGGCGACCATACCGTTGCGCGCATCGATGCCTACTGCAACTTTTCCGGGGAAGGCTTTGGCCGCATCCCGCACCAGATCGGGGTTTTCGACAGCGACTGTGCCCAGGATGACGCGCGCCAGACCTTTGTCGATCCAGGTTTCGATCGTGGCCATATCGCGGATACCGCCACCCAATTGGGCGGGCACGTTGCAGGCCTTCAGAATCGCTTCGACGGGGGAGGCGTTGACCGGCTCACCAGCAAAGGCGCCGTTCAGGTCGACGAGATGCAGCCATTCGCATCCAGCCTCGACAAAGGCACGCGCCTGCGCGGCGGGGTCTTCGTTGAAGACCGTGGCTTTATCCATTTCTCCGCGCAACAGGCGCACGGCCTGGCCGTCTTTGAGGTCGATTGCGGGGTAGAGGATCATTTTGCGCGGCCCTATATTTCAGTTACACGCGCGGGATATCGCACAAGCGGGGCAGGGGATGCAACGCGACGCAAAGTCAATCTTGCCCGATTGCAGTCAGGCGGCCAGAGTGGCCAAAACAGGGAGAATATCATGAAGACATTCACAATTGCGGCTGCATTTGCTGCCCTGGCCACCAGCGCCATTGCAGCCGATCCGGTCGATGGCCTATGGAAAACGCAGCCGGGCGATACCGGCGGTTACCTGCACGTTTCGATTGCCGAGTGCGGCAGTGCCATTTGCGGCACCATCGACACCGCATTCGATAAAGATGGCAACGAGCAGCTGGAATACGAGAACCTCGGGAAGCAGATCATCTGGGACATGATTCCGGAAGGCGACGGCAAGTATGACGACGGCAAGATCTGGGCGCCCGACCGCGACAAAACCTATAGGTCGAAAATGGAGCTGGACGGGCAGAATAAGCTGACAGTCAAAGGCTGTGTTGCCGGTGGCCTGGTCTGCCGCGGCCAGACCTGGACGCGCGTTCAGTAACCCGTCACGGGGCCCAGGTCAGAAAGTTACCAATCATACGCAGCCCCACGTCCTGACTTTTTTCGGGGTGAAATTGCATGCCGACCATCGTGTCGCGGCCAATCACGGCCGTGACTTCCTGACCGTAATCCACATAGGCCAGACGTTCCGCATGCTCGTTGACCCGGAAGTGGTAGGAGTGGACGAAATAGACATGGTCGCCGGATTTCACCCCGTCAAACACCGGGTGGGTGTTTTCCAGCACCAGATCGTTCCATCCCATATGCGGCACCTTCAGGGTGTGGTCTGCCGGTTCGATCCGCACTACATCGCCTTCAATCCAGTCCAACCCATCGGTTTCGCAATATTCATGGCCCTTGGAGGCCATCAGTTGCATCCCGACGCAGATACCCAGAAACGGTCGGCCTTTCTGTTCGACGGCCTCGACCATCGCGTCGTGGATGCCTTTGTGCCCGCGCAGCTCGGACGCACAGGCGGGAAAGGCCCCGTCGCCCGGTAAAACAAGACGGTCCGCGCGCGCGACAACTTCTGCATCCGAGGTGACAACGACTTCACCCGCATCCAACTCACGCGCCATACGTTGAAACGCTTTCTCGGCGGAATGCAGGTTGCCACTTTCGTAGTCGATTATTGCGGTGAGCATTTACAGCGCGCCCTTGGTGGACGGGATCGCATCCGCCTTGCGCGGATCGGTCTCGACCGCCTGACGCAGTGCACGGGCCACCGCTTTAAAGGCCGCTTCGGCGATGTGGTGGCTGTTGAACCCGTGAAGCTGATCGATATGCAGAGTGATGCCGCCATGGGTACTGAGTGCCTGAAAAAACTCTCGCACCAGCTCGGTGTCGAACGTCCCGATTTTTGACGTCGGCAGGTCCACGTTCCAGATCAGGAATGGACGGCCCGAAAGGTCGAGGGCGCACCTTACCTGCGCGTCGTCCATGGGCAAGTGACACTCGCCGTAACGGCGGATGCCCTTCTTGTCGCTCAATGCTTGCGTCAGAGCCTGACCCAGCGCGATGCCGGTATCCTCGACCGTGTGGTGGTCATCGATGTGGTAATCGCCTTTGGCCCGGATCGTCATGTCGATCAGCGAATGGCGCGCCAACTGGTCCAGCATGTGATCGAAAAAACCTACACCGGTCTGGTTGTCATATGTGCCGGTGCCGTCCAGATTGACCTCGACCGAGATATCCGTCTCGGCGGTCTTGCGGCTGATCGAAGCGGTGCGCATGGGCGATTTCCTTTTGCTACAGGCGCGCTTATAGACGGGCTGGGGCAGATTGATCCAGCCCAAGCTTGGCTATCGATACAATCTGTTGCAGGGGATTGCACCTACGGGCCCGCCATGCCAGCCTGCCGGCAACTCAACCAACAGGGCCATACCATGTCCACCTGCGTATTCATTCAGATCCGTTGCAAGCCGGGCACAACATACAAGGTTGCCGAAGACATCGCGCTGCGGGAAATTCATTCCGAGCTTTATTCGACCAGCGGCGAATATGACCTGCTGCTGAAACTCTACATCCCCGAGTCTCAGGATGTAGGCCATTTCATCAACGAAAACCTGCTGACGATTCCGGATATCGAGCGATCGCTGACGACGATGACGTTCAAGGCGTTTTGACGTTCAGCCCAGCTCGAACGTCGTAATACCGAAGATCTTGTCCAGATCGATGTCTGGCGCGTGGCTGGAATACATGCGACCGGTCTCAAAAACTTTGGTCAATCCCAACTGGGCGGCCAATTTCATCGCCTGTCCGTTCGGGTTTGGCATGTCGATAAACATCTCGGCGCCCATCTCGTCTTCCGGGATGGTTGACAACAACGACACCAAGAGGGCCTGCGCTATTTCGGAATCGTCCGCGAATAAGGGTCCGACTTTGTAGCCGCTCAGGCATCGCCGCACGGTCGCATAGCCTTTTATGCGCCCGTTCTCCCGATAGACGCGGGAAACATGGTTTGGTGCGTCCAGCCAGGCTTGCAGGAACGTATCACGCGGTGCAGGAAACAAGTTCCGATCATACTGTTTAAGCTCGTCGGTCACGGCGCTCAATGGTGTAATCTGGTTGGTGTGAGCGCGCGCCAAGCCCTGCAAAACATCGCCGACAGTACCGGCGAAGCGGTAATTGTCATAGGCCAGGGTGAAGCCGAACTTGCGATAATTGTCCTGTTGTTCGACGACACCATCCATGCCCATGTTTCGCTCGCCGCAATGTGCCTTGACTGCTTCGGCCACCTGAATACCGTATCCCGAGCCGCGAAATTCGGGCCGCACAATGTAGAAGCCCAAAAACGAATAACTGTCATCGTAATTGACCGCCGAGGCCGATGCGATCATCTCTCCATCCAGAAACCCGCCCTTGAACCCTTCGGGATCGGAGCTATGAAAACAAACCGCGTCATGAAGCCCGGGGTTCCACCCTTCGTGACCCGCCCAGTCCACAGCCCTTTGCAGTTCTGCCGCTGTCAACGCGCGAATTTCATAATCCGGCATGGGCGCATCTCCTTCGTGATTGCGACTGAAATCACAATGGAGCAACGTCCGGGAAAGAACCAGTATGTTCGGAGTGTTTGGTATCTGGAGCGGGCGAGGCGATTCGAACGCCCGACCCTAACCTTGGCAAGGTTATGCTCTACCCCTGAGCTACGCCCGCATCAGATACAATTCGACCCAATGGTCTCTCAATGGAGCGGGCGAGGCGATTCGAACGCCCGACCCTAACCTTGGCAAGGTTATGCTCTACCCCTGAGCTACGCCCGCGCCGTTGAGTGAGGAGGGATGTATAAATTCCAACGCGGGGCTGCAAGCGGAAAAACACAAAAAGCCGAAAAATCTTTGGCGACAGAAATTGTGAACTTGCGCGTTAAAGACCCAGTGAATTGCAAAACAAGAATAGTGGAGGAAAGCTGATGGCGAGGTTCGAGAGTGTGAAAATGGTGGCCCTGACCGCATTGATATTGCTGGCCATGGCTTTGTGCAAAACCCGCGAAGATCAGTTGGGTAAGGTCGACCCGATCCTGAAACAGCCGCCCGAGGTCGAAATGCGCGTTTTGACCGGGTAGGGCGGGCCAGCGCCCATTGTCGGTACGTCAAGTCGCCAGTGCGAGGTTCGCCATCGCTGCGACCAGAATTGCCGCAAAGGTCAGGAACATGCCGATCTGTCGCAGAATCACGATTTGCGGCGTGCGACCGAAGCCATAGGCATGAAGAAGGCGACCAGCCAGCAGCATCAGCCCCAACAGGTTCAGCAACAGTCCTACAGCGCCCTGTAGCTCGGCCATGGCAATCAGAAGTAGGGCAAACGGCGCATATTCCGCACAATTGGCCTGGGTGCGCATCGCTTTGATCATCGTCTTATTCCCATGGTCTCCCACCGAGATCTTGCCACTTCGACGGTGCAGGATGACATTGACGCTGAGCGCGACGTAAAGAAATGCAATCAGGGCCGCGTAGATTGGTGTGATGGTCAGCATAAGTAGCCTTTCAATGCGCAACAAAAAAGGACCGCGCAGTTTCCCGCACGGCCCAATAATTCTAATTCGATCTGTAGTTTATTCCAGTTCGACGAGAAGGTCTTTCGCGTCAATCTGGCCGCCGGGCTGGACGTGGACCGCCTTGACTACCGCGTCGCGTTCGGCGTGGATGCCGGTTTCCATCTTCATCGCTTCGATGGTCAGCAGCAGATCGCCTTCTTTGACTTCCTGCCCTGCGTTGACCGCAACGGTCGCCACGACACCGGGCATCGGAGCGCCGATATGATTGGCGTTGCCAGCTTCGGCCTTGGGGCGCTGCGCGGTTGAGGCCTTGACCAGACGATTTGGCACCCGGATCACCCGCGGCTGACCGTTGAGCTCAAAGAACACTTTGACCTCACCGTTTTCGTCGGTTTCGCCAATGGCCTGGCAGCGGATCTCCAATGTCTTGCCCGGGTCAATTTCCGCGGTGATTTCTTCGCCAGGCTCCATGCCGTAGAAGAAGGTGCGGGTGGGCAATGTCCGGACCGGGCCATAAACCCGATGGCGCCCCATGTAATCCAGGAACACCTTGGGATACATCAGATAGCCATTCAGGTCCTCGTCATCGACCTCTTTGCCTTCCAACTGCTTGGACAGCTCGGCGCGCGTGGCCTCAAGGTCTACAGGGGGGACATCCTTGCCGGGGCGGTCTGTGTTGGGCGCTTCGTCCTTGAGCACCTTCTTGACGATGGTGTCGGGAAACCCACCCGGAGGCTGGCCCAGATTGCCGCGCATCATGTCCACGACCGAGTCCGGGAATGCCACGTCTGTGCCGGGATCCTCGACCTGCTCGCGCGTCATGTTCTGGCTAACCATCATCAGCGCCATGTCACCGACCACCTTGGACGACGGCGTCACCTTCACGATGTCGCCGAACATCTGGTTCACGTCCGCATACATCTGAGCGACCTCGTGCCAGCGCTCTTCCAACCCCAGCGAGCGCGCCTGCGCCTTGAGGTTGGTGAACTGACCACCGGGCATTTCGTGAAGATAAACCTCAGAAGCCGGTGCCTGCAGGCTGGATTCGAAGGCCGCGTACTGGCCGCGGACGGATTCGAAGTAGTCGCTGATTTCGCGGATGGCCTTGATGTCCAGCCCGGTGTCGCGGTCGGTATGGCGCAGCGCCTCGACCACTGTACCAAGTGTTGCTTGGCTCGTGTTGCCCGAGAAGCTGTCCATGGCGCAATCCACAGCATCCACACCGGCTTCGGACGCAGCCAGAATGGTCGCGCTGGCGATACCGGCCGTGTCGTGGGTGTGGAAGTGGATCGGCAAGCCGACCCCTTCCTTCAGTGCGCGGATCAAAACCCTGGCTGAGGCCGGTTTCAGCAGGCCCGCCATGTCCTTGAGGCCCAGCACATGGGCGCCGGCGTCACGCAGTTCCTTCGCCATGCCGACATAATATTTCAGGTCATACTTGGCGCGATCCGGGTCCAGGATATCACCGGTGTAGCAGACGGTACCTTCGCAAATCTTGCCGTTCTCAATGACCGCATCCATGGCGACACGCATGTTTTCGACCCAGTTCAGCGAGTCGAACACGCGGAAAACGTCGATGTTTCTGGATGCCTGACGGACGAACTCCTGCACGACGTTATCGGGATAGTTCGTGTAGCCAACCCCGTTCGCCCCGCGCAACAGCATCTGCGTCATCAGGTTCGGCATCGCCTCGCGCAAATCTCGCAGACGTTGCCAAGGGCATTCCTGCAGGAAGCGGTACGCCACGTCGAACGTTGCACCGCCCCAGCATTCGACCGAGAACAATTGCGGCAGGTTCGCCGCATAGCTCGGCGCCACCTTGATCATGTCGATCGAGCGCATCCGGGTCGCCAGCAGCGACTGGTGACCGTCGCGCATGGTGGTGTCGGTAATCAGCAGTTGCCGCTGCGCCTTCATCCAATCGGCGACAGCTTGCGGTCCCTTCTGTTCCAGCAGATTGCGGGCGCCCATCCGCGGCTCGGCCTTCGGCGCAGGGGCCTTGGCCTCTTTCAGATCGGTGCGCGGGGCGGGGCGGTCCTTGGTCTCGGGGTGACCATTGACCGTGATGTCCGCAATATAGGTCAGGACCTTGGTCCCGCGGTCGCGGCGCTTCTTGAACTGGAACAGGTCCGGGGTCTCATCGATGAACTTGGTGGTGTATTCATTCGACAGGAAAGTCGGGTGTTTCAACAAGTTCTCGACAAATGCGATGTTGGTGCTGACACCGCGCACACGGAATTCACGCAGCGCGCGATCCATTCGTGCGATTGCTTTTTCAGGCGTCGGCGCCCAGGCGGTGACCTTGGTCAGCAGCGAGTCGTAGTACCGCGTAATCACACCACCCGCATAGGCGGTACCGCCATCCAGACGGATGCCCATGCCAGTGGCCGAGCGATAGGCGGTGATGCGGCCATAGTCGGGGATGAAATTGTTGAGCGGATCTTCCGTCGTCACACGCGTCTGCAGCGCGTGGCCGTTCAGACGAATCTCGTCCTGGCTGGCCTTGCCGGTCGCTTCTGCCAGAGTTTTACCCTCGGCGATCAGGATCTGAGCCTGAACGATGTCGATACCGGTGACTTCCTCGGTGACTGTATGTTCAACCTGAACGCGCGGGTTCACTTCGATGAAGTAGAATTTGCTTGTGTTCATATCCATCAGGAACTCGACAGTCCCGGCGCACTCATAGTTCACATGCGCGCAGATACGGCGGCCAAGCTCGCACAGTTCGGCGCGCTGGTCTTCGCTCAGGTAAGGGGCGGGCGCGCGTTCTACGACCTTCTGATTGCGGCGCTGGACTGAACAGTCGCGCTCGTACAGGTGGTAGATCTCGCCGTGCTTGTCGCCCAGGATCTGCACTTCGACATGGCGGGCGCGGGTGATCATCTTTTCCAGATAACCCTCGCCATTGCCAAAGGCGGCTTCGGCCTCGCGCCGACCTTCCAGCACTTTTTCTTCCAGTTCATCCTCGGACAGGATCGGGCGCATGCCCCGACCGCCGCCGCCCCAGGACGCCTTGAGCATCAGCGGATAGCCGATTTCTGCCGCCTCGGACTTGATGGCGTCCATATCGTCGCCCAGCACTTCGGTGGCAGGGATGACTGGAACGTCAGCGGCAATCGCAACCTTCCGCGCGCTGGCCTTGTCGCCAAGCGCGCGCATGGTTTCGGCCTTGGGGCCGATGAAGGTGATACCGTTCTTGACACAGGCATCGACAAAATCCGGGTTTTCCGACAGCAGCCCGTATCCGGGGTGGATGGCATCGGCGCCGCACTCTTTGGCGACGCGAATGATCTCGTCAATTGACAGATATGCGGCCACCGGCCCCAAACCTTCGCCGATGCGGTAAGCCTCATCCGCTTTGAAGCGATGCAGGCCCAGCTTGTCCTCTTCGGCAAAGACAGCAACGGTGCGCTTGCCCATCTCGTTGGCAGCGCGCATCACGCGAATGGCAATCTCGCCGCGGTTGGCGATCAGGATTTTCTTGAAGTCGGTCATCTCTGGTCCCGGTCTTTTAGGTGTGGCCGTGTTGATAGAGCGAGATTATGCGCAGGGATATCAGTTCTTCTGGGTAGAACCGGCATGTTAACGCTCGCAAACGCCACTTGTTCGCGCTGACCTTTTAGCGATGCGGCAATGCAGCATCAATCTTTTGAACGATTCGAGCTTAGTTTTTTACCAAAGGTTGCGATTCCGGCCTTCTTGGGTGGCCTTGGAGTGTCAGAGTGAAACAGAATGGGTCAGCGTCTTCATCAAATTCATGGACAATGATTCGTGCCTTCCACCACCCTTTGACGGTCGAATATCGGACAACGCTGATCTTTCAAACCCGGTGCCAGCGGTGCATCGGACCTGTCCATGAGGTCAACGGCTATGCGGCCGATGCAGGCGGGGTTGGTTCTTCCTTTTGCTTGGTTTTGACTCCCGAGGTGCCAGCAACTGCCGAACCAGCCACCTGAACCTGATTTCTTCCTTTGTCCTTTGCAGCGTACAGGGCGTCATCCGCAGCACGCATCAGATCTTGAGGCATGGTTCCATGCGCAGGGTAATGCGCAACCCCAACCGAAATGGTGATGCGTGGCAATGATTTCTCACCATAGCGCACCGTCACGGCTTCGACCGCCTGCCGCAGGTGCTCTGCGCGGGTGCTTGCTTCCTCGGGGCTGTTGTCGGGCAGGATCAGCATAAACTCCTCTCCGCCAATGCGGCAGGCGATTTCGTCCCGGTCGCATCCTTGTTCCAGTGCGGACCCCACAGCTCGCAGGACCATATCGCCCGCATCGTGACCATGCGTGTCGTTGAACTTCTTGAAATGATCCACATCCACCGCGATTAGGCTGAGCCGGGCCCCCGTCTGCTGACTGCGGCCGATCGCCTTGCGTAGCGTTTCCGTCATATGCCGGCGGTTGAACAGCCCGGTCAGAGGGTCGCGGACCGACTGGTCGTGCAACTGATCCCGCATCCGCACGTTGGCAATGGCCATGCTGATTTGTTCAGCGCAGAGTTGCGCGAGTTTCTTGCTGGAATGAAACTCCTCACCGCGGCCCTCATGAGCACGCAAGTGAAGCAGTCCAACAGTCTCTCCATGGGCGAGGATCGGAAAGCAGAAATAGGGACGCCCGTCATGGGGTTCTGCATGCTCGCAGACGAAATCGATTTCCGAGGCTCCGAATTCATAAGTTCGACCTCGCCGCAAACCCCAGCAGCCTTCCGGATGTATATGGGCTTTGTGGGCGCCACCGTTCCAACTGGCGCATCCGTCCAAAACGTCGCGTGAATTGGAGTACACGTAAACACTGCCCTCAGCCTCGGGCAGAATGTGTGTCATAAAGCGCGAGACCATATCGAACAGTTCGTCCAGAGAGCGGCTGGATTGCAACCATTCGTTCAACTCGCCCAACAAGCGCACCTCGCGCGCCAGACGCAGCTGGTCGTCCACCAAATCACGCTCTTTCGCGGCCCGAACACGCAAGTCGCGCATCTGACGGCGATTTGTGCGGTAGATGACCAGCACAACAGCGGTCAAAGCCAGCAGGGCTACGCCGCACAGGACCGCCAGCGAAAGACGGGCCCGCAGGATGAACAGGTTCCGCACTTGCGTGATGTCCGTGTAAAATTCAATCGCGCCCAGAAAGCGCCCGTCTTGCAGAACAGGGACATAAATTTCAGCCACGTGGCGCGTTGTGCTACCCGCGTTATGCTGCAGGTCAGGGTTGAAAGCATCGACGTCGGTAAGTGGCTTTTCTTCGTGTTTGTAGAAGATGTTGCCGGCGGCGACGATCGCTTGGAAATAAGGTTTGTTCGCCGTTTCCCCGATGTCCGCCCTGCGCGTCGACCAAACGACTTGTCCGGTGCTGTTGAAAAGTTTGAAACGATAGATGTCGGATGTTGCGGGCAAAAGTTCCAGAAATTCCTCGTCATGCCCATCCAATTCACCAGTTCGAAATGTCGCTTCGACTTCGCCCAAATGTGAGATGACCTGCTGTTTCAGCTGCATGGCGCGGTAACGGAGATCGGATTCCAGCATTCGATCCACCAGCGGAGCGGGCAACGTGAATATGCCCCAACCTGCAATACCCGTCAGACCGATCAGCATCAGCGCGATTGCCACTGCCTTTGCTTTGGGCATATCGCCCGGCTTGCTGTCGTTTTGCATGTCTTGTGCTCCCGCATCCACCGGACCAGCATCACAAGCGCGGTTTGACAGAGTCTTAACGCGGTCGTCTGAATGTATGGAAAGATTGTTAAAATTGACCACATTGAACTGAATATGTTTCGGCGAACAAGCCGTGAACAAACCCTTTCCCTCGGCGCTTATCCAGCGTAGTTTGAGGCCATGAGCAGTTTTGATGAAACGGACGCCTTCGAGGGCGCATCGCTGTCGGCACGCGCCATGGCCGCGCGCCCCGCGCCATATCTGGATGAATTGAATACGGCGCAGCGCGAGGCGGTTGAACGCCTGGACGGTCCGGTTCTGATGCTGGCAGGCGCGGGAACCGGCAAGACAAAGGCGTTGACCGCACGAATTGCGCATCTTTTGTCCACCGGGCGGGCGCGACCCAATGAAATCCTGTCCGTGACCTTCACCAACAAGGCCGCGCGCGAGATGAAAGAACGGGTCGGACGTCTGTTAGGCCAGCCGGCAGAAGGTATGCCCTGGCTCGGCACTTTTCATTCAATCTGTGTCAAGCTGCTTCGACGCCACGCAGAGCTGGTGGACTTGAAATCGAACTTTACGATTCTGGATACAGATGACCAACTTCGCCTGCTCAAACAATTGGTTCAGGCCGCAAATATCGACGACAAGCGCTGGCCCGCTCGGATGCTGGCCAGCATCATCGATGACTGGAAGAACCGCGCGCTGACCCCAGAGAAAGTGCCCGCTGCAGATGCCGGGGCATACAACAGCAGGGGCGTCGAGCTTTATGCGCAATACCAGACACGGTTGCGCGAACTGAATGCTGTGGATTTTGGTGACCTGCTGTTGCATATGGTCACGATCTTTCAATCTCATTCGGATGTTCTGGAGCAATACCAGCGCTGGTTTCGGTACATCCTTGTGGACGAATACCAAGATACGAACATTGCCCAATACCTGTGGCTTAGGCTGCTGGCGGGCGGACACAAGAATATCTGTTGCGTTGGTGACGACGACCAGTCGATCTATGGCTGGCGTGGTGCCGAGGTGGGCAACATCCTGCGGTTCGAAAAGGACTTTCCTGGTGCCTACGTTGTTCGGCTCGAGCAGAACTATCGCTCGACCCCGCATATTCTGGCGGCGGCATCGAACGTTATCCGGGGCAATGAAAGCCGTCTTGGTAAGGAACTCTGGACCGACCAGAAGGAAGGCGAAAAGGTTCGCCTGATCGGCCATTGGGATGGCGAGGAAGAAGCGCGCTGGATCGGGGAAGAAATCGACGCGATGCAGGGCGGCACGCGCGGTGTGCGGCCAATGAACCTAGACGAAATTGCCATTCTCGTGCGTGCCAGCCACCAGATGCGCGCCTTTGAGGATCGCTTTCTTACCATCGGCCTGCCTTATAAGGTGATTGGCGGACCTCGGTTTTACGAGCGGATGGAGATTCGCGATGCCATGGCCTACTTCCGGCTGGTGGTCAGCCCCGAGGATGATCTGGCCTTCGAGCGGATCGTGAACACGCCAAAACGCGGCTTGGGCGACAAGGCACAGCAGACGATCCAATTGACCGCGCGGGAAAACGGTGTGTCCCTGGTGGATGGCGCTCGGATCGCGGTGGATCAGGGATTGATCAAGGGCAAAGGCGGCGTGGCACTCAGGCAATTGATTGACGGTGTCACCCGGTGGAATGCCATGACCCGTGGACCGCGGATCGAGATTGAAGATGACTCGGTGATCGACGATGGCACCTCGCCGGCCCGCTATGGCGAACCGGAGCACAACCATATCGAACTGGCACAGATCGTCCTGGATGAATCCGGCTATACCGCGCATTGGCAGAATGACAAGACGCCCGAGGCACCGGGGCGGCTGGAGAACCTCAAGGAACTGGTCAACCAGTTAGACAATTTCGAGAACCTGCAAGGGTTTTTGGAGCATGTAAGCCTCGTCACGGATAACGAGCAGGAATCAGATGGGGCAAAGGTCTCGATCATGACTTTGCACGCCGCCAAGGGTTTGGAATTTCCAGCAGTCTTCCTGCCAGGGTGGGAGGACGGACTGTTCCCCTCGCAACGGTCGATGGATGAATCGGGACTTAAAGGCCTCGAGGAAGAGCGTCGCCTTGCCTATGTCGGCATTACCCGCGCGGAAGAGGTCTGCACGATTTCGTTTGCGGCCAACCGGAGGGTGTTTGGGCAGTGGCAGAATTCGATGCCATCGCGTTTCATCGACGAATTGCCCGAGGATCACGTGGAAGTTCTGACACCGCCGGGCCTCTATGGCGGTGGGCAAACCGCAGCCAGTATCGAAACCCGAGCGGCCGAAGCGAATGTATACAACTCGCCCGGTTGGAAGCGGATGCAGGCGCGGCAGGGCCAGTATGGCATGTCTCAACCGCGCGAAAGCAGAAATACCGTGATCGACGCGACCGCTGTCGCCAGCTTTACGCTGGGCGAGCGTGTGTTCCATCAGAAATTTGGCTATGGCGCGGTGGTCGGAATCGAAGGCGACAAGGTAGAGGTCGACTTTGACAAGGCCGGCATCAAGAAAGTCGTCTCGCGGTTTTTGTCTGCTAAGGATGACGTGCCCTTCTGAAAGATCAAATACCCTCGACCAGTACCATGTTTGTTGTTGCCGTCGCTTTCCGGATTTCCGCAAGCGCGATGTAATCCGGATCGTTCTTCCATGCGTGAGCGGCAGCAAGGTCAGGAAATTCCATAAGGACGATCCCGCCCTCGGGCCAAGTGCCTTCAATCAGATCGACGGGCTTGGATGAAACCGTCAGCAACCGGCCGCCGTGTCGGTCGAATATCGGCATGAACCCCTCAAGGTAGCCTTGGTAGTTTTCGGGATCGTGAATGTCGATCTGAGCGATGAAATAGGCGGGCATGGGTGGCTCCGGTGCAAAGGGATATGACCCGATCATACAGCGGCATGCGCAAAAGAAAAAACGGCGGTTCCCAGGGAGGAGGAGGGGGAACCGCCGTTCTTTTCAACACCGGGGCAGGGAGGAGGAAAGCCCCGATGTATCCGAACCCGGGTTACAGCCCGGTATGAGGAAGACGCGGCGACGCCAGGGAGGAGGAGGGCGTCACCGCGCGCTTTCAACATCGGGAAAGGGAGGAGGAGTACCCGATGCATCTGCGTCCGGCGTTCAAAGCCGGTATTAAGTGCGGCAGCGTCAGGGAGGAGGAGAGACGCTGCCGCTGAAATACAGACCCAAAGGGAGGAGGTGGGCCTGATCTCGGTTGTTCGTTTCGCGCTTAATGCGCTGCGTAGTCTTCGGTTGCCTGCAGCGCGACACGGCGGATCATTGACCGGTGCAGGCCCAGATCGGCCAGCTCACGGTTGGACAATGCCGACAGTTCGTTCACCGTCTGGCGATAGATCCGGTAGCGGACAAAGCGGGTTTTCATCGCTTCGATCAGTGACGCCAGGACGTTTGTGTGTGTGCCTTTCAGGGCGGAAATGTTGCTTGCTGCTGCCATCGTCTTATTCCGGTAACTCGTGTCTTGCACCGGTGCGTCCGGCGCTTGCTTGAGACTGAAAATAAGCGAATGCTGCGATTGCACAATAGCGGGTGTCATCAATGCTGCTATGCAGCAAATGCATAGATATCATTATGTTGCCTGCGGACAGCGCAAGCCGCCTTAAAAACAGGGATTTGCAGCATGGTCATGCCCCTTGCGCGCATGTTTGGGGAGAGGGGGCGTGCGATTTGTTTAGGCGGATGCGGTTGAAATCTGGGCTGATTGAGAACTGGACGACGGCGCTGGTGCCTTAATTGCTGGGATTGATTTGGTGCTATGGGAATTCATGGGCCGATACCTTCTAAGGTGCGGTTGGCTAAATTCCTTACCAGGCGCGGTGGGTGATTCGGCGGAAACCGAGGTCAAAACTAAAGTCAGTGTTAGTTCTGGCGGGACTTTTCGAAAAATTCTGGGAAATTGTGGGAAAAATCTGATTCCTGTCGATGCGCATACATCTTGTGTTGTTGGAATCCACAAGGGCAATTTGTGGTGCGATTTGCGCTAAATCTTGTGATTCTGTGAGGCCTCATTGTCTTCGCATTATAGCGGTTTCCCAAAAATGACTATTGATTTCCATGAATTCCCATGCCATCCCTTATACATCCGATGAGGACGAGGCACATGGGGCACCAAACGACCCCGAACCAAAAAGACTAATTCAGGTTTCATACAGGCATCTCGCTTTCATCACTCAAGAGATCCGGCGCGCGGGCGAGCAGACATCCCCCCAGGTGGCGCGCGCAGCTGGACATCCCGCAAAGCGGGTCAATGCGGCGGGTTGATCAGTGGCAGCAGATCAACCCGCCGTTTTTCATCCGGGGGAACGTGAATTTGGGTGGGGCGCAAGCGAAAGGGACAGTCGTCTTGGCGCGCAGGTTTAGAGGTGAAAGCCACCACAAGGTGGACACGAAGGGCAGGGTGTCGATCCCGGCTTCGTTTCGTCGTGTGCTGGAAGCCTCTGACCCAAACTGGCAGCCCGGTGACAATCCCGAACTGGTGATCGTCTATGGCGACCACCGAAGGAAATACCTTGAGTGCTACACGATGGAGGCCATCGACGAGGTTGATGCCAAGATCGATGCGCTCCCACGCGGTTCGATGCAGCGTAAGATGTTGCAGCGCATGTTCCATGGTCAGTCTTTCCCGACCAATGTGGACGAAACCGGACGGCTGGTGCTGCCCGCGAAGTTGCGCACCAAAATCGAGCTTGAGGGCGAGGCGTTTTTTATCGCTGCCGGTGATACATTTCAGATTTGGAAACCCGAGACCTACGAGGCCGAAGAACTGGCAGCAGCCGAAGAATGGCTGGATGATCTGCCGGACGACTTCGACCCGATGGAGTTCCTCGACGGAACCGGGGATGCGTGACGGCATGGCCGGCGCAGAGATCCCCTCGAACAAACCTCACATCCCCGTTTTGCTGCGCCCGCTTTTGGCCGCCGTGGCACCGGTGTCCGGAGTTTGGCTGGACGGAACGTTTGGCGCTGGCGGTTATACGCGTGGTCTGCTGGAGGCCGGGGCAGACAAGGTCATCGGCGTGGATCGTGACCCGCTCGCCTTTGAAATGGCTGCGGATTGGGCCGGCGAATATGGTAATCGGTTGGTGATGCAACCAGGTGTATTCTCGCGCATGGACGAATACGCACAGGATCTGGACGGGGTCGTGTTGGACTTGGGTGTTTCTTCGATGCAGCTTGATCAGGCCGAGCGTGGTTTTTCCTTCATGAAGGACGGCCCGCTGGACATGCGCATGAGCCAGGAAGGCGAAAGCGCTGCCGATCTGGTCAATACCGCGACCGAGGCGCAACTTGCCGATATTCTGTTCCACTACGGCGAAGAACGCGCCAGCCGTCGCATTGCCAAGGCCATCGTCAAGGCGCGGGCCGAAGAGCCAATCACTACGACCCTGAGGTTGGTCGAAATCATCGAATCCTGTCTGCCACGTCCGAAACCGGGGCAATCACACCCGGCAACGCGCAGCTTTCAGGGCCTGCGCATCGCAGTGAACGCCGAATATGAGGAACTGTTTCAGGGCCTTATGGCCGCTGAACGGGCATTGAAGTCGGGCGGGCAACTGGCTGTTGTCACATTCCATTCCATCGAAGACAGAATGGTGAAGCGGTTTTTCCAGTCTCGCGCTGGCAAAACCGGGCGCCCCAACCGTTATGCGCCCGAAACACAGCAGGAACAGCCGCAATTTACACTGAAAACTCGTAAGGCCGTCGGCCCCGATGATCAGGAATTGCAGGAAAATCCGCGCGCGCGTTCGGCCAAGCTGCGCGTGGCCATTCGGACCGAGGCTCCGGCCGGCGAAATCGATGCCCGCGCCATCGGGATGCCTCAGTTGGGGGGAAGGGCAAGATGAAGAGTGTGTTGTATGTGTTGACTGCTCTGTCCGTGTTCGGGCTGGCGCTATGGGCATATCAGGAGAATTACCGAACGCAGCAGGTGCTGAAGGAAACCCAGTCGCTGCAACGCCAGATTGGCGTCGCGCAGGCGCGGTTGGCGGTGCTGCACGCAGAATGGGCCTATCTCAACCGCCCTGACCGACTGCGTGAACTGGCCGACCTGAACTTTGAGCGTTTGGGTCTTTTGCCCTTGCGGGCAGAGCAATTCGGGCGCGCAGATCGTATTGCTTACGGTGAAGACCCCGATCTGCCCGAAGTTGATCCCGATGAGTTGCAGGCCATCACCGAGGTTCAGGCATTGATCGAGGTGCAGATTCCATGACACGCACACCTCTTCGCCCGCTTGCGCGAATCCTGGATGCCCGTGCCCGCGGTGAAAACCCCAAGGCTATCGAGCGTGAGAACATCCGCCAGCGTCACGAAGACATGAAGGACCGTGCCCGCGCCAGGGCCGAAGGGCGCCTGCTGGTCCTGGGTTTGTTTTTCTTCTGTGCCTTTTCCGTGGTCGGGTTCCGCATGGGGATGCTGGCAACCTCAGAGGCGCAAGAGCCTCTGGCCAGTGCGCCGGGGGCCTCCATCGCCATGCAGCGTGCCAACATCGTGGACCGTGAAGGGCGAATCCTGGCAACCAATCTGGATACGTATTCCGTTTACGCCCAACCCCCTTTGATGATCGACCCCACCGCTGCGGCTGAAAAGCTGGTGGCTATTTTCCCCGATCTGGAAAAAGAGAGGCTGATCAAAGATTTCACGGGCAAACGCAAATTCCTGTGGATCAAAAAACGGGTTTCGCCCGAGCAGAAACAGGCTGTTCACGACATCGGCGATCCCGGCATCCTGTTCGGCCCGCGCGAAATGCGCCTTTATCCTAACGGTAAACTGGCTGCGCACATTCTGGGCGGGTCCGGTTTTGGTCGTGAAGGTGTCAGTGCGGCTGAGGTGATCGGCGTTGCCGGGGTTGAAAAACAATTCGACGACTATCTGCGTGACCCGGCCAACGGCAACAAGCCGCTGCAACTGTCCCTCGACCTGACAGTTCAGGCGGCGGTCGAGCAGGTGCTGTATGGCGGCATGAAGATCATGAACGCCAAAGGTGCCTCGGCCGTTCTGATGAATGCACATACAGGGGAAGTGATTTCGGCTGCTTCGCTACCATCTTTTGATCCAAATGACCGGCCACGCCCTCCGACTTCGGGGTTTGATCCTTCCGACAGCCCTCTGTTCAACCGCTATGTTCAGGGGGTTTACGAACTGGGTTCCGTTTTCAAGATCTTCACTGCTGCGCAGGCCGTTCAGCTTGGGTTGGTGAATTCCGAGACGATCATCGACACGTCCGGCCCGATGAAGATCGGGCGGTTCCCGATCGGAGAGTTCAACGGCAAGAACTACGGCAAGATCAGTGTGGCGGATGTGATCATGCACAGCTCGAACCGGGGCACCGGGCGGCTGGCTTTGCAGATCGGTGCACGGCGCCAGCAGGACTTCCTGCAGGCATTGGGTATGTTCGATCCGACCCCGTTCGAGATTGTCGAAGCGAAGGGTGGCGCGCCCCTTAAACCCAAGAAATGGGGCGAGTTGAGCACTGTGACGATCTCTTACGGTCATGGGCTTTCAACCAGCCCGATGCATCTGGCAGCAGGTTATGCTGCAATTGCCAATGGTGGGCACTATGTCAGCCCCACGATTCTGCGAAGGAACGGGCCGCAATATGGCCCACGGGTCATGTCGCAGGGGGCGGCACGCCAGGCACAAAAAATGTTGCGCAAGGTCGTGACGGACGGAACGGCCAGCTTTGGTGACGTTCCGGGTTATGCCGTCGCCGGCAAGACCGGAACTGCGGACAAGCCGAAACCGCGTGGTGGTTATTATGACGACAAGGTCATCGCCACGTTCGCCACCATTTTCCCGGCATATAACCCGCAATATGTTCTGGTCGTTACCCTGGATGAGCCGTCGATCGTGGCTTACGGCGAAAAACGGCGGACGGCGGGCTGGACGGCGGTGCCCGTGGCCTCGGAACTGATCGCACGGATTGCACCCCTGCTGGGCCTGCGTCCCCGGCTTGAGCCTGAGGCGGGCGCTGCTATAACGCTGACTTCGAATTAGACTGTCCGGCAAGAGGTGGGTCATGGGCGCAAGGTCAAAGAAACTCAGCCAACTGGCCCTGACCGCTCGGGGTGGGGCGAATCCAACGATCACCGGCCTGGCTGTTGATAGTCGTGAGGTCAAGGATGGATACCTGTTTGCGGCGCTGCCTGGAACACGGGTCCACGGCGGCGAATTCATCCAATACGCTTTGCGCATGGGTGCGGCGGCAATACTGACCGACGCCGAGGGGGCCGAGATCGCGGCTGATGAGCTTGGCCGTTCCGATGTCGCGTTGATCGTGGTCGAAGACCCGCGCCAGGCGCTGGCGGGCTCGGCCGCATTGTGGTTCGGTGCACAGCCTCAGACAATCGTTGCTGTTACGGGTACTAACGGCAAAACGTCGGTTTCCAGTTTTGTGCGCCAGATCTGGACCGAACTCGGCCATGCCGCCGTCAACCTGGGCACGACCGGCGTTGAAGGCAGTTGGACCGCCCCACTGGCGCATACCACGCCCGAGCCGATCACATTGCATCGCTGCCTCGCCGAAGCGGCGAGAAATGGTGTGACGCACGCGGCGATGGAGGCTTCGTCTCATGGACTTGAGCAGCGCCGGCTGGACGGGGTTCACCTGTCGGCTGCCGGATTCTCGAACTTTACGCAGGACCATCTGGACTATCACGAGACGTTTGAGGCCTACTTTAATGCAAAGGCCGGGTTGTTTGACCGGGTTCTTCCGCAAGACGGTACAGCTGTGGTCAATCTGAGCGACCCGAAAGGCGCACAGGTTCGCCGGATCGCGGAACGTCGTGGTCAGTCGGTTCTGACGGTAGGTTTGGGATCGGCCGATATGTGTCTGATCAATCAGCGATTTGATGCAACCGGGCAAGATCTGCGATTCTCGTGGAAGGGGAAGGTCTACCAGACTCGTCTGAACCTCATCGGCGGCTTTCAGGCGGAAAATGTTCTGTTGGCCTGTGGCTTGGCCCTTGCAGCCGGGGATGACCCTGAGCGTGTCTTTGAGACGCTGCCCCACCTGACAACCGTTCGGGGACGCATGCAACTGGCCGCCACGCGCGAGAACGGCGCAGCGGTTTTCGTCGACTATGCCCACACACCGGATGCGGTGGCCACGGCGCTCAAGGCCATGCGGCCACACGTGATGGGGCGTCTGATTGCGATCGTCGGTGCCGGGGGGGATCGCGATGCCACCAAGCGCCCGTTGATGGGAAAGGCTGCAGCGGCCAACGCGGATATCGTTTTTGTCACCGACGACAACCCCCGCAGCGAAGATCCCGCAACGATCCGAACAGCCGTCATGCTTGGCGCGCCTGAGGCGACCGAAGTCGGTGATCGGGCCGAGGCGATCCTACGCGGCGTCGATGCGTTGCAGCCGGGCGATGCGCTGCTCATCGCGGGTAAGGGCCATGAGACGGGTCAGATTGTTGGCGATCAGGTACTACCCTTTGACGATGTCGAACAGGCCAGCATTGCCGTAGCCGCGCTGGACGGGCGGGTCGCATGACACTCTGGACTGCGCAGGAGGCCGCAGAGGCCACAGGTGGACACGCTACATCGAATTGGAAGGTCAACGGTGTTTCGATCGACACACGCACATTGCGGCCCGGTGACCTGTTTGTTGCTTTGAAGGCAGCGCGAGATGGGCATGATTTTGTCGCTCAGGCGCTCGAAAAAGGGGCAGGCGCCGCGATGGTATCGCGGGTGCCGGACGGTGTGGCAGAGGACGCCCCTCTTTTAATTGTCGAAGACGTTCAGGCGGGACTTGAGGCACTGGGGCAGGCGGCGCGCGCCCGGTGTTCCGCGCAAGTGGTGGGTGTCACCGGAAGCGTTGGCAAGACTTCGACCAAGGAAATGCTGGCCACGATATTGGAAACGCAGGGCAAGACCCATGCCAGCGTCGCCAGTTACAATAACCACTGGGGGGTGCCGCTGACATTGGCCCGGATGCCGCGCGATACAGATTTCGCAGTGATCGAGATCGGGATGAACCATCCGGGCGAGATCGCTCCGTTAGCCCGGCAAGCCCGCCCACATGTCGCCTTGGTCACGACAGTTGCAGCTGTCCATCTTGAGGCGTTCGAGTCAGTTGCCGGTATTGCCCATGAAAAAGCCGCTATTTTTGAAGGGCTGACCGATGGTGGCGCGGCCATCGTGAATGCCGATATCGAACACGCGCAGATCCTGCGCGATTGTGCTGCGGCGGCGGGTGCCAAGATGGTCGATTTCGGGCGGAACGCGAAGGACTATGTGCTGTCAGACGTAGCCCAGTCCGCAAATTCGGTCAAAGCGCAGGCTATGGTCGACGGTCATTCGACGACATTCGAGGTCAAATCCGCAGGCACGCATTTTGCCATGAATGCGCTGGGTGCGCTGGCGGCGTGCGCCGAGCTGGATATTCCGTTGAAGCAGGCAATTCAGGGCCTTGGCCGCTGGTCACCGGTGACCGGACGCGGAGTGCGGGAAACTCTGCCTCTGGCAGGAAGCGGGCAGATTGAACTTCTGGACGACAGCTACAACGCGAACCCGACCTCGATGGAGGCCGCGCTGGACGTTCTGGCCGCAGCGCAAGGCGCCCGTCGCATTGCGTTTCTGGGAGATATGAAAGAACTGGGCGCACAAGAACACGCAATGCACGCAGCTATGGCGGAAGTTGAGGCGATGTCACGCGTCGACAAGGTGCATTGCATCGGGCCGCTCATGCGGGCGCTGCACGAGGCGTTGCCCGAAGATAAGCGCGGGCTGTGGTTTGAATCCAGCGATGAAATGGCCGCGCAACTACCCGACCTGATCCGGGAGGGGGATGTTGTATTGGCCAAGGGCTCGTTGAGCATGGCGCTGGCGCGAATTGTTGACGGTTTGCGGAAAATGGGGCATGAGCGCGCGCTTGAACCATGACCGCCGCGTGAGAGAGGTTTTGTAATGCTGTACTGGTTGACCGCCTTGTCGGATGGAGGGGATTTCTGGAACCTCTTCCGCTACATCACCTTCCGCGCTGGCGGCGCCTTTATGACGGCATTGGTTTTCGGGTTTCTGTTCGGCAAACCTCTGATCAACGTATTGCGCAAGAAGCAGGGAAAAGGGCAGCCGATCCGCGACGACGGCCCCGAGGGGCATTTCAACAAAGCCGGTACGCCGACAATGGGCGGGTTGCTGATCGTCGGCGCGCTGGTCACGTCGACACTGGTCTGGGCACGATGGGACAACCCTTATGTCTGGATGGTTCTGTTTGTTACGCTGGCCTATGCGGCGATCGGTTTTGCGGATGACTATGCCAAGGTTTCGAAACAGAACACCAAGGGCGTATCCGGCAAGATGCGAATGGCGCTGGGCATTCTGATTGCCGTACTGGCGGCGCTTTGGGCAACCTTGCACCACCCCGAAGCGCTACAGAACCAGCTGGCTTTGCCGATTTTCAAGGATACTCTGATCAATCTGGGTATTTTCTACATACCTTTCTCGATCGTTGTGATCGTCGGGGCCGCAAATGCGGTGAACCTGACCGACGGGCTGGATGGTTTGGCGATCATGCCCGCAATGATTGCTGCCTCGACGCTGGGTGTTATTGCCTATGCTGTGGGACGCGTCGACTTTACCGAATATCTGGACGTGCATTATGTGCCAGGAACGGGAGAGATCTTCATCTTCACCTCGGCGCTGTTCGGCGCAGGTCTGGGTTTTCTGTGGTACAACGCGCCACCTGCGGCTGTGTTCATGGGTGACACCGGTTCGCTGGCATTGGGCGGTGCATTGGGCGCAATCGCGGTGGCAACCAAACACGAGCTGGTGTTGGCGGTTGTCGGTGGCCTGTTCGTCGTCGAGGCGCTGAGTGTGATCATTCAGGTGCTGTATTTCAAACGCACCGGAAGACGCGTGTTTCTGATGGCGCCAATTCACCACCACTATGAGAAAAAGGGATGGGCAGAACCTACCATCGTCATTCGGTTCTGGATCATCTCCCTGATCCTGGCGATGATCGGTCTGGCGACCCTCAAGGTCAGGTAGCACTCCCGCCAGGTTCGGCGGGCCTGCGGCCAGCCTGCCACCTGTTGGGCCCGGCTCGCGCATAGGCGCGAGCCTGAACGCGCCCTTGCCATTCGGAATTTCTTCGGTGCAGTGTGGCAGCGCATAATTTTCTTGTGAGGGTGGGCAGAATGATCCCGGTCAAAGGGTTTTCCGGACAGAAGGTTGCGGTACTGGGCCTTGGCCGCTCTGGGCTTGCCACGGCACGAGCTTTGCGCGCCGGCGGCGCCGACGCGGCCTGTTGGGATGACAATCCAGCCGCACGCGAAAAGGCCGAGGCCGAAGGGTTTCAGTGTGCTGATCTGCACCGAAAGGGTTCATTCGACAATGTAGCCGCGCTGATCGTGTCTCCGGGAATTCCGCATCTTTTTCCAAAGACCAACCCCATTGTGAAAGCCGCGCTTGAAGCGGGCGTGCCGGTGGATAACGACATCGGATTGTTCTTCCGCTCATTCGCGGGGGCAGAGTGGAACAACTACGACACGCCCCCACGTGTAATCGCGGTAACCGGATCGAATGGCAAATCCACGACCGCTGCATTAATAGACCATATCTTGTCCGAAGCCGGACGAGAGTGCCAACTGGCGGGCAATATCGGACGGGGTGTTCTGGACATCGACCCGGGCGGCGACGGGTCTGTCGTGGTATTGGAACTGAGCAGCTACCAGACCGAATTGGCCCGCGCTCTGACGCCAGACATTGCGGTTTTCACCAACCTATCGCCGGATCACCTGGACCGGCATGGGGGTATGGGTGGTTACTTTGCAGCCAAGCGGCGATTGTTTGCCGAAGGCGGCCCTGACCGTGCCGTAATCGGCGTCGATGAAACCGAAGGAGCATTTCTGGCGGGGCAACTGGCCGAAGCGGCAGCAGATGATCGGGTGATCCGTGTCTCGGTTGCGCGGAAACTGACGGGTCCGGGTTGGCAGGTCTTTGCTCGAAAAGGGTTCTTGTCAGAGTACCGCAAGGGACGGCAAGCCGGTTCGATCGACCTGCGCGACATCAGGGGGTTGCCCGGAACCCACAATCATCAGAACGCTTGCGCCGCTTATGCGGCCTGTCGCGCGCTGGGGCTTGCGCCGCGCGTGATCGAAGCCGCCATGCGCAGTTTCCCGGGCCTGCCACATCGCAGTCAGGTAGTAGCCGAGGAAAACGGGGTCACTTACGTCAACGATTCAAAAGCCACGAACGTCGATAGCGCGCTGAAAGCGCTGAACGCCTTTGAACGCATCCGCTGGATTTGCGGCGGATTGGAAAAAGAAGGTGGACTTGCTGCGTTGAACGAAGCTGGCGGTCGGGTCCTCAAGGCCTATGTAATAGGGCGCGAGGCGGCCTCGTTTGCCATCCAACTGGATATGGAAACAGCAGTATGCACGGATATGGCAACTGCTGTTGAACAGGCCATGCAAGACGCCCGACCGGGCGAAACCGTTCTGCTCGCCCCCGCCGCGGCCAGCTTCGATCAATACGACAATTTCGAACAGCGGGGTGAGGATTTTACGAAGAACGTCAAACAGCGGCTGAAAGAGGCCGCCGGTTGCAATTGATTGCCGGTTCGGCAAAGCTTGGACCCTATCCGCTTGACGCGACATTGTTATTGGTCTTGCCTTGCGAAAATTCAACACGAGGTCATGGATATGCCAAACCGTAAGTCTCTTTTGATTGTTCCCGCAATTCTGCTGGCGGGTGCCTGCTCGAATGTCGGGGCAAATTATCAACCCGTTGTCGATGGTCCGGTTGGGCCAAATTACAATGCTGATCTGGCTCAGTGTCAGGCGCTGGCACGGTCTCAGCCGACCGTTGACAGTCGTACGGCGGGCGCAGCAGCGATCGGTGCTGTCGGGGCTGCAGGCACCAAAGCCATCATCGACGACAGTGCCAGTGATCTCGGACGCGCTGCGGCTGCAGGTGCTCTGGTCGGTGCCGGCGCCAGCGCGCTTCAGAATACCCAGAACCAGGAAGTGATCGTGCGCAATTGCATGCGCGGGCGCGGCTACAACGTGGTCGGCTAACGGCCGGCGATTGCCGTTCCGGCGGCGTGGCCAGAGGACCACGCCCACTGGAAATTGTACCCGCCCAGCCAGCCGGTGACATCCACCGCTTCGCCAATTGCATAGAGGCCGGGGACATCCTTGGCCTCCATCGTTTTTGACGACAATCCCTTGGTATCGATCCCGCCCAAAGTGACCTCGGCCGTCCTGTACCCTTCGGTTCCCGAAGGCAGCAGTTGCCAATCGGTCAGAGCGGCGATCAATTCACCAAGCGCGGCATCGGACTGATCCGCCAAGTTTCCGTTCATCGGAATGTGATGGCTCAAGTAGTCGATCAACCGAGTGGGCAGGTGCCGTGCCAATTCTGTCTTTAATGCCTTGCGACCTGCCGACTGCCGCTGTTCGCGCAGAAGATCGAACAAGGGAAGATCGGGTATCAGGTTGGCGGAAATCTCCTCTCCTTCGCGCCAGTAGGATGATAGCTGCAATACCGCGGGTCCACTCAATCCGCGATGCGTGAACAACAGTGCCTCATCAAAACTTGCGTGGGAATTCGTAAGACGCGCAGGCACGGAAACACCTGACAAATCTCTGAATCGGCCATCGGAAAACGTGAACGGCACCAGCGCTGCCCGTGTATCCGTGATTTCGAGGCCAAATTTCCGAGCGATTTCATAGGCGAGCCCAGTCGCCCCCATTTTGGGGATCGATTTGCCGCCTGTCGCAAGCACCAGATTGCGACAGGTCACGCTGTATCGACATCCATCGCGTTCGAGCTCTGCAGCGAACCCGTCTTCGGTCTGGTCAAGCGTTTGCAGTGTGGTTTGCAGCCACAAATCGGCATCTGCGCGTTCCATTTCGGCCAGCAGCATTGCGATGATCTGCTTCGATGAGCCATCGCAGAACAATTGCCCCAGCGTCTTCTCGTGCCAGGCGATGCCATGGCTGTTCACAAGATCAAGGAAATCCCATTGCGTATACCGCGCCAGGGCGGATTTGCAGAAGTGCGGGTTGCCGGACAGAAAATTTTCGGGACCCGCGTGCAGGTTGGTGAAGTTGCACCGCCCGCCACCCGAGATGCGGATTTTTTCGCCCGGTGCCTTTGCATGATCGATCACCAGGACCCGCCCGCCACAGCGGGTCGCGCACATCATGCCTGCTGCTCCGGCGCCCAGAATGATCGTGTCGTAAGTCATGCCGAGGCCTTGGCTTGATTCCGGCGTGAAGACAAGAGGGATCAGGATTGCAGGGGCTGGCTCCGGTTTCTTTGAAGGAACAGAAAATCCTGGTGTCTGGTCGGTGAAACGGATTGTATTCAGTGGCCCGTGGCCTTACTGGTTTTTCAGACCCGCAACGGGTCCGGCGCCGTGCGGGCGTGATGGAATGGTAGACATATCAGACTTAAAATCTGAAGGGCGTACGCCCGTGTGGGTTCGAGTCCCACCGCCCGCACCACTGCGCTAAGACATGCTTTGCAAAACAGAAAACTTGCAAGTGTAGCCAAATGGCTGAAGGGCTTCGGCCTAGGGTCAGGACCTATTAAACGTCGCCTGAATTGAATTTCGAGATTGGCCCGACATAGGTCAGGCATCTGGGCTCAAAAACAACAACATGTGAAATTTCAGGTCGCGAACGCGACGAATACAACATTGCCTGTGCCCCAGCTTTTCGAGCGGCGTCTGAGAATGCCCAGGTTGGCGATGGATTTCCCGATGCCCGAATTTCTTGCCAAACGATGGAAGCATTCAGATTGCCGCGTTCGTCTGCGACGTGTTGAGCCACCAATCGCATTGGAACGAGAACTCGCGGGACGTCATCATCGAGATATCTTTGGATCGCCACCGCCGCGCCTTCTGCGGTCAGAGAAGCATAAGCTGCCACTTGTCCCGAATGGTGGAACCTACCTTCGGGCGCTTTTGCGGCTACGTCTGGCGTGTTAGCAAGGCCCTTGGGCAGAAGCCTCCAGACGGGTTTATTGAAATGCGATAATGGAATCATTGGCCCTACCAATTTCAAAGCACAATCGCCTTGATCCCAAATGTGATTCATCGGCGCAAGGAGGATCGCCCATGTCACGTCTGTTTTGGCTCAATGAAGAACAGGTTGAACGCATCACACCGTTCTTTTCCATGGAACGCGGCGTCGGCCGAGCCGATGACCGTAAAGTTCTGAGCAGTTTCATCTACGTCATAATGCACGGATTGCAATGGACGGACGCCCCCGCTGAATATGGCCCACATAAAACGCTCTACAACCGCTTCAAGCGATGGTCGGAAAACGGTGTGTTCGAGCGTATCATCGAAGAATTGGCACAGCGCGGGGCGACGCTGGCATTGTTCAAATGATCGACGCCACCCACCTGAAAGCCCATCGCACCGCCTCCAGCCACAAAAAGGGGGTGATGAGCTAAGGTTCTTCGGGCGCACCAAAGGCGGCTAAAAAACAAAGCTGTATGCCTTGTGCGACAATCTTGGGCGGCCCGTTCGGCTGCATTTGACCGAAGAGCAGCGCAGTGACTTCAAAAGCGCGGATGTTCTACTCAAGGACCTGCCGATGGCCGAGACTCTGATCGGTGATCGAGGATACGGCAGCAACAAAAATCCGCAATCTTCTGGCCGAGCTAGAGATCATTCCGTGCATACCACCAAAGAAAAACCGCAAGGAACCAATCGATTACTGCAACGCAACATACAAAACCCGACATAGGGTGGAAAACTTCTTTGCAAAACCCAAGGACTGGCAACGTATCGCAACCCGCTACGATAGATGCGCCCATACCTTCAGATCCGCCGTCTATCTCGCAGCAATAGTCATCTTTTGGTTACGAGACCTGACCGTAAGTTTCACGGCGTTTTGGTCAAGCAACCGGCATCTGCTGTGTCGCGCAATGAATTCCTCCGCCCATTTCGCCCAACGGATCGACATTCAGCGTGATGATTTCACGGTCTGGGTAATGTCGAGCCAGAGCGGTTTTGGCAATTTGGTCTGTCTCGCGGTCGCCAAACTCTGCCGCAATCACGGCATTGTTGCAGACGTAGTAGTTTGCATAGGATGCTACAAAATCAATGCCTTTTATACGTGGTGAGTGCGGCTCGGGAATGATGTCAACCTGCAGGCCCGACGTGACAAGCTTGTCATATGTATCAAACGCTGCAAGGTGAAACGGGTCGTTCACGTCCGGCACGTCGGGAAGATTAATCAATACTCTCCCGGGTCCGATGAACCGGGCAAGGCTGTCGATGTGGTAATCGGTTATGTCTTCGCCCCAGACGCCTTCGGACCAAATCATGCGATCCGCGCCATAGGCTTCCAACAGGCGGGACTCGATCTCATTGCGTGACAAGTCCGGGTTGCGGTTCGCGTTCACCCAACTGCTTTCATGAGCAAGAAGTACGCCGTTGCCGTCCTGTTCAATCCCGCCCGCTTCACCGACTAAGCCGGTGGGCAAAAGCGGCAGTCCCAGCAATTCTGCCACACGACGCGCAATCTGGCTGTCGTGTGTGTCGACTTGCTTCCCACCCCAACCGTTGAATTGGATGTGGCTGATGGCAATTTCGCCGGCAGGGTTTACGACAAAAATCGGACCTGAGTCCCTGCACCACAGATCTTCGGTTGGAATGTCCCAAAGCTCGACTGCGCCAGTTAGTTTCGAACGTGCGGTGCTGTGGTCCGCTCGGGCCGCCAACATCGAAACCGGTTCAAATTCCGCGATCGTATTTGCGATGTCGGCGATGGTCTGTTGAATCATTTCGAGGAATAGCGGGTCGGGGTATACTTGTCTGCTGACAGGCCACTGCATGAATGTCCGCTGGTGTCTGGAGTCTTCCGCGGGGACAAAGAAACCTGTTTTTGAACCTGCCGAGGTAAGGCCCGCCGGTCCGATCATTCCAAGTGCTCCTCCGGACAAGAGCAAGTCACGTCGTTTCACCAAGCCACCCTGCATCGTTGTTCCAAGCGGTTATAAACATGAGCGTACTGAGACAACACCTAAGATATCCACCGCTGGCTGAAAAATTCACCTACAGGATGATCAGACGGGATATCCCAATTGACGGATCAACTGCCAGATATCGCGGTTTGCGGCTGACAGCTGGTCGACCACGCCTTCGATCTCTTTCATGGCCTTTTCATCAACGGTGTCGGCACGGCCAAGCTTGATATCGGTTTTGCGATCGGCAATGCGCATCAGAATGGTCTTGGGGTTCCCGCTCTCGGGGTCAAAGGAATAGATGCAATGATTGTACCTGTTCCGAATTGCGGCCAGACGGGTGAGGCGATGCGTATGATCCAGAATTGGGTCGCGTACCTCGGGGGGTCTCCCCTCCATCTTGGCAAGCCGTTCGACAAGGTCAATCCGCGCGCGTGTCGTGTTGAGGGTCAGGAATATGATAACGGCCACATCTTTATTGGCCCCGGTCAGGCCCGCGATCAAATGGATTAGCAAGCTTTCGGTATTGGTCCACATATAGTTGAGACGGCCGACCAGAAGGATCAGCCTGTCAAACCGGGTTTCGAATGTGTCAGTCACGAAACTGCTCGTCCGGAGCGACCTCGAAGAAGAAATGAGCTGCTGCGGTGCGGTTGCCCACTCCGATCTTCCCGGAAACATTATGTAAGTGCAGTTTTACGGTGTGTTCGGTGATCCCCAGTTTGGCTGCAATCATCTTGTTGCTTTTGCCTTGCGAAACCAATTTCAGCACCTGCTTCTCGCGACGTGTCAGCGTTGAATAGAGCTTGAGCTTACTGGGCTCTGTCTTTCGCGCGTGTGATTGTTCCGGCTGCACGTCCCGCGTGTGCGGGAGGCAATCGGCCACAAAGCTGGGCAGGTGCAATTCCTCATGCATCAAAAGGCGCAGAATAGCGCGCCACACGTCCGGCGCGACATTCATCGGCAGATAGCCGATGTCGCCATGATGTCGCCTGTCCCAGTGTTCGAACAGAAACCTGGCCGAATTCTCCTTGCGATATGCAAACGCAAGGCACCCCGCCGCCGCCACTTTCGTGTAGTCCGAGGGGCGCGCCAACAGGTCTTCCAGCAACATCTGATCGACTATGATAATGCTTTCGATTGGGGTCTGTTTGCCGTTGTTCGAACGTAGAGTATCCAAACTGTCGTACCGAAAGGCCAGCACTCCAAATTCGCTTTGTACACTTCTCAGGGTTTGGTTGGAGTAGAATAATTCCTTTCCAATAAAAACTACTGATAATTCTGCTGGGTAATCATTCTGATTGCGGGCGTTATTTTTCAATGAATCGATCATTGCTTCCTTCCCCACTAATAAACGGTCCCTTGCAAATAGGGCGCGATACTTAACCGGTACAGGATGTTCAAAGGGTCTCTAAAATGTGTGCACATTATAGCTGAAAGTGCGGAAATCGGCAACCAATGGGAATTGTGTTTTTCTGGAAATTAGAACTTTTGGTTAGGGAAAAAACCCTTGTTGAATTGTAACCCAGCGATAAGTCTGAATTTATTCCAATCCCTGGTCAGATCGTTAGGTTCTTGCGCCAGCGCCTCACGTTTGTCGGCGCCACTGTAAAAAACGAATTCAATACAGCTTGTTACATGGTTTTATGCTTTTGGTCAGCTAGTCACAGTTCTGTGTCGCTGCAACGATGAACCTGCTTCAATTTTGGAAGCGTCCTTGAACCTGACCGGTGAACAGGCCGCTTATTTTGCGGAATCTGCGAGGTCACGGAATCGGCTTGGCCGAGAAAGGGGGTGCAGACAGAGAAAAACTTTGGTGGCAATCGCGCATGATTTTGTGCGCGGGTGCTTTTCGGTTTGTTTCAATCGCGCTTGTAATCGCTTTTTAGATGAATGGCGGTCTGGCGCTCGAAAGATGGAAATTTATTATGAGACGCAATACGAATAATACAAATGTCACGACCGTTGACGAAGTAAATATCGACAATCTTGACGCTGATTTCGAAACAGATATCGAAGTTGCAGAAGCCGAGATTGATGCCGACCTGAACGCACAACAGCAACAACAGGATCAGGCTGTCGAAAACAACAATGCCGACCAGAATGAGCAGAGCCAGGAACAGTCAACCGAGGTTGGCAATGAGCAAGGCCAGGACCAAGATCAGAACCAGGCTCAGCAACAGGCTCAGAATCAATCCAACGTCAATGGCGGCGACGACAGCAACGACAACTCGAACACCAACTCGATCAACATTGATTTTGGCGGTGGCGAGTGGATTCCGCGTGACGACGACAAGGTCGATGTTGACGTGAGCAAAGGTGGCTATGTTGGTGGTGACGTGATTACTGCCGGCGACGCCCTGGATTACGATCCGGGCGACGACCTGAATCTGAACATCTCGCTTGATGGTGCCGGCAATGACATGTCGTCGATCAACAAACAGATGGCGGAGCTGAGCGACGATGACACGCTGTCAAACGCGTCAGTGTCAAACAACTCGGGCTTCTATCAGTATGGCGACGCCAATGGCGGCACTGCGAACGCGCAAGAAGGCATCAAAGTGTCCACGGATGGCGGCAATTCCGGCGGTGGTGGAACCAGCTATGGCGGTTCGGCTGCCTCGGACACCTATGGCAGCCATGCGCTGGGCTTTGGCGGTAATACCGGTGATGCCGGTGCAAGCTCGGAAGGTGGCGCCGGTGGTGCCTCTGGTAATGCAACCAATGTCAGCGCGGGACTGGGATTGTCCGGTGCGGGCGCGGACGGCGATAGCGCCGGCGGAAATGGTGGCAACGCCACGGGTAACTCCAACGCAAACAATAACGGCTCGTCTGGCGTAGATGCCGACGGTACCGGCGGTGACGGCGGAAGCGCGGACTCGTTTGGCCTTGGCCTTGGCCTCGGTCTTTCGGGCTCGGACGCCAATGGCGATGCAGACGGCGGCGACAACGGGTCCAGCTCTGACGCGTCAGGATATGGCTCTGCCGGCAACTACTCTCCTGCGAGTGGAGCAAACGGCGGCGACGCAACCGGGACAACCGCCGGGACAGCGAATAACTCCAGCGACGCAGATACCGAAGCCAACGATGCGACTGCCGGCAGCAATGCCGCGGAAGGCGAGGCCAACAGCGCCTCCACCAGCAGCGCCGACGGTACTGGTGGCGACGGTACCGGCGGTGATGGTACTGGCGGTGATGGCACCGGTGGCGACGGCACCGGCGGCAATGGCGAAGGTGGATTCTCGGCACTAGTCGAGGCGGCCATCATGGCCCTGCAGGAAGAAATCGCCGGATTTGATGCCGAAGCCGGTGAAGGCGGCGACGGAACCGGTGGTGACGGCACTGGTGGCGACGGAACCGGCGGCGACGGCACCGGTGGAACCGGTACTGGTGGTGCCGGTACTGGCGGAACGTCTTCGGCAGAGTCGACGTCCCAGGGTGTTGGTGATCAGTCTACCAGCGGTCCAGACATCGATCAGAGTCCTGGCGATGTGAATGGTGCAGCCAGCAACTCGCAAGCAACGGACACGGATGGCGGCGCCGGTGGCTCCAACTCCGCGACTGGCTCGGCAACCGGATCGGGATCCGGCTCGTCGATGGCTGATGGCGTGGCGGGTGCCGGTGGCACTACCACACCGACCTCGACGTCGACCGGCAGCGGTGCGGGTTCGGCCGATGCCGCCAATACCGCTGGTGCGGGTGGTGGTGCCGACGTCATGGGCGACTCGGCGACGACCGGCACAGCCGACAGCCTTGCTGAAGCCATCGCCGGTTATGGCGGATCGGCCAACAGCGACAACGACGCCACTTCGACCGGGTCGGGCAGCGCCACTGGCGCGGCAAGCTCGGGTGCGGGCGGCGCCGGAGGTATGGCTTCGTCGACCGGCGGAACCAGCGGTTCGTCCACTGGAACCGGCATGTCTGGCGACACCATGGGTGCAACTGTTACCGGCGGTAGCGCAGCAGGCGCCTATTCAGGCGCTGGCGGTGCTGGCGGCAATGGCGGCAACTGGGGCTCGAACAATGGCGGTGACGGCATCGTGACCGGCGAGTCCTATGCCTCGGCAGCGGCCGTGGTCGACACGTCGGCCTTCAACCAGTCGATCATCATGGGTGCCAACGTACTTGGCAATTCGGTCGATACGACAATGGTTGGCGGAGCAATGTCTTCGTCTTACGCAAGCGACGATACTGACGTCTAAAACCAGTTTCGGAGGCCGCATTTTCGGCCTCCGTGTTTTAACTAATCGCCGGGGCCGGACTGTCGGCCCCGGCACAGTGAACCCAGATCCGGAAATTACTGGCCGGTGAGGGAGATAGGGATCATTCAGATGTCTCTCGACAGTGTTACGGAAACGATTGCCCATTTTATCGGAACCTTTAACCTTACGATTGAACAAGCCCGCCTGAGGGATCAATACGAAGAGTTCACTGCGCTGCGGCGCAAGTTCGAGCTTGATGAGCTGGAAGATCCATCGGCTATCAGGGTTAAGGCGGAATTGGACCTTGATCCCGGAAAATATGACCCGCTTCCGTACCGGCTTCCATCTCCTCCGACCAATCCGGATTTGCCTCCGCCGACCGAAGGCGTGGGTGCGGGGCCTTTGATCTCTGTGGGACTGCCGTACCTGCCAGAAATCCAGTTGCCAGAGGTTGAGCCGATTGTGTCTGCGGAGCAGGCTATTGTCATCCTGCAACCCCAGATCGTGACAGATTTAATCGGATCGGCCGTTACCTACACATTCCAGACCCTGTTCATGCGCGACAATGACACGTTGGGTTCGGGTGATTTCCGCGACGCCGAAACTTTGATGGCGCAGGCCGAAGTCATGTTGGATACGGCCTTGTCCTTGCACGCATTATCCGCGCCGTCGTTTTCGATATCGGACTATCTTTCCGTAGAGTACGTCGAAGCGTTGGCCCAGAAAATGCTGTCGCCGATTACGGCTGAAGTGGAAGGAGTAACCATCTACCAGTTCCACGGCGATGACGCGGTTGGCATCATTGTGAACGGGCAGCGTGTTGATGAGGCCCCGCAATGGAGCGATCTGCTTCCCGCGTATCATCAGCCCGATGATCCCGAAAGCGAAGATGCGGGGCCAGAAATGACTCCGGCTGAGTGGGATCAAAGTAAAGATCCGGAATTTGCGGACGGGCACACCGTGGTCACCGGTGGGAACCTTGCGATTAACGAGGTGGCTGCGACCATTGCATGGGTGGACGCCCCGTTCATCGCGGTCGGTGGTCAGGCGATCAATCTAACCATGATCAGTCAGGTTGCAGTAGTCTCGGATCACGACCAGGGCATCCCCGGCTCCGGATCAGGAACAAATGTCGTCCAGTCCTCTGAAATCAAGACCGAGGCGAAAGCGGCACCTTGGTTGGACGCCACAACCAATCCCGGCGGCCAGCCGTCGCAAATTCACATTGACTGGATTCAGACTGATCTGATCGTGTCGAACTTTATCCAGCAAACGATTGACGCCACCGATATCGACCACATTCAGACCGAAATAACCGCCGCCTCAACTCTTTATACGATGGGCGCGAACCAGTTGGTCAACGTGACTGATATCGTGCAGTTGGGCAGCTATTATGACCTCATCATGATTGCCGGCGACATGATTTCCGTCGACATGCTGTTTCAGACCCTTGTCCTGGCCGATGATGATGTGGTTACCGGCGGACTGCCCGGACCTGCGGGCGGTGCCGACGATAACCTGCTGATGAACCAGGCGTCATTGACCACACTTGGCCAGGATATCGAGGGTGCCGTTCAGAAAGAAATATCTGACGCGATGGCGATTGCCAAAGCGGATCTTGCTGCTCTTGAGGATGCATTGCTGAACGATCCGATGTTCGCCGGCATGGAGCAGATGCGTGTGCTCAAGATCGACGGCGACCTGTTGCAGCTTAATATCGTTGACCAAGTTACCAAGCTGTCAGATCAGGACGATATTCATCTGAGCGAGCCAAATGCCGCCCAGACCGAAGTGATCGCGGGCAGCAATGCGATGCTGAACGCAGCCAACATTACCAAGTCCGGAGTGGACTCGACGGTTATGGCGGCAAACGGAACCTATTCGGATCTCTTGATTCATCAGGCCAGCCTGATCGACTCGCCCCAGGCCGACACCGGTTCGGAGCTTGCCAACGAAGCGATTGCCTTCCTGATGGATGACCCAAACCAGACGGGTGCTCCGGCGGGCGTAGATCAGAACGGTCCGGATTTGACCCCGTCCGAGACAGCGAACTCAGTCGATGGCCTGCAGACCATGCTGGCCTGATTTCCGTAAATGTTACGAGTGACTCAAAGGTTTATTCATGTCGATTTGTTTTTCGTCACGCCGCACCCGTTACTCCAGCCCGCTGGACCGAAACGGAGGCGCACAGGCGAATACCAAGAAGCCCCGCATTGAATCGCTATCCATAAAGCCGGCGAATGCACCGGCGGCAGACAGAGAGCTTCTTTTGACCGGGGAAATGCGTGTGCCGGACGCCGATCAGGATTCAACCACGACCACGCTGACCGGCGAAAATACCAAGGCGGTGAAAGCTGAAGAGGCCGGACAGGCGGTGCAACCTCCGCAATCGCCAAAGGTCGACCCTGTCGGCACGAAAGGGCAACCACCGCAAGCCTCAGAACATCAAGTGCGCGCCGAACCTCCCCAACAGCGTGCGCAGCCGCAACCTGCCACCGACAATTCCGGCGTGGACAGCGGCGAAGGGGTGGCCAACGCCGATACCTTGGATCGTGATACCACCACCGACCAGTCGACTGCGCGTATGACCCCCTCTGCGCCGTCGGACGGCGGAGATCGCATGGGCGCCACGATCGAGGCCAAGGCTAATCAGCCGTTGTTGCGACCGGAATCCGGTGGCGGTGACGGTAAAGGGCCACCCCAGACATTCCACAAACGCACTCCGCCCGAGGATTTTCAGAAAACGCTTCGCACGTCTCTACGCGCAATCTGGCGTAACCTTTCATTCGTTCTGTTGCTGACTTGCGCCACGAATATTCTGATCCTCTCGATCCCGATTTACCTGTTCCAGATCAGCGACCGAGTACTGACCAGCCGGTCACTGGATACGCTGATCATGTTGACGGCAATCGTAGCCGGGGCCGTAATCTTCCAATCAGCGTTCGATGCGGTGCGCCGTTTCATGCTGATGCGCACAGCTGTCGAGGTTGCCGCACGTCTTGGCGCACCGGTATTGAGCGCAGCCGCGCATGCCTCGTTGCATGGGAACGGCCGCGAATACCAGACACTGGGCGATTTGCAGCAAGTAAGAGGTTTTCTTGTCTCGGGTACTCTGATCTCGTTCCTGGATGTTCCCTTTGCGCCGATGTTCATCCTGATGATCTTTTTGGTGCATCCGCAGCTTGGAATGATCGTTGTGGTTACTGCGCTGCTTTTGATGATTATCGCCCTGATCAACCAGAAAATGACTGCGAAGCCGTTTGCCAAGGCCAATCGGGCGCAATCGATGGCAAACCAGCATCTGGATTCGATGTCGCGCAACAGTCAGATCATAAACGCTTTGGCGATGATTCCCGAGGCGGTACGCATCTGGGGGCGCGATACGGCACAATCCCTGACGTGGCAGGTGCGCGCGCAGGATCGCAACGTAATCTTCGCCGCAATATCACGGGCAGTGCGTCTGCTGACGCAGATCGGGATTTTGGGTTGGGGGGCTTATCTGGCCCTGCAAGGCGAGATTACCGGCGGTATGGTCATCGCGGCCTCGATTATCGCGGGCCGCGCATTTGCGCCGATCGAAGGGTCGATCGAAGGCTGGAACAACTTCCTGCTGACGCGTGGCGCTTTTGGCCGCGTCAAGGCGCTGCTCTCCAACTCTGCCCTGCAGTTTGAGAAGCTGCGCCTGCCGCGCCCAGAAGGCCGGCTGGATGTGGAGCGTCTGCTTTACGTTCCCGGCGGCACCAAGCGGGTGGTTCTGAACGGCATCAATTTTTCGCTCAACCCGGGTGAAACGCTGGCTATCATCGGCAACTCCGGCGCAGGCAAGACAACGCTGGGAAAATCGTTGGTCGGTTCGGTTCTGCCGACATCCGGCAGCGTGCGGTTGGATCTGATGGATATCCGCAACTGGGATCCTCGCCAATTCGGGGAAAGCATCGGGTACCTGCCGCAGGATGTGCAGCTGTTTCCCGGAACCATCAAGGACAATATCGGCCGTATGCGGGCTGATGTGACTGACGAGCAAATCCACGATGCTGCGGTTCTGGCCGATGTGCACAATATGATTGCTACACTGCCGCAAGGATATGAAACCGTAGTGGCCGCAGACGGCGCGCCGCTGTCCGGCGGGCAAAAGCAACGTATCGCACTGGCGCGGGCCTTTTTTGGCAACCCCCGAATGGTGGTTCTGGATGAGCCAAACTCGAACCTGGATGTGGCAGGGGACAAGGCGTTGGCGCGGGCGATCGAACAAGCGCGGGAAAGTAAAATCACGGTCGTCGTGATCACGCAAAAACCCACGCTGCTGAATGTGGTGGACAAGATCATGCTGCTGACGGATGGCCGCGTTGCACTGTTCGGTCAGCGCGATCAGGTCTTGCAGGAACTCAGCGGCCACCGACGTAAGCCCGAGTTGCAAAGGTAGGGGGATGTGATGAACGACCTGGCTCGAACCGATGACCCGACCCTTTGGTATTCCGAGGTCCCACGCTCGATCAACAAGCTGATCGTAATTGGAATTCTGATGTTGATTGTATGTTTTGGTGGCTTTGGCGTGTGGTCGTTCAGTGCTCCGCTGGCCGCTGCGGTTATCGCCCAGGGAAGCTTTGTCGCCACCGGGCGAAACAAGATCGTGCAGCATCTTGAGGGCGGGATTATCGAGGAAATCCTGGTGCTGGAAGGCGCGGCGGTTGAAGCCGGTCAGGTTCTGATGACGCTGGACCAGACTTCTGCACAAGCCAATGAGCGCGAATTGTTCATCCGCAAGATTCGCTTGCAGGCTATGACCGAACGCCTGTTGGCCGAGCACAGCGAAAAAGAGCAACTGACTTTCTCGCCCGCTCTGATCGAAGCGTCGAGCGATGTCGAAGTAATGACCATTCTCGACAGTCAGAAGCTCAGTTTTGACGTGTCGCGCAAAACTTTGCTGAACGACATCGCTCTGCTGGAACGCAACATGGAGGCGCTGAGGATACGCGCATCGGGGTTTGAAGCACAGCTGATCAGCATGAAACGCCGGTCGGATATTCTTCAGGAAGAGTTCGACACGAAACAATCCTTGTTCGAAAAAGGGTTAGTGCGCAAAGGTGATCTGAACACGATCCGCCGGGTTCAGGCCGAGGCCGAAGGCCAACTGGCGCGTTTGCAGGCCGAAACGGCTGAAGTCAACCAGATGCTTTTGAAGTACGAGGAACAGATTTCGCGAACCCGATCTGCCTATCGTGAAGCCGCGTTGGACGAATTGGGCGTGATCGAGGCTGATCTGGAAAGCGTGCGTGAAAAAGCGCGTCAGGCGCGCAGCGTTCTGGACCGCGCCGTTGTGCGTGCGCCTGTGACCGGAACGGTCGTTCGTCTGCATCACCATACGCCGGGCGGTGTTATCGAAACCGGTGAACCTATCGCAGAAATCCTGCCAGCCGATGCGCCGCTGATCATCGAAGCGCAGATACCGCGCACTGAAATTGACAGCGTAGTAACCGGGCAATCCGCAACGGTGCGTCTGGTGGCCCTTAATCAACGCACCACACCGGTGCTGAGCGGTGAAGTCTTTTACGTCTCGGCCGACGCGTTGCTCGAGGATTCGGCCGGTGTTCCGCAAGAGGTCTATCTGGCGCGTATTTCCCTGACAGCTGACGAAATCGAACGTGTTCGCGGTTTTGTCCCGACCCCGGGAATGCCAGCCGAGATCATGATCCAGACAGAAGAGAGGACTTTTGCGGCCTATATCGCCAAACCCGTGGTCGACAGCATGTCCCGTGCGTTTCGGGAACACTGACGTTCGTGCGATCGGCCCCGACACGGCTACATCTTCGAAAAATTGCATGTTAACCTCTGGCCAGATCAGAACTGGAGGAATGCTCATGCCGCTGACGGTCAAAACCATGCTCGAGGCTGCAAACGCCGTGGTCGAACGTATCGACGTGAATCGGGCGAAAAACCTGCTGGAGCAGGGCGCTCTGCTGTTGGATGTGCGCGATGCGCCCGAGTTGGAACGAGCCGGACGCGCTGTTGGGGTGCATCATATCCCGCGTGGGATGCTGGAGTTTCGCGCTGACCCGGATTTGCCCTCGTACGACGCAGAACTGCGCAAGGATCGCCCGATAATCCTGCATTGTGCCTCGGGCGGGCGTGCCGCACTGGCGGGTAAGCTGCTCAGGGAAATGGGGTATGAACAGGTCTACAACCTCGGCGGTTTCGCGGATTGGGTAAATGGCGGTGGCAAGGTGGTCGGTCCGGTGGATTCGGGGATGTAACCCTTTGATCTGATGCAGATCAAGGAAGTTGCATTCAGTTGTTGCTATGTGAATCTCAATTGCCACCGGATAGGACGACTGACATGTTTCGCCTTGCCGCCATGTTGTACTCTTTGATCGCTACCGCCACGGCAGGGACCGCCGTAATCGCCGTTTTGTCGGCTGGTATGGTTTCAGCCATGGCCATTCTTGCGGCAGCCGCGGCAGGGGCTGTTGTGGCTGCGCCGGTATCCTGGCTGGTGGCAAAGCGCCTGTATCAAGACGCCGCGTAGTCAGGCATTCAGGAATGCCCGGACCGCGGCCTCGAACTCTCGCGGTTTTTCGGCATGCAGCCAATGACCGGCGCCGGAGATCTTGGCAAACTTGGCGGATGGGAAAAGGCTGCGAATGCGGTCTCGATGTTCGGGCAGCACATAGTCAGATGCGGCCCCGGACAGAAACAGTGCCGGACCGTCCCAGGAGGATGAGATGTCCGGAAAGCCCATGATTTTGGGCATTTCTTCGGCCAGAACATCCAGATTAAGACGCCATTTCCTTTGTTCGGTATCCAGCGATTGCGTAAAAAAGCTCTGCAGTGCGGTGTCGACGCCCAGTTCGGACAACTGTTCCTGCGCATCCGATCGTCTTTCGACACGTGACATATCAACGGCACGCATCGCTTCGATGAATTGGATTTGGCTATGGCCGTAGGAAACGGGCGCGATGTCGGCGACAACAAGCTTGCGCACCATTTCACCATGTTGAAGGGCCAATACCATTGCGGCTTTGCCCCCCATGGAATGCCCGACGACATCTGCCTGACCGCCAATACTCTCAATCACTTCGGCCAGATCGTTGGCGAGATGGGGATAATCATGATGACTGTCCCAAAAACTGTAGGCATGATTGCGCATGTCCACGGCGATCACTTGCCGCTCATCTGAAAGCCTGCGGGCAATGACGCCCCAGTTCCGGGCCGAGCCATACAAGCCATGAGCAATCAACAATGGCGGTTTCTGTGTCGGCGTGCCGTGAATGATCGTGTTCAGCATATTGCCGTGATACCTTTCACCGGGCGGAGTAACCAGCCCCATTGTCCCCCGCCCCACCCACAGCTAAATTGCCCGTTCAGGAGGGCTCATGTCGCAGGAAACCGAAATCCAATCCCGGATATCCGAGACGATCCAGTTGCTGCGCAAAAAGCTCGGCGTGCGCGACAAAACGCTGGCTGCATCCGTTCGGCGGGCAAAGCGGCGACTACCGCGCAAGGTCTACAAACAGGCTTTGGTGCTCGCCAGTGCCGAGCCAATGGTCGAACACCCAAAGCTGAGGTTGATTCTGGATACCCCTGCACTTCAGAAAGCGTCGGATGAGGTGCAGTCCCACCTGAATTCCATCAATCTTGCGGATCGCCGTTGGGGTCTGTTTCTGAGTATTCTCGGCTCAATGGCGCTCGGTTTACTGGCTCTTGCGACTGTGTTTCTTGTGATCCTGCGTTGGCAAGATTTCATCTGACCACTTAGGTGAAGAATGCGTTCAACAAAATAAGAAACGGCGCCTAATCTGGACGCCGTTTTCAGCTTTTTGCCGAATAGATTACAGGTTCGGGTAGATCGGGAAGCGCTTGCAGAGCTCGGCGACTTCGGCTTTGACCTTGGCCTCGACGGCACCGTTGCCGTCTTCGCCATTGGCGGCCAGGCCGTCGACTACCTCGATGATCCAGTCGGCGATCTGGCGGAACTCGACCTCACCAAAGCCGCGGGTGGTGCCGGCGGGCG